>NZ_JAUSXF010000001.1:3952651-4611427 GCF_030816475.1 Arthrobacter pascens | reverse complement strand
GATCTCTGGTTGCTTTGCAAATCAGCGTTTCCGCGATTTCAAGCTTCACAAGTCGGCCCCGCCCGTATTTCGCACACTAATTTGCGTGCCATTTCAGGCTGTTGAAGAAGGGGGTCGGTCGCTATTTTTCCGCTTCAGCGGCGGCGACTCAGAAAACAATACACGGCCGGAACCACTACCGCAAATCCCCGGCCGAGCATGCCGGAAGCCCCCGGAATCCCCGAACTGGCGGGGATTCCAGAGGCTTCAAGCCCGCAGGAACGGTTCAATCAGCGCGAACCCTTCCCTGTGGAGTGGGTCACAGCAGGCGAACGTCAGGGACGCACCTGAAGTACGACCGTGAAGTCCGCTTCCCGCGGCTTCACACGGTACGGCTCCTGCACTCCTGGTCCGCATGCTGCGGTGCCCACGCCGCGAAGGGCGTGGTCCACGTATACGTAGCTGCGCCCATCAGGAACCAGGTCGGGCCGGTGCAGGGCGGCAGCCAGGACATTCTGGCTGTAAGGGCGCACCGTGAGTGCGAACGGTGCGCCGGCGATTACGAACGTGCCGGTCTCGAGCTCGAGGGATGCTGTGTGCACTCCGGACCGTGCACCTGACTCCTGGGGGCGAACGTAGTCGACGTCCATCTCCTCCATTGGCAGCTCGAACCAACCGGTCCTAGTGCCCTGGCCTGTATCGGCGTAGCTCTGGTGCGGGCCCTGACCGAACCAGCTCACGGACTTGGTTTGCGCAGCGAGTACGATTTCGAGCCCGATTCGGGCCCACTCCACGCCGTGGCCTGCATTGATCCATTCGCCATCGGGGCGGACGTGGGTCCGGAGGCTGACGGACTGCCCATCGCTGGACCACGAATAATCCACCAGCACACCGAACTGCTTGTCTGCTGCACCCATCCGGGTCCGGACCGTCAGCAGTTCTCCGCCGTCCGGGGATACCGAAGCGGAGATGCCGAGCAGGCGGGCATGGAGCCTGTTGAGCCCGGCTTCAGACCATTGGGTGGCCATCGGCCGCCTGTCGGGTCCGCTCCATTCGCCGCCAAGGTCGTTGTCGGTGGGCGGCCACCAGAGAACCAGGCGCAGGTCATCGATGGGGACGCCGCCGATTGATGTGGGAAGCCCGGAGACGCGGTCGAAGACCACCGGCCCCAGCCGCAGTTCCGCGGCCTCGACATCCACCGGCTCAAGTGCGGGCCGCGGCTCGGAGGCAGCGATACCGCGGACGGCCTGGCCCCACGCGATTTCATGCCCGGCGTCGGCCCAGTCAGCATCAGCAGAAAGGACAGCGCTGACTGTGAGGACTGCGGTGCCGCCGCCGCCCAGCCCGGCAAGGGTGCCGGGGAGGTCGACACGCACTTCGGCATGCGGAGCCAACGGCGCAACGTCCACCGTTCCGGCGTCGAGCGTTTCGCCGTCGGACTCCACCGTGTAACGGAAGCTGAATGACGAAGTGTCCGCAAAGTCAAAGCCGTTGCGCAGGGTAAAGCCGGACCAGTCCTCGGCCACAGCGACGGTAAGCGGCTCGATGACCTTCTTGAAGTCCAGGAGGCCGGGGCGGGGCTTGCGGTTCGCGTCCACGAGCCCGTCTGTCACGAAGTTGCCGTCGTGGATTTCCTCACCGAAGTCACCGCCGTACGCAAAGTGCTCCTGGCCATCGTCGTCCGTGGCGGTTATCCCGTGCTCCAGCCATTCCCACACAAAGCCGCCCATCAGACGGGGGTAGCGGTCGAACAGCTCCTGGTATTCAGACATGCCGCCAGGCCCGTTGCCCATGGCGTGGACGTACTCGCACAGCACGAACGGCATGGCTCGGCGGCGGGCATCCAGCGCCGGGTCTTCCAGGGCGTCCTCCATGCCCTGGCCGATCAGGTCGGTCTCGGCGTGGGAGGCGTACATCCGTGAGTAGACGTCAACATAGGCACAGCTCAAGTCGCCCTCATAGTGGATGGGCCGCGACGGATCCCGGTCCTTGGCCCAGCGTGACATTTCTGCAAGGTTGCGGCCCGTGCCTGCCTCGTTACCCAGCGACCACATGATGACGGCGGCATGGTTCTTGTCGCGTTCAACAGTGCGGCGCATCCTGTCCACCAGGGCGGCTTCCCACTGCGGGTCATCGCTGGGGTTCTCGTTCCAGCCCGCGCTGACAAAGCCATGCGTCTCCAGGTCGCATTCGAGCACGACGTAGAAGCCCAGCTGGTCCGCCAGCGCCAGGAACTCAGGGTGCGGGGGATAGTGGGAGGTCCTGATGGCGTTGATGTTGTGCTGCTTCATCAGCCGCAGTTCGGCCTCCACGACGTTCCGGGGCACCACCCGGCCGAGGCCTGGATGGTGCTCATGCCGGTTGACTCCGCGCAGCAGGATGCGCCGGCCGTTGACTTTGAACTGTGCGTCCTCGATGGTGATGCTCCGGAAGCCGATCTGCAGGGCCACGGTCTCACCGGGTGCGCTGACAGTCGCTTCGTAGAGCCGCGGCAGCTCCGCGGACCAGGGCGAAACCTGCGGGATGCGGTGCTCGCTGCCGGCCTCCAGTTCCAGCCCCAGTTCCGGAACGCGCACGACGGCGTCAATCGCCTCGCCTGCCCGGCTCGCCTCCACCCGCAGAATGCCTTCGCCCGTGCGGTGGTCGTAGTCCGCATGGACAAACACATCATCGATTCCGTGTTCCGGCCGGGCCTGCAGCGTGACGTCCCGGAAGATGCCGGGCAGCCACCACATGTCCTGGTCCTCGATGTAGCTGGCGGCGGAGAACTGCGCCACCCGCACAGCGAGGACGTTCCTGCCTTCGACCAGAACGCCGGTCACGTCGAACTCATGTGCCAGCCGGCTCCCGCGGGTATTCCCCAGCTCCTTGCCGTTGAGCCACACGGTGCCGGCGGATTCGATGCCGTCGAACCGGAGGAGCGCACTCGGGAAGAACTCAGGGCCGGCCTGGAATTCGACGAGATGGTCCCCGATAGGGTTCGCTTCGGGCGCATGTGGCGGCTCCACCGCGAATGGGAACTGGACGTTCGTGTACCACGGCGAACCATGCCCGTGCATGGGCCAGCTCGAGGGCACAGGGAGCGGGCCGAACCCCGCCGGGCTCACGCCCTGCTGCCAGCCGTCTTCGGGTGCCTGTCGGATACCCGCGCTCAGGCGGAACTGCCACTCTCCGTTGAGCGACTTCCTGGGGGCATCGGTGCTGAGGTAGGCGCGCGCAGGCAGCGTCCCCCTCGCCGGCGCCACCGAGGCCAGTTCCTGAACAGCTGCAGCGGCGAGCTCCAGGCTGCGTTCCTGGGAGCCAACTCCCTGCGGGACTGGAGCGGTGTCTGGCCTGTTCTCTGCCGGTGCGGAGGTTGATTGAACTGACATGGGTATTCCTTGCTGCAGTTTGAGGGGCCTTTGGGATGTGACTTCCGACGACGCTTCGTGAACGTTCACGTTAATATGAGATGGTATCCCCTTCGGGCGTGGTTTGAATAGGCCTCGTTAGGCGGATTCACGCAAAATCAGGTCATGACGGAGCTTTAGCTGTGCCTCCGGGCTGCCGTGGGCAAAGGCTCCGGAGAGCAGTCCTTCAAGAAGGTCGACGGCGGTTCTTCCCACCTCGCGGAGGTTCAGGGACAGGGTGGTCAGCTCCGGCGTGACAAGCTCCCCGAGGGGAATGCCGTCCATTCCGATCACAGCGCAGTCATCCGGCACTGTGCGGCCGCTTTTGGCCAGACCCTTCAGGGCGCCGGCAGCCATCAGATCGTTGAAGACCACCAGACCGTCCATTGCGGCGTGGCGGCTAACCAGATCCGCCACCGCCTCACCCGCAGCCTGGGCTGACTCGGCGGCATGCAATACCGTGAGTTCAATTCCCAGTTCTGCAGCCACCCCTGCCACGGCCGAGCCGCGGACCGTAAGTGCATCGTCTGTCCCCGAATCCAGGTAGGCGATGTGGCCGCAGCCCACGGCGAGCAGCCGGCCTAGGGCGAGCCTGGCCGCGTGCGAGTAGTCGAAGGAGATTCCGCCGGCCGTCTGTCCAGCCGGATCGTCCAGGACCACCACCGGACGCCTGCCCAGCATTGCCTGGGCCTTCCCCGAGTCGGAGCCCAGATATCCGATCACGGCGTCCACCTGGGGTGACAGCCGCGCGACCGCGTCCAACGAACTGCTTGTGCCGTGACCGAAATCATCCATCACGACGTTCCAGCCGCGCTGGGTAGCCATCTCCACCACACTTGACGCGAAGGCTGGAAAGTAGGGATTCGTGAGGTCGGGGATGGCCAGGCCAACGGATGTTCGCGCTCCCTGCACCAGGCCCTTGGCGAATCTGCTCGGCGAATAGCCCAGTTCCCGTGCCAACTCCTGGACGCGTTCGCGGGTGGCCTGCCGGATGCCTGGCATGTCGTTCATTGCCCGGGTCACAGTCTGCCGTGAAACGCCCGCAGCGGCCGCGACGTCGAGGATGGTGGCGCGCTTCGCGGGCGGGTTACCGGGGGAAGAGGAGGTCATAGACCGTAAGTCTAGAGCCGCGCGCCTCTGCAACGCTCTCTCAGTTCCTGGAGGAATCCGGGGGATGCTCTCTCAGTTCTTGCAGGAATCCGGGGGGTGCTCTCCCAGTTCGTGCGGGTAGGGTTCGACGGCGGCGCTTGGGTGGGGTGCCGGGTCGCGGGTTTCTGCGGGTAGTGGGTGAGGGTCGCCCAAAACCGTGCGGGTAGTGAGTGAGGGTCCATCAAAAGGGCTGCGGGTGGTGGGAGGGGGTTGTGTGTGGTGGTTAATGTGGGAGAGCCCCCCAACACGTGTGTGTTGGGGGGCTCTCGACCTAATGGTTGTCCGGCGGTGACCTACTCTCCCACACCCTCCCGGGTGCAGTACCATCGGCGCTGTGGGTCTTAGCTTCCGGGTTCGGAATGGGACCGGGCGTTTCCCCCACGCTATGACCGCCGTAACCCTTGTACCCGGACCCGTTGGCTGTGCCGCGGGGTGGGGAAATCTTGTGGTTACAACATTCGTGCCCGTGTTAAGGGGCAGTTGTGGTGTTGTTATGTAGTTGTGGTTTTGTTCCCTGCAACTAACCGGTTTGGTTTGTTGTTTGGGAACCACATAGTGGACGCAAGCAGTCTTGTTTCTTTTTACCAGCCCCTGGTTGCAAACGCTTTTGAAGTTCGTTTGCGGGGTGGTGTGTGGTGTAAGTTATCGGCCTATTAGTACCGGTCAGCTTCACGAGTCGTTAGTCCTCGCTTCCACATCCGGCCTATCAACCCAGTGGTCTGGCTGGGGGCCTCTCACACACGAGGTGTATGGAAATCTCATCTTGAAGCGAGCTTCCCGCTTAGATGCTTTCAGCGGTTATCCCATCCGAACGTAGCTAATCAGCGGTGCACTTGGCAGTACAACTGACACACCAGAGGTTCGTCCGTCCCGGTCCTCTCGTACTAAGGACAGCCCTTCTCAAATTTCCTGCGCGCGCAGCGGATAGGGACCGAACTGTCTCACGACGTTCTAAACCCAGCTCGCGTACCGCTTTAATGGGCGAACAGCCCAACCCTTGGGACCTACTCCAGCCCCAGGATGCGACGAGCCGACATCGAGGTGCCAAACCATGCCGTCGATATGGACTCTTGGGCAAGATCAGCCTGTTATCCCCGAGGTACCTTTTATCCGTTGAGCGACGGCCATTCCACAATGTACCGCCGGATCACTAGTCCCGACTTTCGTCCCTGCTCGAGATGTCTCTCTCACAGTCAAGCTCCCTTGTGCACTTACACTCGACACCTGATTGCCAACCAGGCTGAGGGAACCTTTGGGCGCCTCCGTTACTTTTTAGGAGGCAACCGCCCCAGTTAAACTACCCATCAGGCACTGTCCCTGACCCGGATTACGGGCCGAAGTTAGATGTCCAAAGTGACCAGAGTGGTATTTCAACGATGACTCCACCCGAACTGGCGTCCGGGCTTCAACGTCTCCCACCTATCCTACACAAGCCACTCCGAACACCAATACCAAACTATAGTAAAGGTCTCGGGGTCTTTCCGTCCTGCTGCGCGTAACGAGCATCTTTACTCGTACTGCAATTTCGCCGAGTTTATGGTTGAGACAGCGGGGAAGTCGTTACTCCATTCGTGCAGGTCGGAACTTACCCGACAAGGAATTTCGCTACCTTAGGATGGTTATAGTTACCACCGCCGTTTACTGGGGCTTAAATTCTCAGCTTCGCCTTGCGGCTAACCGGTCCTCTTAACCTTCCAGCACCGGGCAGGAGTCAGTCCGTATACATCGTCTTGCGACTTCGCACGGACCTGTGTTTTTAGTAAACAGTCGCTTCCCCCTGGTCTCTGCGGCCCCGATCCCCTCCGGACAGCGTGTGTCCATCAAGGTTGGGGCCCCCCTTCTCCCGAAGTTACGGGGGCATTTTGCCGAGTTCCTTAACCATAATTCTCTCGATCGCCTTAGTATTCTCTACCTGATCACCTGTGTCGGTTTGGGGTACGGGCGGCTAAAACCTCGCGTCGATGCTTTTCTCGGCAGCATAGGATCACCAAATCCCCCCGTGAGGGGGTCCCATCAGATCTCAGGCATCATGAACAGCGGATTTGCCTACCGTTCGCCCTACATCCTTAGACCGGGACAACCATCGCCCGGCTTGGCTACCTTCCTGCGTCACACCTGTTAATACGCTTACCTCCCAGGATCAGGTCCCGCGCTCCACCAAAACCCTCACACCACAAGGGTGATCGGGCAGGTCTCGGGCAGTTAGTATCCCCTGTTCAGCATGGACGGTTTTTCGCCGGTACGGGAATATCAACCCGTTGTCCATCGACTACGCCTGTCGGCCTCGCCTTAGGTCCCGACTTACCCAGGGCAGATTAGCTTGACCCTGGAACCCTTGATCATTCGGCGGACGGGTTTCTCACCCGTCTTTCGCTACTCATGCCTGCATTCTCACTCGTGTAGGCTCCACCGCTGGTTTACACCGCGACTTCACCGCCCACACGACGCTCCCCTACCCATCCAGACGCCTGAACCACAAGGGCTTAGCAAAAATCTGAATGCCACAACTTCGGCGGTGTACTTGAGCCCCGCTACATTGTCGGCGCGGAATCACTTGACCAGTGAGCTATTACGCACTCTTTTAAGGATGGCTGCTTCTAAGCCAACCTCCTGGTTGTCTTCGCAACTCCACATCCTTTCCCACTTAGCACACGCTTAGGGGCCTTAGTTGGTGGTCTGGGCTGTTTCCCTCTCGACTATGAAGCTTATCCCCCACAGTCTCACTGCTGCGCTCTCACTTACCGGCATTCGGAGTTTGGCTGACGTCAGTAACCTTGTAGGGCCCATTAGCCATCCAGTAGCTCTACCTCCGGTAAGAAACACGCAACGCTGCACCTAAATGCATTTCGGGGAGAACCAGCTATCACGAAGTTTGATTGGCCTTTCACCCCTACCCACAGCTCATCCCCTCCATTTTCAACTGAAGTGGGTTCGGTCCTCCACGACGTCTTACCGTCGCTTCAACCTGGCCATGGGTAGATCACTTCGCTTCGGGTCTAGATCACGCCACTGCAACGCCCTATTCAGACTCGCTTTCGCTACGGCTTCCCCACACGGGTTAACCTCGCGACGTAACACTAACTCGCAGGCTCATTCTTCAAAAGGCACGCCGTCACAGCTACTTGTGATTACTCACGGCTGCTCCGACGGATTGTAAGCACACGGTTTCAGGTACTGTTTCACTCCCCTCCCGGGGTACTTTTCACCTTTCCCTCACGGTACTGGTCCGCTATCGGTCATTAGGGAGTATTTAGGCTTATCAGGTGGTCCTGACAGATTCACACGGGATTTCTCGGGCCCCGTGCTACTTGGGATACTCTCACAGGCGGTACACAACATTTCGGTTACGGGGCTCACACCCTCTCTGGCCGGCCTTTCAAGACCGTTCACCTATGCCTGCACATCACACCCCACCGGTCCGGCAGAACCAGTATGGAAAGTCCCACAACCCCGACCATGCAACGCCCGCCGGCTATCACACATGGAACGGTTTAGCCTGATCCGCGTTCGCTCGCCACTACTAACGGAATCACTATTGTTTTCTCTTCCTGCGGGTACTGAGATGTTTCACTTCCCCGCGTTCCCTCCACGCACCCTATGTGTTCAGATGCGGGTCACCAGATCACTCGCGCGTCTGGCGGGGTTTCCCCATTCGGACACCCTGGGATCACAGTCCGGTTATCGACTCCCCCAGGCTTATCGCAGATTCCTACGTCCTTCTTCGGCTCCTAATGCCAAGGCATCCACCGTGTGCTCTTAAAAACTTGACCACAAAAGATCAAAAAACTAATTCACGAGAGAACCACGAAAACCACCCGGGAACCACCACCACAACCCAAAAGAGCCACAGCAACAGCACCCCGGACAGATCCAGGTTCATATTCTTGGAAATTGCTTCTTATAAAAGATGCTCGCGTCCACTATGTAGTTCTCAAACAACAACCCCAAACCACACACCCCACACACCACCCGCCCCAAAGGACAAGCAAACCGTGCGATCAGTGCAGCCAGGAAACCAGAAACAAACAAACCCGGAAAAACACACCACAACCCGTAAGCCATGACGCATCCCACCGGCCCTGTTGCCTCAGGACCCAACAGTGTGCCAAACACTAAACCACCCAAACCACACCCCGACGTTCCAGGACACCCGCACTCCCCAAAGGAAGAACAAAACATCCGTACTAGACAAGGCATAAACCAGGCAGCCGCTATTCGTTGATATTCCACCCTTGAGCACCCGCCGCAGAACTTGCGTCTGCGCAACGGGCATATACTCCTGACAAACCCCCACACCACATACATGGCATGAACAATCCGTAGGTGCTCCTTAGAAAGGAGGTGATCCAGCCGCACCTTCCGGTACGGCTACCTTGTTACGACTTAGTCCCAATCGCCAGTCCCACCTTCGACAGCTCCCTCCCACAAGGGGTTAGGCCACCGGCTTCGGGTGTTACCAACTTTCGTGACTTGACGGGCGGTGTGTACAAGGCCCGGGAACGTATTCACCGCAGCGTTGCTGATCTGCGATTACTAGCGACTCCGACTTCATGGGGTCGAGTTGCAGACCCCAATCCGAACTGAGACCGGCTTTTTGGGATTAGCTCCACCTCACAGTATCGCAACCCTTTGTACCGGCCATTGTAGCATGCGTGAAGCCCAAGACATAAGGGGCATGATGATTTGACGTCGTCCCCACCTTCCTCCGAGTTGACCCCGGCAGTCTCCTATGAGTCCCCGCCATAACGCGCTGGCAACATAGAACGAGGGTTGCGCTCGTTGCGGGACTTAACCCAACATCTCACGACACGAGCTGACGACAACCATGCACCACCTGTGAACCAGCCCCAAAGGGGAAACCACATCTCTGCAGCGGTCTGGTCCATGTCAAGCCTTGGTAAGGTTCTTCGCGTTGCATCGAATTAATCCGCATGCTCCGCCGCTTGTGCGGGCCCCCGTCAATTCCTTTGAGTTTTAGCCTTGCGGCCGTACTCCCCAGGCGGGGCACTTAATGCGTTAGCTACGGCGCGGAAAACGTGGAATGTCCCCCACACCTAGTGCCCAACGTTTACGGCATGGACTACCAGGGTATCTAATCCTGTTCGCTCCCCATGCTTTCGCTCCTCAGCGTCAGTTAATGCCCAGAGACCTGCCTTCGCCATCGGTGTTCCTCCTGATATCTGCGCATTTCACCGCTACACCAGGAATTCCAGTCTCCCCTACATCACTCTAGTCTGCCCGTACCCACCGCAGATCCGGAGTTGAGCCCCGGACTTTCACGGCAGACGCGACAAACCGCCTACGAGCTCTTTACGCCCAATAATTCCGGATAACGCTTGCGCCCTACGTATTACCGCGGCTGCTGGCACGTAGTTAGCCGGCGCTTCTTCTGCAGGTACCGTCACTTTCGCTTCTTCCCTACTGAAAGAGGTTTACAACCCGAAGGCCGTCATCCCTCACGCGGCGTCGCTGCATCAGGCTTGCGCCCATTGTGCAATATTCCCCACTGCTGCCTCCCGTAGGAGTCTGGGCCGTGTCTCAGTCCCAGTGTGGCCGGTCACCCTCTCAGGCCGGCTACCCGTCGTCGCCTTGGTAAGCCATTACCTCACCAACAAGCTGATAGGCCGCGAGTCCATCCAAAACCACAAAAAGCTTTCCACCCCCCACCATGCGATGAGGAGTCATATCCGGTATTAGACCCAGTTTCCCAGGCTTATCCCAGAGTTAAGGGCAGGTTACTCACGTGTTACTCACCCGTTCGCCACTAATCCCCCCACAAGTGAGGTTCATCGTTCGACTTGCATGTGTTAAGCACGCCGCCAGCGTTCATCCTGAGCCAGGATCAAACTCTCCGTTGAAGTAAAACAAAAACGAAAACAACATGGAAACCACGGGAAAACGCGGCAACCACACTGCAAAAATTTGAAACCAGCTGTAAAAACCAGACCCAACCACGAGGTGGCGGACCCGGCCAAAACAACCAATCAAAAAACAATTGGTATCAACAAACTTGGCACACTATTGAGTTCTCAAACAACAGACACATCCGACACCACCACAACCAAAAACCAGCCATGGATCGCTCCGGAGCAACTTTTCAAACTTACCCGGTTCGCCTTCACGATGCAAATCCGTGTCTCAGGATCGGCACCGGCAGGAGAGCCGGCCCCACCGAATCGAGGCGCTCTAATGAGCTACCAGAATTTGGTCTTTATTTTGGGGGTTTGGCCGCCCGGGGTAACCAGCTCTTCGCTGTCTCCCTCGCGGCGACTTAAAAAACAATACACCCACTCAACCCCCACCGCAAATCCGGCCTGAGAGGGGTCTGCAAGCCCGTGATTCCGCGTCAGGATCGCCCATCCAGGCACCCTGCCGGCCGTCCGCCGTCGTACTTCACCTCTGTGTGCTGGCTTACATCCAACCCGCGTGAGGGCACTTGCCGGACGGCAGCGATTAAAAGCAGAAGGGCCGGCAACCACATGGTTGCCGGCCCTTCTCAAGCAGCTGGAATCAGCAGTGCTGAATTACCAGGAAGACTTGGTGATGCCCGGGAGCTCACCGCGGTGCGCCATGTCGCGGAAGCGGACACGGGAGATACCGAACTTCTGGAAGGTACCGCGGGGACGGCCGTCGATGATGTCGCGGTTACGCAGACGGATCGGGGACGCGTTGCGGGGCAGCTTCTGCAGGCCGAGGCGTGCAGCTTCGCGTGCTTCGTCGGTAGCGTTGGCATCGACGAGGGTCTTCTTCAGTTCGAGGCGCTTTGCAGCGTAACGCTCAACGATGACCTTGCGCTGCTCGTTGCGAGCAATCTTGGACTTCTTAGCCATGGTTTAGCGCTCCTCTCGGAATTCGACGTGCTGGCGGATCTTGGGATCGTACTTCTTCAGGACCATGCGGTCCGGATCGTTACGACGGTTCTTGCGGGTTACGTAGGTGTAACCCGTGCCCGCAGTCGACTTGAGCTTGATGATCGGACGTACGTCTTTGTCCTTAGCCATTAGAGCTTCACTCCCCGAGCAAGGATGGAGGCGACGACTACGTCGATGCCGCGTACGTCGATGGTCTTGATGCCCTTTGCAGAGACCTGCAGGGTGACATTACGGCGCAGGGACGGAACCCAGTAGCGCTTCTTCTGGATGTTCGGGTCGAACCGGCGCTTGTTGCGGCGGTGCGAGTGCGAAATGCTGTGCCCAAAGCCCGGCTCGGCTCCGGTCACTTGGCAGTGTGCTGCCATGACTTCTCCTCAAAAATTGAAAGTAATGATCCGCATATCTGCTGCTGGATCATGCGTCCAAGTGCGACCCAAAGTGATCAGGGTGAACGGTTAGTCACGCAACTTGAGCCCCTAACTACCGGCTACCCTGGAGAAAATTACCGGGCCACCGGAGCAATTGCGCACGCTCCGCGCACTTAGCGCCTACCAAGTCTACGAGTTCGGGCAATTAAAGACCAATCCGGCGTCCACGGGTGAATAAGCGCCTGTATCATCGCAATCGACCTGTTCTGCAGAAGTCATAGCGAATGCACCTGTCGCTTCACAGCAGAATGAAAGCTTCACGGCAGATCTTTGAAGCATGAACTCACAGCTCATGCCGGCACCTCCGGCACATAGCCGCTCCGGCGGCCCGGAGGTTCGTACATATCCCGCAATCCCCGCCGGGCCCCACAACTTTGCGTCACAGCACCGCCGACGGCGACTCCGCTCTGATGCCCTGACGGTGACGGCCTGGAGTTCGGTGGCGGCTTCACTGGCGCTCTGGCTAGCCGACGGCGGCGCAAGGGGCATCGATTCCGCCGCGTCCGCGTTTACCGCAATGGGGATCGTCGCCGGCCTGGCGGGAATGGACCTGGTCCTGCTGATGCTGCTTCTGGCGGCCCGGATTCCGCTGATCGACCGCACCATCGGCCACGACCGGGCGCTGGAATTCCACGGGAAACTCGGCAAGCCGTCCCTCTACCTGCTGCTGGCCCACGGACTCCTGATAGCTGTGGGCTACGGAATGGCCGAGGGGTTGGATCCCGTCAGCGAATCGGTTGCCCTGTGGGTCCAGGTGCCTGATATGTGGCTCGCCTTCATTTCGATGGCCCTGTTCCTCGCTGTGGTCATCACTTCCCTGGTGGCCGTACGCCGGCGTTTTCCCTACGAGTTCTGGTACGGCGTGCACCTGCTGACGTATGCCGCAGTCGCCACCTCGATCCCGCATCAGTTCAGCGTGGGAGCGGTCTTCGCTGAAGGGACGTGGCAACGCTGGTACTGGATGGCCATCTGCGTTGCCACCGGGACGGCCCTGCTCTTTTTCCGCGTGCTACAGCCCGTCCTGGCCACCTACCGGCACCGGCTCACCGTCAGCCGGATTCAAACGGTGGCCCCAGGGGTTGTGAACATTGAGATGTCGGGACGTCAGCTCGACCGGCTTACCGGCACAGGGGGCAGGTTCTTCGTCTGGCGGTTCCTTGCCCCGGGATTATGGTGGCATCCGCATCCCTTCAGCCTGTCGGCGGAACCCCTTGCACACGGCCTTCAGGGTGAGGGCGGCCTGCGGATAACGGTGCGGAACCTGGGCCGTGGATCGGCACAGCTTGCCCGCCTGCGGCCCGGAACAAAGGTGGCTGTGGAAGGACCTTACGGGCTATTCGGCACGGCGGCCCGCACCCGGGACAAAGTGGTAATGATCGGAGCCGGAATCGGCATCACCCCGCTGCGTGCCCTGCTCGAAAGCACACCGTTTAGTCCTGGAAACGCCACCGTCCTGCTTCGGGGACACAGCGAACAGGAGCTGTACCTCAGCGTGGAAATCCTTGAAATCTGCCGGAACCGTGGCGCCAGGCTCTTCCACCTGACAGGTCCCAGGGTCGATGGGGACCCGCACACCTGGTTGCCTGAGGAGGCTGTCCGCAGGGGCCACACACTCGCAGCCTACGCACCGGACATCTCGGAGTCGGATGTTTATGTCTGCGGTCCGGCCGGTTGGGCCCGCAATGTCGTCGCCGACGCCCGTACCGCAGGCGTCCGGGCGGAACAGATCCATCACGAAAGGTTTGACTGGTGACCGTCCGGGGAGCAGTTTCAGCGGCGCTGGCATCGGCCGGCATCCTCCTGGCCGGCTGGCAGGCCGGCGCCCAAGTGGCCGAGGTCCAGGCTCCGGTAGCGGCCATGTCAGTTGGAGCCACCGGAGGGGCGGCCGCCGGTGACGGTACCTCGGGGACCGGAAGCACAGACTCCGGCTCTTCAGAGTCCTCGACGGCGGCCGGCGGCACATACACGGGCGCCAGTGTCCAGACCAGGTTCGGGAGCGTCCAGGTCCAGATCACTGTCAAAGCCGGCGCAATCACCGATGTGAAGGCGCTCCACCTCACCGACGACGACCGCAAATCCGTCCAGATCAGCAACCGGGCCGCTCCCCTGCTGCGGAGTGAAGCGCTGGCGGCCCAGTCCGCAAACGTCCAGACCATCAGCGGCGCCACAGTCACCAGCGATGCGTATCTCACCTCCCTCCAGGCAGCCATCGATGCCGCCCATCTCTGACAGCCTCAGGCCAGCTGCGGAGCGTCCTGCCTTGCAGGCCAGGACGTTCCGGTGCATGGGCACGGTCATCAGCCTGGCCTTTCCACGCGATCCGGCTCCGGGAGGGCACCTGGTCGACGACGAGTTCGCTGCCGCTACCGCCGTCGTCGAAAGCCTCTTCCAGGAACTGGACCACACGTTCAGCCTGTACCGGCCTGATTCGGAAGCGAACCGGCTGGCCCGCGGCGAGCTGTTGCTCCAGAACGCCTCCGCCGCCATGCGCACGCTGTATGCGGACGCGCTGGACTGGCGGCGCCGCACCGAAGGGGCATTCACTCCTAAAAGACCCGACGGCGTGGTGGACCTTTCCGGTCTGGTGAAGGGTCATGCCATCAGTGAGGCGGGGACGTCGCTGCTGGCGTTGGGACTGCATCACTGGTGTCTGAACGCCGGCGGCGACGTGTTAGTCAGCGGTTCTCCACTGCCGGGAAGTACGCAGCCTGGAAGTACGCCGCCAACTAGTAAGGCGTGGCAAGCCGGCATCGTTGACCCCGCAGACCGCCGCGCCCTGGTGGCCGGGTATGCCCTTGGTGCCGGAAGAAGGCATGCGGCGCTGGCCACCTCGGGATCCGCCGAACGCGGCCACCACATCTGGCGGCAGCGGGGCGCCGCTGAGGAGTTTGTCCAGGTGTCCGTAGCCGCCGCCGACGTGGTGACCGCCGACGTCCTGGCCACAGCGATTGTGGCCGGCGGCGCCCCAATGCTGGACCGGGCTGCGGATGGCTGGGACATATCCGTGCTGGCCGTGACGGCGGAAGGGGAGCTGCTGGCGACGCCGGGCTTCCGCAGCTAGGGGCGGGTCAGCTGGGCATACCTCGGGGCGAGGCCGTCCCCGGAGGACTTGCCGGTGACCCTGCGGACCACCCATGGGGCGGCGAAATCGCGGACCCAGCGGGCATTCGCGCGGATGGCTTCACTGCGGCTCAGCTCGGGAACCGGCGTCATGGGCGGCACCTCGATCGAGTGATCGTGTTCCAGGACGGTCAGCACGCGCTTGGCCATGTTGGCATGCCCGGCGGCCGACATGTGCATCCGGTCCTGGGCCCACATGCCCCAGTCGTAGTACTCGCTGAAGCGCCAGTAATCCACCAGCAGGGCATTGTGGTCGCCGGCGATGCCGCGGACCAGCTCGTTGTAGATAGCGGTGCGGCCTCGGGTGGTGCTGAAAATCTTGGAACCGCGGGAGTCAAAACCGGTGAACATGACCACTGTGGCGCCCGTGGCGGTCAGCTTCCGGATGCCGGCGTCGTACTCCACCAGGAGATCGTCGATGTCGATCTTCGGACGCAGAATGTCGTTGGCTCCTGCGTAAATTGTCACCAGGGTCGGCTTAAGTTCGACGGCGGCGTCCACCTGCTCAGCCATGATCCGGCGGAGTTTCCTTCCGCGGATGGCGAGGTTGGCGTAGCCGAAGCCCGGATCCGCCGCCCCCAGCTGCTCGGCAACACGGTCCGCCCAGCCGCGCACACCGTTGGGGCGCGCGGGGTCATCATCACCAACGCCCTCCGTGAAGGAATCGCCGAGGGCTACGTACCGGGCTGAAAAATCCATAGCGCCAGTGTGTCATCCGTTGCCGGGAGCAACCAAGTGCCGGGGCGGGCCGGGTCGGGAACAGGGTGCGTGACGGCTTCAGTTCTCGCGCAGGATCCAGTGGTCATCGTCCAGCCGGGCCACGATCTTCTCGCCGATCCGTGCCAGGTCCGAGACATCCCGCGCCGTCAGGGCATCGAGGAACTTCGTGCGGACCGCTTCCACGTGCCCTGGTGCGAGTGACACCAAAGTGGCCATGCCAGCGTCGGACAAGTGCGCAGTGGTGACGCGCGCATCACCGGGGTGCGGGCGCCGCTCCACCCAGCCGCGCTTCTCAAGCTTGGTGACCACGTGGGAGAGCCGGGACAACGAGGAGCTGGTGCGGGCTGCGAGTTCACTCATGGGCAGGAAGCGCCCCTCGGTTTCGGACAGCATCGCCATGACGTTGTAATCGAACAGGGACACCTTGCCCGCCGTGTGCAGCTGGGTATCCAGAGCCGCCGGAAGCATAGTGTTGATGCTCAGCAGGGCCAGCCAGGCACGGCGTTCATCGGCGTTGAGCCAGCGTGGTTCGGTCATACGTACATTCTAGGTTTGCTTAAGTGTTTGACCTTTCAAGTGACCCCGCGCCCTCCGGGTAGTCTGAACGGTATGTATGTTGTCTCGCTGAGCTACAGGGTGCCCGAGGACATTGTGGACTTCCATCTGGAGGCCCACGTCGACTGGCTGAAGGGTGCTTTTGACGACGGCGTTTTTGTTGCCGCAGGACGCAAAGTCCCCCGGACTGGCGGGCTGCTGCTGTCCCGGGCAGATCGGATGACACTGGACGCCAGCCTGGCCAAGGACCCCTTCTACGTGAACGGCGTCGCGGACTTCGAAGTCACCGAGTTCGCCGCCAACAGGGTTGCACCTGGCTTCGAAAACCTCCTGGACGCCTAGCACTCCCGGCCTTGGGCCCTGGCCTTTTCTGACACCTTTTTGAGGCCGCCCTTTCGCGGCACCTTCACCGGTTCCGGCCAGCGCGGGCTTAAAGCATCCCCCAGCGTGACGCCCCTGATCTTGCGGCCGAACAGGGGCAGGACCCAATCGTGAACCCACCGCCGCTGCCGCCTTTCCCACTCCCGCAGGCTGAGCCTGGCCGGCGGGTCCCATTCCTTCGGCAGGATTTTGTGCGGCACTCCGAGTTGATCCAGCACCTGCCCGGCAAGGTATTTGTGGCCTGCCTTGGACATATGCAGCCGGTCTGAATCCCACATTCGCCGGTCGTGGAAGGCATCCAGGCACCAATAGTCCACCAGCACAGCCCCGTACTTCGCCGCGATTTCGCGGACCCTGTGATTGTAGAAAGCGTTCCGTTTCCGCAGGGGCTCCAGGAGGGCCGAGACCTTGACGTCGAAACCCGTGAACAGAACCACAGTGGCCCCCGTCCCGGCCAGCCTCGCGACCAGTTCTTCGTAGTCCTCCATGAGCGCTGCCACGTCCGTGCCCAGGTCCAGGATGTCATTCCCGCCGGCGTAGAGGGTTACCAGTGCGGGCTCCATGGCCAGCGCGAGGTCAGCTTGCTCACTCATGATGTGCCTCAGCCGCTTGCTCCGGATGGCCAGGTTGGCATATTTCCAGCCCGGCTGGGCCTTGGCCAGCTTCTCCGCCACCCGGTCGGCCCAGCCGCGGACCCCGTTGGGCAGGCGTTCATCCCGGTCCCCCACGCCTTCGGTGAATGAATCCCCGAGTGCGACAAAGACACGGCGCCCACTCGAAGGAAGCAAAGAATCAGCGCACACCCGGCCAACCTAAGCCCCGAAGTAAACGCGAAGGTGAACGGAAGGCAACAGGACCGGAGGGGTGATTTGGGTCAAACGTCACATTTTTGCGACAGAAGGTCACGATCAGGTAACGTAGCGGCTGGCCCCAATGCAGGGCCCCGGACAGCCCGAACGCCGGGCACCGATGCGCCCCAGCGGCGCCTGCTTGCTCGGACCCGCCAAGGGGCCGAAAGATGCTCTCCGCAGTCGTCATCGCCTCAGTTGCGGCAGTCGTTTGCCCAAGTCCTAAGCCCGGAGGGGTATTTTGTTCA
The DNA here is from genome assembly GCF_030816475.1 of Arthrobacter pascens. Taxonomy (NCBI): domain Bacteria; kingdom Bacillati; phylum Actinomycetota; class Actinomycetes; order Micrococcales; family Micrococcaceae; genus Arthrobacter; species Arthrobacter pascens. Next base: position 4,593,738 of record NZ_JAUSXF010000001.1, on the reverse strand, counting down.
AAAAAATAGCAATCGTAATCACCATGGCAGGAGCTATGTCCCTGACGGCATGCGACGTCGCAGCCACGACACATGCGGCCTCTGCCCCAAGCCAGGCTGGCCATAAGTCATCACCATCCAGTGCAGCCCCGGCTCCCGCACCCGTTACGTCCTCCGCCGCGGCAACCCCGGAGCCGGCGGCTTCAAGCAGCGACCAGACTGCCGCTCCAGCCGCGACAGACCCGTCAACGGCCATCGCTCCGGCCCCGGCAGCACCCGCTGCCCCCGCGGTGCAGCCCGTCGCCAAGCAGGCCGCACCCACGACGGGTGACGGTTCGCAGGCAGCTACCAACTTCGGTTGGGGCCCTGTCGTGGCCGGAGATGAATTCTCCAACACCGGAGCACCGGATTCCACAAAATGGAGTGTTTATAACAGTGCGGGGCATGCAGGCAAAGGCATCCGCAGCCCCCAGGCATGGTCGGTCGCCAACGGCGTAGCAACCGTAAGCGGCGACTCCGCAGGCACTACGGGCGGCATGTCAGCAAAGTTCTCGCAGCAAAGGTACGGCCGCTGGGAGACCCGCATGAAAACCAATGCACGGGACCCGCAGTACCACCCCGTCCTGATCCTCAGCAACAGCTCTGCCCCGAACTGTCCCGAGATCGACTATGCGGAGAGCACCAAGGACACCACCCTAATGAAGTTCTTCCTGCACTACGCCTGTGGTGGAGAGGATTTCCAGACCACGACGGCGACTCCCCTCGACACCACCCAGTGGCACAACTACGCAGTTGAGTGGACTCCGGCTGCCATCAACGGATACATCGACGGCGTAAAGACCTTCACCGACACGAACCCTGCGCACCAGCCCGCGGTCGCCATGAAACAGACAGTACAGCTGGATTGGTTCCCGGACGGCTCGGCTACCAAACCCTCGCAGATGCAGGTCGACTGGGTCCGCGTATACAAGTAAGACAGCCCGGAAAGTCCTCCACGCGCCTGGCGTGTTTTGACGGTCGTTGCAACACCCTGTCCTGGGAGTTGCAACGACCGTCGTTCGTTCCCCTGACGATCCGTCAGCCAGGCCCCTAAACCTCGGCTTTGCCCCGCCGCCAGTACCCCATGAAAGCAACCTGCTTGCGGTCGATCCCCACGTCCCGTACCAGGTACCGCCGCATGTCCTTGATAACCCCTGCTTCCCCTGCAATCCAGGCATAAAAGGGCATGCCGCCGGCGGGCACATCGGGATTCTTGGTGGCGCCGATCGCCTCGGTGTCCATCCGCGAGGGCGTCTCCCAGAGGATGTCCACATCCACGTTGACGTCCTCGGGCTCGGGGCCGGCGCCGCCGTCGGCCGCTTTGATCGCCACCCAGCCCGGAACCGGGACGGCTAGCCGGACCGTTCCCTGAAGCAGCTCGCCGTGCGGGCGTGAGCGGCCGATGGCGGCATCCCGGGCGAGCCAAGTGATGTTGACGTCGGCGGCGGTCTTGAGATCCAGGAAGTCTCCTGCCTCCGGAACTTCCAGGTAGGCCTGGCCCGTCATGTAGGACGGAAGGCTTTCGAGGATGGCGGAGATCGCCGGCACGGCCGTTTCGTCGCCGGCGAGAAGGACGCGCTGGGCCATCCCGGGACGCCATTCGATGCCGGAGTAAATCTCAGCGGTGACGCAGTGAGCCGCGTGGTTATTGGGGCCGATGATCGTGATGGCATCGCCCGGCCTGGCGTTAAGGGCCCAGTTCGCGGCCGGGCCGCCGTTACCGTCGGAGTCGAAGTGCATCACGAAGTCGACGTCGATCTCCGGGTAGACCGAATCCAGGCGTGAATCGCGCACCGTGTAGGTGCGCATGGAGCCCCTGACCGCCGGATCCATGGCCAGCCATTCCCGGTACCAGCCCGCCTGGTCCATGAAACTAGGCAGCGGCAGCTGGCTGCCATCCGATGCCAGGGACGGAATCATGAGCTTGATCCGCAGATCCAGGGTGTCACCGTGCACGCCGAAGTCCCGCAGGGAATAGCCGCCGAATGTGATCCGGCGGAAGTTGGGGCTGAGTAACTGCACTGAGGAAACGATGACTTCGAACGCCAGGGTCATGGGCTCAGTTGATGCGATCTCACGGCTTTTCATGAAACAAACTCCAGTTCGTCGGCGGGGGCGTTGACGGGTGCGGTGGCGTTGACGGTGGCGGGTATGGTGCCGGTGGCATCGGCGTGGTGGCGCCCGACCGGGATGATCAGGGGTGTCCCCGAAACCGGATCCGGAATAATGCGGGAGTCCAGTCCAAACACGTCCCGGACCAACTCCACGGTGACAACCTCCCCCGGGGCTCCCAGCGCCACGACGCAGCCGGCCTTCATGGCGATGACGTGATCCGCGTAGCGGGCCGCGAGGTTCAGGTCGTGCAGGACGATGGCCACGGTAGTGCCCCGTTTGCGGTTGAGGTCCGTGACCAGGTCCAGCACTTCCACCTGGTGGGCAAGGTCCAGGTACGTGGTGGGCTCATCCAGCAGCAGGACGTCCGTTTCCTGGGCCAGCGCCATGGCAATCCAGACGCGCTGGCGTTGTCCGCCGGACAGCTCATCCACGTTCCGCCCGGCGAGGTCCAGCGTTGCGGTAGCTTCGAGCGCCCGCTGCACTGCGCGCTCATTCTGGGACACGTCCCTCGCGCCCCAGCTGCGGAAGAAGCCCTGGTGCGGGTAACGGCCGCGGCCCACCAGGTCCCGGACGGTGATGCCGTCCGGGGCGGCGGGGTGCTGTGGGAGGAGCCCCAGCGTGCGGGCCAGTTCACGGGCCGGACGGGAGTGGATGTCCTTGCCGTCGAGCGTCACCGCTCCCCCCGCGGGTTTGAGGAGTCTGGACAGGCCACGGAGAAGGGTCGATCTTCCGCACGCGTTGCCGCCCACGATCATCGTGACCTTTCCCTCAGGGATCTCGATGCTGAGCCCGTCCACCACGCACCGCTGGTCGTATTTCAGCGTGAGGTCCCGGGCGTTGAGAACTGCCATCTCAGGCATCCTTTCGGTTTGACGTGACGAGGAGCCACAGCAGGAAGGGGGCACCGAGGGCGCCGGTGACCACGCCGACTGGCAGCACAGTGCCGTCCAGCAGCAAGGGAGCGACGTTGGCGGCGGCGTAGTCTGCCGCCAGGACAATGAGGGCACCCACCATCGCCGAGGCCGGGAGGCTGGCCTTGCGGGTGAAGCGCCTTGCGATGGGGCCGGCAAGGAACGCGACGAACGAGACAGGGCCTGCTGCCGCCGTCGCCACTGCAGCGAGGGCGACGGCGGTGACCACCACTGCCACGCGGGTTAACCCGACGCGGATGCCCAAGCCGGCGGCAGTGTCATCGCCGAGTTCCAGGACCCGGAGCGGCCCGGCGAGGGCAACGACGACTGGAACGAGGATCAGGAGGGACAGCGACAGGACGCCGGCGCGCTCCCAGTTGGCTGAGTTGAGGGAGCCGTTGAGCCAGACCAGGGCATCCGCGGCGGTCCGGATGTCCGCGCGGGTCATCAGGACGCTGACCACTGCATGCAGGGCGGCGGCGATGCCCACGCCGGCCAGAATGAGGCGGTTGCCCGCGGCGTTCCCGCCGCCCCCGCCGCCCCCGCCGAGCGAACTGCCGCCTAGCGGACCGCCGCGGGAGATGGCGTAGATGAGGGCGGCAACGCCGAGCGCCCCGGCCAGGGCAGCACCGGAGACAGCAGCCCCTGACGCCCCGAAGATGACGATGGCCGTGACAGCAGCGGCACTGGCGCCGGAACTGATGCCGATCACGTCGGGGCTGGCCAGCGGATTGCGGAGCATGGTCTGGAAGAGGCCGCCGGACAGGCCGAAAGCCGCCCCGATCATGGTGCCGATGACCGCCCTGGGCAGCTTGTTCTCCATCACGATGAAACTGGCTCCGGGGATCCTTTCGCCGCCGGTGAGGTGGGCCGTCACGATCCTGAAGAAGTCCGGAATGGTCACGGTGTAGCTGCCCAGAAGGACTGAAGCCGCGAAAAGTGCAAGGAGTGCCGCAGCGAGAAGTGCCGCGCGAACATGCAGATAATGCCCTGTTTTTACGCTTTTGAGGGGAATATCTGCACGTTCGCGCTCGGTGGTGGTCACAGTCCGGCCCCCTTGCCGCGGCGGATTAGCCAGACGAACACGGGCGCGCCCACCAATGCGGTCATGATGCCGGCCGGGACCTCGCCGGGGAGCAGCACCACCCGGCCGATGATGTCCGCGGCAAGCAGCAACGCCGGCGCCAGGACCAGCGAGAATGGCAGGATCCAGCGGTAATCGGGGCCCGTGAGGGAACGCACGGCATGCGGAATGACCAGGCCGACGAAGCCGATGGGCCCTGCCAGCGCTGTCGCTGATCCGCACAGCAGCACAACGCCCAGCGCTGTCACGCCCCTGGCCAGCCCCACCCGCTGCCCCAGCCCGCGGGCGATGTCATCGCCCAGGGCCAGTCCGTTCAGGATCCGTCCGGTGGACAGCACAATGACGGCACCTGCGGCCAGGAACGGCAGGCCAGGCAGCACCACTGACCAGTCCCGGCCGGAAATCCCGCCCGCCTGCCAGAAACGGAAGCGGTCAAGGGTGTCCTGGCTGGAGACCAGGATGACGTTCATGAGCGAGTAGAGCCCGGCACTGAGAGCAGCCCCTGCCAAGGCGAGCTTGACCGGCGTCGCGCCTTCCCTGCCGAGGGAGGCAACGAGGTAAACCACGACGGCGGCTGCAGCCGCGCCGATGAACGCGAACCAGATGTAGCCGGTAAGGGAGGACACGCCGAACACGTAGATCCCGGTGACCACGGCCAGCGCGGCCCCTGCATTGACGCCCAGAATGCCCGGATCGGCCAGCAGGTTGCGGGCCACCCCTTGCATCGCCGCGCCGGCGAGGCCCAGCGCACCGCCGGCAAGCAGGCCAAGCACGGTCCGTGGAATGCGCGCCTGGACTACGGCGTGGTCACCGTTCGTCGGATCGAACTGGGTGAGCGCCTGCCATACGGTGCCAAGGGAAAGGCCCCTGGCACCCACCGCCAGTGATGCCACGGTCAGCAGGGCGAGTACGACGACGGCCGCCAGCAGCCAGGCGGCCTGCCGGGTACCGGTTCTCCCGGCCCTCCCCGCAGTCTTCCCGGCCTTCCCGGCCTTACCCCCGGCGTTGACCTTCCCCCCGGCGCGAGCGGGCGTCGTCGTCGTACTTTCCGTCATGGGACGGTGCTTACTTCACAGCAGCGGTGACTTTATCCGCCGCGCCGGCCAGCTGCGGCAGGAACGTGTCCAGCGACCACGGCAGGCTCAGCGGCGAGGACGCAGAGATGGACAGCGTGAGAGTGTTGTCCGAATCGGCCACCAGGGCACCGTTCCGGATCGCGGGGATCTGGCCAAGCAGGGGGTCGGACTTGATGGACTGCGTGGTTGCGGCGTCCGGAACCCAGGTGACAAAGATGTCGGACTTGAGCTCATTGGCTTTCTCCGCGGACCACGGGATGAAGAATGCGTTGGATCCCTTGGAGTTGTCCTCCACAACCGACGCAAGTTTCATGCCGATCTCTGAAAGGAAGCGGGGGCGGTTGTCGTTGGCCGTATACACATTGACGCCGTCGGCCGAAGCGGGTTCCAGGTTGCCGTAGATGAAGCTCTTACCGGGGATCTGCGGGTACTTGGAGACCTTGTCCTTGATCGTGGCCTCAGTATCCGCGACCAGCTTGGTTGCCTCCGCATCCTTGCCCAGTGCCTTGCCGATAATGGAGGTGGAATCCTGCCAGGAGGTTCCGTATGCCACCTCGGGCTGCGCCACCACGGGAGCGATCTGGCTGAGCTTCTTGTAGTCCTCTTCGGTGAGTCCGGAGTAGGCCGCCAGAATGACGTCCGGGGCGAGTGTGGCGATTTCCGTGAAGTTCACGCCGTCTGCTTCGGAGTACTGGGCGGGAGCCTTTGCCGAGCCGAAGCCCGCTCCCAGCTTCTCAAGGGCTGCATCCTTCCACGGGGTGGAGCCCTGCGCGTTGCCGCCCCACTCATTCTTGGGAACTCCCACCGGAACCACGCCGAGGGCAATCGCCACGTCATCGTTGACCCAGGAGACGGTTGCCACGCGCTGGGGCTGGCTCTTGATGGTGGTCTCGCCGAACAGGTGCTTGATGGTGACCGGGAACTGCGGTGCTGAGCCTGTGGCGGTTGCATCCGAGGCGGAGGACACGGGGCCTGTGGAGCAGGCGCTCAGGGTGAACGCCGCTGCAGCAAAGACAGCCGATGCCGCGCCAGCTGACTTGAACAGCGTGCGGCGCGTGGCACTCCGGCCGGAGAAGAAGGGGGAAGTCACGGAGCTCCTTTGGGTGAAATGATGCAAACCCAAGTAAGGCTAGCCTATCCTTCAGAGGATTACGCAAGCTTTGTGTGGCTTAATTCCCTTTCCGTGACGAAGGACACACACTGCAGACCGGACAACTTCCCTTCAGAACGCTCTCTCACATCTCGCGCCCAAATCCCGAACGCTCCCTCACATCTCGCGCCCAAATCCCGAACGCTCCCTCACATCTCGCGCCAAAATCCCGAACGCTCCTTCACGAAACGTGAGGAAGCATCAAAGGGGAGGGGGAGTTAGCGGAGGACGATGTCCACAGGATTCGCCTCGGACCGCCAGGCCCCCTCGGCTCCCGGCGCACGCCCGATCACCGGTGCCGTCAGCACGCCCGAGCGGTTGGTGCGCTTATCCCGCAGAATCTCCGTGACAGAGCCCAGGTGACGGGACAGGTCAATGACGTTTTCCGGCGCAGCGAGGAGCAACTGGAACCCGAATTCGTGCAGGGCCTTGATCCCGGCGCCGGCAAACTCCTCCGACGCAAGGACAAAGGCCTCGTCCATCATGACCGTCCCGTACGTGGTGAACCCCTGCTCGGCGATCCCCAGCTGGTAGCTCAGGGCCGCGGCCATGATGAACGCCGTGAAGCGCTGCCGCTCGCCGCCGGACATGGAACCAGTGTCCGTGTGCATGTAAACGTCGGTCTTCCGGCCGCCGTTTCCCCCCAGGTCTGCTTCAGCGACTTCCCGGTGCTCCTTGCATTGGATGAACAGGTGCCCACGGACGTCCAGCACCTCCGCCCGCCAACGCCGGTCCTCCGGCGCCTGGGATCCCAGCCGCTTCACCAGGGTCTCCAGGGACTTGTAGCGGGTGGTGAGTTCGTCGTCGTCCGGGCCCGGCGCACCAGTACCCGAAACCCCCCGGGCAGGCCGCGAGTGGCGGGCCTTGAGCGCGTTCTGAATGGCGTCCTTGAAGTGCTTGGCCGTAGCCGGGAGCGTCTGCTTGATGTCCAGTTCCAGGAAGCTGCCCTCATGGAAATTAACCTGCGACAGGATGCCGTTGAGCGGCAGGATCCGGCTGCTGATGGAGCGGCGTTCCTCATCCAGCAGGTGAAGCAGCGTACTGAAGGATTCATGAGTGCGTTGGTTGAAGAACTGCCGGAACTCCGCCTCCTGCGCCGGAAGGCCGTCGCTCACAATGGCGTGGTACCGGGTCTCGAACTCGCCAGCGGCGCCGATGGAGGTTCCGTGGTCCGCCGAGATGGCGGTTCCCCACTCCCGGACGAAACCCTCGAAAATGCGGGTCAGCCGCTCCGACGTGGCCTGCCCGCGCGTCTCGGCGGCGTGCAGCTCCCCCAACAACGACGTGCGGACGCGGTTGGCCAGGTTGTCCAGCTCGTGCATTTCTGTCACGTCGCCGAAGTCCCTGAAGTAGGGTTCCAGCTCCAAGACGGTGGCTTCCGACGGCGGCGCCTCAGCCAGGCGCACCCGTGCGGCTTCCAGTAACGAGTCGGCAGCGCTCAGCTGGCGGTCCAGCGCCTTGTATTCGCTTTGCAGGACAGCCGCGGCCTCGGTGCTGGACTGGTGTTTCTGCCGGACCGCCTCAACCGCGGCCCGGAGCGGCTCCAGGTCCGCCTGCGCCGCCAGGGCATCCTTGAGCCGCTGGTCGATCCTGGCGAGGTCGTCGGCGGCCACTGCCGCGGACACCTGCTCCCATGGCCGGTGGTCCTCGGCAATGCTCCGCAGGGCCTCGAGCTGGCGGCTCATCCCCTGGTGCGACTCCTCGCGGCTCTGCGCCAGCTCGGCCGCCTTGCCCAGTTCCTGCTGCAGGTCCTCCACCTGGGCGGCAACGAGCTCCAGCTTGGACGCGTTGTCAAAGCCCAGCACATAGTCCTGCCGGCTCGTGAAACGGTCGTCCTTTTCCACCGTGTGGCGGTTGCGTTTGACCACGCCGCCCAGGCTCAGGCCTTTGTCCAGCCTGGCAAGCTCGTCCGGGTCTTCGACGCAGGGATAGGCAAAGTCGAGGGCGATGCGTTCACGGACCCATTCCCCGGCTTCTGCCACACCCCCGGCCGTGAGGATGTCCAGCTTGGTGAGCAGGTCGCCGTCGCGTACGTCCTCCACGGCGAGCGCGCCCCCGGCGAGTGGCTTTGACACGTCCACGGCGCGCAGGGCCCCCCGCACCTTGTTCTCGTTCAGGTACCGGGTCACCGCGCCGAAATGTTCGCCCGGGACCAGCAGCGTGGTGGCGAGGCTCCGGAGCGCCCTCTCCGCGGCTGGCCGCCACTGCTCCGCACCCTCGGCGAGGTCGATCAGCTCACCGGCGAACGGCATCCGGTCCTCAGGGACGCCGACGGCGGCCGCGATCGCCGCCCGGTTTTCAATGCTCGACGGCGGCAGCAGGGACTTGCGCGTCCTCAACGACACGAGCTCCTGCTGCGCGGCAGCAAGCTCGCGTTTCCTGGTGGCATGGTGATCAAAGGCCTCGAACCGGAGTTCCTGGAGGGCCCGGGAATCGTCCATTAGTTCAGCTGACCTGGCCGCTGCCTGCTCGTGGGCCTGTTCCCAGCCCTCGGCCGTCCATTCAAGCTGCAGCCCGGCGTCGGCCAGTGCCTTGCGGGCAGCTTCCTCCACCTGCTCGCGGAGCGTGAGAGCCACGCGGGCATTCTCCAGGGACTGCTCGATCGCGGAGATCGCGTTGCCGCCCTGGTTGTTGTAATCGGTCTCCAGCTGGCGGAGTTCCTTGGCCAGGCCGTCACGGACGGACCGCTCCGCGCCGAGTTCCTTGGCTTTCGACTGGGCGAGCTCCTTGAAGCGTTCCAGGGTTTTCTGGTGCACAGCGACTGCGAGCTGCTGCTTGTAGGCCTCAAACTCCTCGCCGGCCAGGTCCCTGAGGCGGTTCGCGTCCAGCAGGGCCTGCGCGTATTCCTTATTCAGGCCTGGTACAGGCGCCAACTGGTCCCGCTGCTGCCGCACGTCCTCCAGGCGCTGGCGGATGGACATCAGGTTGCTGAATTCCTCCACCACATCATCCGCGGCGGCGAGCGTGGCCGGCGCATCGAGGACCTGGTCGCGGAAGAACGTGTTGACACTGCCGCCCAGGCCCTTGCCGGCCTGGATCACCCGCAGGAGCGGCAGGGCCTGGTCCGAGCTGATGCCCAGGACCCGGCGGAACCGTTCCGCGAAGGCCTTGTGGACATCGAAGATCTGCGCATCGGGGAAGATGGATTCCAGCGCGGCCTTGGTGAATCGCTTCTCGGCAATGTCCTCGATGGCCGGCAGGTCCAGCGGCTTGCCGTCGATCAGGTAGAACCGGCCCACACTCGACTCCGTGCCGTTCTTGGGCAGGTCGAACAGCGCCGACACAGTCACCCGCGTGCCTGCTGCGTTATCGAACGTCAACGCGACGGCGGACCAGGTGGCACCGGGGCGCTGAAACGCACTCGCCGAACCCTCGCCCACCGCCTTGTCGCCCACTTTTCCGCGCATGTAGGTGAACGTGGTCCTCTTGTCTTCCACGGCACCGCCGGCCCGCTGGGCGGCGGCCTCGTTGGAGCGCGGCCGCGCGTCAAACACCCGCAGCATGGCATCAAACAGCGTTGACTTGCCTACGCCTGAGTTGCCCGTGAGGAGGGTGCCGTTACGGTCCACGTGCATCGAGTGCGCCCCATGGAAAGTGCCCCAGTTGACCACCTGGACCAGGGCAAGGCGCATCTGGCCGGGGTTGGTGAGCTCGCCCATCGGCAGCATGGTTGCGATGCTCACTTGTCGGCCTCCGTGCTCGTGGCTGAGTACGACGACGATGCTGCACCGTCGTCGTCGTTGTTCGTGTCACTTTCGGCGTCGTCGTCGCCGCCGTCGTCCTCGGCAGCCGGGTCGCCGTCGAGCTCTATGAGGGCTTCGGTTCCTGCGGGGTCTGTTGTGGCTGCTACCAGGGCCTCGATTTGGGCCGGGATGTCGCCGATATTTTCGAAAGGCAGGGCCAGCGGCAGTGCGTTGGAGATGGTGTAGACGTCTTCCAGGCCTGTGGTGAGGAGGAGTTGGCGGGCCAGGAGTTTGGTGATGGCCCGGTTGACCACGTCCGAGTCCCTGAGGGCGTCCTGCTGGCCGGCGGGCTGGTAGTGCGCCACGAGGTCCGCGATTTCCTCGCGGGTGATGGTCGGATCCGTCTGGGCTGTGACATGGCGGTCAAGCAGCAGGCGCAGGCGGAGCAGGACGATGGTCTCCACCCGGCTCAGCGCGCGCTGCTGGCGCAGGATGCTGGAACGTGTGCTGCCGCCGATGGCCTCCGGGTCGACTGGCCGCAGCACGGCAACCTTGCGCTCGTGGTCCAGCTGCAGGGTAAGGAAGAGTTCGGACAGGCGGCTGCGCAGGATGAGCTGGTTGTCGAGGAGTGTGGTCCAGAGTTTCTCGTCCCGGCCGCCGTCGATGTACGGGCCTTTCAGGAGCTTCACCAGTGCCTGGCGGACCCTCATGGACAGCACGCCGGTGTCGCCGGGGAACAGCGCCGCGCCATCCACAAACGTGTCCCGGGGAGTGACGGTGAACGGACGCTCAGCAGCAGACGCCGCCGGGGCAAAGGAGGCTTCCTCGTCAACTGCAGGCGCCGCCGTCGTGATTTCTTCAGTCATCTGAATCCTTTGCCAGGGTGACCACGGGCAGGTAGGCCTTGCGGGTGGTGCCGTCTATTTGTTCGAAGTCCAGGCCGTGCCAGGCTTCCCGGTCGAAGTCGGCTCCGCCGTGGAGGGCATCCGAGAGCAGGGCGCGGATGGAATTAATGTGGCGTTCCTCAGGCGGAAGCTGTCGCCAAGCCTCGGCCAGCGTGGAGGCGCCGGCGAGGGCTGCCCGGACAGCGTCGGGCCGGGCTTTGCCCGTCCTCGGCGAGCGCACGCGGTCTGAATCGCTGAAGGCGATGGGATCCGCGAGCCTGGGCGGCACCGCGAACTCGTCCGGGTCGTAGAGCTTGACCATGGCCAGGGATTCAAAACCCGCATTGAACAGGACCGGGCCGCGCACCAGGCCAGGGCGTTCCCGCTCGTAGGGAAGCGACCGGATGGCCTGCTCGGCCTCACGCAGGACTGTGCGGAGCCGCACGGACTGGCGGAAGTCGTCGCTCTGGACGTACGTGTTGAGGCTTTCGCTGAGCTTGCCGTAGATGCGCTGGATCTGGCTGTGCTGCTGGCGGAGTTCGGCCACGAGGTTTTTCAGGGTTTCCCGGTCCTCGGGAGAAAGATCGTCGGCGAACTGCCGGCTGAGGACTTCACCGATGGCCGAGCGGAACCGGAGCTGTTGCTGCGGGTCCTCAAGGAACGCCGTGAAGGAGCGGAAGGTCCTTCCTTCCGGGCTCTGCCGCAGCCGCTTGTCCGCTTCAAGAACCTGGGCCATGGTGGCGCCCTTGCTCAGTGACTCTTCAATGATCTGGTTGCGCAGCTCACCCACCAGATCCTCGATGCGGTCGCGCATCTTCTTGTAATCCGCCGGCAGGCTCGCGGCCAGGTCCAGGATGTTGCCGGCCGCTTCAACCGCTTCGTCGTCGTCGAGCAGGCCGTCATAGTCGCCCGAGCTGATGTCCTCGATCAGCTGCTGGCGCTCTTCGATCTCTTCCTCGAGGGATTCGAGCCGGGCGCTCTGGTCCGGGTTGGTCTCGTTGGCCAGCTTTTCCACATCGCCGAGAAGGGTGCCCAGCCTGGAACCGTTCAGCGTGGACCGCTCGCTGGAAAGGCTGTCCAGGAAGGCGAGCACACGGGCGGCAGGCTCTGTGACTTCGTAAACGATCCGGCCCGACTGGTTGCGCCGGGTCAGGAACTGTTTGCGGGTCCACTCGTCCGCGTATTTCTTCCCGGAGGGCAGGCCGCCGGCGGGGCCTCCGGGTCCGGTTTCCCGGCTGCGGAGCTGCTCAAGGAAGGAGTCGACGTCGGCATGGAACTCTTCCAGCGGAAGCTGCGGCCGGGTGCGGGTGAAGGATGCCTGCAGGACGGCGATGACCCACGGTGCCGACCGGGTCAGGGCCCACGCGGGCCCCTTGGTGAGAAGTTCGAGGTCCCCTAGCCGGGCGCTGATGGCGTCAGCGGACGACCTGGCGGAACGGGGCACACAGACTCCTTTAATGGCTTGGGGGACGTTGGGCGCAGGCTTCGGCGGAAACTGCCAACTACAAGGTTAACGCAGAGGCCTCGGAAGCCAGGAAGCACCTTTGCCCGCAACCGTCCCGTGACCTACGTCGGGGTAGCATTTCGATCCCGTATCAACCGCCCCTGCCGGCGTGCCGACTCTGGCTGCAAACAGCGGGGAACCCCTACGCTCAGTCCTACTGATTCAACGAAAGCAACGGCGCAGCAGGGGGAAGCATGCAGTTTGACTTGAGTTCGGTGGAGACAGCCACCATGGTGTTCGTTGGAACGCTGGCGGTTGCCCTGCTGCTGCTGGTGTTCGTCATGACGGCCGGGTTCGTCGCACTGCTTCTCGTCGGTGTGGGCAAGCTTGCCTGGTTCCTGGTATCCAGCACTCTGCTGGCTGTGGTCCACGGGATCAACCACGGCTGGGACAGGCTGCTCCACCACGCCTCCGCCGTCGAGATTCCCGGCGACTTCGCCGGACAGCCATCCCCTAGCACCGGAACCTACCCGCGGGTAATATTGAAGGACAGCTGAAGGGTTCTCCACCCCGGCGGATCCTGGGCTTTACCGGCCATCCGGCTAGAGGAGATGACCCATGAGCTCCGCCACTGACAGTCCCGCCACCGACAGTCCCGCCGCAGAAACACCCGTTGCCGCACAAAGGATCGGGCCGGAGGTCACTGCACAGGAAGCCCGCGCCGTTGCCGAGGCCGCCCGGGAGGCCGGCTGGGACAGGCCAAGCTTCGCCAAGGGCCTGTACCTGGGCAGCTTCGATCTCAGCCTCATCCACCCCTGGCCTTCAGCCGCTGCCGATGATGTGGAACGCGGCGAAGCGTTCATGGCCCGGCTGACCGAGTACGCCCGGACCCTGTCCGGGCGCCTGATTGAACGCGAATCAAAGATCCCCGACGAATATCTCGCCGGGCTGGCCGGGCTGGGTGCTTTTGGCATGAAGATCCCGCAGGAGTACGGCGGCCTGGGTCTTTCGCTGGTGTACTACGGCCGGGCGCTGGCACTGTTGGGCAGCGTGCACCCGAGCCTTGGCGCACTTCTCTCCGCCCACCAGTCGATCGGCGTGCCGGAACCGGTAAAAGTGTTCGGCACGCCGGAGCAGAAAAGGGAGTACCTGCCCCGGTGTGCGGCCGGCGCCATCACCGCATTCCTGCTGACGGAGCCGGACGTGGGCAGTGATCCAGCCCGGATGGGCAGCACGGCTGTTCCCACGGACGACGGCGGGTCCTACGTTTTGGACGGCGTGAAACTTTGGACCACCAACGGCGTGATCGCCGAGCTGGTGGTGGTGATGGCCCTGGTCCCGGCCCACACCGACGCGGACGGCACAGTGCACAAGGGCGGAATCAGTGCCTTTGTGGTGGAGATGGACTCCCCGGGCATCACGGTGGAGAACCGGAACGCGTTCATGGGGCTGCGGGGCATCGAAAACGGCGTGACCCGCTTCCACCAGGTCCGTGTGCCTGCCGCGAACAGGCTGGGCCGCGAGGGCCAGGGCCTTAAAATCGCCCTCACCACACTCAACACAGGCAGGCTCGCGCTCCCGGCACTGTGCGTCGCGTCGGGCCGCTGGAGCCTGAAGATCGCCCGGGAGTGGTCCAACGCGCGCAGCCAGTGGGGCCAGCCCGTGGGCAGGCACGAGGCCGTGGGCAAGAAGATCGCCTTCATCGCCGCCTCCGCCTTCGCCCTGGACGCCGTCTTTGAACTGTCCGCTGAACTTGCCGACGCCGGCCAGAAGGACGTGCGGATCGAGGCGGCACTTGCCAAACTGTGGTCCACGGAGATCAGCTGCCGGATCGCTGACGAGCTGGTGCAGATCCGCGGCGGGCGCGGTTTCGAGACCGCCGACTCCCTGGAGGCCCGGGGCGAGCGTGCTGTGCCGGCGGAGCAGCAGCTTCGCGACCTCCGGATCAACAGGATCTTCGAGGGATCCTCGGAGATCATGAAGCTGCTCATTGCACGCGAGGCCGTGGACGCGCACCTGGCGGCCGCCGGCGACCTCGCCTCGGTGGACGCAACCCTGTCCGAAAAAGCCAGGGCTGCCGTCGGGGCTTCAGGTTTCTACGCAAAGTGGCTGCCCCGGCTGGTGGCCGGCGCGGGGATGGACCCGAGGTCCTACAGCGAGTTCGGGCGGCTGGCCAAGCAGTTGCGGTTCGTGGAGCGGTCATCGCGCCGGCTGGCCCGGCAGACCTTCTATGGAATGGGCCGCTGGCAGGCAAAGCTTGAGTACAAGCAGGCGTTCCTGGGCCGGGTAGTGGACATCGGCGCGGAGCTGTTTGCCATGGCGGCATGCTGCTCACGGGCCGAGATGATGCTCCATACCGCGCCGGAACGGGCGGCCACCGCCTACGAGCTCGCTGAGGCGTATTGTGAGCAGGCCCGCGTACGGGTTGACGAGTATTTTGACCAGCTCTGGCGCAACACCGATGACGTGGACCACGACCTTTCGCGCAAGGTCCTGGCCGGGGAGTACACGTGGCTGGAGGCAGGCATCCTGGACCCCTCGGAAGGAACCGGGCCGTGGATCGCGGACGCCACTCCCGGGCCTTCCCGGAAAGAAAACCTGCACCGTAACTACCGCTAGAAAATAGTAAGTATCCTTGTTATCCGCCTTGAGCAGTGGTTGAGTTGTGTCATGAGCAGCCCAGCAGATCCAGAAGACCGCGTTCCGCGCGGGGACCGGCATGACTATCGACGGAGCGAAACGGCCCGTGACGAGGCGTTCGCGGGAGGTGAGCCCACGCGCTCCTATGAGCAGGCGCCTGCGCCTTTTGCCGGAGCGGAGTACCGGGCTTCCCCGCAGCCGGCAGACCCCGGCCTGACCGACAGGCAGACTGCTGTCGCCAGGGAGAAGGAACAGTTCGGCGGCATCAAGGTGGGCTCGGCGTTTTTCGGCTGGCTCACCGCCACCGGCATGTCCGTGCTGCTGACCGCCTTGGTGGCCGCTGCCGGAACCGCCGTCGGCCTGGCCAATAACGCGAACGTCAACGACGCCGTCAGGCAGATGACGACGAACGGCACCGTGGGCCTGGTGGGCATTGCCGTCCTCCTGGTGATCCTGTTCCTCTCCTACTACTGCGGTGGCTACGTCGCCGGCAGGATGGCAAGGTTCGACGGCGCCAAGCAAGGGTTCATGGTCTGGATCTGGGCGCTGATCGCCGCCGTGGTAGTGGCCTTACTGGGGCTCATTGCCGGGCAGCAGTTCAACATCCTGGCCAACTTGAACAGCTTTCCGCGCATCCCTGTCAATGAAGGGGAACTGACCACTGCAAGCATCATCGCCGCCGTCGTGGTGGCCCTGGTTGCACTTCTGGGAGCGGTGCTGGGCGGCCTGGCAGGCATGCACTTCCACCGCAAGGTGGACCGTGCGGGCTTTACCCCTGATGAAGAGTACGACGAGGGCTAGCCAAGCAGGAAGGGCCCAACGTAGTACCAGCGGCGGTTCTCACGCACGAAGGAGCTGGTTTCGTGATGGATTCCCCGCTCGCCGTCGTGCACGAAGTGAGCTTTGAACTCCACCGTGCCCCGGGTGTCCAGGGGTCCGCCCCGGCTGGTGGACAGAATGTCCAAACGCCGCCATTCCATGCCGGGGTCCAGTTCCAGCCCGGACGGGGCGGTGTCCGGATGCCACGTGCGCAGGAGGTAGTCCGCGTCCTGCAGGACGAAAGCACTGTAGCGGGAACGCATCAGCTGCTCCGCGGTGGCCGCCTCCGCAGCCCCGCTATGGAAGCGCCCGCAGCATTCGACGTACTCCTCACCGGAGAGGCAAATGCAGCTTCTGCCATTGATCGAAGGTGCAGGCATGATGCTCCTGTCCGGTATGGTGCGGCCTGCCATTGGGCGGCCGGCGGGGTCAGTTCCGACTATAGGCGCCCTGCTGGTGTCATATCCGGTAACAGGTTCGAAACAACCTCGGCCAGGGCCCGCCCGGCGGCGGTGTGCCGCAAAAATAGTCCGTAAGGTAGTGGAGGGGCTGATGCCCGTGGTGATGAGTGCCGGCACGGACTCCGCTGCTGGCAGATAGGAGAGGTGACGTGGGAGATTCGACGACGATTGCCTTGAACCTGACCTTTTTCGGAACCCTCGGCCTTGCCTTGATGATGTTTTTCGGCCTGTTCCTGCTTGTTGTTGCCACGTTGGTTCTGGCGGGTATCGGCCGGCTGGTTGCCCTGAGCGTGATGGCCCTTTTCGGCAGGGCCCTCAAGGACGAAACCGTTCCCGTGGTGCATCTGCCACTCCCTGACGGCACCGGCGTCGTTCCGCCGCCCGCCCCCCTTGTTTCCGCCCCGCCAGCCACTTCCGCAGCTTCCAGCCCCCGCCCGAAGGTCCCGCGGACTCCGCGTGACTGGGGGAGCCTGCTGAACCCGTCGCAGCTCCGTTCCCGGTTCCGCACCGCCGTCGCGCAGTTCCGTTCCCGGTTCCGCGCCGACGTCGCACATCACCCGTTGCTGACGGCCGCCCGCCGTGAGCCGCCGGTGCTGGCCAAGGACTGGGCAGCCGCGGTTGCGGAGGCGGATGCCCGCGCCATCGCCCGGGCACGGGCGGAGGCTTCCGAAATCAAGCTCCCGGTGGTCGACGCTCCCGGCTCAGCCGTCCCTACGGCGAAGGTGGTGGCCGTGGCCCCGCTCGTCCAATCGGCGCTGCACCAGAACCACCCGGCGCGGGACGTTCCGCGATCCTTCAAGAAGCCTCCCGCCACCTCGCCGCTGTCCCTGCTGGATACAGGGTCACTGGTGTCCCTCTCCACCCATGACATGGCGCTCAAGCCCCGACTGCCGGCGGACCGGCACTGAACGGTCCCGTGCAGGAGGCCGCTGCCGTGCCGCACGTTCACAAAACGTCACCTCATCCCTTTCATTACCCCTTGCTACGAAAAGCGAAGCACTAATTCACTGACCGGCCGCGCGCCGCGGAATTTGTGTAGCCTCGTGACGATCCACAGCAATCCGCGTGGGCAATCGAATGTGAGGAACCGGGGATGAGCCTCAGCGAACTGCGGGTATTCGGGCGTACAGGCACGCCTATCAGTCCGCTCACTTTGGGAACCATGAACTTTGGCGAGGGGCCGGGCGGCCTCTCAGGCGGTGCGCCCACCGGCGCGGACGAGAGCATCCGGATCATCCAGTCGGCGCTTGACGCCGGCATCTCCGCCATCGACACCGCCGACGTGTACTCCCAGGGCGAGTCCGAGCAGGTCGTGGGGCGGGCCCTCCGCGGCCGGCGTGACGAGGTCTTCCTGGCCACCAAGTTCCACGGCCAGATGAGCGCCAACCCTGCCCATTCCGGGAACTCCCGCCGCTGGATCATGCAGGCCGTGGAAGGCAGCCTGCGCCGGCTGCAGACGGACCGGATCGACCTGTACCAGGCGCACCGGCCGGACTACAACACTGATGTGCTCGAGACCATCACAGCTTTGAACGACCTGATCAGGCAGGGGAAGATCCTCTACTACGGCACGTCGGTGTTCACCCCTGCGCAGCTCGTGGAAGCGCAGTGGCTGGCCACGACCAACCACCTGATCCCGCCGGCGGCCAACCAGGTGCCTTATTCCATGCTGGTACGGGGCAACGAACGGGATGTACTGCCCATTGCGCAGCAGTACGGGCTCGGCGTGCTCGCATACGGGCCGCTCGCCGGAGGGTGGCTCTCCGGGGATTTTGTCCTCGACGCCGGCAAGCTGCCAACCCGGGT
Source organism: Arthrobacter pascens (assembly GCF_030816475.1). Lineage (NCBI taxonomy): Bacteria > Bacillati > Actinomycetota > Actinomycetes > Micrococcales > Micrococcaceae > Arthrobacter > Arthrobacter pascens. The sequence goes on along the minus strand of NZ_JAUSXF010000001.1, from coordinate 4,575,647 downwards.
ACATTCCCTCCCGGGCCGGTACGACATTTCCGGGCCCGCCAGTGAACGAAAGCTGCTGGCCGCCGATTCGCTGGCGCGGCTCGCCGACAAGCTTGACCTGTCCCTCGTTGAGCTGGCCGTGGGCTTTGCCTTGAACCACCCCGCTGTCAGCAGCGTGATCATCGGCCCGCGCACGCAGGAGCATCTGCACGCCTACCTGAAAGCAGCGGACACCGTGTTGGGTGAGTCGGTACTGGACGCGGTGGACGAACTGGTGGCCCCGGGAACCAACTTCGTGGAGCGTGATGCGGGGGCAATCGTGCCGTCATTGGAGTACGCGGAACTCCGACGGCGCTAGAACTTCCCTCGCCGCTGCCGGAAAGCCCTTACCTTGAGCAACCATCTCGGCTAGCGTGAAACCCATGGAATACAGATACCTCGGAAACAGTGGCTTCAAAGTCTCGGAAATCACCTTTGGCAACTGGCTGACCCACGGCTCCCAGGTGGAGAACGACGTCGCCACCCAGTGTGTGAGGGCAGCGCTCGACGCCGGCATCAGCACTTTTGACACGGCCGACGTTTATGCCAACACCGCGGCGGAGACCGTCCTCGGCGAGGCGCTGAAGGGCGAACGCCGCGAGTCGCTGGAAATCTTCACCAAGGTTTTCGGTCCCACCGGACCCAAGGGCAAGAACGACGTCGGGCTGTCCCGCAAGCACATCATGGAGTCGATCAACGGTTCACTTAGCAGGCTGCAGACGGACTACGTGGACCTCTACCAGGCCCACCGCTACGACTTTGAGACACCGCTGGAAGAGACCATGCAAGCGTTCGCGGACATCGTCCGGCAGGGCAAGGCGCTGTACATCGGCGTCAGTGAATGGACGGCAGAGCAGATGCGCGCCGGCCACGCCCTCTCCAAGGAACTGGGCTTCCAGCTGATCTCCAACCAGCCCCAGTACAACATGCTGTGGCGGGTCATCGAGGCCGAGGTTGTTCCCGCGTCGGAAGAGCTGGGGATCTCCCAGATAGTCTGGTCCCCCATCGGGCAAGGCGTCCTGAGCGGAAAATACCTGCCTGGCCAGCCGGCTCCTGACGGCAGCCGCGCCACGGACGAGAAGGGCGGCGCCAGGATGATCCAGCGGTGGATGCGCGACGACGTCCTCACAGGCGTCCAGAAGCTCAAGCCGGTCGCCGAGGAAGCGGGCCTGTCCATGACGCAGCTTGCCGTGGCCTGGGTCCTGCAGAACCCCAATGTGGCCTCTGCCATTGTTGGCGCTTCCAGGCCGGAACAGCTCGCGGACAGTGTAGCGGCGGCGGGCGTGAAGCTTGAGCCCGGGGTCATGAAGAGCATCGACGACGCCATCGGCTCCCTCGCTGAACGGGACCCCGCCCTGACCAAGTCGCCTCCAGCCCGCGAAGCCTAGGAGCACAATGACACACCTGCCGGACGTCTCATCCCTGCCGGACCTTGCAGTCACCGGTTCCACCGGAGGCCTGGGCGGAATGGTGGCGCGGGAGCTTGCCGCAGCGGGCTCGGCCCAGCGGCTGCTGGTGCGTGATGCAGGCCGGGCACCCGAACTGAATGGTGCGGTTCCGTTGGTGTTCAGCTATGAGGACCGGGACCTCGCAGCCCGGGTGCTTGAGGGGGTCAAGACGCTATTCATGGTTTCCGCGGCGGAGGCCGAGGACCGGCTCGAACAGCACTTCAGCTTCATTGATTCCGCGGCTGCGGCCGGGGTGCAGAACGTTGTCTACACCTCCTTTTACGGAGCATCCCCGGATGCCACCTTCACCCTGGCCCGGGATCACTACGCAACGGAGGAGCGGATCAAGGCGTCCGGGATGAGCTACACATTCCTCCGGGACAACTTCTACCTGGACTTCCTGCCGCTCCTGGCCGGAGAAGACGGCGTGATCCGCGGTCCCGCCGCCGACGGGCTCGTGTCAGCCGTTGCCCGGGAGGACATCGCCCGCTCGGCCGTGACGGTACTCAGGGATCCGGCGCTGCATGTCGGGACCACCTACAGCCTCACCGGACCGGAGGAAATCACCCTGGCCAGGGCGGCGGAACTGCTCACTGCAGGGACCGGGCGGACCATCACCTACCACCCGGAAACGCTCGACGAGGCCCACGCCTCCAGGGCCCGTTTCGGAGCACCGCCTTGGCAGGTGGAAGCCTGGGTGAGCACGTACACGGCCATGGCTGCAGGCGAAATGGCCGGGCTATCCCCGGACGTGCGGACCCTGACCGGCCGGCAGCCGCTCAGCCTGGCGGAGTTCCTCGAGCGCCCGCAGCTCTGAGCGCCCCGGAGAGGACGGATTTGGCGCATACGGCGGAAGCATAACGAAAGCGTTGACGGACACCTGGCCCCGGCGTAAACCTGTGAGGAGGGCAACCCAGCCAGCTCGCTGAACAGGATCGCACCGCCATGACCAAGCAGATCTACAGGACCCGTCGCACCATGCGTCCCGCTTCAAACACGGGAGAGCCCACTTCCGGCCCCCTGACGGCGCAGGAACTCCAGCTGGCGGCGCGGAACCATTCGATGCCGCTCGAAGCACTCCGCCGTGACATCACGCCCCCCGGATTGCATTACGTCCTGACGCATTTCGACATCCCCGACACGGACGCGGCCTCCTGGCACCTGCGGATCAGCGGCGCGGTGGAACGGTCGCTGGAGCTGAGCCTGGCCGCGCTGAAGAAGGACCCTGCCATCACCGTCCCCGTCACCCTGGAGTGCGCCGGCAACGGCCGTTCACTGCTCAGGCCCCGGCCGCTCAGCCAGCCATGGGTCCTTGAAGCCGTCGGCACTGCGGAGTGGACAGGTGTGCCGCTTGCCTATCTCCTGGCGAAGGCCGGCGTGCTGTCCGAAGCGGTTGAAGTCGTCTTCACCGGCGCCGACGCCGGAATCCAGGGCGGCGTCCGGCATCGGTACGCGCGGAGCCTGCCGATCCGCGAGGCGATGCGGCCCGACGTCGTGCTTGCCTACCGGATGAACGGCAGTGAGCTGCCGCCGCAGCATGGCTATCCGCTCCGCCTCGTGGTTCCCGGCTGGTACGGCATGACAAGCGTCAAGTGGCTGCAATCCATCGAGGTGGTGACGGCCCCGTTCAAGGGATACCAGCAGCAGGTGGCCTACAGGTACCAGGACAAGGCGGACGACGCCGGCACCCCGGTTTCGCGGATCAGGATCCGTTCCCTGATGGTTCCGCCGGGCATTCCGGACTTTTTCACCCGCAAACGGTTCCTGGCGCGCGGGCCTGTGATGCTTCAGGGCAGGGCGTGGTCCGGCGCGGGTGCGGTGAGCGGCGTAGAGGTGGGAATCGACGGCGAATGGGTGCCTGCCCACCTGGAAAAGCCTCCGGGCCCGTTTGCCTGGTGCAAGTGGACGCTGCCGTGGGTGGCAGATCCGGGCGAGCACGAGCTGGCCTGCCGTGCCACGGACTCCACTGGTGCCTCCCAGCCGCTGGAACAGAACTGGAACTACCAGGGGCTGGGCAACAACATGGTGCAGCGGGTCAGCGTCACGGTGGAGTGACACGCCCGGAGCCGCGCCGGAGGTGCTCCGCATTAAGTTGATCGAGCTGCTGGTCAGTGAGGTCATCGAAGCCACGTGCCTCGCGTTTGTCGCTCCGCGCGAACCGCATGAACATCAGGATGATCAGGGGCAGATCCACGATCTCGCAGATGAACCATAGCAGGTCCCCTGCCAGCTGCTGGTCCCGGAGGGGGTCCGGGAACCAGGCCGGCTGCGAGCCGGCGGCCAGGACGTGGTCAAGTACCTGGCCGTTGAGCCGCAGCAGGATCCCGGGGACCGCATCGATCAGCAGCTCGATGAAGACGAAGACGAATTCCAGCGTGATGAAGGCACTGGAACGCTGGAAGTCTGCTTCCTCGATGATCGGGAGTGCCATCAGCAGGCCCAGCAGCGGCACCGCGAGGGTGACCAGGGCTTCAGCCAGCGGATTGGCCCGAAGAGCGTAGAACAGCGGGGTGAGGAAGGTGGAGAAGAGGGCAAGTCCGAGCAGCGGGGCAGCCATCGAATTGCTCAGGAACCGCACCAGGCGGTGGGACAGCACGGCGTTCAGCCGCGCAATGCCACCGGGCGGTAGTGCCGCGCGGGCCAGTGTGATGGGCTTCCCCAGTCCAATCAGCAGCGGCACCACGAAGAGCAGCAGTGAACTCTTCAGGGTGAATGCCCACCGCAGCTGCGCACTGTAGGCACCCGGAAAGCCGCACGTGAGGACCAGCAGGGATCCGAGGCCGAGGAGGTAGAACGCCAGGGTCCGCCATAGCGGCCACCGCCGGCCTTTAGCGGCTGCTGCCCTGAGGCCGAGCCCGTAGAGCACTGCGCCGGCACCGGTTATCACCAGGGCGGTCCAGTCGATCTGCCAGGCGGTAACGAGAACGTGGAGTGGGGGCACTGGTCTAGGGTAGGGGAACTTCCTTGGAGAACGCCCCGGAAGTGGCCGACCGCGCTTTAGCGGAGAGGCTTCCGCCGCCCGGATTGAAGTCCTGACACCGTATACTCAGTGCCAGCCATGACCAGCCTTCCATCGTCCCCCGCCAGCGTCCGCATTGACGCGTGGCTCTGGGCAGTCCGGGCGTACAAGACCCGTTCCGCGTCCACGGCCGCGTGCCGTGCCGGCCATGTCCGGCTCAACGGCAATCCTGCCAAGGCATCGGCCACCGTGGTCACGGGCGATACCGTGACCGTCCGGCAGCCGGGGTACGACAGGATCCTGGAAGTCCGCCGGCTGATCGCCAAGCGCGTTGGCGCGGAGGCTGCCTCGCACTGCTTCACGGACCACACGCCGCCGCGGCCTATCGCACCGGCTTTGGGCCTCCCGCAGCGGGACCGCGGGGCCGGTCGCCCGACCAAGAAGGACCGCCGCGAGATGGAGCGGCTGCGGGGCCCGGCCTGAGTGAGGGCGGACCGGTTTAGTTCCGGGCCCGCGCCTGCACCAGGTTTGCGAACGGCAGCCTGCCGTAGGCTTCGACGAACTCCTGGTGGTACCTGGCCTCAGACGTGTTCAGTTCTGCTGCCGGGAGTTCCTTCCAGGCGATGACCAGTGCCTCTGGATTGGCAAGCTGCCAGACCAGCCTGCCGTCCCAGTGGCCCGGAGGCTTTCCCTTTCCGAAGTCCAGGAACTCCTGGATCTGCCGCCGGAGCCCGCGGTTGCCTTTGCTCCCGGGCCCCGCCTTGCCGAGGTAGAGGATGTCGGCGCTATCGACCCACTCAGCGGCCAGGGCGGGCTCTGGCAGCGACGGGTCCTTCTTCTTGAAAATACCGGCGGCGCTCTTCTTCAGGAACCGCGGCTCGAACCCGTCCGGGCGCAGCACGGCGAAGAGGCCTGTGCCTTGCGGGATCCTCATGATCTCAACGCTGCCGAGGGTCCGGAATCCTGAAAATCCGCCTTCTTTGAGCGTTGTCCTCGTGAGCGGCAATGGATTTCCTTATGAAGGGGGCGATGTCGGGGCTACCTAAGCCAGCCTACGGCGGCTGCCGGGCGGGAGCGTATCCAGCCAGTCGGGTACGCGGTCTGACGGCATCGATTTGCTCCAGAAGTAGCCCTGGGCGCTTCGGACTCCCAGCCTGCGGAGTTCGTTGACCTGGTCGAGGGTTTCGACGCCTTCAGCGACGACATTGAGGCTTAGGTTGTCCGCCATGCCAAGAACGAGTTCGATGATGGAGGCGCCGTGGGGACCCCTGCCCAGTTCCTCTACGAAGGTACGGTCGATTTTCAGCGTTCTGGCTGATAGCCACTTCAGGTAGCTCAACGACGAGTATCCTGTCCCGAAGTCGTCGATCGACAGGCCCACCCCAAGCTGGATCAGCCGCTGAAGGGTCTCTTTGGGCAGGCCCGGCTGATCCATCAGTACCGTTTCGGTGATCTCCAGGTTGACTGCGGCGGGATCGATCCCTGCGGAGCGCACTGCGGCGTCGACGACGTCAGGAAAGTCCCTTGCCACGAACTGGCGTCCGGAGATGTTCACTGCCGCGTAGACGTTGGCGGCTTCCGGGAGATGTCTGCGCCACTGCTCCACTTGCCCCAGCGCTTCCTGCAGCACCCAGGTGCCGATTGGAAGGATCAGTCCTGTCTCTTCGGCGATAGGGATGAAGACGTCAGGCATGATTGGGCCATGTTCGGGGTGATGCCATCTCAGCAGTGCCTCGAAACCGACTGTGACCTCGCTGCGGAGGTCAACGATCGGCTGGTACTCCAGCAGTAACTCCCGGCGTTGAAGGGCGAGCCTCAGATCGGATTCGAGATCGAGTCGCCCGGCGGCCTGACCGGTCATCTGCACTTCGTAGACGGCCGAGGAATCGCCGCCTGCCGATTTGGCCCGGTACATGGCGGCGTCGGCCCCGCGCAGCATGGATTCAGCCGTATCGTCGGGCCCCGCCACGGCAATTCCCACACTGACGTTGAGGTAGATTTGGCGTCCGTCGACCTCGAAGGGGTTCCGCGTCGCCGCCTTGATCCGGCCGGCGATAGCCTTCGCTCCACGCATCGTCAGGTTTTCGCCCACCACGACGAATTCATCGCCTCCGAAGCGGCCCACCATGTCACCGAGCCGGACGGCATTCCTCAGCCGTTCCGCGAGAAGCACCAGGATGGTGTCTCCGGCTTCGTGGCCAATACCGTCGTTGACCAGCTTGAACCGGTCGACGTCGACGAACATCACCACCGGACGGGCCGACTGGTCGAGGAGGCCCTGAAGCACTTCCGTCAGCATGTATCTGTTCGGCAGGCGGGTCAGGGCGTCGTGGCGGGCCTGCCATTCCAGGACCTTTTCGGCTTTCTTGCGTTCCGTAATGTCCAGCACCGTATCCAGGAACCGAAGGGGTTTTCCGTCTGCGCCGTTCATGGTGCGAATTCGGGAATGCAGCCAGCGATGCCTGCCGTCAGCCCTGATGATGCGGTACTCGAAATCCGCAAATCCGTGGCCATCATCCAGATTCTTCCATTCCTGCCGGACATGGTCCCTGTCCTCCGGATGGGTGAGCTCCAGGATTGATTGCCGGGAGGTCCGCTCATCCGGCCCCAGCCCGAAGATCCGCGCAAACTCTTCGGAATGCCACCTTTCCCCGGTGGAAACGTCATACTCCACGCTTCCGACATGTGCCATTTCCTGTGCGGCCAGGAGTCGCTCGCGTTCTGCGGTGGCCGCAGCTTTGAGCCGCTGGATCTCCGTAATGTCCCGGGCAATGGCCGATGCCCCGATCTGCGATCCATCCTGGCCGTACACCGGCGACACTGTCAGGTCAACGTCAAGGTAGGTCCCGTCCTTGGCCCGCCACCTCGTCTCAAGTCCCCTGACGAATGTCCCGCTTTCCATCCGGCTTGCCACCATATCGCCCAGGTTTGCGTCCTCGCGCGTAGTCAGAAGGCTGTAGTTCCGGCCGACGGCCTCCCGGGCGCTCCAGCCGAACATCCTCTCAGCCCCGGCGTTCCAGCTCGTAATCGTGCCGGTCAGATCGGCCCCGATGATGGCATCTCCGGAGGACTCAACCATGGCGGAGAGCCGGCGCAGGATCGCCTCGCTGTGCTTCCGGTCCGTGATGTCCTTGGAAATGGCCACTACAGCAACGGGCACGGTGTGCCTGCCCCGGATCCGGCTCAGCGTAGCGTGGACAGGAAACTCCCGCCCTGTCCGGTGCCGTACCCAGTATTCCCCGGCCCAGTCCCGGCCCCGGGCGAGGCGGTCCACAATCTCCTGGCCTGTCGCTCCCTGCCCGGGCCCGTCATGCGAATCGATGATGCCCAGTTCGGTAATCTTCAATCCGAGTACTTCTGTGGAGCTGAACCCATACAGTCGCTCGGAAGCACGGTTCCAGTAGGTAATCTGCCACGCATCATCAAGGCCGATCACCGATTGACCGATCTCATCCAGCAACAGCGACTGCATGACAAGATCATCATGGTGCTCCCCAGCCATGACCCCTCCGACGTGTTCGCCCGACAGTCGCATTGCATACCCAGCCCGACCCTGCCAGGATGCAGCCCCGGCAGTCTGGTGGCTGTGCCCGAAGTACATCATCAGGCTCTTGTTTTTGCAAGGCATCAGGCGCCGCTTTCCGGACGCCCGGGCTCGTTCCACAAGCATCCGGGAAGCAAACTCGTCCGCGCGCTGCAACGCCCGAAAGCGTAGAGTGGCATAAGACGCCTGATTCTGGACGCCGTGCTGCTGAGGGAGAGATCGTGACGATTGACTGGGACGAAAAAAAGGCCCTGCTACAGGAACCAAACATCGCGGCGGTAACGCAGCTCTGCGATGAACTGATGGAAAAGAAGCCAGGGTCCATCGTCCCCTACATCGATCCCGTGCATGACGAGGACGAATGCCGGATCGTCAGCCTCCAGATCAGCCCCGGCAAAGGCACTGAATCCGGTTTCATCTCCCATTACAACGACGATGAGTCAGCCCGCAGGGCCACCCAGATCTACGAACTCGCCGAACTCGACCCCCGCTACGTGATGCCGTGGAACGCCTACCCGTGGATCCGTGACCCTGAGCTCCCGTCGGCACTTAATGTCCAGGAAAAGACTGACGGGCTGCGCCCCTTCCGCCAGTTCCTGAAGATCAACCGGCGCGTCTCCGCAATCATCGCGCACGGGACTGACGCCTCCACGTTTCTCGCCCTCTTCGAGAAGACCTACCACTCCTCACTGAAGAACAGCGGCATCAAGATCTACAAGGCCAGCGCTCTCGGCGGCCGGGCCTTCGCCGTCTCTGAAGCCAAGCAGGAGGACCTCCTGGCCAAGAGCGTCGAGATCTACAAAGACGCCATGCAGCGCGCAGGCATCCAGCACCTCTAGGTTCTCCAACCGCGTTTCTCCAACCGCTTTCAAGCGGCGGAGCGGACGACGCCGGCACCCGGCCGAGAGTGCACGTCACCTCCTGTTCATCCGCCTTCCAGCAGCCTCCTCCTGTGCTTCAGCTCCTTGACCCACGCCCTGGTGACCAGGTCCGGAAAAGGCGAGCCGCCGTCGTCCTCTCCGGGCGCCATGGCACCAGCGAAAGCGGTGCCCTTTTGCAGGTCCGCGATCAGCGGGCCGGACGCTTTCAGGGCCGCCTCCACTACCTGCACCGCCGCACGCCCGGTGAGTCCCAGCTCAGAAGCCCAGCCCAGAAAATGCCGCCGGGAGATCCCGCTGCGCTTCCCGGCCAGGGTCAGGGCAAGCGTCCTGTCGCCGTAGACGACGGTCGAGGGGATGTCATACACCGGGGCGACGGACCACTCTCCGTGCGGCTGCTGGATCATGGAGACATTCTTGGCATGCAGGTCCCCGTTGCCGCTCAGCCAAGCGAACGCCGCCTGGATCGCGAGGTTGCGCAGAGCCGGAAGGGGCGCCGAGCAGTACTCGGCCAGGGCACGGCAGACCTGCGCGTACCCCACGTTGTATTTGTCCGCCGGGTACAGCCTGAGCACCTGCGCGCCGTCCTCCACGGCCAGGCGCCGCACTTCATCAGGGCCGCTTCCCGCGACCGGCACGCGATCGAAGCGCTCCACCAGCAGGCCCGGCCTGCCGGCGACGTCGCGGATCAGCCGGACCTTGCTCAGCGGGATCCGCAGCCTGGCCGCATACCGGAACATGACCAGTTCGTTCTCCACGACGTGCGGGAACTCCGGGGCGTTGAGTTTGAGGATGAACCGCTTGCCTGCGCTGGCCACAGGAAGGGAAATCATCCCCGCCGAGAGCTTGTCCTGCACGCCCGCCAGGGCAACGGGATCGATCAGGTCCGGATCCCCCAGCAGCTGGTCGAAGTCCACGGCCTGCTTCGGATCCAGCTCAACAGCATGCTCGTCCGGGTCCAGCGGTTCGCCATGACCCACGATCTGCACATCGCCGACCGGATTGCCGCCTGCCGCGATCAACAACGAAAGATCATCGTCAGCGCTCGCCTTCACCGAACGCCGCAGGGAGTTAAGCCGGCGCCCCTCAGGCAGGAGCCCGGTAAAGTAAGGCGGCGCGGCCCCTGCCGCGGCAAGCACAGGTTCCGTACTCAGCGGCAGGGAACTGGCGACGGCAGGCCGCCCCGACGCGAGGTAAGCCGGCAGGTAGGTGAACCGTGTGCCGCCATCGTGCCTTTCGAGCCGGGCGGCCAGGACGCCGGCCTTGTAGACATCGGCGATCCGGTGTCTCACGCCGGGGCGTCCTTACCGATGGACGGGTTGGTGAGAGCCTTGGCGGCCTTGCTGGTCCTGGTGCCCAGGCTGAGCTCAAGACCCAGGGTTTCAAGTACCGCAGTCAGCGAGTCCAGCTGAATACTAGGCTTGCCCTGCTCAACGAACCGGACGAAGCGTTCGGAGACGGCGGCCATGGCGGCCAGGTCCTGCTGGGTGAGTCCCAGGGCCATCCGGCGGGCACGAACCTCTGCCGCCAGCTGGTCCGTGATCTTCTCCGCCATTGCTCCTCATAGGTACGATCGTGCCGCTCTGCCGTTCATCCTGAGTCTACGCCAAGGAAAAGTGGCAAGCCAGAGGCAGATCGGAACGAAGGTACCTATTTCACGGTCCTTCAAACGTCCATGGCCAGTTCCGCTTGGAGGCCTGGCGCGGGCGGAACGCCGGCCTTTTACGTGTGCGCGTACGTGAGGCAGTCGGCGTTGTCAGCACCAGGGCCGACGTGCACCTCAGGGGCGCCGCACATCAAATGGTCGTTGTGTACGCACTCCGAGCGCTGGCAGGCGCCGACGCCAGCCAGCACCTTCATCAGGCCCCCGTGGGTTCCGGTGTCGATGAAGGTGGCGCATGTGGCGTGGTCTTCGGTACCGCCGACAGTGATGGCCGCGGCATTGCATTCCGAGTGATCGTTGAAGGAGCAATTGGTCACGCTGCAGTCTGCGACATGCGTTGTCATGGGAAAATCCTCCGTCTTCCAGCCGCCCGGGACGGGCCGCAACCTGTGTTCACGGTAGGCCAGCCCGGGCCGATCAAAAAGACCCAATTGTGTGTCGTAATTCGCCGGAATGAGAGACAGCTTTTCGCCTCAGGGAACCTCTTAGGTGACGAGTGCCGTCAGCCGGGCCCGCCTTAGACTCATAGCATGCTTGATCACGATGAGGCCGTCCGCCTGTACGGGCGCTGGCGGCACCGAACGCCGGCTGACGCGGTTGAGCTTTTCAAGGGATACCCCGGATTCTGGTGGATTGCCGGCGGTTGGGCGATCGAAGCCTTCACCGGAAAACCCCGGCCCCATGGCGACCTGGATCCCAGCATCCTGCGCTCTGAAGTCGCCCTCCTGCGGCGGCACCTCACGTCGCGGTTCGACGTCTGGGCCGCCGACAAGGGAACGCTCCGGCCACTCATTGGAGAGGCTGACGAAGCAATTTCTTCCACGTGCGGGAATCTCTGGTTGCGGGAAAGTGCCGCAGACCCATGGGAGTACGACGTCCTTCTCATGGATGCCACGATGTCTATGTGGACCTACAAGCGGGATGCCCGGATACGCCGCAGGACCGCGGATATAGTGTGGAACCGCGACGGGATCAACTATCTGCGTCCGGAGATCCAGTTGCTGCACAAGGCCCCAGGTCTCAGGGCACAGGACCAAGAGGATTTTCGGGCCTGCCTGCCCCTGCTTAATGACTCCGACCGTCGGTGGCTCCGCGCAGCTATCCTCGTTGCGCATCCAAACCACCCTTGGCTCAAGGAACTCTAGGCCCGGCAGATGAAGAGGTATGCCTTGCAGAACGTGTACATAGTCACCCACCCGGAAGCAACCCACCACGTGGAGAACCTCGTCGGTGGCTGGCATGACTCATCACTCACCCCTCGGGGCATGGCGAGTTCCCGACGCGTCGCCACGGCGTTGAGCGAGCGGATACCGGCCGGTCGCAGCCCGTTGCTCTTCTGCTCAGATCTCCTCCGGACGCGGCAAACGGCAGAACCAATTGCTGAAAGCCTGAGCGTGGACATGCTCATCGACGCAGACCTTCGGGAGCAGTCCTATGGAGCTGCCGAGGCCACACCGGCGGGTTCGACTCCTTTTGTGCCCCCGCCCGCGCTGGGGGACAGGATGCGGCATCGAGATGGAATAGACGGTTCTGAATCAAGGCTCGAGTTGGCGGGCCGCGCGTATGCGGCTCTTGAGCGGATCCTCATGTGCGGGGCGCAGGATGTAGTCGTGGTTACGCATGGCGGCACGGCGACCTATCTCATTGCAGCCTGGATCGGGCTTCCGCTCGAAGAAGCCGGCTACGTGAAGTTCAAGGTGTCGCCTGGCAGCATCACGCATCTTCGGGAGGACGATTTTTTCCATGACAGGCAGGTGATGTCCCTCAACGACGTCGGACATCTTGAGTGAGAGTTGGACGGGCCGGCGGCAACTGGGGGTAAGCCTCGGTCTCAGAAGGCTTGATTGTCGCCGACCCTGACCTCAATTGAACTCCCCAAAACCATTCCGGGCACGAGTAACAGATACTCATTTTCGCCAGCCTCCACTACTTGCCAGTAACAGGGTCCGGCAGGCATTTCCTTCCCGGAACACGGGAGCTCTGCGGACTCGGGGTGCAAGTCAGGAAACGGGATCCTGAAGTAGCCACCTGATGGCCTCTGTCCGGTCAAGGAAGAAGCGGGTTGGACACGGATACGTTTCGGTGCCGCGAAAGTTGGCTATCACGCGGTCAACAGGATTGGAGCCGAGCAGTGCGATCCGTGAGGCGTCGCACGGCGTGGAGAAAGCTGCACGTGCGCTGTGACTGACCGTTTCGGTATCGGACATTTCCACCAGCAGCGGATGCGGCAATCCGGCGCAGATGTCATTGACGCTCGCCATGGCATTGAAAACATCGGCCGCGCCAAGGCTAACCCCGGGCTGCCATTTCAAATGGATCACGCCGTCCTCACGGAGTTCCAGGATGGCTTTCCCGCCGTCGATATGAGTGGGTTCCACTGGGCGCATTCCGTTCTTCGCGTGGGTCTCCGTGGATCTCAGACCTGTCCACGTGCCAAATCTTAGCAAGTGCGCGCTAACAAACCCGAAAGTCCCTGAGCCCGTCAGGCCCGCCTTTTTTCGGCGTCCGCTGCGCCACTTCACACCTTGAACTGCTGCCATGCCGAAGGACCCGCGGAACCCCGGGAGGCCTTAACAACCGGGCCTGGCGGGCGTATTTTATTGGTGTCGGAATCCGACCCGGCCCTGCCCGAGCGTCGGCTGCTGCAGGGCCGGCAGCAGATTGGAGGAGCCATGAGCAACCTGATGCGCTGGGCGGGCGCTGACATCACAGAACCCTTCCGCCGCTTGCTTGAAGGGGACACCGGATCGTGGCTGAGGGTCGAGGAATACCGCGACGCCGGCACGATGGTCGTCAAGGCCGAAGTCCCCGGCATCGATCCTGACAAGGATGTTGACATTACGCTGGCCGGCAACGAACTGCGCATTGACGTCAGGCACGAGGAAAAGTCCGAGCACAAGGACAAGCGGGGATACCGCTCCGAGTTCCGGTACGGCACCTTCTCCCGCACCATCAGCCTCCCGAGCATGGTGGATGAGAAGGACATCAGGGCCTCCTACACCGACGGGGTCCTTGAAGTACGCGTCCCCGTGCCCGAGGAGTCAGGAAACCAGTCCCGGAAGATCCCGGTCAACCGGCAAGGCACACCCGCCGCAGGCGGAGGCGACAGAGGCGGCAGTGGAACCACCGCGGGCACGGCATAAGCACCACAAGAGCGGAGGGACGGACACGGAAAACGAGATCCGCGCCGTCGTCGAAAAGGCGCAGGAAGAGATGATTTTCATCGGGCCCGACCACCCCTACTATCCGCTGCTTGCGGATCTGGTCTCCGCCGTTGCACGCGCATGGGAGCAGGGCTACGATCATCGCCGCGCCGGAGGCCGGGAGGGCAACCCCTACCGCTGATTCAGCGGTAGGGGTTGACGGATATTTGCCTCATTCGCTCCTGTCGTTGAAGCGTAAGTGAAGCGTTAGCGAAGCCCTGGGCATGGGGCAGACTGGCGTTGTGCGAAGCTTCAGTGTGGAAGAGGAGTTCCTGCTGGTCTCCGGATCTGGCTTCCCATTCTGATCGCACTGCCTGCCAATCCCCCCGGTCCTGGCCGAATGCGGGGACCTGGCCGTGGTGGAAGAAGCCGTCGCAGAGATCCTCGCCGACGGAACCGGCGCGGACCGTCAAAGAGCCATCATGGTCCGCACCCGCAATCTTCGGGACGTCGTTTTTGACGCTGCCGAACGCACTATCGGGAGCACTCGACGGAACAGGAACGGCGACGCGGAGGCATGACCCGTTGCCCCGCCAGCGTCTGGTGTGCGGCCGGAGTGGACGCGGCCCGGGCAGCGGGAATATCTTCCGCGAGTGTCCGGTTGGAGTAATGTTCCAGCGAACCTTCGCACACGAAACCCAAGGAAGGAACCGCGATGTCCATCGACTATGACGCTCCGCGCCTGATGCCCGAGGATGAGTCGACCGAAACCCTGGACGGACTCAAGACTGAGAAGACCGTGCCAGGGGCCAGCATCGACATGGACGAGGCCGATCTCGCTGACAGCTTCGTGCTGCCCGGGGCAGATCTCTCAAGCGAGGAACTGCTGGTCCAGCTGGTCCCGGTCCAATCCGACGAATTCACGTGCATGTCCTGTTTCCTGGTCCACCACCGCAGCCAGCTCGCCCGTGAAAAGGACGGCAGGAAGTTCTGCACGGAGTGCGAGGGCTAAGGCGTGCGAGGGCTAAGGCGGGTTCTTCAATGACAGGATCGAGCAGTTCTGCTTCTTCCAAAGCTCGAATTAGTTCAAGACACGCTACGCGACGTTCGGCTTCAACGACGCGGCGAACCTCGACGACGGCACCATGTGGCCGACAGCTTTCGCTCTGAAGAAGCTCACCTCCGCCGATGAGGCACGGATCAGCGCCTGGTGAAGAAAGCCGCGGCAGCGGACTCAGGGCGATCCTGAAAAATTTCCTGGAATGCAACATCCCGGCGGGCACAGCGGGATAATTTAAGTACCAGCGAGAAACAAAAATCCTAAGGAACCAGCAGGCATGTTTGCTGCGGCGAGCCCGCGTCCGGTGGAGCGCCTCGACGGGTACCTACCCATCGAGGATCACGGTCTCATCGGCGACGGTTCTACCTGCGCCCTGGCAGGCCGCGACGGCGGAATTTCCTGGCTTTGCCTACCGGAATTCGACAGTCCCCCCTTCCTGGCAGGCCTTTTGGACAATGAGTCCGGAGGCCTCTTTGAGATCACGCCTGTTCCTCTCCGGTCTTCAATGCAGCGGTACACGGAGGACTCGTGTGTCCTGGTCACCTCCCTGGTCTCGGACCACGGCATGCTCCAGGTAACTGACTGCCTTACCCTGCGCTCGGGGGCGAACCTGGCGGAGCCTGTTCCGGCCGGCCGCCGCGAGCTGCTCCGGCATGCGCAGGCCGTGGGTGGAGATGTGCGGGTGCGGGTTAACCTTGTGCCCAAGGTCGGGACGACCTATGACCAGCTTGCCGGCGGCTGGAGGTTCGATTGGCCCGTGAACGGAACCTCCGAAGTGTACTTGTGGTCATCGGTTGAACTCAGGCCGGACGGCAGGGGGCTCTCCACCGAACTGACATTGCGTGCCGGCGAAACAATCACAGTCTCCCTGCACTGGTCCGGCCGTTTCCGCCTGCGCCAGCGTCCGGATGCGAAGAAACTGATCGAACAGACAGTCAGGGGCTGGCGTCAATGGGCATCGGGCCTGGACTGCGAAGGTTCCCAGGCGGATCTTATGAAGCGCTCCGCCCTCACTCTGAAGTTGCTGGATCATGCGGAGACCGGCGCCATCATGGCTGCTGCCACGTCCTCGCTGCCGGAATGGCCAGGTTCACCTCGCAACTGGGACTACCGCTACACCTGGGTCCGGGACGCCTCCTTCTCCAACTATGTCTTCCGCCGGATTGGTGATCCCAGTGATGCTGATGTGTTCCTGGCATGGGTCCTGACCAATGTGGAGCGCGACGGCGTACCTCACGTCCTGTACGCACTGGACGGCTCCCAGCCGCCGGAAGAAGTGGAGGATCCCGTGCTGCGCGGCTACCGCGGGTCGTCTCCGGTGAGGTGGGGAAACGGCGCCGTCAACCAGTTGCAGCAGGATGTTTACGGGGAAATCGTCGACATCGCCTACCAGTGGTCCAACAGCGGCCAGCTCGTGGACCACCAGTTGTGGACGACGCTGACGCCTATCGTCGAAGCCGCCATCCACAACTGGAGGACTCCGGACAGCGGCCCTTGGGAAGTACGGAGCGCAGGCCGTCCCTTCACCTATTCCGCGGCCATGTGCCACGTGGCGATCGACAGGGCCATCCAGATCGCGCGGAGACATAAGCTGCCCTATCCGAAGAGGCGCTGGGAGTCGGCGGCAAAGGAAATCCGCGAGGCCACTCTGGGGCTGTCCTGGAACCCGGACAGCAACACCTTCACGGAGCATCTTGGCGGAACAGGCGGCCTGGATGCTGCCCTGCTGACCCTCCCGGTCCGAAACGTCATCGCGTTCAACGACCCCAGGATGGTGGCGACAACTGAGGCCATTGCGGCGAAGCTGGATGCAGGCAACGGGCTGCTGTTCCGCTACCTGCCGCGGGAATCGCCGGACGGACTGCCTGGTGGTGAGGGTGCCTTCCTGCTCTGCAGTTTCTGGCTGGTGGACAACCTTGCCGGTCAAGGACGCGTGGATGAGGCCCACGATCTCTACGAATCCCTCTGCAGGCGAGCGAACCCTCTCGGGCTGTTTCCTGAACAGATCCATCCGGGCACAGGGGAATTCCTGGGTAACTTCCCGCAGGCCTTCAGCCACGTGGGCGTGCTGGCCAGCGGCCTGCGGCTGCTCAAAGCCCAGCGACGAGCCGCCGCAAACTCCTGACCCTCCCACCCATGACGGCGGTTGTCAGGGTTCCCCTAATGAATGGCACCGGGCAGCATCGGCTTAAAAGTCTCCTCCGGACAGTTGACACCGCGTGTGACCCGTGCCATATTTTAAGCGTGAACCTGTCAGACAGCAGGACAGCAGGACAGCCTGCAGAGTCCCCCGGCCCCGCTGCCGCAACCATCTCGGCGCCGGAACCGGCCAAGCCCCTGGCCCGGCTTAGCGCCGCCGAGGCTGTGTTCAATGCGATCCGCGCAGACATAGAGTCCGGCCGGGTTGCAGTGGGCGGCAAGCTCAGCTCCGAGGCCTCCCTCGCCCAGCAGTACGGGGTCAGCCGCTCAGTCATCCGGGAAGCCCTTCGGTCCTGTACTGCCCTGGGGCTCACCGTCACCAAGACCGGCAAGGGCACCTTCGTGGTCGCCAGCACGGTGGCAAACGACCTCACACTGGGGCAGTATTCCGCCCGCGACCTGACTGAGGCTCGTCCTCACATCGAGGTACCGGCCGCCGGCCTGGCCGCCCAGCGCCGGACCGAGGAAGAGCTGGAGACGCTCCGGCACATCGTCGAAGCAATGTCCACGGAAACGGACCCGGAATCCTGGGTAGCTCTTGACTCCAGTTTCCACGCCACCATCGCCCGCGCCAGCGGCAACAAAGTCTTCGCCAGCGTCGTGGCGGACATCCGCGGCGCGCTCGCCTACCAGTCAGAGACCCTGAACATGGTGGCGGACCGGCAGCACGCCTCCGACCTGGAACACCAGCACATCCTCGCCGCAATTGAAGCAGGTTCCGCAGAGGATGCCAGCGCCGCCATGGCCGAACACCTGCGGGCCGTGGGCGCTGCACTCGATTCAATCCTCAACAAGTAACCCCGCTAAAAGGACGCTATGCCAATCCCTGCCTTTCCTGCTGCCCGGACCGCCGCCCCCGGCACCGTGACACCCTTCGCGGAACCGCTCGCGCAGCACGCCGCCCTGGCGGTGGCCAGCCGCGACGGGCTGGTGGAAAGCATCCACTACGGATCGGTCATTGCGACCGCATCGGACGGATCCACTTTGGCGGCGGCAGGAGACCCCCTGGCCCCCTTCTACCCGCGGTCCTCGCTCAAGCCGCTGCAGGCAGTCGCCATGGTGCGCGCCGGGTTGCAGCTGCCGGCAGAACTCCTGGCCCTGACCGCTGCAAGCCATTCCGGAGCGGCCAGGCATCGGGACGGTGCCCTGCGGATCCTCGAAATGCATGGCCTCACCGCTCACGACCTCGAGAACAGCACCGACCTCCCCTACGGCGACGCTGAGCGTGAGGAATGGCTTCGGTCCGGCGGCCACGCGACGCAGCTGACCCAGAACTGTTCCGGCAAGCATGCGTCCATGGCGGCGACCTGCGTCATCAACGGCTGGCCGGTCAAGGGATACCTCGATCCGGCCCACCCGCTGCAGCAGCTCGTCGGCCGCACGGTCACGGAACTGACAGGCGAGGAACTGCTGGGCCTCAGCACGGATGGCTGCGGTACGCCGCTCTTCGCCCTGACCCTCCGCGGCATGGCCCGCGCATTCGGTCGTATCGCCGCGGCCAGCGGTTCAGTTTCCGGGGCCAATACCCACGGCAAGCCCGACGACGCCGGGACCTGCCCGCTTGTTGCTGAAGCCGCCGTCGGGCTCGCCATGCGAAGGCACCCGGACATGGTGGCCGGGGAAGGCCGGGACGTCACCCGGTTCATGCGCCTGCTCCCGGGCGCCGTCGCAAAGGACGGTTTTGAGGGAATCCAGCTGGTGGGCCTGGCGGACGGCCGCGGCATTGCCGTGAAGATATCCGACGGCGCCGACCGTGCCCGGATGCCAGTCACCGTGAGGGTGCTCGAGGCGCTCGGCATGGATATCTCGCCACTTTCCGGGATCGGCACTGCTCCCGTTCTTGGTGGCGGACGTCAGGTCGGCCTCCTGCAGCCAACAGATTTCCTGTCCGAACCCGTCAACGAAGCCTCGTGAGGACCCCTATGACCACCACCGAAATCGCCCAAAATCCCAGCCAGACCGGGGTCCGGTCCGAGCATGACCTGCTCGGTGACCGGGACGTCCCGGCCGAAGCGTACTGGGGCGTGCATACCCTGCGCGCGGTGGAAAACTTCCCGATCACCGGCCAGAAACTCTCCTCCAACATGCACCTGGTCCGCGGCCTGGCAGCGGTCAAGCTCGCCGCGGCCCGCACCAACCGCGAACTCGGGCTGCTGGACGCCGAACGCGCCGACGCGATCGAACAGGCCTGCCAGGACATCATCGCCGGCCGGTACGCCGAGCAGTTCGTCGTCGACGTCATCCAAGGCGGCGCCGGAACCTCCTCGAACATGAACGCCAACGAAGTCATCGCCAACCGCGCCCTGCAAATCCTTGGCCACCCCAAAGGCGACTACACCCGCCTGCACCCCAACGACCACGTCAACCTCTCCCAGTCCACCAACGACGTCTACCCCACCGCCGTGAAACTGGGCACCATCTTCGCCGCCCGCGAACTCCTCAACGCCCTGGCCGAACTCGAAGAAGCCTGCGCCGCCAAGGCCCTCGAATTCCGCACCGTCGTCAAAATGGGCCGCACCCAGCTCCAGGACGCCGTGCCCATGACCCTGGGCCAGGAATTCGGCACCTACGCCATCACCATCGGCGAAGACCGGCTCCGCCTCGCCGAAGCCGAAGTCCTGATCCACGAAATCAACCTCGGCGCCACCGCCATCGGCACCGGCCTGAACGCCCCCGCAGGCTACGCCGAAACAGCCTGCCGGCACCTCGCCAACATCACCGGCCTGCCCCTGGTCACCGCACCGGACCTGATCGAAGCCACCCAGGACGTCGGCGCTTTCGTCCACCTCTCCGGCGTCCTCAAACGCGTCGCCGTGAAACTCTCTAAAATCTGCAACGACCTGCGCCTGCTCTCCTCCGGCCCGCGCGCCGGGTTCGGCGAAATCAACCTCCCCGCCGTCCAATCCGGCTCCTCCATCATGCCCGGCAAAATCAACCCGGTCATCCCCGAAGTCGTCTCCCAGGTCGCCTACGAAGTGATCGGCAACGACGTCACCATCACCATGGCCGCCGAAGCCGGGCAACTCCAACTCAACGCCTTCGAACCCATCATCGTCCACAGCCTCCACAAGAGCATCTCCCACCTCGAAGCCGCCTGCCGCACCCTCACGGCCCGCTGCATCCAGGGCATCACCGCCAACACCGAACACCTCCGCCAAACCGTGGAACAATCCATCGGCCTGGTCACCGCCCTCAACCCCCACCTCGGCTACACCACCGCCACCGCCATCGCCCAGGAAGCACTCGCCACCGGCAAAGGCGTAGCAGAACTAGTCCTCGAACACGGACTCCTCACCAACACCCAACTCCAGGAACTCCTCAGCCCCGAACGCCTGGCAAACCTCACCAAAGAATCCCCAACCGCCCCCTAACCTCGCAAGCCCGGTCAGGGAACCCGGCAGTTGTGGGCCCATCCCGCACTAAATAGCTCCACCTGATAGTCCCCACCCAAGAGATAAAGGACTCCCCGTGACAAAGCCCCCAGTGGACGCCCAGCAACAAGCGCCCATTTCCGACCACACCATTCCCGCGCACGCCCACGCCTCCGAAGCCACCCTGCACCGGGAGGACGAGGGTTACCACAAGGGCCTCAAACCCCGCCAGGTCCAGATGATCGCCATCGGCGGTGCGATCGGCACCGGCCTGTTCATGGGCGCCGGCGGCCGGCTCGCCACGGCGGGCCCGGCCCTGATCATCAGCTACGCCGTTTGCGGCTTCTTCGCTTTCATGATCCTCCGCGCCCTCGGCGAGCTGGTCATGCACCGCCCGTCGTCAGGCTCGTTCGTCTCCTACGCCCGCGAATTCTTCGGAGAGAAGGCCGCGTTCGTCACCGGTTGGCTCTACTGGCTGAACTGGGCCATGACCGCCATCGTGGACATCACCGCCGTCGCTCTTTACATGAACTTCTTCAAGAAGTACTGGGCCCCGATTGCCGATGTTCCTCAGTGGATGTGGGCCCTGGCGGCGCTCATCCTGGTGCTGGGCCTGAACCTGATCTCGGTTAAGGTCTTCGGTGAACTGGAGTTCTGGTTCGCGCTGATCAAGGTGGTGGCCCTGCTCACCTTCCTGGTCGTTGGTATCTACTTCGTCATCTTCGGCACACCGGTGGCAGGCCAGGAGGTCGGATTCAGCCTCATCGCTGACAACGGCGGCCTCTTCCCGAACGGCCTGTTGCCCGCCATCGTGGTGATGCAGGGTGTGGTGTTCGCCTACGCGTCGATCGAGCTGATCGGTACCGCCGCCGGCGAGACGGAAAACCCCGAGAAGATCATGCCCAAGGCCATCAACACGGTCATCGTCCGTATCGCGGTCTTCTACGTCGGTTCCCTGATCCTGCTGTCGCTGCTGCTCCCCTACACCTCCTACAAGGCCGGGGAAAGCCCCTTCGTGACGTTCTTCGGTTCCATCGGCGTTGAGGGTGTGGATGCCATCATGAACCTCGTGGTCCTCACCGCAGCCCTTTCCTCACTGAATGCCGGGCTCTACTCCACCGGCCGCATCATGCGCTCCATGTCCGTCACCGGATCTGCACCGAAGTTCGCCGGCCGGATGAACAAGGCTGGCGTCCCCTACGGCGGCATCGCGCTGACAGCTGCAGTGGCCTGCCTCGGCGTGGTGCTCAACGCTGTGGTACCGGCTGAAGCCTTCGAGATCGTCCTGAACATCGCGTCGCTGGGCATCATCAGCACCTGGGGCATGATCGTCCTGTGCCAGATGCAACTGGTCAAGCTCTCTAACCGCGGTGAACTGCTGCGCCCCGCCTTCCGGATGCCAGGCTCCCCGGTTACCGGCTGGATCACGCTCGCATTCCTGGCCGCGGTGCTGATCCTGATGGCCTTCGATTCCCCTGTGGGCACGTGGACCATCGCGTCACTGGTGATCGTGATTCCCGCGCTGATGCTGGGCTGGCGCCTGTGCCGGGACCGCATTCTGGAACTCGCCGCCGTGCGTGACGGTTTCACCGGCCCGTACCCGCTCGTGGCCAACCGGCCGGCTCCGGGCGCGGGCAGGGACGGAAAGTAACTCCCCGCTAAACCCTTGAAGTAGCGTCCGACGGCGGCACCCCGGTTCTGTACCCACGGAACCCGGGTGCCGCCGTCGTAATTTAAGGTGCCTCCCTCTGCCTGCCTCCTCTGTCAGGAAAAGCTGCCTGGCTATTCAGTGAGGAAAAGCTCGAGAACGGGGACGGCGACGTCCGGCCGTTGCACGGGCAGCTTGACGGTCAGGGTGCCGGCGGGCTGGGCGCCGGGCTGCATGTTGTGTGCCTGCGCCTGCGGATCGTTCCTTTGGAGGAAGACCTCGGAAGCGTCGTTCAGCAGCTGCGCGTACTCCACCTTTCCTTCCAGTCCCGGCAAGTGGACAAACTGGAAAGGCCATGCGAACAGGTGGACGTAAAGCCGGTTTCCGCGCTGGGTATACCGCGCATCCGCAGGCGGCGTGAAAGCGGACGGACCCGCCCCGTAGATGGACCGGCCGTGCAACTGCATCCACGCCCCGATTCCCCGGAGGGCCTCACTGGCACGCGGATCGAAATTGCCGCGGCCGGTAGGGCCGACGTTGAGCAGCAGGTTGCCGCCTTTGGAGACACCATCCACAAGCATCCGGATGAGCAGGTCCACGGACTTGAAGTTGAAGTTGTCCCGGTCATAGCCCCAGCTTCCGTTTAGCGTCTGGCAGGCTTCCCACGCCACCGGCTTGTTGTCCGCCAGCATGGGTCCGGCCGGCTGGTATTGCTCCGGGGTAATGAAGTCGCCGGGAATCTCCAGGCGGTCGTTGACCACGATGCCGGGCTGCAGCTCCCGCACCATGGCGAGCAGCGCCTCTGAGTCCCACTCCTTCCGGCCTTTGCCGTCCCAGAATTCCTCCGGCCCATCCTCTGAGTAGGAGAAGTCGAAGAAGAGATAGTCGATCTGGCCGTAATCCGTGAGCAGCTCCCTGACCTGGCCGTGGAGGTAGTCCCGGTAGCGAGCCATGTCTCGCCCGGCGTTCATGGCTGCCACGTCGGGGGAGTTCCGCTGCGGATGCGCACCGTCGATGGTGAAATCCGGGTGGTGCCAGTCAATCAGGGAGTGGTAGAAGCCAACCTTCAGGCCCTCCGCCCGCAAAGCATCAACGTAGGGACGCACCAGATCGCGTCCTGCAGGGGTGTTCCTGGACTTGTAATCCGTGAGCGCAGAGTCCCAGAGGCAGAAGCCGTCATGGTGCTTTGTTGTCAGCACGACGTACTTCATGCCGGCATCCTTCGCCGCCCGCGCCCATTCCCGGGGATCGTAAAGGTCCGGATCAAAGCGCCGGAAGTAGCGGGAATAGTACTCCGCGTTGAGTTCCTCGAGGTTCATCACCCACTCATGCCTGGCAGGCAACGCATACAGACCCCAATGGACGAACATGCCGAGCCGGGCTTCTTCGAACCAGGGAGCGTGGTGAATCATGGAAGATCCTTTGGTAGGGGAGGCGGATACGCCTGTCAGCCTAAACATCGGATGTATTGGCTGTCAATGGCGTCTTTCGGGGCATGACGGGGGAATATTGGCGAGATAGCTCCGATCTCCTGCGGCACCTCATCGTTCCCTCCGGTTTTGTCACCCCCAACAAATATCCCCTTCCGGCGCCTCACTGACCCGGGCCGCTCGCGTCGTGCTGCAGCCAGACATCCGACGATTGGGCGCTAGGATGTTCGCATGGCTGTCACAGACGAGGCGATCGACAAGATCAAGGACATGCTCCTGCGCGGCGAGCTCAAAGCGGGCGACCGCCTGCCTCCGGAGAAGGAGCTCAGTGACCGGCTGGGGCTGTCCCGCAGCTCGCTGCGTGAGGCGGTCAAGGCACTGGCCCTCATCCGCGTCCTGGACGTGCGCCGCGGCGACGGCACCTATGTGACGAGCCTGGATGCAAAGCTGCTGAACGAGGCGGTGGCCTTCGTGGTGGAACTTCACCAGGACAGGTCCATCCTGGAACTCTTCGAGGTCCGGCGCATCCTGGAACCGGCCACGGCGTTCATAGCCGCGGGCAAAATAAGTCCCGAACAACTCCTGGAACTCCGCAGCACCATGGACGGCATCGATGAGAACACCGCTGTTGAGGAACTGGTGGCCCACGATCTTGAATTCCACCGGCTCATCAGCAGGGCCGCAGGCAACGCGTACCTGGAGAGTCTGCTGGACGCACTTTCCGGCAGCACTGTGCGGGCGCGGGTCTGGCGCGGCCTGACCCAGGACAAGGCGGTGGCACATACGCTGTCAGAGCACAAGGCCATTGCCGACGCCCTGGCCCGGGGTGACGCCGAGCTCGTCCGGGCACTGGTGACCGTCCACATCAGCGGCGTGGAAGCCTGGTTGCGCCAAGCCCTCTAGCCACGCCGGTAGCCTTTGGGCGGTCCTGTGGCCTTTGGGCCGGCCAGTGCAGTCGGCGCCGAACCGGCTTGGGCACAGCGACGGCCCCTCCCGGGAAGGTGAGGGGCCGCCGTTGTGGAGGTATTGATGCAGTTCCGGCTGGGACTACTGGTAGAGGTTGGGCTTGATCTGGTCCGAATCGATGTTCTTTGCGTCGTACCAGTAGAAACCGGTGTCGATGACCTTCTCCAGTTTCTCCCCCTTGATGGCGGCCACGGCAGCCTTCACGGTTTCGTAGCCGATTCCCACGGGGTTCTGGGTCACCGCTCCGGCCATCAGTCCGGACCGGACGGCATCGATCTGGGCCTTGCCCGAGTCGAAGCCGACAATGGTCAGTTTCCCCTTGAGTCCCAGTTCCTCGACGGCCTTGACGATGCCGATGGCGGACCCCTCGTTGGTGCCGTACATGCCCTTGAGGTTGGGGTTCGCAGTCACGATGGCCTTGGCTGCGTCGGCTGAGAGGAGCTGATCGCCGCCGGCGTACTGGATGGCCACGATCTTGATGTTCGGGTTGTTCTTTTCGATGTATTCCTTGAAGCCGTCGCGCCGGTCAGTTCCGGATTTGGAGGTCTGGTCATGGCCGATGATGGCGATTTCACCTGCGCCGCCGATGAGCTCGGCGAGGTGCTTGGCAGCCTCTGCTGCCGCAGCCTTGTTGTTTGTAGAGGCCGTGGTGACAGGGATGTCCGAGTCAACGCCGGAGTCGAAGGCGATGACCGGGATGTTCTTGCTCTTGGCCTGCTCCAGCAAAGGCGTGGCGGCCTTGGAGTCCAGGGCGGCGAATCCCACCGCGGACGGTGACTTGCCCAGCGCCGTCGTGAGCATCTGGATCTGCTGGTCCACATCCTTTTCGGTGTTGGGGCCTTCGAAGGTGACTTCGACGTCGAATTCCTTGGCTGCCTTGTCAGCGCCCTGCTTCACGGCCTGCCAGAACTGGTGCTGGAAGCCTTTGGAGACGATGGCGATGTACGGCTTCGCTCCGCCGCTGGCGGCACCGCCGGGGGAACCCGCGGGTGCCTCGCAGCCGGCGACTGCTATGACGCCGAGGGCCAGGCCGGACATGGTGAGGAAACTGCGCCGGTCGAAACTGGACTTGTTCATGGGTGAAAACTCCGTTGTTTTTCTCAATGGGGAAAGGGATGCAATGGGGGTTGGTGCAGGAGGTGCCGGGTGTTGCGGGCGGCTGGAGAGACTACGTGGCGGCCTCCTTCCGGCGCAGCATGTCCAGGTAGACAGCTACCAGGATGACGACGCCGATGGCCACGTTTTGCCACTCCTGCGGCACCGAGATGACGCGCAGGCCGTTGGTGAGGACAGACATGATGAGGGCGCCGATCACCGTTCCCACGATGGAACCCTTGCCTCCGGCCAGGGATGTCCCGCCGATCACGACGGCGGCAATCGCCTGGAGTTCATATCCCATGCCCTGCCCGGGCTGGGCGGAGTTGAGCCTGGCTGCGATGATGACGCCGGCCAGGCCGGTGAACGCCCCGGCAGCAGTGTAGATCCAGAGCTTCCAGCTGCGGACATTGATGCCGGAGAGCGCTGTCGCTTCCTCGTTGGAGCCGATGGAGAAGGTGTAGCGGCCCAGCAGGGTCTTGCTCATCACCACGCCGGCTATTGTGGCCGCCGCGAAGAAGATGAAGACGGCGTTGGGAATGACCAGCCCGGCAATGGGCTTGCCCAGGGCGAGGTTCGAGAACCCTTCGGTGCCGGTGAAATAGATGGGTTTGGTCCCCGAGACCACCAGCGCCATTCCCTGGCAGACAAGCATGGTGGCCAGGGTGGCGATGAAGGGCGGGATTTTCAGGAAGGAGATCAGGAAGCCGTTCACGGCCCCGATCAGCGCTCCCATCAGGATTCCGCCCACCACGCCGGCCCACAACGGCAGGCCCAGGTAGGTCAGCACGACGCCCACCATCACTGAACAGAGGCTCATGCCGGTGCCCACTGAGAGGTCGATGCCGCCGGTGATGATGACGAACGTCGCCCCGAGCGCCAGCAGGCCGATAACCACGGTCGAGAGCAGGATGTCCGAGAGGTTGCCGGGCAGCAGGAACCGTGAGTTCATGACGCCGAAGAAGACCACCAGGACGATCAGCGACCCGAAGGCCAGGAGCTGCTGGAGGGACGAGCGGAGCCGCAAGGTCAGTCCCTGCACCCGGAGAGGTGAGGACGGGGCAGTTGGCGCCTTGGACTCTTTCGGCTTGGGGGTTTCTATGATGCTCATAAGGTTGGTGCTCCTGTGGTGATGGAGACTCGCCGGGTCGCAAGTTCCATGATGTTTTCCTGGGTGGCTTCGGCGTTGGTAAGGAACCCGGTGATTCGCCCTTCGCACATGACTGCGATCCGGTGGGAGAGGCGAAGGATTTCGGGCAGTTCGGAGGAGATCATGATGATCGCCTTGCCCTCCGCCGCCAGCTCGTTGAGGAGCCTGTAGATCTCATCCTTGGCTCCTACATCGATGCCCCTGGTGGGCTCGTCGAAGATGAGGATGTCGCAGTCCTTGACCAGCCACTTCGCGATCACCACCTTCTGTTGGTTGCCGCCGGAAAGGTTCCTGGCCAGCTGCCTGATGGAGGGCGTCTTGATCCTGAGCTTCCGGGCGTATTCATCGGCCGTGCGCCGGAGCGATGCATCGCGGATAAACCCCGCCGATGAGTTTTCAGCCAGCGAGGACAGCATGATGTTTTCCTTGACGTCCCGTTCCAGCATGAGACCCAGATGCTTGCGGTCCTCGGACAGGTAGCCGATGCCGAATTTGGCGGCGGCTGCGGGATTGGGAATCCTTACGTCCGCGCCGTTGACCTGCAGCTGTTCGAAGCTTGCCTTATCCGCGCCGACCAGGGCCCGCGCCACTTCGGTCCGGCCGGCCCCCATCAGCCCGGAAAAGCCCAGGATCTCGCCCCGGCGCAGGTCGAAGCTGACGTCCTTCAGCAGGGAAGGCGTGCTGAGCCCCGCGACGGACAGGACGACGTCGTCGGGACGGTCCGTTCCTTCCTCGGCCGGCCGCTGCTCACCGGAGATCGTTCGGCCCACCATGAGCGAGATGACCTCCCGCATGGTGGTCTCCACAGTGTCCACGGTGTCGACGTATTCGCCGTCGCGGATGACGGTGATGCGCTGGGATATCTGCTTGAGCTCATCCATCCGGTGCGAAATATAGATCACCCCTGTCTCCGGCGACACGAACCCGCGGATCAGTTCGTGAAGGGTGGCCACTTCGGCGTCATTCAGGGCTGCCGTTGGCTCGTCCATGATGATCACCTTGGAATCGTGGCTCAGGGCCTTGGCGATCTCGACCATCTGCTGTTTGGCTACTGTCAGCCCGCCGCAACGCTCGCGGGGGTTCAGCTTGAGGCTCATCCGGTCAAAGAGGTCCTGGGTCTTCCGGTTGAGGGCGCGTTCGCTGAGCATTCCAAAGCGGCGTGGTTCGCGGCCGATGTAGATGTTCTGCGCCACAGTGAGGTCCGGCATCAGGTTGAACTCCTGATGGATGATGCTGATACCGAGTTCCTGGGCGTGCTTTGGTCCGGCAGGCGTAAAGGCAACCCCATTAAGCTCGAATGTTCCCTCGTCCGGGACGTAAATCCCCGAGAGCAGCTTCATCAGCGTTGACTTGCCCGCGCCGTTCTCCCCCACGAGCGCGAGCACCTCTCCGCGCCGCAGGTCCAGGTGCATGTTGTGCAGCGCCCTGACCCCGGGAAAGGTCTTCCCTACTCCACGCACGGACAACAGCGGTGTTTGGTCCGTCGTCATGCTTTCACCTCGTCCTGCTTGGTTGGGTTTTCCGATGCCGGCTGCGCGGATTCCGATGGCTGGGGCAACCTGTAGATCCGGGTAGCGGTACCTTCAAGGAAGGCATGCCGGTCCGCCGGATCCAGGTCGGCTGCAAGTTCCAGGAGCACCTCCAGGGTGCGACCGTAGGGCGCGCCGAGTGTGCTGACCGGCCAATCCATCCCGATCATGAGCCGCTCCGGGCCAAAAGCCGTGAGCGCCTCCTCCCACAGGGGACGCAGCGCCTTGGCCGTGTATTCGAGTCCGGGCAAGTGCAGCCCCGATACCTTCGCTACAGTGTTGGGCAACTGGGCCAGTGCACGGAACTCCCGGCGCCAGCGGTCCAGTTCCGGAGAAGGCCCTTTGCCGGCTGCGATGGCGTCCGTGAGCGGAGGTTTGCCCAGATGGTCGAGCACCACCGTAAGTTCCGGCAGTTCGCGTGCAAGAGTGACGGCACGCTGCAGATGGCGGGGATAGGCATCAGGAATATCCAAGGCCAGCCCCCTGTCAGCGACCAGCTTCAGTGATTCGCGGACCTCCGGCAGCTCGAGGAAGTCATCCCGCGGGTCGTCGTGGACCAGGTGGCGGACGCCACGGAACTTCGGCTTCCGCCCCAGCCGCTCGAGCTCCGCTTCCGCCAGCTCCGGATGTTCCAGCGGTATCCAGCCGACGACGGCGAGCACCCAGTCATTGCGGTCGGCGGCGGCCAGCATGGCGTCCGTGTCCGCGACGGTGTCGTCTGCCTGGACCAGCACAGCTCCGCGGACTCCCGCCTGCACGAGGTTTTCGTGGGCCTCGGCTTCCCCGAAACTGCGGAACAGGGGTCCATGCTGGGGGCCCAGCCACGAGTAGGCACGCCGGGGTGCGCCTGGACCATCGGGTTGCAGGGCGTCGGGCTGCCCGGCGGAGGGAGGCAACTCCCACAGGTGAAGATGAGAGTCGATCATGAGGGAATCAGCCCCTGGCGTGACAGCTCATTCCACAGTTCTGCAGGAATTTCCTCAGCCATCCGTCCGGCGTTGACCCGGACCTGCTCGGGAGACGTGGCCCCGACTGTCACGTTGACGACGGCAGGGTGGCGAAGGCCGAACTGAAGCGCCGCCGTCGGAAGCTCCACTCCGAAGCTGCCACAGATGGCGGCGAGCCGCCGGGCCCGTTCCAGCAGAGCCGACGGCGCCTGCCCGTAGTTGTAGTGCGCGTCATCGGATACGTCATGCCGGGCCAGGAGCCCGGAATTGTAGGCCCCGACGTTGACTACTCCGGTGCCTTTCTCCAGACACCTCTCCAGTAGCGGAACCCGGGGCTGCTCGAGCAGGGTGTACCGGCCCGCAAGCATCACGAGATCCAGGTCCGCCGCTTCCACACACTCAAGGGCAGCTTCCGCCGAGTTAACCCCGACGCCGATGGCGCGGACGAGCCCTTCGGCACGCAGTTTTTCGAGGGCGGGCAGTCCGTCACGGATGCCACCGGCGAGGTCGTGGACGTCGGGGTCGTGAAGGTAGGCGATGTCCACATGGTCCAGGCCGAGCCGTTCGAGTGACTCCTCGATACTTTGCCGGATGCCCTGCCCGGAAAAATCCCAGACCCGGCGGCTGGTGGCAGGTACGTCGAACCCTTCCGTGTCCCGTGGTCCTCCAGGAGCGACCCCGTCATCCTTGCCGGCGCCGCCCATCAGTACGCCCTGCTTGGGCGACAGAAGGCGCCCCACCTTCGTGGACAGGACAAATTCCTGCCGTGGCTTGCCCATGAGCACGGAGCCCAGGCGCCGCTCGGACAGGCCAAGGCCATAGTGCGGAGCCGTGTCAAAATACCTAATGCCGGCGTCCCAGGCGGCTTCGACTGTCGCCGTTGCCCTGCTGTCCGGGATTGCCCGGTAGAGGTTGCCGATCCCGGCGGCGCCGAAGCCCAACCTGCCGAGAGTAAGAGTGCCCGCGCCTGAAGTAATTTCAGTGTTCATGGCAGTTCCCACACCAGCGGAAGGCCTGAGTCGTTGCCGCTGTAGTCATCCTCGATCTCCAGCAGGTCGGCCATCCGCGCCTGCCAAGCAATGTTGACGGGATTCGTGGCAAGCTCGTGGCGCATGGCCTTGTAGTCGTCAACTTCCACGAGGTGGATCAGTTCCTGGCCGCTCTGCCAGATCCGCCAGTTGCTGACGCCGGCGTCCTTCAAGGCAGCGACGAGCTCCCCGGGTATGGCGGCGTGCGCGTCCGCATAGGCCTGGGCCGCGCCGGGCTTCAGCCGCGTGTGCAGCACGATGGTCTCAGACATCGAGCGCGGCCTCGTTCCGGGCGAGCTCCGGGATGGTGACTGCAGGGACCGCCGTTGCGTTGACAGTTCCAGCCGAAAGCTCGCTGGAGGGCACGTCACCGCTCCACGTGGCGCCGTCGGGAAAGCTGTAGGCGGCCAGCGACTCCCGGTGCATTTCGGCACCGGCGCCAGGTGCTGACGGCGGCCAATAGCAGCCTCCGTGCACATCCACGGGGGTAACGAAATGCTCGTGGAGGTGGTCCACAAACTCAATCATACGGTCGTTCTTTTTCCCCGAGACGGCGAGAAAATCAAACATGGAAAGGTGCTGTACCGCTTCGCACAATCCCACCCCGCCGGCATGCGGACAGACCCGGACGCCGAACTTCGCCGCGAGCAGGAGGATGGCTATGTTCTCGTTCACTCCACCCACCCGGGCGGCGTCGATCTGGAGTACTTCGATGGCTTCTGCCTGCAGCAGTTGCTTGAACATCACGCGGTTCTGCACGTGCTCACCGGTGGCCACCGGGATGGGTGCCACGCCCCGGGCAATGGCGGCGTGCCCCAGAATGTCATCCGGGCTGGTGGGTTCCTCGATCCAGGCGATGTCGTAGGGCGCCAGATGTGCCATCCACTCGATGGCGTCCTGCACATCCCACCGCTGGTTTGCGTCAACGGCGATCTTGATGTCGGGGCCCACTGCTTCGCGGGCCACACGGACACGTCGGATGTCATCCTGCAGCGAGGCTCCCACTTTGAGCTTGATCTGGGCGAAACCGTCCGCCACCGCCTCCTTGGCCAGGCGGGCGAGCTTCTCGTCGCTGTATCCGAGCCAGCCGGGTGTCGTGGTGTAGCCGGCGTAGCCTTCGGTGAGGAGCCTGGCCTTCCGTTCGGCCCGCCCGGGTTCGGCCCGGCGGAGGATCTCCAGGGCTTCATCCGGCGTCAGGGCGTCGGTGAGGTAGCGGAAGTCGACTAGGGCAACAATGTCCTCGGGGCTCAGGCCTGCCAGCAGTTCCCACAGCGGAAGTCCTGCACGCTTGGCTTTCAGGTCCCACAGGGCGTTGATCACGGCGCCGATGGCCATGTGCATGACGCCCTTTTCCGGACCCAGCCACCGCAGTTGGGAATCATGGACCAGCAGCTTCCAGCTTGCGCCCATGTCCGCGAGGAGCTCTTCGACGTTGTGCCCCAGGATGTGCGGACGGAGGGCATCGATGGCCGCGGCTTCCACCTCATTCCCCCGCCCGATGGTGAAGACGAATCCGTGGCCTTCCAAGCCGTCGCCCGCATCGGTGCTGATGATGAGGTAGGCAGCCGAATAGTCGGGGTCCGGGTTCATGGCGTCCGAGCCGTCCAGTTCTTTTGACGTGGGGAACCGGATGTCAAAGGTCTCTACCGCGGTGATGACGCTCATAATGCTCCTGACTGGGGCAGCGGCCGTAAGTGGCGCTTCGTGGCCGACCGGACAGGAAATCAAGCAGCCGGGCGGAGGATCTGGGTTAACCTAAACATCGGATGTTTTGCTTGTCAATGGGTCACTTATGCGTAGTATTAGGAAAGCAGAGCGGCAAAAGCTCGGATGTTACCGGCACTTTGTGCCTTACAAATCAGGGGAGACCATGAGTATCAAGCTGGCCCGGCTGGGCGAACGCGGACAGGAAGTGCCGGCAGTAGTGACGGCTGACGCAAACGGCGATGAAAAATACTTCAGCCTCGCCTCCCTGACCCGGGACGTCGACGGCCTGTTCCTTGCCCAGGACGGCATTGCACGGGCCCGGCAGGCGCTTTCGGCGGGAGAATTGCCTGAGCTTCCGGCGGCCGGCCTCCGTGTGGGAGCACCCATCGCACGCCCCGGCTCCATTGTCTGCATCGGCATGAACTACGCCGCTCACGCCGCGGAATCAGGATCGGCACCGCCGGAAATCCCTGTCGTTTTCCTTAAGCCGTCCAACACCATCAGTGGCCCCTTCGACGCCGCCCCCATCCCGCCGTCGTCGGAAAAGTACGACTGGGAAGTTGAACTGGGAGTGGTGATCGGAAAGGAGGCCAGCTATCTGTCCGATCCCGCCGACGCGTTGGATTACGTCGCAGGATACCTGGTGGCCAACGATCTCTCTGAGCGCGAATACCAGCTGCCCGGTGCCGCCGGCCAGTGGACCAAGGGCAAATCGCTGCCCGCCTCCACGCCCCTGGGCCCCTGGCTTGTCCCGGCGGATGAGATTGATCCCGGCCGGCTGCGGTTGCGCTCCCATGTCAACGGCGAGGCCAGGCAGGACTCGTCGACGGCGGACCTCATCTTTGACGTCGCCACGCTGGTCCACCACGTCAGCCAGTACATGCTCCTTGAGCCCGGCGACGTGATCCTGACCGGCACTCCCGAGGGTGTGGCCCTGTCCGGCCGCTTCCCCTATATCCAGCCCGGCGACGTGGTGGAGCTCGACATTGAAGGCCTCGGCAGCCAGCGCCAGGAGTTCTACAGGCAAGGAGCAGCACAGTGAACATGTCAGCAGATGCAGAATTCGACGGGCTGGTGGCGATCGTGACCGGCGGGGCCTCCGGGATCGGGGCAGCAGCCGCAGACAGACTGGCCGCTGGAGGGGCGCAGGTGGCCGTCCTGGACCTGAACCCGGCGGGGACCGCGCACTTCGGTGTCGAATGCAACGTGGCGGACGATGCCTCGGTTCGTGCCGCCGTCGAAAGCGTCACCAACCGCTTCGGCCGCTTGGACATCGTCGTGAACAACGCGGGGATCGGCGCCGCAGGGGACGTCGCCGCTAATGAGGATGACGAATGGACCCGCGTGCTGGACATCAACGTGGTGGGGGTCGCCAGGGTGACGCGTGCAGCGCTCCCGCACCTTCGCCGGTCGCCGTCGGCCGCGATCGTCAACACCTGCTCCATCGCGGCCACGGCCGGGCTCCCCCAGCGGGCGCTGTATTCGGCATCCAAGGGAGCCGTCCTGTCGCTCACTTTGGCGATGGCAGCTGACCACATCCGCGAAGGCATCCGCGTGAACTGCGTCAACCCCGGAACGGTGGATACCCCGTGGGTGGCCCGGCTCCTGAGCTCGGCAGCGGATCCGGAGGCAGAGCGCGCCGCGCTTAATGCGCGCCAGCCGCACGGACGCCTTGTCTCTGCCGAGGAAGTGGCGGGGGCCATCGCCTACCTTGCAAGCCCCCGGTCAGGTTCGACATCCGGGACCGCACTGGCTGTCGACGGCGGCATGCAGGGCCTGCGGCTCCGGCCGCTGGGGTAGTTGTTGCGGTAGCTTCTGCTTTCTGCGGTAGCTTCCCGCGCGTAACTAAAACTGCATGCAACATCCCGTGCCCCAGGTTCGCCTATGCTCAGCAGAGCAGTTCAACGACGAACGACCCGGGAGACACGGCATGAGCAACTGGCGGATCAGGGATTTCCACTCGGCAGACCTGGACGGGATCCTGCACCTCTGGGAAACCCTCAAGGCCACCAACGTTGAACCGGTTTATGCCCTCTCCGAGGTGCTCGCTTCCTGCGAAAAGGACCACGCCGTGGTGGCGGTGCTGGGAGAGCAGGTGGTGGGTGCCGCCGTCGGACGCGCCGCCCACGACCAGGGCTGGATCGTCTTCCTGGCCACCCTTCCCGAGTTCCGCGGCCGCGGGATCGGCACCTCGCTACTGGCCGCCGTCGAGAACCGGATGGCCCCGCACGGGCTCAACAAGCTCTCCGCGCTGATGCCGGAGGCCGAAACCCGGGTGGAGGCCTTCCTGGGCCGGGGGTTCGCGCTCAAGAAGAACCTGCGCTACTTCGAACGGACCATTCCTGTGCAGCGCCAGGAGCTCGGCGCGCTGGGCCAGCTGGGCGGCCGCATCCTGGCCCGGGACCTCTGGGAAAACGTAGCCGGCATGCGGCGTGAGAAGGAACTGCTGGAACGGCGCCTGGTCCTGCCGCTGGCGGAGGCAGACCTGGCCGATGAGTATGGCGTGGTCCCGCCCCGGGCCGTCGTCCTTTTTGGTCCGCCAGGCACCGGAAAGACGACCTTCGCGAAGGCGATCGCGTCGCGCCTGGAATGGCCGTTCGTGGAGGTGTTCCCGTCGCGACTGGCCTCGGATCCGAAGGGTCTGGCCGGCGCACTGCGCGAGACGTTCCTGGAGATCGCCGAACTGGAGCATGCTGTGGTGTTTATCGATGAGGTGGAGGAGATCGCCTCCCAGCGGTCGGGCGAACCGCCCTCTCCCCTGCAGGGGGTCACGAACGAGCTGCTGAAAATCATTCCGGCCTTCCGCGAACAGCCCGGCCGGCTGCTGGTCTGCGCCACCAACTTCATCCGCGCCCTGGACACCGCGTTTCTCCGCCACGGCCGGTTCGACTACGTCATCCCCATCGGCCTGCCGGACCGCCAGGCCCGCGATGCGATGTGGCAGCGCTTCATTCCCCCTGCGGTGGTGGACGACGTGGACGTGGAGATGCTGGTGGACCGCACCGAGGGCTTCTCTCCCGCGGATATTGAGTACGCCGCACGGAGTGCCTCCCAGCGGGCGCTGGAAAGTGTAGTTTACGGCCAGGACGGCGACGGCGGCGCGGCCTCCCGGGGAGGGATTTCAGTCCGGGCGGCCGTCCGGAGAGGGCCGTCCACCGAGGACTACCTCGACGCCATCGGCGACACCCGGACCACCGTCAGCGACGAAGTCCATCAGGACTTCCTGGAGGACATCGACCGCCTGGGCCGGATTTAGCGGGGGCGGGCCGGCCAGCCTAACTTGCCTGGTCTGCCCTAATTTCCTGACCTGCCTTACTTGCCTCAGCTGCCTTTATTGTCCGACCCCTTGAGATGCTTTGGGTATGGAAAGAACGGCGGCAGAAGATGCGTTGGAAGCCTTTGAGGCTTCCATCCCCGTGTTGCTTTCCCATGTGCGGCGCGGGTTAGGCAGCTCGATCTCCACGAATGACACTGGGTCTAATGATCGGAAGGGCTAGGAGTCCTGGCGAGTCTCGGGGCCGGCGTCGTCGTAAGACAGGTTCTCGTAATCGACGTCGTCCTCCTCATCCAGCCGGTCATCCAGCTCCTGCAGGAGCCAAGGGTTGACGCGGGCCAGGATCTTGCGGACTTCTTCGACATCCACGGCGGAATAGAGCACCGGCCGGGCATCCCGGTATTTGGTGACCGGTGGTTTGTCCGGCCATTTCTCGGCCAGGGCCTTGACTCTCTCCGGCAGAGAATTGTGGGCGTTGTCCGCAATTTTCACCAGGGTCGCGTCGTGGTCCTCAGCGATGAAGCGGATCCCGGCCTGGTAATCGTCGGGGTCGTCGTGCAGGCGATTGGTAACGCGTTCGATGATGCTCACGGCCCGCTGGGAAACGCCCATGTCCAGCAGGGCCTGGCGAGTAATCGGAGTGTCTTCGGCAATGTCATGCAGGTAGCCGGCAATTCGGATGTCGTCGTCGAAATCCGCCAAGGCGTCTCCGACCGCAATGACATGCTCCCGGTATGGACGCTTCAGTTTGTCCTTTTGGCGATTGTGGGCCACTTCGGCCAGGACCTTCGCGGTGTCTACAGTGAAGCTGGGGGCGGAGTCGTGCTCCGGCGAGGGCTGGTCTGACATGGCTCCAGCCTACGCGCCGACTCACTGAAGAACCTCGCCCGGACCAGCTACCGCTTCCCGTACTTCCGGTGGACAGCCTGCTTGCTGACCCCCAGGCAAAGAGCAATCGCTTCCCAGGACAGCCCGGCCTGACGCGCACTCCGGACGAGTGTAGCTTCTGCCCGTCCCACTTCCTTTTGCAGTTCAGCAACGGCGTACAGCGCCTCGGCCGGACCTTTGCCGTCCATCGATCCAACGAGTGTCTTCATTCGATCCACCTCCATTTCGTCAACATTAGTTGACGAGCGGGGTAGCGTCAACATCAGTTGACGGATCCGGCCCGGCGTATGCGCTTGGAAGGACCCTTGCGTGCCCGGTGGGGCTGGCACAGGTCAGGACCCGCCATGTGCACCGTCCCGGGAGGCGGGAAGCGCTAGGCGCCTGGCCATACCCACGGCTCCCGGGGAAGCGCGACGGGGTCGAACGCTGCGAGCGCCTGCTCAAGGGTCCCGCCCGGCAGACCCACCGAAGCCAGCAACAGATCCCTCACCCCGGCCGCGGACTGCCCCCTGAGCGCTAGGTCGCCAAGCGTAACTGCGCCGTCGCGCTTCGCCAACCGGACGCCGTCGGAATTCACCACAAGGGGAACATGGGCGTATTCCGGCACCTGCAGTCCTAGCAGCGAGGCAAGATACGCCTGCCGCGGCGTGGACGGCAGAAGGTCATCCCCGCGGACCACCTGGTCGATGCCCTGGGCAGCATCATCCACCACGACCGCAAGGTTGTAGGCCGCGACGCCGTCGTTGCGGCGGAGCACGAAGTCGTCCACTACCCCGGTGAATCCGCCGTGCAACACATCCCGCACGGCAAATTCGGTCACCGCAGACCGGAGCCGGAGAGCAGCAGGCCGGGTCGACCTCTTGAACTCCAGCTCGGCCCGGTCAAGGTCCCGGCAGGTGCCCGGATACGCGCCCTGCGGCGCGTGCGGAGCGGAGGCCGCCTCCTGGATCTCCCGGCGCGTACAGAAGCATTCGTAGGTCAGGTCCGCGGCAGCCAGGCGGCTGATGGCTTCGGCGTACACGTCACCGCGGTCAGTCTGGCGGACGACGGCGCCGTCCCAGGTCACTCCTATGGCCGCCAGATCGCGGAGCTGCTCGGCCTCCGCCCCGGCCCGGGCGCGGTCAAGGTCCTCCACGCGCAGCAGGAAATTCCTGCCGGTGGAACGGGCAAAGAGCCAGGCGAGAATGGCCGTCCGTAGGTTGCCCACGTGAAGTTCACCGGAAGGGCTCGGGGCGAAGCGGCCGGCTTTGGTCATGCAACAACCCTATGTGGACAAGGCGCGGGGGTCCGTCGCGCCGGCCGCGGGTTTGGGCGGTAGCACCTTGGACAACACAGGTGACAGCATCGGGACAGCACAAGGGCCCCTCAGCTACCGATGACTTCGGGAAATCCGACGTCGGTAGCTCAGGGGCCCTTGCCGTGGTTGCGGAGTGACGATGCGTGAACAAGTGTCAATCAGCGGCGTCCTCCTTGCGGGAGGCGGAATCTAGGATCCGGGTGGTGTGCCGGGGAGCCTATAGCCTGCGGGGATCGGCGGTAGCCTTGCCCTTGTTGCCACTATTTGAGCAGAGGCCATACAGTAGGCACAACCGGCACGGTTTTGATTGTTCAGTCTGACTATTCCGGGCCGTATTCATCGACAGGAAATGATCAGATTGCACGAACTCGACGCCACGGACAAGCGGATCCTTAAAGCCCTGGACGAGGACCCGCGCGTGCCCATCATGGTCCTGGCCCAGAGGCTGGGCCTGGCGCGCGGAACGGTGCAGTCGCGACTGGAGCGGATGACTGCGTCGGGCGCCCTGCGTCCCAACAGCAGCCGGGTGCTTCCCTCCGCGCTGGGACGTGGAGTGGCCGCCGCTGTAAGCGCGGAACTGGACCAGAGCCACCTGAACGAAGCCATTGCCGCCCTCCGGAAGATCCCCGAGGTCCTGGAGTGCCATGCCCCCGCCGGCGACACCGACCTGCTGATCCGCGTCGTCGCCAGCAGCCCGGACGATCTCTACCGCGTATCGGAGGAAATCAGGCTTTGCCCGGGGATAGTCCGCACGTCAACAAGCATGTTCCTGCGCGAGGTGATTCCCTACCGGACCACAGGATTACTGAGCGACTGAGTCCGCTGTGCGGCCACACACGGGCTCTTGCCTCTCCTTACACCGGTTTACACCGGTGGGCCGGCATTCGACTTCAGGTTCTTCATCACCAGGGTTGAGGTCAGTCGTTCGACGCCGGGCAGCGAGGTGAGCTCCGAGTCGTAAAAACGCTGGTAGGCCGGCAGGTCCTCCGCGATGACCTTCAGCAGGTAGTCGGGTGAGCCGAAGAGCCGCTGGGCCTCGACAATGTTGGCATTGTCCGCCACCCTGTTTTCGAAGATTTCCATAGTGCGCCGGTCCACCTGGCGGAGGGTCACAAACACGATGGCCTCGAACCCCAGCCCGACGGCGGCGGGGTCGATATCTGCCTTGTATCCGCGGATCACTCCTGACGTTTCCAGATCCCGAAGCCTGCGGTGGCACGGGGCAACTGTCAGTCCCACCTTGGCTGCGAGCGCTGTGGCGGTCATCCGCCCGTCCTCTTTGAGGTGGCGCAAGATATTTCTGTCAATGTGGTCGATCACGCAATTATCTTACTCAGACGTCCTAAAGTATGGCGAAAAAGGCGAGCACTTATGGCGGCTAAGTTAATAGGCTTTGTTTCTGTAGCCGTCTGACAGGAGCCCGCCATGAACCCCCAGCTGTTTTCCGCGTTTGTGCTGGTGGCTGCAGCGCTGGCATGCACACCAGGCGTGGATTGGGCGTACTCCATCACGGCAGGCCTGCGGCAACGCAGCTTCGTTCCCGCCGTCGCCGGACTTTGCGGCGGCTACATACTCCATACCCTGCTGATGGTCGGAGGCATCGCGGCGCTGCTTGCGGGCATGCCGGGGGTCCTCGGCTGGATCACCGTGGCGGGAGCGGCTTACCTCCTCTGGCTCGGCGTCAGCACTTTGCGTTCCTGGCGCGGGGCCTCCTTCGGCCTGACGGCCGCCGTCGGAAATCCCGCATCCAACCAGTTCCGGACATTCCTGCAAGGGATGGGCACCAGCGGGATCAACCCCAAAGGCCTGCTCTTCTTCGTGGCCCTGGTGCCGCAGTTCGTCAGCCCGGACGCGCCCCTTCCAATGCCGGTGCAGTCCGGCCTGTTGGGCCTGACATTTGTGCTGCTTGCCGCCGTGGTCTACACCTGCGTGGCGCTCCTGGCCCGCAAGCTCCTGCAGTCCCGGCCGCGGGCAGCAGGCAAAATCACCCTCGCCAGCGGCATTATCATGGTAGCCCTCGGCGTCGCACTGCTCTGCGAACAGCTGGGTCCCCTGCTGATTTCCTACGGCGTCCGGTTCCCGGTGCAGTAGCCTGTGAGCAACCTTCCCGGGTTTGGCGCCCGGGACGGAACGAAGGGACGTCCCATGCCGCAACCCGGGCCCGACGGGGCCGTTGATGAGTGGCTGCGTTAGAACTTCCGCTCCATGAACCATTCCGTGAATTCCGTGGCCCGTCCGTCCGGGGCCAGCCGGATGATCCAGAGATTGTCATAGCTGGGGCGGTCGCCCAGGTAGTGCGTGAAGCCCTGCACAAAGGCCAGGTCACCGTCGGTGCCGAGCTGCTTCCACTCGAAGGTCCATTCATCGGGTTCGTCACGGGCTGCAAGCCACCGGTCCACGATCTGCTCCCTCCCGGTCCAGGGATCCCTGTCATTGGGCCGGGTGGCGTAGACCGCGTCCTCCGTGAACAGTGCCCGGATATCTTCAGGCTCATTCGTGGTCCATGCCGCGATGTACTTTTCCATCCAGGACCGGACTGCGTCGCTCATTTCTCCGTTGTACCCTGCGGCCGCCCGGCCTACAAGGGCAGGTAGATCACCCGCCGCGGGAGCTGGACGATACGTCTGGGCTCAATCCCCGCCCAGCTGCTTCCAGTCCTGCTCCCAGAGCCTGCGCTCCTCCACGTCCTTGCGGATCACTTCAAATGTTTCGAGCTCCGCGGGCCTCCCGCGGAGCCAGCCCAGCGGATTGAGTGACTTCCGGCCGTTCTCTAGGACCAGCAATGCGCCGTCCGTGAGCGCATCATTGCGCAGCATCAAATCCGTCTTGCGGCGCCGGAGCACCTCCTTCAAAGTCTCCTGCGCCTTCGAG
Organism: Arthrobacter pascens; assembly: GCF_030816475.1. NCBI lineage: Bacteria > Bacillati > Actinomycetota > Actinomycetes > Micrococcales > Micrococcaceae > Arthrobacter > Arthrobacter pascens. Next base: position 4,535,534 of record NZ_JAUSXF010000001.1, on the reverse strand, counting down.
TGGGCGCGGAGCCGCCTCAGCGAACGGGCCCGGACCAGCAGCAACGCAGCGGAGAGGTCATCCGAGTTGAGCAGGCCGTCGGTCCAGATCACCACTTCCTTGTCCCGGCCAAGCGAGTGGGCGAGGGCGCAGCGGGCCAGCGCACTAGGCAAAGACGGCGGCAATGCGGCCAGCGACTCCAGCGCGGCTTCCGTATGGCCTGTCTCCCGCAGCGAGTGCGCCAGGGCCAGGAAAACCGCTTCCTCGCTGAAGAGCACGGGGACCTCGATCCTTTCCGCCAGCTCCACCCGGGTTACCACCCGCGTGAGGTAAGTGGACGCATACTGGTTGGCGTCGTCGTCGTTCCTGGTGGACAGGCCCCGCTGGAGGAGTTCGGAGGCGCGAAGATAGCTGCCGTGCTTGTACGCAAGCAGTCCGGCCATGATGTAGCACAGGCCGGCCCACTCGGGATAAGCCCGGCCCACAGTAATCAGCCGCTCCGGTTCCCTGCTGGTGAAGATGGCACCGTGGACGGCCTTGGCCGCTTTGCCCGGCAGCCGCTTGAGCCTCGGGACGTCGCCGTCCACGGAAATCAGCGCCTCGTCACGGCCGCCAAGGACTCCATGAATAAGCCCGCCGACGCCGTCGGCAAGTTCGCGGACCGGCGTCCTGAGCCTGGCGTGACCGAACGGCGTCAGGTCCCGGGTATCCCGGTAGATCGGCGCTTTTGCATCCCCCGCGGTCATTTCTCCATGCTACGTGGCCAGGGAGACCCAGAGGCCGATCACCCAGGTGCTCGCCGCCAGGCAGGCCAGCCCGAACTCCACCAGAATGCCCAGCCCAGTGGCCTTCACCGCCGCCCAGCTGGATGCGGTGGCCATGCGGAAGTTGCGGGTCCGGACGAACTCGCTCAGCAGGAGCCCGGCGGCAAAACCCACAAAGAGCCCCACGACGGGGATGATGAACATTCCGGCAACACCTGCCACCACGCCGATCACCACGCTCCGGGGCGGGATCCTGTGCTGCCTGAGCCTGCGTCCGGTCAGCACGGCGCTGGCTGCCATGCCCGCCAGTACGAACACCAGGCCAATCGCGAACACCACCCAGCCGGTAGTTCCGGCGCCGCCCCAGATGGCCCACGCCAGCAGGCTGGCCCCGATCAGGACGCTGCCGGGGAGGACCGGAATGACGGTGCCGGCCACGCCCACCAGGATACCCAGGCCACACAGGATGGTCACCACCGTTTCGGAGTTCATGACCCCCAGTTTAGGGCGGCGTTGCTGTCCCGCCGGCTCCGCCTCCAGCGGCCCGGTTTCCCGCGGTTTAACCCCAGACGGCCGCGCCTGCAGCAGCTTGCCCTCCGGCGGTTGGGCTTCCCGCGGTTAACCACCGACGGCGGCGCCTCCCCAGCACGGGAGGCGCCGCCGTCGGAATCCTGACAGGCTGGCTGGCTGAGTGGCTGAGTGCGGAGGCTACTCCGCTTCCACCGCGGCGGCGACGGCGGCAGTCACCGCGGGTGCCACACGCGGGTCCAGCGGGCTGGGCACGATGTAATCCGCGGAGAGGTCAGCTTCCGCGAGTCCGGCGATGGCGCGGGCAGCTGCAAGTTTCATCGCTGGCGTGATCCGGCGGGCACCCGCATCCAGGGCGCCGCGGAAAATGCCGGGGAAAGCCAGGACGTTATTGATCTGGTTGGGGAAGTCACTACGTCCGGTTGCGACCACCGCGGCGTACTTGGCGGCCACCTCCGGCAGGACTTCCGGGTCCGGGTTGGAGAGGGCAAACACGATGGAGCCCTCGTTCATCAGCTTCAGGTGCTCCTCGTCCAGCTTGGAGGAGGAAACGCCGACAAACACGTCAGCGCCAAGCAGAGCCTCGCCCGGGCCGCCGCTGATGCCGCGGGGATTGCTGCGCTCCGCCATCTGGGCCTTCTTGCTGGCCGGATCGGCAGCGATGTCCGCACGCTCGCGGTTGATGACACCCTTTGAATCGAGCAGGATGACGTCCTTGATGCCTGCGGTGAGGAAGATTTCCGCGACCGCGATGCCTGCGGCACCTGCGCCGGACACCACCACGCGGAGGCCCTCGAGTTCGCGGCCGGTCACCTTGGCGGCGTTGGTGAGGGCGGCAAGGGCAACCACTGCCGTGCCGTGCTGGTCGTCGTGCATCACCGGGCAGTCCAGAGCCTCGATGAGCTTTTCCTCCAGCTCGAAGCAGCGGGGTGCGGAGATGTCCTCGAGGTTCACGGCGCCGAAGCTGGGACGCAGCCGGACAAGGGTTTCCACGATCTCATCGACATCAGTGGTGTTCAGGACCAGCGGAATGGAATCCAGGTCGCCGAAGGTCTTGAAGAGGGCGGACTTGCCCTCCATGACGGGAAGCGAGGCGCTGGCTCCAATGTTGCCAAGTCCCAGTACCGCCGTGCCGTCGCTGACCACGACCACCAGGCGCTGGGCCCAGGTAAGAGTGCGGGCGAGTTCAGGCTTATTGTGGATGGCTCGGCTGACCTCGGCGACGCCCGGGGTGTAGGCGATGGAAAGGTCACGCTTGTTGGACAGCGGCACCGTGCTGGTGATGGAGAGCTTGCCGCCCTGGTGCGCGTCGAAGATCTCTGCTTCTGTCAGGGCTGTGGCGGCGGAATTGTCGATGGATGCGATTGCGTCAATGGACACGTCTTTGTCTCCTGGGGCTAGCCGTGGGCGCACGGCGCATGAGGGCTCAAGCACATGGAGGCTCAAGTGGTGGGTTGGCGCTTCCCAGGGCCCAGGGGTGGCGGGCCCGGTGTGAAGTCGTAGCAGATGCGGATTGCCAGCCACTCCGGTTCTGCAATGGTAATCAGAGCGGACGGGGCAGAAATGACACCATCGGCTGCCAAGAGCCCGCCAAAACGTTTAGTCCCGGTCTTTTGTGATCCGGATCATGCCAATAAGACGGATTTAAGGCCTTACTGGTCTAGACCAGTTACGCCGTTTGGTGCCAAGAATGGGCGGCCGATTCTGCCGGGACGAGGAGCGCGCAGGCCTTTTTCAGGTCTTCTTCCGCCTCGAACAGGGACAACCGGCGGCTCCGGACGGACTGGACCAGACCAGTGACCGTCAGAAGCAGGACCCTGGCCGCCGTCGCATCATTGCATGCTGAGGCCACAGCCTGTTCGCCCAAGGCGTCGATCTCCCGCAGCAGTGCCGTGGTGTCCTGGTCCTTGAGATAGACGCCGCGGGTCAGGCACTGCTCGACGGCGGGCTGCATCACCCTCATGTGGAAAATCTCCATGACCACGCCGGCAAGAGCCCGGCCCCGGAATCGTGCGGCGGCGTTGCGCGCGGCGCCATGCAGCTCATCCAGCTGGTGGCGGTACAGGGCCAGCATCAGGTGGGTGGGTGAGGGAAAGTACCTGTACAGCGTCCCCAACGGGACATCCGCCTTCGCCGCGACCTCGGACAGATCCACCGAATCAAGCCCCTTGCGGGCGAACCCTGCGGCGGCCTCAAGAATCCTGGCATAGCGCAACTGCTGGCGTGGAGCGGATGGGCGGGCGGCCATGGGCGGATGGTCTGAAATGGTCTCGGGCATCAGCATTCCGGGGTTGTGTTTTTATGGTGCAGCGGCCAGGCGAACCCCCATCCCGTTCCGCCTGCAATCCGGTCCAACTATACGGCACCCTTTCGTCGCATAATTAGTCAACTCCTTTGATTTTGACCACGAAAACGGCACCCAGCATGCCGATGACCGCGGCGGCCACGTACAGCGCAACGTAGCCTCCCCACAGCTTCACGAAGGGGAAGGCGATGAGCGGCGCCAGGACTTGCGGCAGGGAACTGGCGATATTGATCACACCCAGATCCTTGCCACGGTCCAGGGCAGTGGGGAGCACCTGGGTGATGAGCGCGAAATCCACGGCCAGGTACGCGCCGAAACCGATTCCAAGGACAATGGCTCCCGTGATGGCCCCCGGCCAGGTAGGCGCAAACGCCAGGATCAGCGAAGCCACGGCAATGATCACCGACGACGCAATCACTAGCGGCTTGCGCCTGCCCACCCGGTCACTGAGCAGACCGCCCGTGATGCTGGTGACGATGACCATCACCGCATAGAGGCCGGTGAGGACCAGCACGCCGAACTCGGGCTCGATTCCCTGCGTCTCCTTCAGGTGCACGGCATCAGTCAGGAAGAACAGCAGGTACAGCGTCACCATGTGGTTGCCAATGTTCACCAGCAGGCGCGTGAGCCAGGCCCACGCGAAGTCCGGGTAGGCCGCCGGCGAAATCCAAAAGCCCCTGGCAAAGGCGGAAAGGCTGAAGGGCGGACGCATCGCCACAGGGAGGGGAACGTCGTCGCTCCTCAGGAAATAGAGCACGACGCCGGCGGGGAGCGCTGCGGCACAAATCCAGTAGCCTGCCGCGAAATTTCCGCTGACGGCGGCAGCAATCACGGCGCCGGCGAGGATTCCCACCGTCTGGCCCATGGCCGCCAGGCCGCCGACCGTGGCTCGCTGCGGAACCGGCACGCGGTCCGGGATCGCAGCGGTGATGGCGGCGTAGGCGCTGTTGCATCCGGCCTGGACCAGGCACCAGAGAACGGTCATGATGGCCACGGTAGGGGCACCCGCGAGCGCAATCAGCGCGGCTGCCCCCAGGATCGCTCCGAAGAGAACCCACGGGACGCGCCGTCCCAGCCGCGATTTGGTGCGGTCGCTGAGCGCCCCGAACAACGGATTGGCCACCAGGGACACCGCGGCTCCGGCGCCAGTGACCAGGGCCAGGATGGCTTCTTTGTCGTTGTCGCTAAAGTGGGCCGCCTGCTGGCCCAGAAGCACCTGGATGGGTCCGAAGAAGGCCGCATTGATGCCAAGGTTGACCAGCACCAGGCCGGTGATCCACAGCGGGCGGACACGCTGCACCGGTTCCGCCAGGGCCGTCGTCGGCGTTCCTGCCGGTTGCCTGCCGAAGGCAGCCGGGTCCGGCACTGCTCCGGGCATGTCGGACAAGCTCATGACTGGCTCCCCCCGGAACAGTTGTCGGTTCTGGAAATCAGACTATCGTGGGCATCACCGCCTCGCTTGTCATACGGCACATTGCCTGCGGGCGTAGCCTTCGAAGACACTGTCCAGCTAGGAGAACCCATGACCGCAGCCGCCGAAAACCAGTCCAGCCCGGCAGTCAACACCGCCGATCTCTACGATGAGCGCGGGGAGGAGCTGGCATCAGTATCGCTTCAATTCCAGTCCCTGGGCGGCCATTCACACTTCAGCGGCCCGGTCCGCACCATCCGCTGCTTCCAGGACAACGCGCTGGTGAAATCCACGCTGGCAGGCCCGGGCAATGGCGCCGTCCTGGTGGTGGACGGCGGCGGCTCGCTGGGCACGGCCCTGATGGGCGACATGATCGCCGAAAGCGCCGTGGCAAACGGCTGGGCCGGCGTCGTCATTAACGGAGCTGTCCGTGACCGGGAGGCGATCGCGCGGCTGGAACTGGGGGTCAAGGCGCTGGGAAGCAACCCGCGCAAGAGCGCCAAGGCGGGCGCAGGCGAGGTGGACGTGGACGTACAGATCGCGGACGTGACCATCCGTGCCGGCGTCATGATCTGGTGCGACCCGGACGGCATCCTGGTGGAGCGCTGATCCGGCCGCAGTGAACACCGGTCCCCGCGCTCAGGCCAGCGTTTAGCGCGGGGATCCAACCCGTCTCGAACCTCAACAGGAAAAAAGATGGGCAGGGAGGAACAAATCGGGAAGTAAGATAGTTACTGAAAGCAACTATCAAGCTTGTTTCCCTTTTCTTCCTCTGGAGCAGTCATGTCCAAAGCCACCGCCGTGCGAGCCGCCGGCGAAACCCTGACCCAGCGTCAGATCATCACTGTCATGGTGGGACTCATGCTCGGCATGTTCCTGGCATCCCTGGACCAGACCATCGTGTCCACCTCGATCTACACCATCGCCAACGACCTGGACGGGCTCTCCCTGCAGGCCTGGGCCACCACGGCCTACCTCATCACCTCCACCGTCAGCACGCCGCTCTACGGCAAGCTGAGCGACATCTTCGGCCGGCGCCCCCTGTACCTGACGGCCATTGCGATCTTCCTGGTGGGCTCCCTCTACGCCGGTTCCGTGCATTCCATGACCGAACTCGCCATCGCCCGCGGCGTTCAGGGACTCGGCGCAGGCGGCCTGCTGGCCCTCGCGCTGACCATCATCGGCGACATCGTCTCGCTGAAGGACCGTGCCAAGTTCCAGGGTTACTTCATGTCCGTGTTCGGCATCTCCTCGGTGCTGGGTCCGGTGGTGGGCGGCGCCTTTGCCGGGTCAGCCACCATCCTGGGTTTCGACGGCTGGCGCTGGGTATTCTTCATCAACCTGCCCATCGGCCTGGCCGCACTGACCGTGGTGTTCCTCTTCCTGCACCTGCCCTCAAAGCATGTAAAGCAGAAGATCGACTACTGGGGCGCCGCAGCGATCACCCTGGCGATTGTGCCCCTGCTCCTTGTGGCGGAACAGGGCCGGACCTGGGGCTGGACCTCGGTGAATTCCTTCCTCTGCTACGGTTTGGGCGTTGTGGGCATCCTCTGGTTCCTGCTGGCTGAAAAGCGCGCCGGGGACTACGCCCTGATCCCGCTCCGGCTGTTCAAGAACGTCACCTTCGGTTTGTCGTCGCTGCTGAACTTCATCATCGGCATCGGCATGTTCGGCGCTATCGCGATGCTCCCCATGTACCTCCAGCTCGTCAAGGGTCTCACCCCCACGCAGGCCGGCCTCATGATGATCACGTTCACCGTCGGCATCCTCACGGGCTCCATCACAGCAGGCCGCACCATCTCCGCGTCCGGGACGTACCGGATCTTCCCCATCATGGGCACGGCCATCCTGACGGCAGCCGCCCTGGTGATGGGCTTGTCGCTGGGCGTGGACACCGGACTGTGGGTCCCTGGCCTGATCGCCGTGTTCTTCGGCATGGGCCTGGGTTTCTGCATGCAGCCGCTCACCCTGGCCATGCAGGTTTCCGTCCCGCCGAAGGACATGGGCGTGGGAACCTCCTCGGCCGCATTCTTCCGTTCCATGGGCGGAGCCGTCGGCACGGCCGTGTTCATCTCCCTGCTGTTCAGCCTGGCCGCGAACCGGATTGCCGACGGCATGAAATCAGCCATGCAGAACGCGGACTACCTGGCCGTCCTTAAGGATCCCGCCGTCGCAGCTGACCCCGCCAACGCCAAGCTCTACGAGTTCTTCCAGAACGGCGCGTCCAACGATTCGCTCAACGACACCAGCTGGCTGCACACGGCCAACAGCGCCCTTACCCGGCCCATCACCGAGGGCTTTGCCTACGCCATCGACACCGTGATGATCACCGCTGCAGTGCTCACCGGCGTCGCATTCCTCATCAGCTTCGCTCTGCCGAACAAGAAGCTGACGGACCCGAAGGCCGCTGCAAAAGAGGCGGTCCCGGCCCACTGACCCATTCTGGTTCCGGCGCGGTCCGGCTAAGCGTCACGGCAGGCAGTCTTTTGGACTGCCTGCCGTTCCCTTTTACCGGGATACCGGGCTCGCCATCTTGAGGCAGACCCAAAAGCGTGCCCTGTGTGACGGCGAGGGCACCGATGGGTAGAGGGCACAATCAGGCGCGAAGCGTGGCGTTGACTTTGTCGATGACGGGGAGGGCAGCCGCCAGGGCCCTTCGGTCCTGGTCACTGAGGGAGCTGAGGATGCCCGCCATGACTGCTGTGCGCCGCTCATTGGCGGAGTCGACGGCGGCCCTTCCTTCAGCAGTAAGCATCACGCGGACGGCACGGGAATCATCAGGATCCGGCTTCCGGCGCGCGAGTCCTGCCCGCTCGAGCCTGATGATCTGCTCCGTGGCGCTGGGCACCTTGACCCCCAGGTTCCGGGCAATCTCCCCGACCCGCACCTCGCCGTCAAGCAGCATCTTCAGGGTGCTCAGCTGGGCTGCGCTGAGTTCACCGTCGCCGTCCAGGCGGCGTAACAGGTAGACACTGTGGCGGAGGGCTTCGCGGAAATCGCGGGCGAGCTCACGCAGCCCCGTGTCCTCATGCAGCCCAAAGTCCCGATCGGAAGTATCCATCGTTAGGCAGCCTAAGAGTCAGGTGCCCTTACCGTCAAAGTCACAAGGTCAGCTTCATGCCCTCATGGCTGGCGTCAAAGCCCAGCCGCTGATAGAACCTGTGCGCGTCCGTCCTGGTTTTATGGGTGGTCAGCTGCATGTGCCCGCAGCCGCGGCGCCTGGATTCGTCGATGGCCCATTGGAGCATGATGTTGCCTATGCCCTGGCCGCGGAGGTCGCCGGTCACCCGGACGCCCTCGATCTGCGAGCGCCAGGAACCGCGCCGCGAGATGCCCGGAAGGAAACTCAGCTGGAACGTCGCCACCACCGGCCCGGAATCCGCACCGGCGGGCATCAGTTCGCCCACGGCCAGCACGTGGCATGGATCGGCGTCGATCGCTTCAAACGCCCTCACATAAGGGGCAAGATCCTCCACGCTTTCGCGGCCGGCACCGAGAGAGTCATCGGCTAGCAGCTGCACGATCGCCAGCACATCCGAGCGGGTCGCGTGCCGCAGGCGGAACGTTCCGGCGTCGACGTCGCGGGTAAGCAGAGGGGGCAGGGCATCTGGGTTCCGGGTCACCTAACCAGCATTCCACACCAGACGTGGCGGGCAGGGAGAAGGCGACCTACAGACGCACGACGCCGGCACTCACGTTGAGTGCCGGCGTCGTTGTTTGCCGAAATCGTGGTTACGTGCGGCGGTGTCAGGCCGGGGCCTTGGCGGGTTCCGCCTGGCGTTCCTCGACGAGGGTGGACACGGCGTCGAAGAGGGGATGTTCCGGCGTCAGGCCCGTGATCCGCGCCGTCGCCTCTGCAGGCGTGGACGAGGCCAGGATCTGCGCCAGTTCAGTCGCTTCGGCATCGGCGGGGTCGTTGAACCGGAGGGCAGCGGCGATTGCGCCGAGGAGCGCCTCCGGGACAATACCGCGTTCGGCGAGTTCAGCGGCCGGTCCGATGAACCGTTCATTGCGGCTGAGTTTCCGCAGCGGGGCCCGGCCCACCCGGCTGACAGTGTCCGGTAGGTACGGGTTGGAGAACCTGACCAGGATCTTCTGGACGTAGGCTTCCTGTTCCTCGTTGCTGAAGCCGTGTTTGGAAACCAGGAGCTGCTTGGTCTCTTCAAGGACCGCCCGGACGTCCTCGGCAACATCCTGGTCGGCCATGGCATCCGAGAGCTTCTCCAGGCCGGCCTCGAATCCGAAGTACGCCGCGGCGGCGTGGCCTGTGTTCACGGTGAAAAGCTTCCGCTCGATATAGGGGGCCAGGTCCTCAACGAAGGTCGCCCCGGGGATGGCAGGCGGCGCCCCGGCAAAGGGTTTCCGGTCGATAACCCATTCGTAGAAGGTTTCCACCGTGACGTCCAGGCCCTGCCCGGCGTCCTGGTTGGGGACGATCCGGTCCACGGCGGTATTCGCAAACACCGCCAGGGAGTCGAGGGAACCCGCGGCGTCATCCCACAGCGCGGCAATTTCGTCTCGCAGGATGTCCGTGGCGTTGATGGCGTTTTCGCAGGCCATCACCTGCAGCGGCGCGAGGCCGGCGTCCCGCGCAGCGATTCCCTTGGTGATGGCCGGTGCCACGAACTTCAGGATGTGCGGCCCGACGGCGGTGGTGACGATATCCGCCGTCGAGATTTCCGCCACCAGTTCAGCCTCCTGCAGGGAGGAATTCAGCGCCCGGAAGTTGTCCACTGTCCGGACCGTCGGATTCTCTCCCACCTCGTGGACGGCGTAGCTGTCCGCAGCTGCCAGTTGGGTGATGAGGGCTTCCGCGACGTCGGCGAAAACCAGCTCATACCCGGCCTCGTGCAGCAGCAGCCCCACGAAGCCTCGGCCGATATTACCCGCTCCGAAATGTACTGCCTTCACTATGCGTTGACCTTCCCGAACAGCTCGAGCACTTCATCCACCGACGTTGCTGCTTCCAGCTGGGCCACCTGTGCCTTGCTGGTGAATACCTTGGCGATCGAGGACAGGATGTGGAGGTGCTCGTTGTTGATGCCGGCCACGCCCACCACGAACTTGACCTGCTTGCCGTCCCAGTCGATGCCGTCAGGGTAGCGGATCACGGAAACGGCGGACTTCCTGATGTGGTCCTTCGCGGCGTTGGTCCCGTGGGGTATGGCGAGGTAGCTGCCCATGTACGTGGAAACGGACTCCTCGCGTTCGTGCATGGCCGCGATGTAGCCCTCGTCCACGGCGTCGCGTGCCAGCAGGAGCCGGCCGGCTTCGTCAATCGCTGCATCCCGCGTGGTGGCAGTGCCGTTGAGGATCACGCTCTCGGCAGCAAGGATGTCGGAATGCCCGACGGCGGCCGTTTCAGTAGCGACTCCGGCGCCCGCTGCCGCGGTCGCACCGGTTGCGGCACTATGGGCGCCAGGGCTGGCCGCTGCCGCAGTACCTGCGCCGGACGTCCTGGCTTCGGTTTCCCCGGTGTTGCTGCTCCTGACCAGCTCGACAATTTCGTCGTAGCGTGGACTGTTCATGAAGTTGTCCACGGAGAAATGCGCCGCGCTGGACGTGACCGGCTTGGCCCGTTCGGTGAGGTCCTGGTGAGTGACCACCACATCGTAGTCGTCCTTAAGACTGGCGATGGAGGCATTCGTGACCTTGACGTCGGGGAATCCGGCCGCCTTGATCTTGTTCCGCAGCACCGAGGCCCCCATGGCGCTGGAGCCCATGCCGGCGTCGCACGCGAACACGATGTTCCGAACTGGTCCGGCAAGAACGGCAATGCCGACCGTACCGGCGCCGGTCAGGGCGGAGGAGACCGAGCTCTTCTTGCCCTTCATCTGCTCCATGCGGGAGGTGGCGTCGTTGAGGTCCACCTCGTCGCTGTGCTTGGTTGTCTTCAGGATGACCGAGGCCACCAGGAAGGAGACGGTGGTTGCCAGCAGGACCGCAAGGATCACGCCGAAGTAGCTGTCCCGGGAGGTCTGTGCGAGCACGGCGATGATGGATCCCGGAGCGGACGGCGCCACCAGGCCGGAGTTGGTGATGGCCAGGGTTGCGATGCCCGTCATGCCGCCTGCGATCGTGGCCAGGATCAGCAGCGGACGCATCAGGACGTACGGGAAGTAGATCTCGTGGATGCCGCCCAGGAAGTGGATGATGGCTGCACCGGGAGCCGAGGCCTTGGCGGCACCTTTCCCGAAGAACATATAGGCGAGCAGAAGCCCGAGCCCCGGACCGGGGTTTGCCTCAAGCAGGAAGAGGATGGACTTGCCCTGGTCCAGCGACTGCTGGATGCCCAGCGGGGTGAGCACGCCATGGTTGATGGCGTTGTTCAGGAACAGCACCTTGGCCGGCTCGATGAATATGCTGGTCAGCGGCAGCAGGCCATTGGCGACCAGGAACTGGACCACGTTGCCGGCGGCCGTGCTGAAGGCCGTGACCAGCGGGGATATGCCATAGAAGCCAAGCATTGCCAGCAGACCGCCCCAAATGCCGGCGGAGAAGTTATTCACCAGCATCTCGAAGCCCGGGCGGATCTTCCCGTCCCAGAGCGAATCGATCTTCTTCATGGTCCAGCCGCCCAGGGGACCCATGATCATGGCGCCGATAAACATCGGGATACCGGCACCGACAATCACGCCCATGGTGCCGATGGCGCCCACCACGCCGCCGCGGACGTCGTAGACCATCCTGCCGCCGGTGTAGGCAATCAGGAGCGGCAGCAGGTATTTGATCATGGGACCAACGAGGCCGGTGTTAGCCACACCCGCGGTCTCACCAAAGCCGCCCAACTGGGGAACAGGCAGCCAGCCCTTCTCAATGAAGAGGGCCGTAATGAGTCCCCAGGCGATGAACGCCCCGATGTTGGGCATGATCATTCCGGACAGGAAGGTCCCGAACTTCTGGACGCCAACCCGCATGCTGGTTCGCGGCTTTGCAACTGTCTCTGTTGCCATGTGATTTCCTAACCGTGATTCCTGCTGCTTCGCAGGATGGTCCGATATTTTCCGACGACGGAATTGCCATAAGGAAGAGGTGGAGCTGCCCCTGGGGGCTGACGTGCCTGGTTGGCGCGTTTACTGACTGCTTGAGATCCGGTGCAGCCATTCGAGGAAGAGTTTGAGTTCCGAGCTGGAGAGCTGGTCTGAGTGCGATGCCTGAAGTGCGGCATTCAGGGCAATCGCAGCCACCACCACCGAGGACTTTCCGGAGTCATCCGAGCCGGCACCGGCGGCCTGCTCAGCGGCCACCGCGAAGATCATGGCGTCCCTGGTCATGGTGGACAGTTCAAGGTTCCGTTCAGTGGCAGGTTCCGCTATCAGCATGAGCGTCACGCCAACGTTGGCAGCCAGGATGGACCTGGCAGCCTCGCGCGGCTGGACGTTCAGCTGGCCCGCCATTGCTGCCTTGTTCAGCATTTCCTCCATCAGGGCCTCGGCATCAGCAACGATGGAGGGGCGGCTTTCAGGACGGATATTGCCGAACATCACCAGGTACAGTTCCGGATGGTTGAGCCCGAACTGGACGTGGTTGTCCCACATCCGCCGGATATCCTCCAGCGGGTGTCCGGAAGGGGCGAAATCCCGCTCGCCCGCAACATATTCTTCAAAACCTGCGGTGACGACGGCGTCGAACAGACCTTCCTTGTCACCGAAGTGGTGGTACAGCGTGGGCGCCGTGACGCCCGCCAGCTGGGTGATCTGGCGGGTGGAAACAGGTGCCCCCGCAGAGTTGGCCAGCAATTCCGCCGCGGCACGCAGCAGTCTCGTTTTCGGGGGAAGCTGGCCATCCAAACTCATAGCCGCTACCCTATCACCTATAGCGTTGCTATATGAACTGCATCACATACAATTTTTTCAGGCACGTTTCAGCCGTCGCACACAGCGGTTGCGGCGGCCCGGCATGACGCCGGGACAACCTTGGCGGGCCTGGCTACCGGCAGAGAATGAGGACCTTCAGTGCAGAACTTCCCAGGAGTAGGCGTGAGCCCCGGCCGCATCATCGGCACCATCCGGCAGATGCCCAAACCGATCAGTGAACCTCCGGCCGGAGAGCAGCTGGCCGCCGGAACCTCTGCAGAGGAAGCCACTGCCGCGCTCAAGTCGGCTTCCCAGTCCGTGCATGACGAGCTCAAAGCGCGTGCCGCCCATGCCACCGGGGACGGCAAGGCAGTCCTGGAGGCCACGGCACTGATGGCCAAGGACACCATGCTGATCAAGGGGGCGGCCAAGCTGATCGCCCGCGGAACCTCGGCCGAACGTGCCGTCTGGGAGTCCGGGTCCTCCGTCTCGGAAATGCTCCACAACCTGGGCGGCTACATGGCCGAGCGTGCAACCGACGTCCTGGACGTCCGGGCCCGCATCGTCGCTGCACTCCGGGGCGTTCCCGCGCCGGGGATCCCGACGTCCGGCACCCCCTTCGTTCTGGTGGCCGAGGACCTCGCTCCGGCGGACACTGCAACCCTGGACCCGAACAAGGTCCTGGCCCTGGTGACCTCAGGCGGCGGGCCCCAGTCACACACAGCCATCATCGCCCGCTCCCTCGGCCTTCCCGCGGTCGTCGCCGCAGTCGGGGTGGACGAGCTTCCGGACGGCATGGAGGTGTATCTGGACGGCGCCGCCGGCACTGTCGTCTCCGAGCCGGACGAATCCCTGCGTTCCGCAGCGGAGGCATGGGCGGCCACGGCGTCGCTCCTGGCAGAGTTCACAGGCACGGGCGCGACGGCGGATGGACACCTGGTGCCCCTGCTGGCCAATGTGGGCGGCGGCAAGGACGCCGAGGCGGCCGCCAAGCTGGGTGCCCAGGGCGTTGGCCTGTTCCGCACCGAGTTCTGCTTCCTGGAGCGGGATACCGAACCCTCGGTGGAAGAGCAGGCGGCAGCGTACAAGAGTGTTTTTGACGCTTTCCCCGGCAAGAAGGTTGTCCTGCGAACCCTCGACGCGGGCGCCGACAAGCCGCTCCCCTTCCTGACGGACTCCACCGAGCCCAACCCCGCCCTGGGCGTGCGCGGCTACCGCACCGACTTCACTACCCCCGGTGTCCTGGACCGCCAACTGGAGGCCATCGCACTGGCGGAGAAGCAGTCCGAAGCGGACGTGTGGGTCATGGCCCCCATGATCTCGACCGCCGAAGAAGCCGCCCGTTTTGCCTCCATGTGCGCTGATGCCGGAATCAAGACCCCGGGCGTGATGGTGGAGGTCCCCTCCGCAGCGCTTACGGCCGAGTCCATCCTGCGCGAGGTCGGCTTCGCGAGCCTGGGCACCAATGACCTCACCCAGTACGCCATGGCCGCGGACCGCCAGCTCGGCCCGCTCGCCAACCTGAACACGCCGTGGCAGCCTGCCGTCCTCCGCCTCGTCGCCCTGACGGTTGAAGGATCGCGGGCGGAGGGCAGCAACAAGCCCGTGGGCGTCTGCGGCGAGGCAGCAGCGGATCCCGCCCTCGCCGTCGTACTCACCGGGCTTGGCGTTTCCACGCTCTCCATGACGGCCAGATCACTGGCGGCAGTCGCGGCGGTGTTGAAGACCGTCACGCTGGCCGAAGCACAGGAGCTGGCCAAGCTGGCGCTCTCTGCCCGCAGCGCTACCGAAGCGCGCGCCTGGGTCCGGGAGAAACTGCCCGTGCTGGAAGAACTCGGCCTGTAACGGCCCGCAACCAGATCCACCTGTCAGGCCCGCACCATGAGGAGGACCAATGCCGCAGCGGACTGCCACCATTGCCAGCCGTTCCGGACTGCATGCGCGTCCGGCGGCCATCTTCGCAGAGGCAGCCGGCGACGTGGGAGTGGACGTCACCATTGCCATGCAGGGAGAGCCGGAGGATGACGCGCTGGATGCCTCAAGCATCCTCTCCCTCATGACGCTGGGCGCCGCCAAGGGTGACGTGGTGGTGCTTCGCGCCGAGGGCGAGGGTGCGGAGGCGGCGCTCGATTCGCTCGTGAAGCTCCTGGAGACGGACCTCGACGCCGAGTAGGAGCCGAGGTCCGTAGTAGGGGCGCCGGAGCAGGGGCAGGTGCCGGAGCAAGAGCCGGGTCAGGCGGTCACGCCGAACCCGTCCGCCATCCGGACCCAGCTGCTGATGGCCGCGGCCGCCGGGCCGGGT
Organism: Arthrobacter pascens; assembly: GCF_030816475.1. Classification (NCBI taxonomy): domain Bacteria; kingdom Bacillati; phylum Actinomycetota; class Actinomycetes; order Micrococcales; family Micrococcaceae; genus Arthrobacter; species Arthrobacter pascens. Next base: position 4,520,449 of record NZ_JAUSXF010000001.1, on the reverse strand, counting down.
GCAGTGTGCTGGAAAACGTGGCCCTGCCCAGGGATTTCCACCAGGCTGCCTTGGGGCGCCTGGCCCGCGAGGCGTTCGCACCAGGGATGCGGTGCCACGGGATCCCGGCTTCCGCGCATCACCAGCACGGGCTGGCCGACACCCTGAATCCTGGATTCGAGCGGATATTCCATCATGACGGGCAGCTCCGTCAGGTACCAGCGGAGGCCTGCCCGGAAGTAGTCACCGAAGACGGTGACGTTTGAGGACAGGCTCTCGCTGAACATGGCATCGCGGGTCAGGGCGGCTGCCTGGGCGGGCACCGACTTCCGTCGCGGGTCCACCACCGGTCCCATGAGCACAACGCCGGCCACCAGCCCCGGCTCCTGCAGCGCGAGTTCCACGGCGAACTGCGTGCCCATGGAATGGCCGATCAGCACGCAGGACCGAACCCCGGCATCCGCCAGGACGCCGTTCACGAATTCCGCATACTCCCCCACTGACAGCTGGCGTCCGGGCCTCGGGGCGCCGCCGAAGCCGGGGAGGTCAAAGGAGTAGACGTTGGCCGCCGTGGCCAGCTCCCGGTGCAGGAGCGCGAGGTAACGGTGGGAGACGCCGATGCCGTGCAGGAGCACGTACGTAGGACGGGGGCCGCTGCTTCCGGATCCCACAGAGGCGTAGAGCCGTCCGGTCAGCCCGCCCGCCTCAACGTCTTTGCCGCCACTGAGTTTCATCAGCTGAGCATACCGCCGCCTGCCGGAAGGGTCCCGGGCTAGGCTGTTCCCATGGCACTGATAGCTCCAAGGATGACTGCCGGCCTGCCCGCCGAGGACGCAGAGAAGCTGCAGCGGGCCCTGCAGGGCAGCCATGACATCACCGTGTTCGTGGATGGCACCGTCCACCGGCTGCCGCCGCAGGCCAGGGACGCCGTCGTCGACCTGCTCAGCCGGTTCGGGCGGGGGGAAGCGGTAACTGTCAGCAGCGTGGAGGAAATGCTGACCACATCCAAGGCGGCTGAACTGGCCGGCATCTCCCACACCTACCTCCGCAACATGACCGACCGGGGCGAGATTCCGGTGGAATACCGCGGAACGCACCGGAGGATCCGCCTTGCCGCCGTCATGGCCTGGCTTGACCAGCAGGAGAACACCGGACAGGAGAAGACCCGGCAGGCCAAGCACAACCAGCCGAAAAATGACGACAGAACAGGCTCCCCGTGACGGAGTGATAAGGATCAAGCAACGATCTTTATCAGGCCCTGAAACCGGCTGCCGGGCGGGGTTAGGCTTGATATTGTGGCGAAATTCAGAGGGTTGCACGTTGTGGCGGGCATTGCCGCCATGCTGGTGGCCGCCTTCCTTGGATCCGCCATGAAGCTGAACAATACCGCGGTGGTTATGTCCAGTTCCGTGGTCTTTGTGGCTGTGGCCATGTGGGCGGACAGCGCGCTGACCCGCCGCCGCCGCGAGTCCCTCACCTTGCAGCAGGCGGCGTCACTCGAGCAGGCCACATCCCTGGAACCGCACCCGGCACCGGGCCAGCCGGGACCCGGCCCGGAGGCACCACCCCTTGATTCGCCAAGTCCGGGCGGGTCCTCGGGAGGACCCGCCAAGCGGGAAGACAACGCCGCCTAGATCAGGGGCCGGACAGCCCATCTCCGCATTTTCAGGGCGGCGTGGAGTTCCAGCCTGGCCATTCCCTTCAGCGGATCCACCCCCAGGAGCTGGCGGATGCGGCCCAGCCTGTTGTAGATACTGCTGCGATGGAGGTGGAGCCTGGTGGCCACGTCCTGCACCGAGCCGTCGTTGTCATAGAGGAGTTCCAGGACGGGGATCAGCTCGTCGTTGCGGTCATGGTCCTCCAGCAACCGGAAAAAGACAGACCCGGAATCCGCCCAGGCACCGGCACCGCCGCCGGCAGAGGCCAGCAGCTGGTACACGCCCGCGGAGCGGCAGTCCACCAGTTCCCCAAGCTGTGGATCGACCGCTGCCGCCTGGGCCGCCTGCTTTGACTGCCGGTAGGCGTCGGCCAGCTCCCGCGGCTTGGCAAACCCCTCGCTGATGCCCAGGATGATCCGGTGCACCGGGCGGCCTGAGCGCTTGGCCAGCTCAAGCTGGTAGTGAACCAGTACCTGGGCATGGTTTGCCCGGCCGACGGATTCCCGGAAAAGCACCACCGAATGGGTCTCAGTGCCCGCACTGAACAGGACGGCATCCACGCCCACGGTGGCCTGCAGGGCTGCCGACCGGTGGATCAGCGTGGACGCTATGGGATCCGGTCCCCCTGCCCAGCCGTCGGCGTCGAGCACGGTAACGACCTGCCACGGCCCTTTGCCCTGGATTTCCTTCCAGCCGGCCACGGCAGCCACCGCGTTGGCCTCGCCGGAACAGGCGGCGAGGAACTCGCGCTCGCGGCCGCGGCGGAACTCAGATTCGGCGGTATTCGATTCCAGCAGGAGCCCGGAGAGCAGTTCCAGGTCATCGGCAACATCGGGCAACTGGGCGAGGATCGCCGTCGGGTTTTCATCCTCCGAGTCCTGCTGCACCCACAGGTAGCCCACACGGAATCCCCGGACCATGAGCGGGACGCAGACCCGCCCCAGCATCCCCAGGTCGGGGTTGGCGGGAACCGCTACCGGACGGACCGCCGTCGCGATGCCGTGCGAAAGCTGCCAGGCGCTGACGTCCGCGGGGACGCGTTTGCTCAGCAGAAAATTGACCCGCACCCGGTCGGCATGCGACTGGTTGGAGCTGTAGGCCAGCAGCAGCCCGTCCAGGTCCTCCAGTGAAAGGCCCCGCCCGAGCTTCTGGGCTACACGCTCCACAAGCTGTTCCACATCCTGCTGCTGCATGCGCCAACACTACTTCCCGCGGCGGCGTTCCGGTGAACGGACACGAGGCGACACCTGACGCTTGCGAGCTGGACAAATGTCGAGGTGCTTGAGTCAAAAACCCCGGAATGACGCGGTTACGGTCCTCCGGCCGGCAGGGTTTCATGTCATCTGCCTCACAAGCGGATTTATTCTGGAATCACAACTTATCCCCGCGATTTCAGGCCTTTCGGGTCTGTGAAACTGGAGCCCAGAATGATCATCGGTGTCCCCAAAGAGATCAAGAACAACGAATTCCGCGTTGCCATCACAGCCGCCGGCGTCCATGAATTCCTCATGCATGGCCACAGGGTTCTGGTGGAGCGCGGAGCGGGCCTGGGCTCGGGCATCACGGACGAGGAATACGCCATCGCCGGGGCGGAAATCGTTGCCGAAGCGGACGACGTCTGGGCCGGTGCGGACATGGTGATGAAGGTCAAAGAACCCATCAAGGCCGAGTACCACCGCTTCCGCAAGGGCCTGGTGCTGTTCACTTACCTGCACCTCGCGGCCGAACCTGAGCTGACCCGGGAACTCATCAATTCCGGCGTCACCGCCATCGCCTACGAGACCGTTCAGGAGGGCCGCACCCTCCCGCTGCTCGCGCCGATGTCCGAGGTTGCCGGCCGTCTCTCCGTCCAGGTAGGGGCCACCTCGCTGATGGCTCCCGCCGGCGGAAAGGGAGTACTGCTCGGCGGCGTACCCGGCGTGCGCCCGGCCAAGGTCGTGGTGCTCGGCGCCGGAGTGGCGGGCACTAACGCCGCCGCGATGGCACTCGGCCTGGGCGCCGACGTGACCATCCTGGACATCAACATCAACCGCCTGCGCGAGCTGGACGCCCAGTACCAGGGCCGGCTTAAGACTGTGGCATCCAACAAGTACGAGATCGAGAAGTCAGTGGTGGATGCCGATCTGGTCATCGGCTCCGTGCTGATCCCGGGGGCGAAGGCTCCCAAGCTGGTCAGCAACGAACTCGTGGCCCGGATGAAGCCCGGCTCAGTGCTGGTTGACATCGCTGTGGACCAGGGCGGCTGCTTCGAGGACACCCGCCCCACCACCCACCAGGAGCCCACGTACAAGGTGCACAACACCATCTTCTACTGCGTGGCCAACATGCCTGGCGCGGTGCCTAACACGTCCACGTACGCCCTGACCAACGTGACGCTGCGGTATGCGGTTTCGCTCGCCAACCTGGGCGTCAGGGCAGCATTCGACCGCGACCCGGCCCTCGCGGCCGGCCTTAACATCGCCGGAGGCCATGTGGCGCACCACTCCGTGTCCGAGGCGCACAACCTTCCCCTCGTGGCGGACTGGCACGAACTGGTGTCGGCGTAGAAGTTCCCTTGATTGCCGTCGGAACGGCAGTCATCCAACGCGTGCTGCTCCTTCGTCGCCTGGGCCCACGCCAGCAGGGTTCCCTGGCCGAGCTTGCGAGGTTAGGGTGCTGGTGGGGAGCACGCTTTCTGGATGGCTGCCGTTCTGACGTTAGTTCCCCATCTGCGGCGACGCCAGTTCTCTTGCTTGTTCTATTAATTTGAGGACCTCGACGGCGTCTGCCGGGTTTACCGGGAGCGGCAGGGTGGAGGCCGCGCCGCCGTCGAGGATCTTCTCCGCCAGGAGCCGGTAGAACTCGGGATACGCGCCGCGCTCGGTGGGGAGGGTGTCCAGGTGTCCGTCACGGCCCAGTACACCGGCCCACTCCGGCGCTTCCACCCCGTAATCGGCATCAAGCGGGCTGCCGCCGGCCACGATGTACGGCTCCTGAGGGTCCACGCCATGCTTGGTGAAGCCTCCCGTAGACCCCAGGACGCGAAAGCGCGGACCCTGCTGGGCACATAGCATGTTCATGGTCAGGTGGCTGATCACTCCGGACTGGTGCCGCAGCGCCAGGAAACAATCGTCGTCAGCCCTCTCCTCCGGCCGCCGGGCCTGGAGCTCCGTATGGACTACGGTGGCTGGGCCGAAGAGCTGGAGGGCCTGGTCGATGAGGTGGCTCCCAAGGTCAAACAGCACGCCCCCGCCGTCGGCCGCCGTCGCGTCTGCTTTCCAGGCCTTGGAGATCTCCGGCGACCAGCGCTCAAACCGGGACTCGAACCGGGTCACGCTCCCCAGAGCCCCGCCGGCGAGCAGCTTCCGGAGAGTCAGGAAATCGCCGTCCCAGCGCCGGTTCTGGAATACGCTCAGCACCCGGCCCAGTCGCTCCGCCAACTCGATCAGCTCCTGCCCTTCGGCGCTGCGGACCGTGAAGGGCTTGTCCACCACGACATCCAGCCCTGCCTCCAACGCGGCCTTCGCCAGCGGATAGTGGGTCGCTGGAGGTGTCCCCAGCACCACAAGGTCAAGATTCCCGGCTAGCGCCAGCACCGCATCGCCGTCGGGAACTACTGTGGCACCGGGGTATCGCTCCAGCGCGGCAGCCTGCCTGCCGGCGTCGGACGTCGCGATGATGTCCAGCGAAAAGCGGGCATCGGCCGCGATCAGCGGCGCGTGGAAAACACGTCCCGACAGTCCAAAGCCGACGACGGCGGTGCGGATGGTGGTGTGTTCGGCTCCGGTTCCGGTCATAGGGGAAACGCTACCCCCGCGCACCGTATCTCACTTCCTGCGCATTAAGACCGAACGCTCTCTCACTCCCAGCCATTGAACGACCGGAAGTGAGAGAGCGTTACAGGGGGTGTTACTTCTTTTCCCAGCCCAGGGTGCTCCAGTCCGGAACCTGGGACGGGCTCTGGAAGAGTGAGGGACCGTAGTTTGCCAGACCGGTGCGGACGAATGAGATCTGCGGACCGTTGAACACCGGACCCATGGAGAAGTACTTGGCCATGTGCTCCTTTTCAACCTCCATGGCAGCCTTGTTGCGCTCACTGTTGTCTTCGATGGAAGCCAGGTCAGCGATTTTCTTGTCCAGTTCCGCGTCGCCCACCTTGTTCACGCTGGCCTTGGAATCATAGAACTGCTTCACGCTGTCCGTTGCATCCGCTCCAACCGTGTAGCCGGAAAGGCTGAGGTCGAAGTCGCGTGAACCAACGACCTTGCCGAAGTCGGCGGAGGCGCGCTGGTCGATGCCAACATCCATGCCACCAGCCTGCAGCTGCTTCTGCAGTGTCTGGGTGGTGGCGAGCGCGGTGGGATCGTCACCGAAGTTGCTGATTTTGAAGGCGGCCGGCTTGCCGTCCTTCTCCATGATGCCCGAGGCGTTAGGGGTGTAGCCGGCGTCGGTCAGGACCTTCTTGGCCGCGTCCGGGCCGGTTTCCTTGACAGGGTAGTTGTCCTGGTAGTACGCGGAAAATGGCAGGAGCATCATGGAGCCGGAGCTGGGCTCCTCCCAGTTCAACCCGTTGAAGCGGACCTTGCGCAGAGCCTCGCGGTCCACAGCGGTGAAGATGGCTTTACGGACAGCAACATCAGTCACCCTCAGGGCGTTGATGTTCATGCCACCGGCGAAGAGCCGCTGCCCGCGGCGCACCTCGGAATTCTTGGTCCCGTCCAGCTGCTTGTAGAGCGCGATCGTGTTCGCCGACATGGCGTCAATCTCACCGTTCTTGAAGGCAGCGATCTGCGCGCTGGATTCGAGCTGGCGGAAGGTGACGCTGTCCAGGACAGGCTTGGTGCCCCACCATTTATCGTTCGGGACGGCGGTTAAGGTTTTGGCCGCGCTGTCGTACTTGTCCAGCTTGAACGGACCGGCCATCCATTCCGGATGCAGGTTGCCGTTGAAGCCTTCGTTGAAGACCTGGGGGGAGTTCACGTTCGGGTTGATCAGGCCGAAGAAGAGGGAATCCAGCGGGTAGACGGGCTGGCTGGTCTTGACGATGACTTCCTTGTCGCTGCTGCCGGCCTCGACCGATTCAACGAACGGATAGGCTCCCGGGCTCACAATGTCGTAATCGGGATTTGAACCCTTGAGGATGTTCCACGTGTTCTGGAAGGCCTTGATATCGATAGGGGTGCCGTCGTTGTAGGTCGCCTTGGGGTTGACCTTGATGGTGATGGTCTGTTTGCCGTCCTTGACCTCGCTGTCCACAGACTCACAGAAGTCCTTATTCGGCGTCGCCTTGCCCGCGAAATCGAACTTCCAGCAGCCGCCGATACCGCCGCCGGACACCGCAACCGGATTAATCGCCGCCATCAGCGCCGAATTGTCGGCACTGTTGCCGTTGTTGGAAAACCCGTTGAAATCAGGGCCGATGTTACCCAGGGGAAGCGTGACCTTGCCGCCGGGTTGAAGGTCCTTGGCATCCTTGGCGTTGATGCTGATCAGCTTGGACACGTCACCGCCGGATCCCTGTCCTTTGGCCGTTTCCGGCCCGGTGGGAGAGCCTCCCGCTCCACAGGCCGTCAGTGTCAAAGCCGCAGCAATGGCCGCAGCTCCGCCAATTCTGGTCAGATTCTTCATGGTGTTCCCTTCATTGGTGCGGGTGGTGGTGCTTGTGATGGGTCGGAAAAACCTACGGTGCATCGTGATCCGCCGTTTCGTGGACCACCAGCATGTCCTCGTCCAGCTCGCCGTCGGGGAAGAAACAGGCGAACTGCTGGTCCGGCGCCGGTACGGGGCCAGCCTCGAGAACCTGGGCCGCGGCGGACGGAGGAACCGATTCAAGCGGCGGTTCCAGAGTGAGGCATTGTTCCTGCTTGGCCGCGGGGAGAGCGGCGAAGACGGGGCAGCGGGTGGCGAAGTTGCAGCCCTTTGGCGCATCCAAAGGGGATGGCAGGTCTCCTTGGAGAATGATCCGTTCCCGGGTGCGTTCCAGGTGCGGATCGGGAACCGGAATGGCAGACAGCAATGCCCGGGTATACGGATGGCGAGGATTGTCGAAGACCCTGTCCACCTCGCCGATCTCCACGATCTTGCCCAGGTACATGACCGCCACACGGTTGGAGATGTGCCGCACCACGGAGAGGTCATGGGCCACCATCAGGTAGCTGAGGCCCAACTCGGCGCGGAGCTTGTCCAGCAGGTTGATGACGCCTGCCTGGACGGAGACATCCAGGGCGGAGACGGGCTCGTCCAGCACCACCAGTTTGGGGTTCACGGCCAGGGCCCTGGCTATGCCGACCCGCTGCCGCTGCCCGCCGGAGAACTGGTTGGGGAAGCGGTTGACGTGGTCCGGCTGCAGGCCCACGAGCTGAATCAGTTCCATGATCCGCTTCCTGATGGCCGGCTTGGCCAGCCCGGCGTTCTGAAGGGGTTCCGCCAGCACCTCGTACACCGTGAACCGCGGATCAAGGGCACCGGTGGGATCCTGGAAAACCATCTGAAGTTCCTTGCGCATGGCGCTTTTGGTCCTGGCGTCAGCGGCTTCCTTGTTGCTGATGCCGCCGATGACCACTTCGCCGTCCTGGTCCTTGTGGAATTCCATGATTTCCAGGAGGGTGGTGGTTTTGCCCGAGCCGGACTCCCCCACGATGGAGAAGCACTCGCCCTCGCGGATGTCGAAACTGATGCCGTCCACGGCCTTTACGGTGCCGATCCGCCGTTTGAGGAGGGCACCTCTGGTCAGCGGGAAATGCTTCCGGACGTCCTTGAGCTGCAGGACCGTGCTGCGTTCCCCGCGAGGAATGAGGTCGAAACGGGACACGGGCACCGGCGGCGCGGAGAAGATTTCGTGGACGTCCACCTCCGCGCCCAGGGAATCGGATTTGATGCAGGCCGCCCGGTGATGGACGCCGCCGGCGACTTCTGCCAGCGCGGGTTCACCGTCCAGGCATGCTTCTGACGCCAGTGGGCATCGTGGTGCAAAGGAGCATCCGGTGGGCGGGTGGACCAGGTTGGGCGGTATTCCCTCGATCGGGACCAGCGAGGTTTTCTCGGCAACGTCCACCCGCGGCACCGCTCCGAGCAGTCCCATCGTGTACGGCATCCGCGGGTTGTAGTAGATATCATCCACGCCGCCGGTTTCCACCGGTTTCCCGGCGTACATGACCATGATGTTGTCCGCCATGCCTGCCACCACACCCAGATCGTGGGTGATCATGACGACGGCGGCGCCCGTTTCCTCCTGCGCCGTATGCAGCACCTCAAGCACCTGGGCCTGGATGGTGACGTCCAGCGCCGTCGTCGGCTCATCAGCGATCAGGAGCCGCGGGTTATTGGCGATCGCGATGGCGATCATCACCCGCTGGCGCATGCCGCCGGAGAACTCGTGCGGAAATGCCTTGAGCCTGTCCTTCGGGCTGGGGATTCCCACCATCGCCAGAAGTTCGACGGCGCGGGCTTCTTTTGCCTGTTTGCTCATGGCGGGGTTGTGGATGGTCAGGGCCTCGGTGATCTGTGCTCCCACCGTGTAGACCGGAGTCAGGGAGGACAGCGGGTCCTGGAACACCATGGCCATGTCGTTGCCGCGATAGGCACACATTGCCTTGTCGCTGAGGCCCAGCAGCTCCTTGCCGTTGAGCATCACCGAGCCGGTGACGTCGGCCGTGGCGGGCAGGAGGCCCATGACGGCAAGCGACGTCACGGACTTCCCCGACCCGGACTCACCCACGATGCCCAGGGTCTTACCCGGCAGCAGGTCAAAATCGACGCCGCGGACCGCGTGCACGATGCCGTTTTCCGTGTTGAACCGGACGTTGAGGTCCCGGACGGAAAGAACAGCACTCTCCGCGGGGAGCGGGCTGTGAAGGCCGGCTATGTGCAGGCGATCAGCAGCCGAAGGCCTCGGGTCAGCCGGTTCGATGTACGTTTCGCTGCTCATGCCCGCTTCTTCTTCGCGCTGTTTGTCCTGGCGTTGTTTTTGCTGGCGCTGTTTGTCCTGGCGCGTCCGATGGAACTGGAACTGGGGTCGAAGGCGTCCCGCAGGCCGTCGTTCATCATGGCAAGGGACCCGGTTAGCAGGAACATCACTGTCAGCGGGACCCAGAACATCCACGGGAAGGTCTGGACCTGGGATGTCGCCCCGCCGATCAGGACGCCCAGGCTCACGTCCGGCACCTTGATGCCGATGCCGATGAAGGAAAAGGCGACCTCAGCGAGGATGGCGCCGGTGACGCCTCGGGTGATGTCCAGGACCAGGAGCGAACCGATGTTGGGGACGAGGTGACGCCAAACTATCCTGCGTGGCGGAACCCCCATGTACTGGGCGGCCTTGACGTAATCCCGCTGCATGAGGGACATGGAGAGCGAGCGGATCAGCCTGGCAGTTCCCATCCAGCTGAAGACCAGCAGAACAATGATCAGCAGCAGCCAGCTGGGCAGGTCTCTCTTAAGGCCGTCTCCGCCGCCGCTGGTGGCAACGGCAACCACCAGCAGCGCCGGCATCATGATGAGTGCTTCGAGGACGAAGAGCATCACCTTGTCCACCTTGCCGCCAAAGTAGGCCATGGTGCAGCCGTAGACGGCGGCGACCAGCACCGAAACCAGGCCGACGATCAGGCCGATCAGGATGGAGATCCTGGTGCCTTCCACCGTCATGGCGTAGAGATCGATACCTGCCTGCGACGTGCCCAGGAAGTGTTCGCCCGACGGCGGCATGCCGATGTTGAACGCGTCGATGGTCTCCTTGTCCCACTGGGTGAAGTAGCCGCCCACGAAGGAGAAGGCGGTCAGGGCGAGGAAAATGATCAGGCCCGCCACTGCCGTCCTGTTGCGCATGAACCGGCGGAAGATGATGGTGGATTTGCCGATCACCACGTCTGCGCCCTGAAGGTGCGCCTCCTCCGCGACGGCTGCCGGATCAACTGCGTTGAGGTTCGTCATGGCTACTGCACCCGCACTCTCGGGTCGACAAGCGTGGTGGCAAAGTCGGCCAGGATGGCCCCGAGGGCAAAGATGACGGACCCGTACGCCAGGGTGGCCGTGGCGGCGTTGACGTCCTGCAGTGAGATGGCGTCAATGCTCCAGGAGCCGATGCCCGGCCAGGCAAAGATCTTCTCGGCGAAGAAACCGCCGGCAAAAATAGCCGGGATAGTGAAGGCGATGCTCTGCGCCACGGGGATGAACGAAACGCGGAGGGCGTGACGGCTAATGGCCTGGTTGCGGGTGAGTCCCTTGGCACGGGCCGTACGGACAAAGTCGGCATTGACGTTGTCCAGCAGGTATTGCCGCTGCGCGATCTGGTACGAACCCCATCCCACGAGGGTGATGGCGACGGTTGGCACGGCGTAATGGGCCAGCATGTCCACGAACTGCGGCCAGCCTGGTTCCACGCCCGGGGTGGAGATCCCTGTGACAAAGAGAATGCGTCCGCCGAATGTCTCGTTGATGTTGATGGCGCCCAATTGGACCAGGAAGTAGGCGATAGGTGCCGGCACGATGTACGCCAGGTAGCTGTAGGAGGTGATAACCCTGTCCTGGTACTGGTACTGCCGGGCTGCGGAATACACGCCAAGTCCTACGCCGATGACGAGCGTCAGGATGATGGCTGCAAGGAAGAGCCGGGTGGAGATCCACACCCGGTCGCCGAATTCGGCGTTGATGTATGCCCCGTTGGGGCTGCGGCCCCAATCCCAGCGGGTCACGATCCCGGTGAGCCAGTCCACGTAGCGTTCCCAGGGGCTGAGGGTCGGGTCCAGGCCTTTGAGGCGCATGGAGTTGGCGACCTGCTCGGGCGTGGGGCGGGGGATCCGCTCCTGTTCCAACAGGGCTGGCTTGAGGGAAGTGACAGCCAGGAAGTACCCGGCCGAGGTGGTCAGGAAGATCATGAAGACATACGTGATGCCGCGCTTGGCGAGGTACCTGAGCATGTGGTGGGCTACTTCTGTGTTGTTGCCGCCAACACTTTGCCCGGATGGCGCAAGGGGGTCCGATGCTGTGGCATCGGGGTGCTGAGGTTAACTGCAACAATCACGAGCTTGATCCTTCCGTTTCCCACCATGGCAGGGGATGGCCCGCCACTCGGGATTCTGCACCAGCGGATGGCTGGCCTCCCGCGGCCTTTGCAGGCCCAGTCCTGGTGAACTATGTTGCGGGTCACATTCCAGAGGAAATTACCACACAAATCCTGTCAATAAGCTCGCATACGGGCGGAAATCACGAGCCCAGTATGGAATCGTTATGAATGATTCTGTGTAATTGATTTGACTGGGGGATTTTCAGAGATCCTGGCTGCCTAGCCGCCCCGGACCACGCGCGTGACCAACTCTCGCCACGATTCGGCGAGCCGGTCCGGAGAGACCGTGCGGACGCGGACCGTGTGCAGCAGCCGATCCGGCTCCAGGGCCGCACCAAGGAACATCGCCATCAGCCACGGATCCGAATCCATCCCTTCCTCACGGAGCAGGAACTCAATATGCCGGTGCCACAACACAACGGCCGGCACCTCAAACCGGTTACGGGCGGAGACATCGGCGGCCCTCGCGAGTTCCCCGTACTCCAGCACGAAGGCGATTCTTGCGGCCCCGAAAGCAACCAGCCGGTCCAGGCCGGGCGCACCGGGCCCCAGCGGGGGCGGGCCGAACATGAAGCGGGCCTGGAAATCGGCCTCCGCATCGCTGAGGAGCGTCATCATCAGGCCGGCCCTGCTGCCGAACCGGCGAAAGACGGTGCCCTTACCGACACCTGCGGCTTCGGCAAGCCGGTCCATGGTGAGCGCGTCCGCTCCGCATTGCTCAATGAGTTCCCGGGCGGCTCCCAGCAACCGCTCCCGGTTCCGCGCAGCATCTCTGCGTTCAGGGGAAGGCCCCGGCGGTGAGCCGGGCTCCAATGGGATGAACGTCACATCCCATATTCTAGACCCCGGGAATAATATCCGGACCACGGTCCGTTTAGTACCGTGAAGGCCCCAACGCCTCCACTTTTCAAACCGGCTTGCGGTCCGCCGCAGCCCGATCCAAGGAGTTCCAAATGCCCAAGAGCACTGTACTCACCCTCGTCGGCAGCCTTCGCGCCGATTCCATCAACCAGAAGCTCGCCGAGGCCATCCAGTTGAACGCTCCGGAACAGGTGGACGTGGTCATCCACGACAGCCTGGGCAACATTCCGTTCTACAACGAGGACATCGACGTTGAAGGCCAGATCCCTCCGGCCGCCGCCGCTCTTCGTGCAGCAGCCAACGAAGCCGACACCCTGCTCCTGGTTACCCCCGAGCACAACGGAACAGTTCCCGCTTCGCTGAAGAATGCCATCGACTGGCTGTCCCGCCCGTACGGCGCCGGAGCCCTCGTGGGCAAGCCGACCGCCGTCGTCGGTACGGCCTTTGGCCAGTTCGGTGGAGTCTGGGCCCAGGATGAAGCGCGTAAGGCAGCCGGCATCGCCGGGGCCCAGGTGCTTGAGGACGTCAAGCTGGCGGTTCCGGGCTCCATGGTGCGGTTTGCCGAACTGCACCCGAAGGATGACGCCGAAGTCGTTGAGCAGATCAAGGGCGTCTTCGATGCACTGGAAGCTGCCCGCGTTCCCGCCTAGGACTCCAGGCTCCAAACGCCCTGGGTGCCGGCCGGCGCCCGGGGCGTTTGTTATCTCCCCGTGAGGCTGCACCCTTATGCGGCGGCGCCGTGACCAACTCTTGTCCCAACCGGTACCGCCCCGGCATTCTCTACCGCATCGGACCCCCGTAACGTTAATGAACGGAACGTACCGGGACAGGAATGCGGTGCAGCATGGCAAGCAGGCGAAGTGCCAGAACAAGGACGGCGACGGCGGCAGTGGCGGCGCTGGTCCTTCCGTTCTGGCTGGGAGCCTGCACCGGGCCAGGTTCTTCGACCGGCACAGCTGCAGGTGGGCAGGCGGCAACACCGCAGGACCGAATCGCGCCTGCCCCTGAGGCCCAGCAGCCACCCTCGGCCGGATCCTCAGCCAACACTGCTCCAGCTTCCGGCGCCTCCCCTGACACGAGCCCCGGCGCGTCACCTGGCAGTTCCATTATTCCTGGCACAGGTGCAGGCGGAGCCGGCAGCGCAGGCCAGGGCGAGGCCGCCGTCCCGGGCACTGCCCCCGCATCCGGCGAAAACCAGGCATCGGCGGCCCCTGCACCACCACCGCCAGCCGCCAGCGCTTCAGGCAACGCGGCCGGGAGCAACAAAGTCACGGCCTACTACGTGCTCCTGGACGACGGCGGCAGCGGCGGCGTGCGCTTTGGCTGCAATGACAGCCTGGTGGGTGTCCACCTTCCCGCCGCCGGAGCCACGGAACCGCTACCGGCGGCAATGCGCGCCCTCCTGGACGGTTCTGAGCCCCCGGTGGCCGGCGCCTACAACTCCCTGTCAGCTTCAACGCTGCAGTACCTTGCCGGCAGCTTCGACGGCACCACAGTGACCGTCTACCTGGCCGGCACCATCCGGCCGGGAGGAGTGTGCGATATTCCCAGGGTGGAGGCCCAGCTCACGCAGACCGCCGTGGCGTCGGTGGGTGCGATCCGGACCGAGATCTACGTCAACGGCGTGTCGCTGACCGAGGTCCTGAGCCTCAAATAGCCGGGGCCTCAAACAGCAGGGGCAGTTCCATCGCGTTTAATCATCGAACGGCACGTGGTCTTCGAAGAGGGCATCCATGGCGGCGTGGCTGCGGGCTCCTGCCAGCTCGGACCAGTTCCCGTCGCCCAGTACCATGGCTGCCACCTTGGCTACTTTTGCATACGCGGCCTTCGCAGTGTTGCCGCCGATGCTGATGCGCTGCACGCCGGCGTCGTAAAGTTCGCCCACAGACGGCGCCCCCACACCCGCAAGTGCGTTCAGCGGAGCATCAATCCCAAGCGAAAGTTCGTGCAGAACGCGCAGGTCAGTCACCCCGGGGACAAAGATGCCGCTGGCGCCTGCCGCGAGGTAGGCCTCGGCGCGCCGGATGGTCTCCTCGAAGGCCTGGTCAGGGTAATGACCGGACAGGTAGGTGTCAGTGCGTGCATTGATGAAAAGTTCGACGCCGGTGGACGCCGCAGTCTCCCGGATCAGGCTCAGGCGCCGGCACTGGTCGTCGACGGCGGTGAGTGGAGAGTCGCCCGAGTCCTCGAAGTTGATGCCGATTGCGCCCGTGTCCAGCACCGCCAGGACGGTGTCCCGCAGGAGTCCGCCGCCATAGCTGCTGCCGCTGCCCGCATAGCCGGTTTCGATGTCCGCCGTCACCGGGAGACCGGTAGCGGCGACGATCCTCCTCAGCGCTTCCATCGCCAGCGCCCGCGGGAGGTTGTTGCCGTCAGGGAAGCCCAGGCTCCATGAGATTGCCGAGCTGGAGGTGGCGATGGCAGTGGCCCCGGCCTCTTCCACGAGTCTGGCGGACGCGGCGTCCCACACGTTGACCAGGACCAGGGGCGACGTGCCCGCCTGGTGGAGGGCGTGGAAGGCGGCTGCATTGGCGGCGGAGTGCGGGGGCGTTGTCATTGCTCCATTCCAGCCCCTCCGCATGTGGACGTAAAGTCTCACGTCCAGCGAAATACCTTGTCCATCAACAAATGTTGCCTAGTTAGCAACATGCGGTTGTATCCTGAGCATGTGACCAATGAAACACTTGACACCGCAGGGCTGCTTCCAGCCGAGGCCATCGACGCACTCGAACGCGCTGCCACCTCCGCCCATCGCCATGATGGCCTCTTCTCAGAGCGCGCAGCCAACATCAGGCAATCGGCGGTCCGGGACGTTTTTGATGTCTCCATGCGGCCCGGGCTGGTTTCCCTCGCCGGCGGCAGCCCTTACCTGCAGTCACTGCCCCTGGAACGGCTGGCTGAGACCGCCGCCGCGATCATCGCGAACGAGGGCCTGATCGCCCTGCAGTACGGCGGCGGCCAGGGCATGGAAGAACTCCGCAAACAGATCTGTGAAGTGATGGCGGCCGAAGGAATCCTCGACGCCGTCCCGCAGAACGTGGTGATCACCGCCGGTTCCCAGTCCGCGCAGGATGTGGCCACCAAGGTTTTCTGCAACCCCGGCGACGTCGTCCTCGTGGAGAACCCTACCTATGTGGGCGCACTCAACACCTTTGAGGCCTACCAGGTGAAGGTGGAAACCGTGGAGATGGATGACGACGGCCTGGTCCCCGAACTGCTTGGGGCCAGGATTGCCGCACTCCAGACGGCCGGGAAAAACATCAAGTTCCTCTACACTATTCCAAGCTTCAACAACCCTTCCGGCATCACCCTGGCCAAGGAGCGCCGCCAGCGCATCGTTGAGATATGCCGCAATGCGAATATTCTGGTGCTCGAGGACAATCCGTACGGTCTGCTGCGTTTTGACGGGGCTCCACTGGCACCGCTGCGGGCGGACCATCCGGGGGACGTCATCTACCTGGGCTCATTCTCCAAGATCTTTGCGCCCGGCCTGCGCATCGGATGGGCCCTGGTTCCGGAGCATCTCCAGCGGCGCTACTATCTGGCCTCTGAGTCCGTCACGCTGTGTCCGCCGACGCTGAACCAGATGCTGGTGTCAGCCTACCTCCGGGACTATGACTGGAAGGGGCAGATCGCAATCTACCGCGGGCTCTACGCAGAGAGGTGCCAGGCAATGCTCGATGCGCTCGACGAGCACATGCCCGACGGCATCAGCTGGACCACCCCGGAAGGAGGCTTCTTCGTGTGGGTGACCCTGCCGCAAGGCGTGGATACCTATCCTCTGCTGCAGAAGGCAATCGATGCCGGCGTCGTGTTTATCCCGGGCGCAGCCTTCACTCCGTCTGATGAACCGTCCAACAAACTGCGGCTGGCGTTCAGTGCCGTGCCCCCGGAAGCCATTACCGAAGGAGTGCGGCGTCTGGCCCCCGTGCTGCGGGAAGCCATCGCAGGGCTGTAGCGTTGGCAACGGAATCTGCAGTACAGACCATTGAGCAAAGGAGCACAAATGAGCGGAATTATTGTTGTTGGGGTTGACGGCAGCGGAACCGCCAAGAAGGCCGCCGAGTCCGCACGCGATCTGGCCGCCGCCCTCGGCGCGTCGCTGCACGTGGTGTCAGCCTTCGACAGCGACCGCACGGAGATCTTCGGCAGCGGCAGCGACGAGTGGATCGTCTCCGACGCCGACGGCGCCGAGAACGTCGCCAAGACGGTTGCGGACTCCCTGGCAGGAGATATCAAAGTGACCTACTCAGCGGCGCGCGGCAAGCCTGCCGAGGCACTTATTCGGGAGGCCGGGCGCCTGGACGCCAAGATGATCGTGGTGGGCAACCGCAGGATGCGCGGCATCGGCCGCGTGCTGGGGAGCGTGGCCAACAGCGTTGCCCACAACGCCCCGTGCGACGTCTACATCGCCAACACCTACGACGCCGACTAAGTAACCTCCAGACACCATGCACGGTGCTTTTTACAGCCCGTGCATGGTGTCTGTTCTCACTCCCTGGTGCCGTTTTTCCTGGCTGCCCCCGCGATAAAATAGATATGCCCCCGATGACGCGGACAGTCACTTTCCACGGCAACCAGGGGGTTCCCTTGATCACTCGCCAGAGGCGCCAGCTTGTTGGCCATGACATTCTCCTGGCCCGTCACGGTAACCACATCTGTTCGATGCGGGTGGACCGCGGCAGCGGCCGCGTGGTGGCCCTCCTGGACGACGGTTCCGTGGACAGTGCCCCTAACCTCATCTCCCCCGGCCTTCGCCTGCCTGAGACACCGGGGATGGTCCTGCGCGCGGACTGGAAGTTGCTGGCGGTCATTTCAGCCGCCGCCGCCGGCTTTGGCGGCCTCGTCTTCGCTGGAATGGCAGCTGTGCACGGGATGGGCGGGGATCCCGCCATGGTCCAGGCACTGTATACATACCCGGCCTACTGAGGCTTCCGGCGCCTGACTCTTCATGCCTGACTCTTCCGGCGCCAACCTAGGGAGCCGTTACACCAGCCAGCCTCGCAGAAGCCACCACAGGCCCGCCATCACCAGGCCGCCAAACAGTGAGCCGGCTATGACCTGACCCGTAGTGTGGGCCCGGAGCACCACACGGGACCAGCCCACTGCCGGTATCAGGATCAGCAAAGGCAGCCAGGCCGGCCCCAGCATCAGCACGGAGATGGCGGCAGAAGACGATATGGCTGCTGCGTGCCCGCTCATCTTCCAGAACGGGCTCACTGCGGCCAGCACGAGGATGCCGGCCACGACAGCCAGAACCATGACCATCACGCTCCGCGGCGCGGCTGCGGATTCCAGCACCAGCAGCCCTGCGAGCACCGACGCGAGGGCCATGAGCAGAACCGGAGCACGCTGTTTACGGTTGCTGACGTGGTGGTCTGTCACCTTCCCCAGCCTCACCAGCGCCAGCAGCAGGAACAGCGGCAGGACGCACACAAAAAGGGCAGCGAGCGCTCCGTATACGACGGTTCCGGGGAACCCCGCCTCGATGAGGGGGCTAATCAGCAGCTGCAGGGTTACCACCACAGGCGGCTGGAAAATCTCGGTCAACCACACTGCCGTCCGGTTTTTGGTCCGAAGGGCCGGGCTATCCACGGGTACCGGCCTGTGAGTGTGCCCAGTCAATCAGCGCGCCCGGGCAAGCAGTGTGGCTCGTGTGTGAGTCTGCTTAGTCAAGCAGGAGCGCCGGTTCCTCGAGGATGGCGGCGACGTCGGCCATAAAGCGGGCAGAGAGGTCACCGTCCACTACACGGTGGTCAAAGGAACCGCCCAGAGTAGTTATCCAGCGCGGGATGACTTCCCCGTCCAGCACCCACGGCTTCTGCTTGATGGTCCCGAAGGCAACGATGGCCACCTCACCCGGGTTGATGATGGGAGTCCCGGTATCGATGCCCAGCGCACCGATGTTGGTGATGGTCAGGGTCCCGCCCTGCATCTCGGCGGGCTTGGTCTTGCCTGCCCGGGCAGTTGTGGCGAGGTTGTTCAGGGCCAGCGCCAACTCCTTGAGCGAAAGGTCCTGCGCGTCCTTGATGTTCGGAACCATAAGCCCGCGGGGGGTGGCTGCCGCAATGCCCAGGTTCATGTAGTGCTTGACGTGGATTTCGGCGCCGTCCGTGCCGTCGGCGTTGTCCACCCAGGTGGCGTTGACGCTGGGGTTCCGTGCGGCGGCCCAGATGACTGCCTTGGCCAGGATCAGCAGCGGGGACACCTTGATGCCCTCGAAGTCCCGGGAGACCTTCAGCCGCTTGACGAACTCCATGGTGCGGCTGGCATCAACGTCCACGAAGATGCTGACATGCGGCGCTGCAAACGCCGACTCGACCATCGCCTTCGCGGTTGCCTTGCGGACGCCTTTGACCGGGATCCGTTCAATCCGCTGGTCCTGCGGCTTTCCGGCCTTGCCCCAGAATCCGTCCGCTTTGTCCAGTTCCGCATCGCGCTGGGCCTGGTAGCTGACGAGGTCCTCGCGCGTAACCTCGCCTCGCAGGCCGGTAGCCACGACGTCGGCGAGGTCGATCCCGAGGTCCCTGGCGATCTTCCGGACCGGGGGCTTGGCCAGGACCCGGTTCACCAGGCCGGTGATGGTCCCGCCAAGGGTGGGGCGGTTGTCCACAAGATCGGCCGGATCCGCTTCCGAACCGTCAGACACGGGAGCTGGAGACACCTCTGTCGCCTGCCGGGGCACCGGGACGGGCGTGGGAATCGCAGCGGGTACTGACCCGGGAACTGTACCGGCGGCCGTCGGAGCGGGCCTGCGCACGCGCCGCTTGACGGCGTCGGCCTTGGGGCCGGAACCCACCAGGGGACCTGCGGCCAAGGCACTGCCTGAAGCATCGGCGTCGGCCTCCGGAAGCTTGCCGTACAGAGGCTGGACAGGTGTTGCCGGCGCGGGGACGTCCGCAGGCGTCGGATCACCGGACACCTCGTCCGTGACGCTGATGATGGCGGTGCCGACGTCGATCGTCACCCCTTCGGGGACCAGCAGCTCCGTGACGGTCCCGGCAAAGGGGGACGGCAACTCCACCAGCGACTTGGCGGTCTCGATTTCGCAGAGGACGTCGTTGATGGCAACGGTGTCCCCCGGCTTGACCTTCCAGGAAACGATTTCCGCCTCTGTCAGCCCTTCGCCCACATCGGGGAGGTTGAACTTATTGAGAGTCATGATGTCCTCGGTTTTCGGAGCCTCCGGCCACCGCTCCTTGTGCAGGATGCGTCGGCCGGAACGGGCAGGATGAGCGGTCGGCAGGCGTTTGGAGTGCCTTGGTGTGTCTAGTACGCCAGCGCGCGGTCCAGGGCCTCAAGGATCCTGTCGATATCAGGAAGGTAGTCTTCCTCGACCTTTGCCACCGGATAGGGCATGTGGAAACCGCCGACGCGGATGACCGGGGCCTCGAGGGAGAGGAAGGCGCGCTCACTGATCCGCGCTGCGATCTCGCCGCCGATGCCGCCGAAGGTGGGGGCCTCGTGGGCAACGATCAGCCGTCCGGTCTTGTTGACGGATGCCGTGACCGTATCGAAGTCGATCGGAGAAATCGAGCGCAGGTCGATTACTTCAATGCTGCGGCCGTCCTCGGCAGCGGCGTTTGCCGCGGCCAGTGCCACCGGGACCAGGGGGCCGTACGCCACAATCGTGGCGTCGGCACCCTCGCGAAGCACGTGGGCTTTGAACGGGTCGTCGGCAGCGCCTGCGGCCTCGACATCCACGTCTCCCTTGAGCCAGTAGCGGCGCTTGGGCTCGAAAACAATGACGGGGTCCTGGCATTCGACTGCCTGCTGGATCATCCAGTAGGCATCGTGCGGGTTGGACGGCGTGATGATGCGCAGGCCGGCAGTGTGGGCGAACAGCGCCTCCGGCGACTCGGAGTGGTGCTCTACGGAGCCGATGCCGCCGCCATACGGGATCCGGATGACCACGGGAACGGTGAGGTTGCCGTTGCTGCGGGCATGCATTTTGGCCAGCTGCGTGGTGATCTGGTTGAAGCCGGGGAAGACGAAGCCGTCGAACTGGATTTCACAGACCGGGCTGTAGCCGCGCAATGCCAGTCCGATCGCGGTGCCGATAATGCCCGACTCGGCGAGGGGTGTGTCCACTACGCGGTCGGGGCCGAATTCTGCGATCAGGCCGTCGGTGACCCGGTAGACGCCGCCCAGGGGCCCGATGTCCTCGCCCATCAGCAGCGACTTCGGGTTGTTGCTGAGCGCTGCGCGGAGGCCCTCATTGATGGCCTTGGCAATGGTCATGGTGGTCATCAGTTGCCTGCCTTCGTGTCTGCCCCGTCGCCCGGCGCGCCGGCATCCGGTTCGGCTGCAAATCCTGCGCTGTATTCCTCGAACCACGCCAGCTCCTCCGCAACGAGCGGGTGGGCTTCCACGTAGGTGTTGGCGAAGGCGGTACGGATGTCCGGGGTTTCCAGGTCATGGGTGGTCCGCCGCACATAGGCCGCGAGCTCGTCCCCGTCGGACTTGACCTTGGCGAAGAAGGTATCGTCGGCCAGTCCTTCGGCGCGCAGGTACTTCTCAAGCCGGACCAGGGGGTCCTTGGCCCGCCAGGAATCCTCTTCAGCAGACTGGCGGTATTTTGTGGGGTCATCGGCCGTGGTGTGGGCACCCACACGGTAAGTGAACGCCTCGATCAGCACCGGTCCCTTGCCCTGGCGCGCGTGGTCCAGCGCCCACTCGGTCACGGCGTGCACTGCTATGACGTCGTTGCCGTCCACCCTCACTCCCGGGAAACCGTAGCCCTTGGCACGGTTGGACAGGGGGACACGCGTCTGCACAGTACTGGGCACCGAGATGGCCCAGTGGTTGTTCTGGCAGAAGAACACCACCGGTGCATTGAAGGACGAAGCGAAAACCATGGATTCATGGACGTCGCCTTCCGAGCTGGCACCGTCGCCGTAGTAGGCCATGACTGCCGCCGGCGGTTCCGTGCCGACCGGATCTGACGCCGCCGCCAGCTTCTGGTCGCGCTGGATGCCCATGGCGTAGCCCACCGCGTGGAGCGTCTGGGCTGCAAGGACGAGGGTATACAGGTGGAAGTTGGTGTCCTTGGGGTTCCAGCCGCCGTTGGAGACGCCGCGGAACTGGCGCAGCAGCTCGGCCAGGTCCACGTTGCGGGTGAGGGCAACACCGTGCTCCCGGTAAGTAGGGAAAATGTAGTCCTGGGGCTGGCTGGCGCGGCCGGATCCGATCTGGGCGGCTTCCTGGCCGGTCAGCGGAACCCACAGTGCCAGCTGTCCCTGCCGCTGGAGGGCTGTGGCTTCCACATCGAAGCGGCGGATCCTGGCCATGTCGGCGTAGAGCCCGCGCAGCTTCTCGGGATCCAGTTTCTCGGCGTAGGGGCTATAGACGGGATCGTTGCCCAGTTTCCCGTCCGGGCCCAGGAGCTGAACCATCTGTGCCGCGGGCTCGCCCATGGCGGCCTCGGCATCAGCCTCGAGCTGGTCGTCTACCGCTGTTCCGTCGAACTCGGTGGAGGGCAGATGTGTGGTGCCCATACCGTCTCCTTGCTTGCCGCATCCGGATGCGTTGCAATGTCGCTGGGATATATGCCCATAGGGGAATGCATTCCCCGGCTGGCATATATATTGGCTTACTGGTCCTTACTTTATCTTCAGTAGGTGGCGCGGCCGCTACACGTTAAGCGCTAGGAACGGCGCGGCGGCTTTGTATAGTTCGCACACAGCTCGAGAAAGCGTGTGTTGGCCTCCACTTCGCCTATCGACACGCGTACGCCTTCATCCCCAAAGGCCCGGACGGACAGCGCACGTTCGCCCGCCAGCTCAGCGAACTCCCCGCTGTCGGCACCGAGAGAGAGCCACACGAAGTTGCCCTGCGCGGCCGGAACAAACCAGCCCAGCTCGCGCAGCCCGGCGGTCACCCGGTCACGCTCCTCCACGAGGCTTTGTACCCTTTCTACAACCTGGGGGTAGTTCTGCAGCGAGACGATTGCCGCCCGTTCCGCGATCTGGGACACGGCGAAGGGCGTAGCCGCCATCCGGAGGTACTGCGTCAGTTCCGGGTTCGAGACGCTGTAGCCCACGCGGAGCCCAGCCAGGCCGTGCGCCTTGGAGAACGTCCGGAGCACCACCACGTTGGGATATTTGCGGTACATGGCGAGGCCGTCCACTGCATCCTCGGCCCGGACGAACTCCTGATACGCCTCATCAATAACCACCACGACGTCGGAAGGGACCGCCTGAATGAACCGCTCCGTCTCCGTTGCGGTCAGGACGGGGCCCGTTGGGTTGTTCGGCGTGCACAGGAGAATGACCTTAGTGCGGACAGTGACGGCTGCCGCCATGGCCTCGAGGTCGTGCCGGCCATCGGCAGTGAGCGGGATCCGGACGCTTTCAGCGCCCGCCAGGCCCACGCTGATGGGATAGGCCTCGAAGGAACGCCAGGCGTAAACCACTTCGTCCGCTTTGCCGTCATCGTTCTGCCCGGCAAAGGCGGCCAGCAGCTGGTTGAGTGCACCCAGGCTGCCGGCACCCGTGACGATGTCGTCAGCCGGCACGTCCAGGAACTCTGCGAGGGCATTGCGGAGCTTGCTGCTGAGCGGGTCAGGGTACCGGTTGAAGTCAGTCTGGTTGGCGATGGCCTCCACCACGGCAGGAAGCGGCGGGAGCGGGTTTTCGTTCGAGGACAGCTTGTAGCTGACCATCCCGGCGACATCGACCGGGGGCTTGCCCGCGGCGTAGCGCGGAAGCCGGCCCACTATCGGGCGCGGACGGATTCCTCCGGCCAGGGTCTCTGATGAAGTCATGCCAACTAGCCTACTTCTCCCGGGCGGACGGAACGGGAGCGCCTCCACGGAAGAACCACCGCATGCTGGCGGGGCAAGCAAGCAGTTAACGGAAGCAGTCAGCGGTGCGGGCAGGCACATAGGGCGGACCGGCAGCGGCGGGAGTGGGCGCCAGCCGGGCTGGCCCACAGGGTCGTGTGACAGCATGGGCACATGCGCTCTTTCATCGTTCGGGTCCTGATCAACGGACTGGCCCTCTGGATTGCAAGCTGGATCCTGCCCGGCCTGGACATTTCCAGTTCAGCCACCACCGCGGCACTGGAAAAGTCCGGCGTGACCCAGGGCACCGATACCATCGGGATCATCCTGGCCTACTTGTTCATTGGTGCGATCTTCGGCGTAGTTAATGCCTTTGTCCGCCCCCTGGTCAGCTTCCTCTCACTGCCAATCACCATCCTCACCCTCGGCCTGTTCACCATCGTCATCAACGCAGCCATGCTCTACCTGACCTCGTGGATCAGCAGCTACACCCCGGTGCAATTCAGCATCGATTCCTTCTTCTGGACAGCGGTGCTCGCCGCGATCATCATTACGGTCATTTCCCTTGTTGCGGGAAGGGTCCCGGGCGCCCGTCGCGGCTGATGCGGCCGGTAGGGGCCTGCGGTTCGGGGGCCTTCGCGCGGGAGAGTGCAAAACGGGTAGCTGTCGCCGTCCCGCCGGCACCCAGGACGCCGGAGAGCACGGCAGTGGAATCGACCAGTGAAGGATCGTCACTGGCCCCAACCAACCGGGCCCCTTCCTGGTAGTTCGTGATCGCATGGCCGGGACCCATGCCGGGGGCCGTTCCGTATTCGGTCCACACCGGATTGTTCATGGTGACCGTGACACGGTTCCTGGTGTCCGGGCCGGGCGTGCCATCGCCGCCGGGAACCCAGTCCGCCCTGTGTTCCAGATGAAGGGTGCTGATGCCGGGAGCCGGAGTAATCCCGCCCACGGGGGATCCGGCGGTAAGGACGTATTTCAGGTCGTATTCGGCCAGGAACAGCTTGTCGGCGGCCAGGTTCATGGCGTGGATTCCGCCCTGGCTGTAGCCGACCGCGACCACCGGAGCGCCCTTCTCCGCGCCGGCTTCCCTAAGAGCCTCGCGGACAGCGGTGTTAACCTCAATCGAGCCGTAACCCAGCCCTTCAGCGATTCCCGCCTCGTCAAACGGATTGCTGCCGCCGAGTTCCGCGCCTGGCTGGGTGCCGGGAATGACCACCACGTACGCCTTGTGCCCCTCGTTCTCGACCTCGACGACCTCGATATAGCCGTCCCCCCGCTCGTCGACCAACCTGATCCGGTCCAACAGCCCTGCCGGGGTTGCCTCGAAATCCGCTTCCACGGTTTCTGCCCTTTCGACCAGGACCGGACGAGGAGCCGCCGCGGAGAGCGGGCCCTCGGTGAGGCTTCTGACCAGGGGGCCCACGGCAGGGAGATCCCTCCCGGCCCGGGCCTCCGCCCTCATCAGCTGGCCAAAAAGTCGGGGCGAGAGTCCCAGCAAAGCAGTCAATGTCAGGGGCGAACCGGCCGTCAGCAGTTCCATGGCGCTTTCGCTGGGAACGCCGGTCCGCCAGAAATCCATCCACGAGTCGACCAGCTCCTTGGGGCTGGTGATCCCAACCGTCCGGGCAAGACCGGCCGCTGCCTCCGCCACTTCATAGTCCCGCTTGCTGGCGCGCACCTGGCTGCCGATTCGCTGGAGCTCCATCCGGACAGCCTGAACGCTGCGCTGGGCCTCCCCGACCGCTATCAGCGCCGCGGTGCCTGAGGACCGTTGATCATTTTGGTAAGGGCAGAGCTCTTCCCAGATACGACGTGCCTCCACTTCCACGCCGCTTAGCTCACCTGCCAGGTCATCGAGCTTCCGGGCGCCGCCAACGAGTTCCTCGAACTGGAAGCTGATGCCTCCTACGCCGCCCCTGATTTCCAGGACGCCGTCGTCGACGGGATCACTGACCTTGACCGGGCCGCCGCTGCCGGACGGCGTCACCTCGGCCATCAGTACCGTCCTGACGGATTTCCGCAAGGTTCGGCTACAGCCCGGGCGTGGCTGTTCACGGCGGATACGGCGTCCTGGAGCCGGTCCCGGGCGCGCCCCAGTGCGGACTCCTGCAGGGCCACTGAGTTCCGGTACGCGCGGCCGGCGGCCGACTGCCAGTCCAGAAGCTGGATCTGGCGAAAGCCTGCCAACACCGTCTCCACGCGATCCGTGCAGCCAGCCACCCTCGCTGCGAGCTGTTGCACTTGGCTGCCGCGGACCAGGGCTGCACCCATGTCCCCGGCGGCTGCATCAATACTCATTGTCCTTCGCTCCCCCACTCCGGTACGTGATACCTCTTCTGTGAACCCCGACGCTACGGACGACGGCCGCGTCACGGAAGCGCCGCCGTCGGCTATGTGGACAAGTCACACGCAGGAGACCGGCTTAAGGCAGGGCTGGAGTTCGTGAAAGAATCAGCACATGCCTGAAACTGCCGCCACAGCTGATACCCGTACGCCCTCCGGACGCCTGGCCCTGGCCGCGTCACCGGAACAGATCGCGCTCGGCCCGCTGGACGGCCGCTACCAGTCAGCCGTCGCCCCCCTGGTTGATTACCTGTCCGAGGCAGCCCTCAACCGTGACCGGGTCGCCGTCGAGGTGGAATGGCTCATCCATCTGACCAGCAACAACGTCCTCCCCGGCGCAGGTCCGCTGACGTCCAAGCAGCAGGACCAGCTCCGCAGGATCGTCACCGAATTCGATTCCTCATCCGTGGCTGAACTGGCCGATATCGAAGCTGTCACGGTCCACGACGTCAAAGCCGTGGAATACTACATCGGCCGCCGCCTGCCCGGCATCGGCATCGAAAACCTGACCGCCATGGTCCACTTCGGGTGCACCTCCGAGGACATCAACAACCTCTCCTACGCGCTCGGCGTCAAGGGCGCTGTGGAGGAGGTGTGGCTGCCTGCAGCGCGCGCACTGGTGGGCCAGATCAGCCGGATGGCCGATGACAACCGTGCCGTCCCCATGCTGTCCCGAACCCATGGCCAGCCTGCGACGCCGACCACCCTGGGCAAGGAACTCGCCGTCATCGCGCACCGCCTGACCCGTCAGCTGGACCGCATCGCCAGGACTGAATATCTGGGCAAGATCAACGGGGCAACAGGCACCTACGCCGCCCACGTGGCCTCCGTCCCGGGCGCCGACTGGCAGCAGGTGGCCAGGTCCTTCGTTGAAGGCCTCGGCCTCACCTGGAACCCGCTGACAACGCAGATCGAAAGCCACGACTGGCAGGCAGAGCTCTATGCCGACGTCGCACGCTTTAACCGGATCCTGCACAACGTGTGCACCGACATCTGGAGCTACATCTCGATCGGCTACTTCGTGCAGATCCCGGTGGCCGGCGCCACCGGATCGTCGACCATGCCTCACAAGGTCAACCCGATCCGCTTTGAGAACGCCGAGGCCAACCTCGAGATTTCCAACGGCCTGCTGGATACGCTCGGCGCAACGCTGGTCACCTCACGCTGGCAGCGCGACCTGACCGATTCCTCCAGCCAGCGCAACATCGGCGTGGCATTCGGCCACTCACTGCTGGCCATCTCAAACGTCGCCAAGGGCCTGGACCGGCTCGACGTTGCCGAGGACGTCCTCGCAGCCGACCTGGACACCAACTGGGAAGTCCTGGGCGAGGCCATCCAGATGGTCATGCGCGCCGAGGCGATCGCCGGCGTCGAAGGCATGGAAAACCCGTACGAGCGCCTCAAGGACCTCACCCGCGGGCAGCGCGTGGACGCCGCCCGGATGCAGGAGTTCGTCCAGGGCCTTGGCCTGTCGGCGGACGCTGAAGCCCGGCTGCTCGCGTTGACCCCCGGCAAGTACACGGGCATCGCAGACCAGCTGGTTGACCACCTGAAGTAGGTCGCGAGCAAAGACGTACGACGGCGGCGCCGGGCTCCCAGGGGCCCGGCGCCTTCGGTTTGGGGCCTTGCCCCGAGGTGGGAAACTGGGTGCATGAAGCTGCTCCTCATCCGCCACGGTCAGACTCCCGGAAACGTACTTGGCCAACTGGACACAGCCCATCCTGGACCAGGGCTCACCGAGCTGGGCCAGCGGCAGGCAGAGGCGATGGCGCGGTCACTGGCAAACGAGCCCATCGGCGCGCTGTACGCCTCCACCCTGCTCCGCACGCAGGTGACGGCCGCGCCCCTGGCAAGGCTGCACGGGCTCAAGGTCGAAGTAATGGACGGCCTGCACGAAATCGAGGCCGGGGCCCTGGAGAAACTGACCGACCACGAGTCCCACAAGCGCTACCTGGGCACGGTTTTTGCATGGGCCGCCGGGGATCTGGACCGCCGGATGCCGGCCGGGCCGGACGGACACGAATTCTTCGACCGGTTCGACGCCGCCATCACCCGGGTTGCCGAACGCGCCGCTCAAGAGGGGGACGGTGCCGCCGCGGCTGTTGTCAGCCACGGCGCCGCAATCCGCACCTGGGCGGGCCGCCGCGCTGCGGACACCGACCACGAGTTCGCCGCCCGGCACGTGTTGTCCAACACGGGGATCGTGGCCCTGGAAGGGGACCCCGACGCCGGCTGGACGCTGGTCCACTGGGACGGCAGCCCGGTGGGCGGCTTGGCGCTGGCCGATCCCACCGCCGAGGACCCCACGGGCGAAGGAAAATAGTCCGGCCCGCAAAGGTATCCGCGGGGCATACTGACTGTTCTCTGTCCGCTTACGCGGAGGAAACACCGCGGTAACGGCGCCCTCCTAGGCTTGTCAGGCATAACCCTTCGGCGAATCGAGGCAGTCATGCAGACCAATCCCCGTCTCAACATCAGGCAGGTCACCTGGTCCAACCCCGTGGGCGCCGACCTGCGCAGGGCGCAGCAGGCAGAACTCGACGCTCGCTTCGGTACCCCTGACCACGAACCGGGCACCCCGCCGTCGGGCGCCGATTGTGCTGTGTTCCTGGTGGCGTACGACAAAGGGTCGGGGCAGCCCGTGGGCTGCGGCGGCCTCAGGCTGCTCGATGCCGGGGCGGCCGAGATCAAGCGGCTGTACGTCCTGCCCTATACGCGCGGTTCAGGCGTGGCGAGCTCCATCCTTGCGGCCCTTGAGGCGGAGGCCTTCAAGCAGGGGATCACACGGATCAAGGCCGAGGCGGGGTCGGCGCAGCCGGACGGCCGGCACTTCTACGAAAGCTCCGGGTTCGAGCCCGTCCCCAACTTCGGCCCCTACATCGGGGTGGAACACTCCTACTGCTATGCCAAGACCATCGACTCGCACAGTGCGGCGCACACCGCCATGGCCTAGGCTGCATCGGCCGACGGTAGCGCCCCGCCGCGGGCACCACACGCAGCGTCCCGGGCCCTCACCGCCGCAGACGCAATCGCACTAAGACGTTCATGGCCCGTTTACGCACCGGGCCCTGGCTGTTTCGGATACTGGACCAGACTTGAAGGCCTGGACGTTTATCGAATCGATAGCTATAAACGTCCACAATCCTCGGGTCCAGCTATAGGCTGGCCGGACAATGCTCCGATTCCAGTCCAGAAATGAGTCCTGATCGTGCGTAAACTGCAGACCCTGGCTGCCGCCGTCGTCGTCGTCACCCTGCTTGCTGGCTGCGGAGGTGGTGCGGCCACCCCCGCAGCTTCCGGAGAATCTTCCTCCGCTCCGGGCCGAGGCAGCGGCGACACACTCGTCATCTATACGAACTCCAACGGAGAGGGCCGGGGGGAATGGCTGACTGCCAAGGCTGCCGAGGCCGGCTTCACGATCGAAGTGGTTGGTGTGGGCGGGGCAGATGCCACCAACAAACTGATTGCCGAAAAGAACAACCCCATTGCCGACGTGGCATTCGGCCTCAACAACATGTACTTCGCGCAGATCAAGGCCGAGGGCGCGATCGAGCGTTATGAGCCAGCCTGGGCGGCCGACGTGGACACCGCCCTCGGCGACAGCGGATCTGACAAGGCCTACTGGCCGCTCGTGAAGCAGGCCATCCTCCTGGGCTACAACTCGGACAAGATCACCAAGGATGCCGCACCCAAGGACTGGACGGACCTCTGGACCAAGGACGAGTTCAAAGGCCGCTATGAGCGCGTGACGGGACTCGGCACAGCCACGGCACAGCTGGTGTTCGCCGGCATCCTCTCCCGGTACAAGGACAGTTCCGGCGATTTGGGCATTTCTGACGAAGGCTGGAAGCAGGTGGAGCAGTACTTCCAGAACGGCAGCCCGGCCGTGGCCAAGACGGACCTTTTTGCCCGGATTGCGTCCGGTGAAGTGGACATGGGGCAGATGCCGTCCTCGATCATCAGCGAACGTGAGAAGTCCTTCAAGGTCAACGTGGAGACTGTCGCGCCGTCCGTGGGGGTTCCGCTGGCCGTCGAACAGGTGGCCCTGGTCAAGGGGACTGACAAGAAGGAAGAGGCGCAGAAATTCATCGACTGGTTCGGCAGCGCAGACGTACAAGGCGCCTGGGCGCAGCAGTTCAATTCGATGCCCGTGAACAAGGGTGCCGCCGCCAAGGCAAAGCCGGAGGTAGTGGAGTTCTTCGCCGGGCTCAAGCAGCAGGACATCGACTGGGACTTCGTGCAAAAGAACATGGGCGCCTGGGTGGAGAAGATCGAACTCGAATACATGACGTAGCCGCCGCCCGACCCGCTCCATCAGCCCACCGAGACAGGCTTTCCCATGATCCGCTTGGACAACATCGAAGTTTCCTTTGGCGAATTTATTGCCATCCCCCACCTGGACCTTGACGTAAAACCCGGGGAGTTCTTCACGCTGCTGGGTCCATCCGGCTGTGGGAAAACGACGGCGCTGCGCACCTTGGCCGGGTTTATTGAACCCTCCAAGGGAACCGTCCATGTGGACGGCAGGAACGTCACGCGGCTTCCCAGCGATAAGCGTCAGGTGGGGATGGTGTTCCAGAACTATGCCCTGTTCCCCAGCATGAGCGTGTGGGAGAACATTGCCTTTGGGCTCCGGGTCCGGAAGGAAAAATCAGCCGACGCCGACCGGCTGGTGCGGGACATCGCACGGCGAGTGGAGCTAAGCGACGAGCAGCTGGACAAAAATGTGGCGGAGCTTTCCGGAGGCCAGCAGCAGCGGGTGGCGGTGGCCCGCGCCCTGGTGCTGCGGCCCAAGATCCTGCTCCTGGACGAGCCACTCTCGAATTTGGACGCCAAGTTGCGGCACCAGCTCAGGCAGCAGTTGAAAGACCTGCAGAGCGAGTTCGGCATTACCACCGTGTACGTCACCCACGACCAGGATGAGGCACTGGCCATGAGCGACCGGGTGGCTGTTTTCAACAACGGGGTGATTGAGCAGGTGGGCACCCCGCAGGCCATCTACGATGAGGCGGCCACAGAATTCGTGTGCAACTTCATCGGTGACAGCTCGCTGCTGAACTTTGAATTCATCACTGAACTGAACCGGCTCTCCGGTGCCGGCCTCAGCCCGAACGCCAACTCCTACCTGAGGGTGGAAAAGGCATCCCTGAGCGCGCCCCTGAACGGGGGCGCCGTCGTCGGGCTCTCCGGAACGGTGGTGTCACGCACCTACCACGGCCTCCACAGCCGGTATGTAGTGCGGAGCCATGGCGCGGATATCCGGCTGTTGGTCCGGGAAGACGGGGGCGTGCACCCCGACGCCGGCGCTAAGGCCACTGTGTATGTCCAGCCGGGCCACGTGCTTCAGTACCATCCCGGTACCGGCGCAGCCCTGGCAAGGAAGCCCGAGGCAGTGGCCCTGCCATGAGCAGAGTCTCCGTGAAGAACAGCGGCAGGAATGGTGGCTCTGCCAGGAGCATGCTCCGCTCGCCGTTCGTCCTGATGGTGGGCGCGGTACTCACCTGGTTCATCGCAGCTTTCCTGGTCTGGCCCAACCTCAACATCCTCATGGCAACATTCTTTCCGGACGGCAGATTCTCCGGGCGGGCGGCCGAGAAGCTGTTCTCCTCCCAGCGCGCCATGAAATCCCTGGGCAACAGCTTCCTGCTGGCGCTTGCCCTGTCCGTCACGGTGAACGTTGTGGGCATCTTCATTGTGCTGGTGACGCAATACTTCAAAATACGCGGCTCCCGGATCCTGTTTTTGGGCTACGCCTCCACCTTCATCTATGGAGGCATCGTCCTGGCCGCCGGATACAAGTTCATCTACGGCGACAAGGGGATTGTGACGTCCTTTATGCACACGGTGTTCCCCGACATGGATCCGGCGTGGTTCTCCGGTTTCTTCGCTGTGCTGGTGGTGATGACGTTTGCCACCACCACCAACCACATGCTGTTTGTAGGCAATGCGCTCAAAGGCGTTGACTACCAAACCATTGAGGCCGCACGGAACCTGGGCGCATCCACTTGGACCATCCTGCGCCGGGTTGTGCTCCCCATGCTTAGACCCACTCTCTTCGCGGTCACCATCCTGTCCTTCCTGACCGGTCTGGGGGCCTTGAGCGCGCCGCAGGTGCTGGGCGGGCGGGAGTTCCAGACCATCACGCCCATGATCCTGACCTTCGCCGACAGTCCTACTTCACGGGATCTGGCCGCGCTGCTGGCTGTCATCCTGGGCGTCTCCACCATCGTGATGCTCGCGGTCATGTCCCGGCTGGAGAAGCGGGGTACCTATTACTCGCTGTCCAAAGTGTCCACGGCGCTGCAGAAGCAGCAAATTGCCAGTCCTGTCGCCAATGCTGCCGTGCACATCATCGCCTACCTGCTGTTCGCGTTGTACACGCTGCCCGTCGTGCTGATTGTCCTGTACTCGTTCGCCGACGGCGCTGCCATCCAAAGCGGCCGGATCTCCGCGGGCAGCCTGACGCTTGACAACTACGTGCGGATCCTGACCCAGCCATCAGGCCTGCAGCCCTTTATTGTCAGCGTGGTCTACAGCGGACTGGCGACCCTGATTGCGGTGGGCGGGCTGCTGTTTGTGGCCAGGTTGCTTCAGCAGTACAAAAACTGGGTTGCCTCTGTCTTCGAATACCTGCTCCACATTCCCTGGATCCTGCCCTCCGCCCTGCTCGCCCTGGGACTCATCATCAGCTACGACCACCCGAATCCGATGGTGGGCGGCACTGTCCTCACCGGAACCACAGTGATCCTGCTGATCGCTTTTGTGACCGTCAAGATCCCGTTCACCCTCCGCATGCTCAAGGCATCTTTCGCGTCGGTCAACACCTCGATGGAGGAAGCCGCCGCCATCATGGGCGCCAAGACACTGTACGTGTACCGGCGGATCCTGCTGCCTCTGGTGCTTCCGGCGGCCGCAGCCATTGCCGCGCTGAACTTCAACAACCTGCTGGACGACTACGACACCGCGATCTTTCTGGCGCACCCGCTGGTCCAGCCGCTGGGGCTGGTGATCAAGGCGAACACCGACGGCGCCGAAGGGGTGGAGGGCGTGGGCAACACTTTCGTTTACACCGTGCTGCTTATGGTCATCACCGGACTTACCATGTACCTCGTCTATGGACGCTCCGCCAAACGCGGCGCCGGTGCCGGCCGGAAGCGGCCTGAATCCGTTCCGCATGATTCTTTGCCACCAGATCCTGCGTTTGCCGGGGTCCCGGACAGCAGGGCCAGCGAAGTGACCGTCAGGTGAAGCGAGTCTTATCTTGATGGCCAGCCTGTGTACGCTTCCGCGAGGTAGGCCATGCCGTGCTTGGATGACACCACGGAGTTGAGCTCACCGAGCTGGCGGGCGCGGGAGAAGTCGTCCGTCTCGGCAGGCGTGTGCAGCATGGTGGTCATCCAGTAGGAGAACTGCTGGGCTTTCCATACCCGGTCCAGTGCCCGGTCGCTGAAGGAGTCCAGGAGCAGGGTGGAGCCGGACCGATAGTAGCTGTCCAGCCCTTCGAACAGCACCTTGACGTCATGGATCGCCAGGTTCAGCCCTTTGGCGCCGGTGGGCGGAACCGTGTGGGCCGCGTCGCCCACCAGGAACAGGCTCCCGTGCCGCATGGGGGTGTGGACAAAGCTGCGGAAGGGCAGGACCATCTTGTCAAGGACCGGGCCTTCCTTGAGTTCAAAGCCGTTTCCGTTGACCCGGCTGCGGAATTCGGCCCAGATCCGGTCATCGTCCCAGTCGGCCACGTTCTCTCTGGGGTCGCACTGGAAGTACATGCGCTGCACAGTCGGGGTCCGCTGGCTGATCAGGGCAAACCCGTTGTCAGAGTTGGCGTAAATCAGTTCATCGGCGCTGCGCGGGGCTTCGGCCAGGACGCCGAACCAGGCGAAGGGGTATTCATGGAAATACCACTTGCGGTGCGCTTCCGGGATCTGGGTGCGGCAATGGCTGCGCGAACCGTCGGCGCCCACCACAAATTCCGCCTGAATCTCGTAGTCCACAGCGTCGGCGTCAGTGAACCAGACCCTGGGCCTGCCCTCGATGTCGTGGATGCTGGTGCCGGTGACGCTGTAGCGGACGTCGCCGCCGTCGGCCTTCCGCCGGGCGGCGAGGTCCAGGAAAACGTCTGTCTGCGGATACAGCCAGACGGATGCGCCCACGAGGTCCTTGAAGTCGACGCGGTGGCTTTCGCCGTTGAACCGTAGCTCGATGCCATCGTGCCGGTTGCCCTCGCGCAGCACACGGTCAGAAACGCCGCTGTCCACCAGGAGATTGACGGTGCCGTGCTCCAGGATTCCCGCCCGGACGGTCTCGGAGATCGCCTTGTGGCTGCGGACCTCGATCACGGTGGAGTCAATGCCGGATGTTGCCAGCAGGTGGGAGAGCATCAGTCCGGCGGGACCCGCGCCCACGATGGCGACCTGGGTGGTAATGACTTTGCGTGTTGCCAAGATTGTTTCTCGCTTCGTTGCGGGCCCGTGGCTGGTGCGGGCAGGTTGGTGCGTCTGGCTAAAGTGTGCGCCGGAAGGACCCACTCCCGTTACAGGGTTTCCGTTGAACGGAAACGGCTGTAACGGGGTTGCTCACGCACCGGAAAGCTGGCGGGCGATGCCCCTTGCAGCAGTCTGCAGTGCCGGAACCAGCGCCTGGAGGCGCATCTCACGTAAAGGAACCACGACGCCGAGAGCCGCGACTGCGTGCTGCCGCCGGTCCAGCACGGGAACGGCAATGCCCCAGGTCTCCGGATCCACCACGCCCTCAAGCTGCGCAAATCCCTGATGGGCAGCCTCGCTGAGCAGGGCACGCAGGGCGTCGGCGGACACCTTTTCTGCCGGATCCGAAAACTGTTGCAGGTACTCTGCCTGGAGCGCCTTGTCCTGGTGGGCCATGAGCGCCAGCCCGGCGGACGAGATATGGACAGGCATCCTCCCGGCAACCCTGGCCCGGTTCGCCACCGAGCCCCGGCGGGACAGCCGCTCCACAAAGAGCGCCTCCCAGCCGTCGAGTACAGCCAGGTTCACGTTCTGGTTGAGGACCTGCTGGATGTCCTCCATGAACGGCATGGCCGCCTGCCGCAATGCCAGGGTCGGGGAATTCCGGTTCACCAGCTCCCACAGCCGCAGCCCAAGCCGCACCGTACCGCCCGCGCCCGTCTCCAGCAGGCCGTGCGCCGCGAGCTGCCGGACCAGCCGGTGAGCCGTGGTGAGGGGAAGCCCGGCGAGGCCTGCCAGCTCGGAGAGCTGAAGACTGCTGGTGCCTTCGGGAAAGGCGGAGATTACCCGGACTACACGGTCCACCACCGAGTCCCCCGAGACTGAATTGGCCATGACTGCTGCTTCCATTGAACGGAGTCGTCCCAGATTACACCCGCTACTCCAGCCGCAGGCGGCGCCAGACGGTGGGCGCCAGCACCACGGCAATGCCCACGGCGGCGCCGACCACCGTCTCGATGATCCGGTCGCGGAGCAGGATGGCGGGCGAGGCCGGCACCACCAGCAGGGTGGAGACCAGGGCCAGCGGCGTGACGAACAGCTGCGCCAGGAGGTACTGCCGGATGATGAACATCTCCGCACCGAATTGGCACAGCGCCATCACCAGAACCGTCTGCCAGGGCTCCAGGCCAAGCAGCAGGACTCCGGCCAGCACCACGAGGCCCAGGACGGTACCGATGATCCTCTGCACGCCGCGGCGGACACGGTGCCTGGTGGTGTGCCCCACGAGCGGGACCACGGCTGCCACCATGGCCCAGTAGTTATGGCCAAAGTCCAGCCACTGCCCCGCCAAGGTGGCCAGGCCTCCGGCCAGACCGGCGGCCACGAGGTAGCCGGAGCCTTCCAGCCACGCCGCTCTCCGCTCCTCCAGGGAGCGCCGCAGGGGCCGCGGCCGGACCCAGGGCGCGCGGTGGCTGGCCAGCACGCGCGACGAGAAGCCGACCAGCAGGCAGAAGACAGTGGTCAGGACAGCAACCAGCATGCCTTGCCAGAGCGGCGGCTGGTTGGGGATGGAGGCGATCGCCGCGAAGGCGAAGATATGGAACAGTGAGCCGGCAGGCCGGAGCAGCCACCAGGAGACCGCAACCGAGCAGCCGCCCGCCACAAGGGTGGTCGCCAGGACGAGGAACCACGTCGTGGCTGGCTCATCAAGCCCCCAGGCGGCACCCATCCGGGCCACGAGCGATGCCAGCAGGATGACCAACAGCATCAGCAAGCCGCCGCGAAGCTGGAGGGCAAAACGTGATCCGTGGGGTTCACCGCGGCCGTAGATGCCGGTAAAGGCGCCGAAAGAGGCGAAGATCGCGAGGTCCAGGCGGCCCAGCAGCACAAGGGTGATGAGGGGGACAAAGACACCCACGGCGCAGCGGAGAGCCGGGTGGTGGTCCTTGTTGGCCGGGGCAATGCTGAACATTTCAGCGAGGATCTTCACGTGCGGAGGGCGCCTTTCCTGCGATACGGGCTGTTAATATCTGACGGCGGCCACGCTGACGTTTCCCGTAAATCCTACGTCTCGCAGCATTCCCACGATCGGAACCGCGGGGCAACACCACCGAAACAGCGCCACGCGATCCTTGAGATATGAAGCCCACTGCAAGGACCCCTGCCGCGGCTGACTTGAGCTGCGAAGTCTGCGGCCAGATGCCGGAACCCACCAAGACCCGACTGACTGTTGCCAATGTGGCGGTCATGCTCCCGATCGAACTGCTCGTCCACGCCCTGGTGGTGGAAACCCACCTCCCCTACGTTGCCAAGGTCCTGGTGCTTACCCTGACCGCCACCGTCCTGGTGATCTGGGTGGCGGAGCCGTCCGCTGCCCGCGTCCTCCGGGGCTGGCTGCACGCGCCGGCACTGCGCCACCGCAAGCAGCTGGGCACCGCGCCGGCACTCTGGCGGGCACGCACCGTGCTGCGGGACCAGCCGGGC
The DNA here is from genome assembly GCF_030816475.1 of Arthrobacter pascens. Classification (NCBI taxonomy): domain Bacteria; kingdom Bacillati; phylum Actinomycetota; class Actinomycetes; order Micrococcales; family Micrococcaceae; genus Arthrobacter; species Arthrobacter pascens. The sequence continues at coordinate 4,483,870 of NZ_JAUSXF010000001.1, read as the reverse complement.
TCCCTGCAGAAAATCACGCAGGCGCTGGCCCGCCTGGACACCAACATCCTGAGCATCCACGTCCACCCCATGCCGGGAGGGGTGCTGGACGAGTTTGTCCTCTCCGCCCCCGGAAACCTCAGCGAACGGGAGCTCCTGGAGGCCCTGCACGACGGCGGCGGCTCCCGTTCACGTGTATGGCCGACCACCGCTCTCGCCATGGCGGACGGACAAACCAAGGCCCTGAGCCTCGCCGCCCGGATCGCCGACGCTCCCGACGAACTGCCGCTGGCAGTTGCCGAACTGCTGCGCGCCCGGATCGTGCCGCCCGCCGAGGCGGCCGGCACCCCCGAAACGGACGACGCCGGCACGCAGCTGAAGATCCCGACCGCCTGGCATGGGCCCATCACCTTCGCCCGTCCCGGCGAACCGTTCACGCCGGCGGAGTCGGCCCGTGCCCATCGGCTCGCGGAGCTCGCCGAGATCCTGTCCCACCGGCCTGTAGCGGCCGGCCCGTAACGCTGTCAGCCGCCGTCCGGCCGGCCGAGCTGGACCGCGCGGCTCCTAGTTGGCCGCCATCCGGATGGTCAGCGCGTCCGGCTCAATGGTCATCAGCACGTGCTTGCCTTCGCCCTCATGGTCGCCGTCGAGCTGGTAGTCCTCTTTGTGCTCCAACGTAATTTCCACGGTTTTGCCCTGGAAGTATTCAACGGACGTGTCCTTGCCTCGTCCCTTGCCGATCATGCCGGCAACCACCGAGAACCAGCCGAGCTTGCCACTGGGCGCCAGGACCACAACGTCCAGTAGGCCGTCGTTCACAGAGGCATCGGGGAAGATCTCCAGGCCGCCCTGGACCTTGCCGCAGTTCCCCACCATCACGCTGCGGACCCGGCGGTGCACCACGGCCTTGCCGTCGATGACGATGTTCGCCTTCACCGGCTTGCCGGGGAGGTTCCGAATCCCGGCATCCACGTAGGCCAGCCAGCCCACCTTGTCTTTGAGATCCTCGTTCGTGTCGGCCATGATGGTGGCGTCGTAGCCCACGCCGGCCATCACCAGGAAGAACTGTTCCTTGTCGGGATCGCTGCGGACGGCGCGCACCACATCGATCTTGCGTTCCCACCCGGCCAGGGCACCTTCTATGGCGCCCTCAACATCCGTGACGTCCATGCCCAGGTTCCGGGCCAGCAGGTTCCCGGTGCCCAGCGGGACCAGGCCCAGCGGGGTTGGCGTACCGGAGAGGACCTCAGCCACGCACCGCACGGTGCCGTCGCCGCCGGCGGCAATAACGACGTCGGCCGCTTGCTTGAGTGCTTCCTTCGCCTGTCCTACGCCGGGGTCCTCTTTGGTGGTTTCCAGCCAGATAGGCTCGCCCCAGCCGTGGTTGGCGCAGTGTTTGGCCATCAGGCCGCGCACGTCGATGTCCACTGGCTTGGCAGGATTGATGATGACGGCCGCGCGTTTAAGGGAACTGGAACTGGTGGCTGGCATGGTGTCCTCCGGTGGTGTGCTGTTAAGGAAGCATACTTGCCATTTTCGAGCCAGCCGGTTACCTGGTCCCCTGCTCAGCCGCCGGTGCGCATCCGATCACGCGCACAACTCACCACGGCCGGCAGGTCGAGCCCGTAGGTCGGCCCTTCGCCTGAGGCGTACTCCTTGAGTCGGGCTGCCCCACGCTCGATGAGCCGGACCGCGCCGACGCTGTTTCCCCGCGCAGCGTGGGTCAGCCCGACGCAGATCTGGGCGAGACCTTGCCACAGGTTGCGTTCCTCATCCGGCCCGGCTTTCCAGCGGGCCTCGAGTACCTCATGGGCGGCGAAGGGCCGTCCCGCTTCCACCAGGTTCCGCGCCGAGACCAGCGTCTCCGCCGGCGGCAGCGGCTCCTCCGAGACCGGCTCGACGCCGGCACTTCCGTACGGCAGCGGCCGCCCAAGGGCATCACGTGGCCGGGCCTGCCGTGGACGGCTTGAAGCATCCCGGTCCCTGTCACCAGTCATAGCAGTCTCCGTCCTGAGCATCCCTGGACCATACCAACCTTCTTGCCTGTGAGCAGGCTACAGCGCCTTAACTGCACCCAGCACTTTGGCCAGCGAATCCTTGGCGTCGCCGAAGAGCAGCGAGGTCTGCGGCTCATACAGCAACTCATTCTCGATCCCGGCGAAGCCCGGACGCATGGAGCGCTTGAGGAAAACCACCTGCCGGGCGTCAGCCACTTCCAGGATGGGCATCCCGTAGATCGGCGAGCCGGAGGACGTCTTGGCCGCCGGGTTCACCACATCGTTCGCGCCGACCACCAGCGCAACATCCGCCGTCCTGAACTCGGAGTTGATCTCGCTCATCTCCTTCAGGGACTCATACGGAACGTTTGCCTCGGCCAGGAGCACATTCATGTGTCCGGGCATCCGCCCTGCCACCGGGTGGATGGCGAAATCCACGTCGATGCCCCGGGCTTCAAGGGCCAGGGCGAGCTCGGCCGCTGTGTGCTGGCCCTGCGCCACGGCCAGGCCGTACCCCGGGACTATGATCACCCGCTGCGCATAGCCCAGCAGCACCGCAACGTCCTCCGGGCTGGAGGACCTCACCGGACGCTCGCTCACTGCGGTGGATCCCGCCGTCGAGCCTCCCCGGAAGGCACCGAAAAGGATCCCCGCCACACTGCGTCCCATGGCTGCCGCCATGGCGCGGGTCAGGATGGTACCGGAAGCGCCCACCAGCGTGCCCGCCACCACCAGGAGCACGTTGCCCAGCACCACGCCGGAGGCAGCAACGGCAAGGCCGGTGAACGCGTTCAGGAGCGAGATGACGATGGGCACGTCAGCGCCGCCCACCGGCAGCACCAGCAGCGCCCCGGCGGCCAGGCCCAGCACCATGAGGAGGACGGCGAGCGCAAGGGAACCAGTCAGGACGACGGCGACGGCGGTGCCCACCGCCGCGAGCAGCACCGCCGCCATCACGACGGGCAGCCCGGGGAAAACCACCGGCCGGGTAGTCATGAGCTCCTGCAGTTTGGCGAACGTGACGCCGGAACCGGCAAAGGACACGGCCCCCACCAGCAGGGTAAAGACGATGGCGAGCCTGGTCCACGGGTCCCCATTGTGGCTGAGTTCCAGTAGGGCCACCAGTGCCGCCGCCCCGCCGCCCACGCCGTTGAAAAGCGCCACCAGCTGGGGCATCTGCGTCATCTTCACGCGCCGGGCAACGGGAGCCGCCACCGCCGTGCCCACCGCGATGGCGCCGATGATCCACGGTATGTTCTCCAGCCTGGCGGACAGGAAGACGGTCACGACGGCGAGCAGCGCCCCGAAGGCGCCGACCAGGTTCCCGCGCCGCGCCGTCCGCGGCGAGCTCAGCCCGCGAAGGGCCAGGATGAAGAACACGGCGGCGGCGAGGTAGAGCAGCGCGGTCCAGACCGGATCGAGCAGGATCACTTGCCCACCCCTTTGCGGCCGCGGAACATATGCAGCATCCGGTCCGTCACCACAAAGCCGCCCACCAGGTTAGCGGTGGCGAGGACCACTGCGAGCAGCGCCACGGCCAGGACCCAGGGGTCGGCGGCCTGCCCGGCGACGATGATGGCGCCCACCAGGATGATTCCATGGATGGCGTTGGCCCCGGACATGAGCGGGGTGTGGAGGGTGCTGGAGACCTTGGAGACCACCTCGAAGCCCACGAAGACGGCCAGCACGGTGATCGTCAGCAGGCTAATGCCGTCCATTACAGTGCCCCCTCGGTTGTTGCTCCGGGAGCCAGGGTGGGAGGTGCCGGATTCAGGGCCGCGAGCGCTTCCGCCGTGGGCAGATGCCGCACCCCGCCGTCGTGCGTCAGGCAGGCTCCGGCCACCACGTCGTCGTCGAAATCCGGGATGACGCTGCCGTCCCGCGTCATCAGGGCCAGCAGGTTGGCGACGTTCTTGGCGTACAGGCGGGACGCGTCCGAGGCCATCGCGGAGGGTGCGTCCTTCAGCCCCACTACCGTGACGTGGCCCTGGCCGTCCGAGGTGGGGACCAGGATGTCCTCCCCGGGGACGCAGCCTTCGACATTGCCGCCTGACTCAGCGGCGAGGTCGACGACGACAGAACCCGGGCGCATGCCCTGCACCATCTGGCGGCTGACCAGGAGCGGTGCCCGCCTGCCGGGGACCGCCGCCGTCGTGATCAAGACGTCTGATTGGGCGACGTGCGGGGCGAGGAGCTCACGCTGGAGGGCACCGCGGTCGGCACTCAGCTCGCGGGCATAGCCGCCGGACGCCTCCGCGGTTTCAAGGTCAAGCCTGATGAACGTGCCGCCCATGGAGGCGACCTCGTCCGCCGAGGCGGGGCGGATGTCGTTGGCGGAGACGCGGGCGCCGAGCCGCTTCGCCGTCCCGATGGCCTGCAGCCCGGCCACCCCGGCGCCGAGCACCAGCACGCGGGCCGGCGGCACAGTTCCGGCAGCTGTCATATATAGCGGGAAGAACCGGGGCAGCCGGATGGCGGCCTCAAGCACGGAACGGTAGCCGGCCACCAGGGCCTGGGAGCTGAGGGCGTCCATGGACTGAGCCCGGGAAATGCGGGGCACCAGTTCCAGGGCGAAGGAGGTGACGCCGGCGTCGGCCAGCGCCTGGACCGTTGCGAGTTCGGACGACGGCGAGGCCAGGCCGACGGTGATGGCACCCCTTTTCAGGGCCTTGGCTGTTGCCGTTTCAAGCGGGCGGACGTGGGCGAGGACGTCCAGCTCGCCGGTGTTCAAGTACGGGACCATCTGCGCGCCGGCCTGGACATAGTCGTGGTCGCTGTAGCCGGCGGCGTCCCCTGCTGTGGATTCAATCAGGACCTCAAGCCCTAGCCCCGCCAGTTGTTTCACGGTTTCCGGCGTGGCGGCGACGCGCCGCTCCCCCTCGTGCTGTTCCCTCGGAATGCCGAGTTTCACCGCCAACTCCCCTCACTCACGAGTGCGGCAGGGCGGCTTGGCCGGTCCCGCCGGTGAGGGCGGGCTGGCGCGGAGCAACTCTGCTGCACGTAGTTGGCTAGAGTCTATGGCCCGTCCGGCTGCGGCGGGAGTAGGGCGGCGAGGTGCCGCGGATAACGATTCTCCTGTCAGTTCCTTCCGGCTTCCGGGCTCCTAAAACCGGTCGCGCTAAATGGGACCCCATTTTTGCTGCCCAAATCCGGCTCCACCGTGTCAGAATTAGCGGGATTTGCCGCATCCACATCGAAATATTGGGGGACCCTTGTCAGAGCGCGCCGATTTCGAAGCATCCGGTCCAGCCGGAGAAGCCGGAAATACATCTTCAGCCTGGCCATACGACCAACCTGCAACCGGCGACTGGGCGCCCCCGGCCGAAAACCAGGCGGCTCCTTCGCTATGGGCAGTGGGACGCGAAGATGTTATCCGCGGTGCGGTGTTTTCCCTGGTTATCATCCCCGTTGCTGTGATCGCCTGGATGATCCTGTGGGATCTTGGCTGGATGGCGTCCATCGTTTCCTTCATGGCTGCCGCCGGAGCGGCGCGTCTCTACGTCCTGGGCAGCGGCGGAACCATCAGCCGCCGCGGCGTATGGGTGGTGCTGGGCGTAACCGTTGTGACGGTGCTTCTCTCGTTCTGGGGAGGCATGCTGGTTGATGCGGCAAGGTTCCTGAGCGGCGGTTCGCCCCTGACCATGCTGGCGGATCCACAGACCTGGGATCTGCTGACCTTCAATCTGTTCACCAACCCGGAACTGGTGGACAGTTACATAGGCGACTTCCTGCTCGCTCTGCTTTTCAGTGCCCTGGGCTGCTTCTTTACCCTCCGCCGGCTCTTCGCACAGACGCGGCAGGGTTAGCGCTACCGCCTCGCGCTCAGGTCCACCGAAATCAGCTTGGCTGTGGCCACGATCTCCTGCGCCACCGATGCCAGGTAGGCCTCCCGGTCCGCCTTTGCAGCGACGGACTGGGCCTGCAGGGACACGTTGACCGCGGCCACTACTTTGGGACCGTCATAGACCGGGGCCGCGACGGACATGAGCCCCAGTTCCAGCTCCTCGTCCAGCAGGCACCAGCCCTGTGCCCTTACCGTGTCCAGCTCAGCCAGGAGCTGCTTCGCCGTGCCGAGCGCGCGGGGTGTCAGCGGCCTGATCTCCGCCGCGGCCAGGTAGGCCTTCAGCTCCTCAGGCGGCAGGGCAGCGAGCAGGACCCTGCCCATAGACGTCGCGTACGCCGGGAAACGCGTCCCCACGGTGATGCCCACGTTCATGATCCGGCGTATCGTCACCCGGGCGATGTAGGCGATGTCTGTCCCGTCCAGCACCGCCGCGGACGTGGACTCACCCAGCTTCAGGGACAGTTCCTCCAGATGCGGTTGGGCCAGTTGCGGCAGTGACAGCCCGGAAAGATAGGCGTAGCCGAGCTGGAGGACCTTGGCCGTGAGGGCGAACGTCTTGCCGTCGGTCCTGACATAGCCCAGCTCAACGAGCGTGTGCAGGAAACGCCGGGCGGTGGCCCTAGTGAGGTCTGTGCGGGCCGCCACCTCGGTCAGCGTCATGACCGGATGGTCCCCGTCGAAGGCGCGGATCACGGCCAGCCCGCGTGCCAGCGACTGCACGTACTGGTCGCTCGCCTGCGGAGCGGCCTGTATGGCGGCTGGTGCGTCGGTCATGGTTACCAATCCTAGGGCGGTCCGCGAACCGGCAGGTAATGCCCTCAATAGCCGGATTTGAGGGGATCTGCTGCCTGTTCGCGCAGGGGTGGGGGTGTTAGCGCTCGACGGCGGGGGCTGCTTTGAGCGGGACCGGCACCAGTTCCTGGAGTTCCTCGAACGTGCAGCCGAACGTCTCACGGACACTGACGCCGTCGGGACCTGTAAGGAACACCGCCTTGTCGGTGTACACCCTGGTGACGCAGCCGATCCCGGTCAGCGGGTACGTGCATGTTTCCACGATCTTGGACGCGCCCTCGCGGGTGAGTAAGGTCATCATGACGAAGACGTCCTTGGCTCCGGTGGCCAGGTCCATCGCACCACCGACGGCGGGAATGGCGTCCGGGGCGCCGGTATGCCAGTTCGCGAGGTCACCTGTCGCGGAGACCTGGAACGCGCCCAGCACGCAGATGTCCAGGTGGCCCCCGCGCATGATCGCAAAGGAATCCGCGTGATGGAAATAGGACGCCCCGGGGAGCTCGGTGACAGGGATCTTGCCCGCGTTGATGAGGTCGCCGTCGATCTCATCCCCGACAGCCTCAGGCCCCATGCCCAGCATGCCATTTTCCGTGTGGAGGGTGATGTCCTGCTCCGGCAGCAGGTAATTAGACACGAGCGTCGGCTGGCCGATCCCCAGGTTCACAAAGGAGCCGGGAGCGATGTCCTTCGCCACCAGGCGGGCAAGGTCGTCGCGGCCCAGCGGCTTGTCACTTGTCTGGAGGTCCTGGCCGGTTGTCTGCGGGCTCATCACGCCACCTTCACAATGCTGTTGACATAGATTCCCGGGGTCACGATGTTCTCCGGGTCCAGTCCGCCCGTCGGGACGATCTCGGATACCTGTACTACCGTGTGCTTGGCCGCCGCGGCCATGATGGGACCGAAGTTCCGGGCGGTCTTGCGGTACACCAGGTTCCCCTTTCCGTCGGCCTTGAGTGCCTTGATCAGGGCGACATCGGCATGGATCGGGGTCTCGAATACCTGGCCGCGGCCGTCCAGGATCCGGGTCTCCTTGCCCTCGGCCAGAACGGTGCCATAGCCGGTGGGCGTGAAAAAGCCGCCGATGCCGGCGCCCGCGGCACGGATCCGCTCAGCCAGGTTGCCCTGCGGCACCAGTTCCAGCTCGATCTCGCCGGCGCGGAATTTGGCGTCAAAGTGCCAGGAATCGGACTGCCGGGGGAAAGAGCAGATCATCTTCTTCACGCGGCCTTCCTTGATCAGCAGCGCCAGACCCTGGTCCCCCTGGCCAGCGTTGTTGTTCACGACGGTAAGGCCGGTGGCACCGCAGTCCAGAAGCGCGTCGATGAGTTCGAACGGCTGTCCGGCGTTTCCGAACCCGCCGATCATCACCGTGGCGCCATCCCCTATACCGGCGACGGCCTCACCGACGGAATCCACAAAGTTGAGCATCGCCCTATCCCTTTCCGTTCGCAGTCACGTTCTCCAGCACCACTGCCAGGCCCTGGCCCACGCCGATGCAGATCGCCGCCACACCCCAGCGCTCACCGGAGGCCTGGAGGCTGCGGGCCAGTGTGCCCAGGATGCGGGTCCCTGACGCGCCGAGCGGGTGGCCCATAGCGATCGCGCCGCCGTGCCGGTTCACGATCAAAGGATCGATCCCCCACGCGTTGATGCACGCCACGGACTGCGCGGCGAACGCTTCGTTAAGTTCGACGGCGCCAACCTGGTCCCAGCCGATTCCCGCCTTCGCGAGGGCCTTGTTTGCCGCTTCCACCGGCGCGTAGCCGAAATACTGGGGATCGTTGGCGTGGGCGCCGCGGCCGGCGATGCGGGCCAAGGGCTCCAGCCCGAGCAGCCCGGCGGCACCTTCGCTGCCGATCCAGGCCGCGGAGGCGCCGTCGGACAACGGGGAGGAGTTACCGGCGGTGACGGTGCCGTTCTCGGCCCGGAACACGGTTTTGAGCCCGGCGAGCTTCTCGGCGGAGGAGCCTGCGCGGATGCCTTCATCCCGGACCAGGTCTGTCCCGGGCACCGGGACCACCAGGTTGTCGTAGAAGCCCTCGTCCCAGGCAGCCGCGGCAAGGTTGTGGGAATTGGCGGCAAACTCGTCCTGCTGCTCACGGGTCACACCGTATTTTTCGCGCAGCCGCTCGGTAGCCTCGCCCAAGGAGATGGTCCATTCCTTGGGCATGGCCTGGTTCACCAGCCGCCACCCCAGCGTGGTGGAGGCCAGGTTCAGGTCCCCGGCCGGGTACGCCTTTTCGGTCTTGGGCAGAACCCACGGCGCTCGGGACATCGACTCCGCGCCGCCGACGAGCATGAGCTCGGCGTCGCCGGCGTTGATCTGCCTGGAGGCGATGATGGCCGCGTCCAGCGACGAGCCGCACAGGCGGTTCACCGTGGTGCCGGGGATCGAGGTTGGCAATCCGGCGAGCAGGGTGGCCATCCTGGCCACGTTCCGGTTCTCCTCCCCGGCGCCGTTGGCGTTGCCGAGGACCACCTCATCGATCCGCTCGACGTCGAGCTTCGGGGCGCGCTTGACGGTTTCCCTAACGACATGGGCGGCGAGGTCATCCGGCCGGACGGCGGCGAGTCCTGAGCCGAACTTGCCGAACGGTGTCCGGACAGCGTCGTAGATGAATGCCTGTTTCATGATGTTCCTTTGATTCTGTCTCGCCTGGCCCAACTAGGTAGCAGCAGGTGTCGTTATGAGGGCTCAAAACGACACCTGCTGCGACCTAGTTGGGTGGGGTGGGGGTGGTTTTGGGTTGGGAGGTGTCTGTCGCGGCGTCCATTTCATGGAAGACCTGCTGGGCGGTTTTGAAGGCGGTGTTGGCGGACGGCACACCGCAGTAGATGGCGGTCTGGAGCAGGATTTCCTTGATCTCGTCCCTGCTCAGGCCGTTGGTAATGGCTGCGCGAAGATGCATGGCCAGCTCTTCCCAGTGCCCGTGGGCCACCATGGCCGTGATGGTCACCGCGGAGCGCATTGGCCGCGAAAGGCCCGGACGGGTCCAGATGCCACCCCATGCGATCCGGGTGATCATGTCCTGGAAGTCTTCCGTGAACCCGTCCTTGGCGGCGTTGGCGCGGTCCACGTGCGCGCCGCCGAGGACCTCACGCCGGACGGCCATGCCGGCGTCGTAAATCTCCTGGCTGGTAGCGTCCGGCTGGACTGCTCCGTGCCGTAGCCCGCCCGAAAGCTCAGAGCCGCTCACGTGGCAGCTCCCCGGGATTCGCTCCACGTGAGGAGGTTCCGCAGGAGTTCGGCAACGTGAGCGGGCGCTTCGGCCGGCGCCAGGTGGGCCACGCCTCCCAGCGTGACCGCACTCGCGGTGCCTCCGCCCGCGGTGATGGCATCCGCGATTTCCTGCGCCAACGACGGCGGGGCAACGCCGTCCAGGGCACCCGCGACGGCCTGGGTGGGGACGGAGATCCCGGCAAGTTCCGCCCGGACGTCGTACCCGGCCAGGGCTTCACAGCAGAAGGCGTAGCTGAAGCGGTCGGCATCGCGGAGGGCGTGGAGGAGCCTGCTGCTCCGCTCGGGTTCGCGGTCCATGAAGCCCGGCGGGAACCATCGTTCCGCGGACTGCTGGATCATGACGGGCGTGCCCTGGCTGCGCACAGTCTCCGCGCGTTCCAGCCAGCCTTCGGGTGTCCCCAGCTTGGCGCCGCTGCACAGGATCGAAAGGCTCTTGAGGCGTTCGCCATGCTTGATGGCAAGCTGCAGCCCGACGGCTCCGCCCAGGGAAACGCCGGCGTAGTGGAAGCTTTCTCCCGGTGCGATCGAATCCACCAGATCCACCACTGAATCTGCCAGTGCGCCGACGTCGAACGTCTCTGTCGCTGCCGGTGAGACACCGTGTCCGGGCAGATCCCAGGCCACGACGTCGAAGTCTTTACCGAGGAGGAAGGCAGTCTCGTTCCACAGGACGGATGACGTGCCCAGGGACGATCCCGCCACCAGCAGGGGGTGGTCACCCAGCGGGCGCTGGGGCGACAGCAGTACTGCCTTCAGGGTGGGTTTAGCCACGGTTGGCTCCGTTCGCGTCGGTATCCGGAGAAGCAAAGTCGGGGAAGGCGGCCAGGATGCGCCGGGAGATTTCCGCCGCCTGGCCCAGGTAGCCGGCCGGATCCAGGAGCTCGTCCAGCCGCAGATCGGTGAGCTTCCCCACGGGAATGGCCTCGCGGAGCAAACGCCTGTAGGTGCCCGCTTGTTCCGCGGCAGGCGCCTGGAGGGTCCGGTGCACCACGTCCTGCAGTTGCTGCTTGCCGGTCCGTCCATCCTGGTCGTCAAGCAGCGGCGCCACCGCGGCGGTGACTCCTTCGGACAGGAGCAGCGGACCGGCGAGGTCCAGGTTGCGCCGCATGGCATCGGGGAACACCTGCAGGCCTTTGACGAGTTCCCGGAGGTTGCCGGCGGCGCCCAGGGCCAGCCGTAGGAGCTCGCGGAGTGCCGGCCATTCCGTGTGCCAGGCGCCATCCGGGCGCTCGTCGTTGAAGTTCGCGGCGGCCAGGTGCAGCTGGGCGGCCAGGTGGGGCCCTTGGAGTGCGGCGCTCCGGATCAGGACCGAGAGCACAGGGTTCTGCTTCTGCGGCATCGCCGAGGATACTCCGCGCCCTGCGGCACGGGGTTCCGCGAGCTCGGCCACCTCAGGCCGGCTCAGGAACAGGATGTCCGCGGCCATCTTTCCGGACGCATCCAGCACCGACGCCAAGGCGTGGCCCAGGGACGTGACTGTCAGCCTGTTGGTATGCCACGGTGCCGGCGCTGCGGCCAGTCCCAGCTGCTTGGCCAGGGCGGCGGCCAGCGTGAAGGGATCGGCCGCCGTGCCGGAGGTCAGCACCGTCCCGGCCGCCAGCGTGCCCGCGGCACCGCCGAACTGGACCGGCAGCTTCAGGCCCTCAAGCTGCCGGCCCGCCGCGGCCAGACCGTGGAACCACTGCCCTGCACGGAGCCCGAAGGTGTACGGCAGGGAATGCTGTGTCAGGCTCCTGCCAACGCACAGCGTTTCCGTATGGTCTTCCGCCAACGCGGCCAGCGCCGTCGACGTGCTTTTCAGGTCCGCGAGGAGGGCCTCGACGGTGTTCCGGGCGAGCAGCATCAGGGCCGTGTCAAGGACGTCCTGGCTGGTCAGCGAGGCATGCACGGCCTGCGCGGCGCCGATATTGGCACTGTCCAGGGCTTGGACATGCCTGCGCAGGTCGGCCAGGAGCGGGATCACCGGGTTGCCGCCGCCCTGAGACCGAAGCGAGATGTCAGCAGCGTCGTAGCGGCCCGCCTCCGCCGCAGAAGCCACGACGGCGGCGGAACCGGCCGGCGCCAGGCCCGCCTTTTCGAGCACCGCCGCCCAGCCGGATTCGACGGCGAGGATGGCTCCCAGCACTGCACGGTCGCCGGTCAGGACCGCAACCAGGGGCGACGACGAGACAGGACTGAGCAGGCCGACGTCGCCGTCGGCAGGGCCGAAGGTTCCCGCTGTACCGCTGTCGGCGTCCATCACTGGAAGTCCAGGAAGACTGTTTCGCGTTCACCCTGCAGGCGGATGTCCCAGGTGAGTCCGCCGTCGGGGTCGCGGCGGGCGATGAGCGTCTTGCGGCGTTCCGGATCGAGGGAACCCAGCAGCGGGTCACAGGCGAGGGCTTCCTCGTTCTCCGGCAGGTACACGCGGGTGAAGAGGCGGTTCGTGAGGCCCCGGGCAAAGAGAACCACCGAGATGAAGGGGGCCGCTCCAGGTTCGGTGGGTCCGGGGTTCACCGTGGTGAACGTGTACACGCCGGTGTATCCCGAGGAGCTGCGGCCCCAACCAGTGAAGGTGTAGCCGTCGCGGACCAGGGATCCCGTCCGCGAGACGATGTTGCCTTCCGCATCGGGCTGCCAGATTTCCAGGATGGCGTCCGGAATGGGTTCGCCGGCGCCGTCGTAAATGGTGCCTTGGAGGCGGATCGATCCGGGGGAACCCGGCGCAAGGAGTTCGCTGTCCTTCTCATAGGGCAGGGCGTAGCCGTAAAACGGGCCGATGGTCTGGCCGGGCGTGGCGACAAGCTTGGGAGTCGTGTTCACGTTATTCCTCATCTCCGGCCGCGCCGAGTGCCTCATTTTCGGTCCAGGTCCGTTTGGAGCCTGTCAGGATGATGTCCCAGGTGTAGCCGAGCGCCCATTCGGGCTGCGTCAGGTCGTGATCGTACGTGGCCACCAGGCGGTCCCGTGCGTCCTGGTCAATGATCGACTGGTAGATGGGATCAAGGGGGAACAGTTGGTCTCCCGGGAAGTACATCTGGGTGACGATGCGCTGGGTGAACTCCGAACCGAACATCGAGAAATGGATATGGGCCGGGCGCCAGGCGTTGAGGTGGTTCTTCCACGGGTAGGCGCCGGGCTTGATGGTGGTGAACCTGTACGAACCGTCCGGGCCGGTGATGCAGCGGCCCACGCCCGTGAAGTTGGGGTCCAGCGGGGCGGGGTGCTGGTCGCGCTTATGGATGTACCGGCCGGCGGCGTTGGCCTGCCAGATCTCCACAAGCTGGCCGGCCACCGGGCGGCCGTCGCCGTCCAGGACCCTGCCTGCAACGATGATCCGCTCACCCTGGGGCTCACCGTTGTGCTGGATAGTCAGGTCAGATTCCAGCGCGTGCACATCCTGGTGGCCGAAGGCCGGGGAGTGCAGCTCGATGGTTTCCGGGTCCGCGTGGTGGAGGCTCTTGGTGGGATGGCGGAGGATGCTGCTGCGGTAGGGCGGGTAGTCCAGCCGTGGCTGGGTCTCTCCCGGGGCGCCGTCCTTGAGCCCCCGTGAATAGGCATCGCGCATGGCGTTGATCTCTGCACTGAGATCGGCCTGGGTTTCGATGGCTCGGTCCGGGGGCAGGTGCCCGGCATGGGGTTCTGCGTGCGGTACAAGCTCGTCGGTCCCAAGCTGGTTGCCTTCTTGCGGCACGGCTGGCTCCTTTCGGGTGGTTCTTGCGGATGGGATTCAGAAGCGGTGGACTGAGTCATATTGGACGGCGTGGCGTACCGGAGCGTTCGGCGCCCCATAGCCGTCGTAGTTGCCCCGGCGTTCCACCATTTCGAAGAACACGCTGCCCACGGTGGCGGTATAGAAATGGAGGAATTCCCCGTTTGCGTCCCTGTCATACAGGAGGTTGAGTTCCTTGAGGGTGGCCAGGAATCCTGGTTCAAGGTCGAACCGGGCGTCCAGGTCCTCGTAATAGTTGGCCGGAATCTGCAGGAACTCAAGGCCCCGGTCCCGTGCGGACCGCGCCGTTGCCACGAGGTCGTCCACGGCGAAGGCGATGTGTTCCTGGTAGGTTTTTCGGACCTCGCTCCGGGCCTGCTGCACGGGCGCGAGATTCAGCACAAGCCGTACGGCGCCGTCGGAGGTCTGCATCACCTGCGAGCGGACCAGTCCTCCGGGACTCGGAACCTCGGCGAACGGCTGCGGCTCCAAGGCCATTGCGCTGGTGTAGAAGAGCACGGCCTCGTCGAAGTGCTGCCACGGCTGGGCGAGGTTCACGTGGTCAATGACCGCATGAGGGGTGGCAACGTCCCGCAGGGAACTGTGTTGCAGGCCCCCGCCCGACTCGTCCGGCTGCCCGAATTCAGCAGTCCAGGCGGCGGTGCCGTCCGGGCTGCCCTGGCACAGGAAGATCTCGGTGGAGTCCGGCGCGGAGATGCCCTGGAAGACTTCCTCATCGGCCTGCACCTTCCGGACCACCACCGGAGCTTTAAGTTGCTGGGCCCGGGCGGAGGCAATCAGGGGCGAATCGACGTCGAACCCCAAGGCGGCGATAGCCGGTTCCGAATGCGACGCCGCCTGCTCATTGATGATCACGCGGGCCTGGCCCATGGTCCAGAGCTGGACGTCCTTGGTGCGGTGGCGTCCGTTGAATTCGAAGCCGAGCTGGCCCAGGAGCTTCTCCAGCTGAACGGTGTCCTCGGCCTTCACCTCGGCGAAGTTGAATCCTGCCGGCTCGCTCACCTTGGGCAGCGTGGCCAGTTCCATGGGATAACGACGGCGGGAGCCAGCAGCGCTGCCGGCCGTCCCTTCGGTGGAGGTCCCGTCCAGCCACTTGGCGCTTTGTTCCTCCAGCCAGATGAGCGAACGCATGGCATCAACGGCAGTGCGCTCCACGTCGGACTGGCGGAAGACGTCGTTGAAGACTTCCAGGGAGACCGGCCCGGTGTAACCGGCACGGACCACGTGGCCCATGAACTTGGCGAGCTCGAACTGCCCCTCTCCGGGGAACACGCGGTAATGGCGGCTCCAGGAGAGGACGTCCATTGACAGTTTGGGGGCATCCGCGACCTGGACGAAGAAGATTTTCCCGGGGTTGATCGCCTCGATAGGCGCGGTATCCCAGTCGCGGGACAGGATGTGGAACGAGTCCAGGCACGTGCCCAGGTTGGGGTGGTCCACGGCCTCCACCAGCCGGTGGGCGTGCTCGTAGTCTGAAACGTACTTTCCCCAGGCGAGCGCTTCGTAGGCAACCCTGACGCCGTGCTCCCCGGCCAGGCCGGCCAGACGCCCCAGCTGTTCCACCCGGAGGCTGTCGCTGTCGATGCTGGCCGTGGCCACATTGGAGCAGACCAGGATGGTGTCCATGCCCAGCCGGGCCATGAGCTTGAACTTGGCCTCGGCCCGGCGCAGGTTTGCGGCGAACAGGTCCTCGGACACGCTGTCGAAGTCGCGGAAAGGCTGGTAGAGATCAAGGGTGAGGCCAAGATCTGCTGCCATCCTGCGGATATCCTCCGGAGCTAACGGCGAGGTGACCAGGTCCTGCTCAAAGATTTCGATGCCGTCAAAACCCGCTATGGCGCAGGCCTGCATCTTCTCCTTCAGGGTGCCGGAGAGACACACAGTGGCTATTCCGGTGCGCATCAGGCAGCCACCCCTTCGGCAGCCACAAGCTCCAGGAAATGAGTGCGCATGCGTTCCGCATCTGCCCTGACGCCGGTGAAGATCCGGAACGCGTCTGCTGCCTGCCCCACGGCCATGCGGCCACCGTCAAGCACGTCACAGCCCTTGGCCCGGGCACCCCGGACCAGCTCGGTGTCAATAGGGCGGTAGACAATGTCGGCGACCCAGTGCCGGGGTTCCAGGAGGTCCAGGTCCAGTGGGACACCCGGGTGTGCGGCCATTCCAACGGGGGTGCAATGCGCCAGCCCGTCGGCCAGGGGCATCAGCTGCGGCAGCTCTGCCGTCGTACGGGCCGTTACGGTGCTGTCGGGGAAGAAGCCGGACAGTTCGGCGGCACGGGCCGCAGAGCGGGCGGGGTCCACGTCCACCAAGTCAAGCGACTGCACGCCTGCTGAGAGCAGGGCGTACGCGACCGCGGAACCGGCGCCGCCTGCGCCGAGCTGGACCACGCGGCCCAGCCGAACCCCCGGAAGGCCCGAGGCGAGGGCGGCGGCGAAGCCCGAAAAGTCTGTGTTGTGGCCGATGAACCTGCCGTCCCGGATCACCACTGTATTGACGGCGCCAAGCCTGAGGGCGTCCCGTGAGACCTCGTCCAGGTGCTGCAGGACCAGCTGCTTGCAGGGGTGGGTGATGTTGAGGCCATTGAAACCAAGCATGCGGGCACTTTGCAGCAGGTCGCCCACTGACTCGCCGGGAAGGCCAAGCTCCAGGAGGTCGATGGGCCGGTAGAGGTAGCGCAGGCCCTGCAGATCCGCTTCGCGTTCGTGCATGTCGGGGGTGAGTGACGGCTTCACGCCGTCACCGACCAGTCCCACAAGGTAGGACTGAGTCCGATTACTCATCCGTGCAGCTCCTTCGATAGCGGCACCGGGCGGGTAGCGGCGCTCAACGCGTGACCGGCCCGGACGGTGTTAGGGATTAGACTACAACACTTGTTCACTTCTTGCACTCTTGTTCTACATACGAACATTCTCATAAAGTCACGAGGCACTTTTCTGTTGGGGGGCCAGCATGTCAGCGCTGGGGGAGCCTGGCCGACAGCTCGGCCGCGGCATCCTGAAGCAGCGGGACATAGGCGGTCAGGTCCTCCAGGCTCAATCGGAAGACCGGAACGGCTGTTGCCAGTGAGGCGAAGGCGTGCCCCTGGGAGTTGAGGACCGGGACGGCCACGGCCCGCATGCCGGCCTCGTTTTCCTCGTCCATCACCGCATACCCCTGCCGGCGGACCTGCTCGATTTCCGTACGGAAGGCGCCCCGGTCCGTGATGGAATGGCTGGTCAGTGGTTCCAGTGCCAGTTCGGCCAGCAGCCGTTCCCGCTCGGAATCCTCGGCGAAGGCCACCAGCGCCTTGCCCACGGCGGTGGCGTGCAGCGCGCCAAGATGTCCGGGATCGCTGGTGACCCGGAACATCTGGGGGCCATCCACCTTGCTGACCGTGAGGTGGCGGTGACCGTCGCGGACGCTGAGGATGGTCGCCTCCCCCGTCTGCTCAGTGACGCGGCGGAGGATGGGCATGGCAGTGCCCGCGAAGCCGTGGTGGTTGGATACCCGCTGGCCCAACTGGAAGATGCGCAGCCCCAGGTGGTACCGGCGCCCGTCCGGTTCATAGTCAACAAAGCCGTCCCGTGTGAGGGAGCCCAGGAGCCGGTAGGTAGTGCTGAAGGGGAGGTCGGCACGGCGTGAGATCTCCGCCGCCGTGGCGCCGCGCGGCTCGTCACCCAGGAGGACCAGCAGGTTCAGGGCCTTTCCCACCATGTCGGTACGGTCAGCCGGTCGATCGGATTGGGGGACTGCGGCCTCAGTAGCACCTGTGGTTTGATTCACACTCATGGTTCGATGTTGCCACATCGTGGGAACTATTGCTAGATAGTGATTATTTTCTTGACAGGTGACTGGCCTCACAGTCATCATTGCTGTATCGCACAAGTAGCTCTCACCATGTGGCTACTGGCCGGTCTTTTCGAAGAACCTCAGCCTGCCGCACAAGCCATCCACCCGGGCAGCGGCGACTCGACACTCCAGATCCATCCCCGACAATGCCGTCACACCAAAGGACCTCCATGAGTCACACCCTTCCGTCCGCCGGACCGGGCACCGTCGCCCCGGCCGGGACCCCGAAGAAGGCCGCCCTTGCCAGCTTCCTGGGCAGCGCCGTCGAATACTATGACTTCTTCATTTTCGGTTCCGCCGCGGCCCTGATCTTCCCCAAGGTCTTCTTCCCGGATGCCGACACGAATGCCGCCATCATGTCCTTCGCCACCTTCGGCTTTGCCTATGTGGCGCGGCCCGTGGGCGCTGTCATCCTGGGCCACTTCGGTGACCGGGTGGGCCGGCGGAAGGTCCTGATGTTCACCCTGCTGCTGATGGGTGCCTCGACCTTCGTGATCGGCTGCCTTCCTGACTTCAAGACGGTGGGCTGGTGGGCTCCTGTCCTCCTGGTCCTTGCACGCCTGTGCCAGGGCCTGTCCGCAGCGGGCGAGCAGGCGGGCGCCTCCTCTATGACGCTGGAGCACGCACCGGACAACCGCCGCTCCTTCTTCACCTCGTGGACCCTTACCGGCACCCAGGGCGGCCAGATCCTGGCAGCCCTGGTGTTCATTCCGGTCCTCGCTCTGCCGGACGAGATCAAATACGGCATCGGCTGGCGCATCCCGTTCTGGCTCAGCGCCGTCGTCGTCATTGTGGCGTTCTTCATCCGCCGCACCCTGCACGAGCCGCCTGCCTTCGAGGAAGCCCAGAAGACAGCGCAGATTTCCAAGCTCCCGGTGGCCGACCTGCTCAAGGCCCACTGGCGCGACGTCCTCCGCGTCATCTGCTGTGCCTTCATCGCCGCCGTCTCCACCGTTTTCGGCACCCTTGCCATCAGCTACGCCAAGACAGTCGCCGGCGTTGACGGCACTACTACGCTGTGGCTTGTTGTCGGCGCCAACCTCGTGGCCCTGGGAACCCAGCCGCTCTTTGGCCGGCTCGCGGACAGGATCGGCCGGAAGCCCGTCTTCATCTACGGTGCGGTGTCCAGCGCGGCCCTCACTCCGGTGTTCCTGCTGAGCCTGGAGTCCGGCAGTATCCCGCTGATGTTCCTGGCCGCCATCGGCTTCTTCTCCTGCGGCTACGCAGCCTCCAACGCCGTCTGGCCGTCCTTCTACGCCGAGATGTTCAGCACCAAGGTCCGCTTCTCCGGCCTGGCCATCGGTACCCAGCTCGGCTTCCTGATGGCGGGCTTCGCTCCCGCCATCGTGGCGGCAATGGGAGGCATCAAGCCCGGTGGCTGGGTCCAGATCAGCATTTTCACAGCCGTTATCTGCGCGGTGGCGGCCGTCTCCGCGCTGACCGCCAAGGAAACGTTCAGGGTCCCCACCAAGCAGCTCGGCCTCAAGTAGGTCCCGGAGCCATTTGGTTCCTCCAGCGTTCTTCCGGAAACCGCCTTGTTCCGGAAAGCGCGCGCTATTCCACTGGAAGCCCGACGGCGCGTGGCCGGGGGAGGTGCAGCCTCACCTTCCCCGGTGACGGGCCGTCACGTCATCAACTTCACGTTTTACCGAAGGGAAGGCTACCCTAAGTAGTCCCTTCTTCTCCTCCTGCCCGTCCCAGGGGCAGTCCTGCAAGGCGGTTTCCTGTGCGTACGTCCCTCCGTCCCCGCGTCCTGATCACTGCGGCGGCCGCCCTGGCCCTCACCGGCTGCGGCTTCACCGGCACCCAGACGCAGGCCCCGCAGTCCAGTGCTGCGGCCGACACCAGCCAGCGGATCGTGGTGGACAACTTCCGGGCTCCAGTAGCCAACTGGGCCCTTGAGTCTGACTCCGCATACATCCTGTCACTGTCCGGCTGCCTGGAGACCCTCACCAAATATGACCAGGGCGAGGGCAAAGTGGTTCCCTTCCTGGCCACGGAGTGGAAGCAGAGCTCCCCGCTGGACTGGGACTTCAGCATCCGGCAGGGCGTCAAGTTCCAGGACGGAAGCGATCTCACAGCCGAGTCCGTAGTGTCCGCCCTCAACCATGTCCTCGACGCGAAAGTCCCCGCCAGGGCTTTCAACCGCACGATGATCAGCAGCGTCACAGCGGTGGATGCGCAGACCGTCAGGGTCAGTACGCCCGCGGAGAACCCGCTGGTGCCGTACCGGCTGGCCAGCGTCAACACCGGCATCCTGTCGCCGGCTGCCTATAAGGCTGGCGGCCTCGACCCGTTCGGGCACTGCACCGGGCCCTTCACCCCGGTGTCCGAGAAGCCAAAACAGTCCCTCACCCTGGACCGGAACGCGAACTACTGGGGCGGCCCCGTACAGCTGGCCGGTGCCGAGATCCGGTTCATCACCAACGGCCCCACCCGTGCGGCCCAGGTACAGACCGGCGAAGCAGACATCTCACTGTCCATCCCCGCCGCCAGCGTCGCGACCCTCAAGGCGGATCACGGGGTCACTGTCCTGGGCACCGATTCGCCGCGCACAGCCACGCTGTACATGAACAACGGCCGGGCGCCCCTGGACAACGTCGACGTCCGTACCGCGATCCGGGACGCCCTGGACCTCGACGCCCTGGCCGCCAGCGTGTACGAAGGCGCGGCCCTGCCGGCCACCGGACCGTTCTCGCCCTCTGAGCCCTGGGCGGGAGAGAAGCAGGAAAAGCAGAAGCAGAACCTTGAGGAAGCCAAAAAGCTGCTCGCAAGCGCCGGCTACACCCCCGATCGTCCCCTGGAAATCATCGCCATCGTTGAACGCGCCGAATTCGCCGACGTTGCCGCCGTCGTCCAGGAAAACCTCAAGAAAGTCGGCATTCCGGTCACCATTACAACCAAGGAATACGCTTCGGCGGAGCCTGACGTCCTGGCCGGAAAGTACGACATGCTGCTCAGCCAGCGCAACAGGCTGATCGACATCGCGGACCCCATCGGCTTCCTCACGGCCGACTACACCTGCAAGGGCACCTACAACCTCAGCCACTTCTGCGACCCGGAATACGACGGGATCATCGCCAATGCCGCCAAAACCGTCGATAACAACGAGCGCTACAAGCTGTACGCAGAGGCAGGCCAGATTCTCCAGGACAAGTCGGTCAACGCCTGGCTGGTCAACGAGCAGGCAACCGATGCCGTCCGCAACAATGTCCTCTCCTACGTCCAGGACCCGCTGTCCCGCTACGTCCTGACGGCGAAGACGGCAAAGTCCCGCTCCTAGTCCACATCCCGAGTCCCGCCGCTCATGCTGCAATTCATCGCCAAACGGACGGCCACCCTGGTGGCCGCCGTTGTGGTGTCCTCTTTTGCCGTGTTCCTGATCCCCTACTTCACGCCAGGGGATCCGGTCCGGAAAATCATCCGGTCACGCGTGGCCGGCGACGCCGTGGATGATGCCGCCGTGCAGGGCCTCACTGCGAGCCTGGGCCTGAACGATCCCCTAGCCGTCCAATACTTCCGCTGGCTTGGGCGCTTCTTCAGCGGCGACATGGGACTGTCCTTCTCCAGCGGCACTCCTGTGGCGGAGCAGGTGCTCCCGGCGCTTTCCGTCACGCTCACCCTGGTCACGATGGCGCTGGTCCTGGCTGTGGCGGTATCGCTCCCCCTGGGAATTTTCGCCGGGCTGCGGCCCGGAAGCACCCCGGACAAAACCATCACCGCCATCACCCAGGCCCTGATCGCCATGCCGGAGTACTGGGTGGCTCCGGTGCTGGTCCTGGTCTTCGCCCTGAAGCTGTCCGTACTGCCCACGGCAGGCTGGGAAAACCTCTCATCCGCCGTCCTGCCCGCACTGACCCTCGCCCTGCGCCCCATCAGCTTCTTCACCTCGGCGGTGCGGTCCGGAATCATCGACGCGGCCGCCGCGGAGCATGTACCGGCCGCCCGCGCCAGGGGCCTGAGCCAGGGCCAGGCCATCCTCCGCCACGTGGTGCCGAACGGCCTGCTTCCGCTCTCCACCCTGTTCGCCGTCTGGTTCGCGGGCCTGCTGGGCGGATCGGTCATTGTGGAGGTCATCTTCGCGGTTCCGGGCATGGGCAGGCTGCTCTTTGACGCCGTCGTCAACAGCGATATTCCGCTCGCCCAGGGCGGGGTGGTGGTTGTGGTGGCACTCGCGGTCGGCATAACCACCCTGGCGGACTTCGTGCACCGATTCCTCAGCCGGATGGTGGGAGGTTCCCTTGCGTAACCGGATCACCGTCACCGGCGTTGCCGCGGCATTGCTCGGCATCATTGTGCTGGCAGTACTGCTGGCACCCTGGATCACGCCCTACCCGCCCGCGGCGCAGAACCTGGCCGAACGCCTGGCTCCGCCGTCGGCCGAGCACTGGCTGGGTACGGACAACCTGGGCCGGGACACCCTCAGCCGGCTCCTTGAAGGCGGCCGGTTCTCCATGGCTGTGGCCGCGCTGGCCACCCTGCTGACCTGTCTTCTGGGCCTGGCCATCGGCGTTCTCAGCGCCCGGCGGCGCGGATGGGTGGACGAATTCCTGACCCGCACGAACGACGTCCTGCTCGCGCTGCCGGAAATGGTGGTCGCCCTGTTCATCGTCGCGGCGCTTGGCACCGGATTCGGGCCCCTGCTGCTCGCGCTGACCATCACGGGGTGGACACCCTTTGCCCGGCTGGCGCGGACGCTGGCCTACGATGTCTCGGCCCGCGGGTTCGTTGAGGCGGCGCGCGTCGTGGGCTGCCCGCCGTCGTTCATTATCTTCCGGCACGTCCTGCCCCACCTCGCGGGGCCGATCCTGGGCCAGGCGACCCTGCGGTTCGGGCACCTGCTCATCAGCGTGGGCGCCCTCTCCTACCTGGGTCTGGGGGTCCAGCCGCCGCAATCGGACTGGGGTTCCATGCTGGCGGTCGCGCAGCCGTTTGCGGAACGCGCCCCGCTGGGAATCCTCGCCCCCGGCCTGGTCATCTTCACCGTTGCCCTTTGCGTGACCCTCATTGGCCAGCGGGCCGCCCACATGGCCGCGGCACCACTCCTCCTGCCCTTGGCGGCGGAGAAATGAGTAGCGGAGCCACGGACACCCGCCTGGTCCTGGACGGCCTGGAAGTGAGTCACAGGGACCCCGACGGCGGAAGCCACGGCAAGCCCCTGCTCTCGGGTGTCTCCCTCTCCGTGGATCCCGGTGAATTCGTGGCCCTCGTGGGCAGCTCCGGTTCCGGCAAGACCCTGACTGCCATGTCCTGCCTCCGGCTCCTGCCGCCCGGCCTGGGCATCAGCGGCGGTTCCATCCGGCTCGGGGGCCTGGAGCTGACCCGGGCCTCCGAACAAGAGCTCAACCGGGTCCGGGGCGGAAGGCTGGGGATGCTGTTCCAGCAGCCCAAGCGCATGTTCAACCCGAACCGGACCATTGAACAGCACCTGAAGGAACCTCTGCGGCTCCATGGCGGCCTCCGGGGCACGAAAGTGCGGAGCAAAGCGCTGGAACTCCTTGAGGAGGTGGGGTTCGCCGATCCGGCTAAGGGCATCCGGGCTTATCCGCACCAGCTCTCCGGGGGCATGGCACAGCGGGCCATGACGGCCCTGGCGCTGGCCGGCCAGCCGGGCATGCTGCTGGCAGACGAGCCGACGTCGGCACTGGACAAAGTGCTGGAGCGCCAGATCCTGCAGCTGCTGGACAGGGAACGCCGGGAACGCGGCTTGGGCATTCTGTACATCACGCACAACGTCGCGTCCGTCGCGGCGTTCGCGGACCGCGTCCTCGTCATGAACTCCGGAACCATTGTGGAGTCCGGTTCCGTCGGGGACCTTCTGACCAGGCCCCGGACTGCCTATGCCCGCGAACTCCTGGCGGCGGCGCGGCTGGCACCGGAGTCCCGCCGTCGTCCGCCTTCCAGGGAACGCGAAATCCTGGTTCTGAACGGCGTGGGCAAGCACTTCGGGCCGCGGCGGAAGCTGGGCCATGCTGCCCTTGAGGACGTCTCGCTAACCCTCAAACGCGGGGAGATCCTGGGCGTGCTGGGGCAATCGGGGTCCGGCAAAAGCACCCTGGCTAAAGCAATCGTGGGACTGGAGAAGCCGAGCGCCGGGTCCATCACCCGGCAGTTGGACGCGACTGGCCCGCGTGAGGCGACCGCTGTGCAGCTGGTATTCCAGGAACCGCACAGCGCCTTTGACCCGCGGATGACGCTTCGCGCCAGCCTGCAGGCCCCCCTGCGCTCACGCCCTGCCCAGCCAACCGATCAGCGCGACGAAAGGATCGCTGCAGTGATGGAGGAGGTGGAGCTGGAAGCAGCCATACTGGACAAGCGTCCGGGCCAATGCTCCGGCGGCCAGCTGCAGCGCGCCACCATCGCCCGGGCCCTGCTGTTGGAACCGCAGGTCCTGATTTGTGACGAAGCCACCTCCGCTCTCGACGCCCTCACCCAGCGCACCATCCTGAACCTGCTGCTGCGGCTGCAGCGGGAACGCAACCTGTCCCTGATCGTCGTCTCGCACGACATGGACGTGGTGAGGTATATGTGCGACCGGGTGGCCGTACTGCTGGAGGGGCGCGTGATCGAAGTCGCGGAGACCAAGGACTTCTTCGCGGCGCCACGGCATGAGCACAGCCGGGCGCTGGTTGAGGCCTCCATCCCGTGCCGGGCGGACGGCATGTGGACCGTTTTGGACGTGGCAAGGCCCTCGGCAGTCTCCTAGGAAAAATGTCAGACCCTCCCCGGATGATTGATACATGGCACGGGGAGCAGCGGCGCAAACAGTGGAAGCGCAGGCATTTGAGGCGATCAATGCCGCCGTTGCAGTGCTCACTGCGGAACTGGACCGGACAGGCCCCGGAGCCTCCTCTGATACCGATCAGCTTCACGCCCTGGCAGATAGCTGCCTGGATATCCTCGGCGGGATCGCTCGGTCGGAGGCGCGGCTGGCAGCTTTGAAGGCGCAGGCCGCGGCGAAATTCGCTGCTACCGCCAGGTCGATCGCGGCACCTGCGGCGTCCCCTCAGGAAGCCACGGCCCACGAGATGGCTGTGACCGCTGAGATCGCCTGCGTGCTGACCATAGGTTCGCGCGCCGCTGACGCTTTGCTGTCCCATGCCCGGCAACTCACCGCCACGTTGCCGCTGACCCTTTCCGCGTTGCAGGCCGGAACCATTTCCTGGCAGCACGCCAGGGCAATGGTCGAGGAAACTGCGTGTCTCGATCCCGCCGGCGCCGCCTCATTGGAAGCGCATTTCCTCGATCCGAACGCGCCGGACCTCGGCCGCGGTTGCCCCGCGGGGGAAATGCCGGCATCCCGGTTCCGCAACAAGGCCCGAACCTGGCGGGAACGCCACCACCACGAGAGCATCGGGAAGCGGCACGCCAAAAGTGTCCTGGACCGGCGAATCGAGTACACCCCTGATCAGGATGGCATGGCCTGGCTCTCCGCCTACCTTCCTGCTGCCACTGCCAACGGAATCTGGAACCGCGTCACAGCTATTTCCCGGGGCCTGCAGAGGCCTGCCGAAAGCCGTACCCTGACCCAGTTGCGGGCCGACGTGCTGGCCATTTCGCTCCTCAACGCCGGGCTCTTCACTGCGGGGCCAAACCGCGTCAGCTGTGCGGTCTGTGGGACTGAAGGCGGCGGGATCGGCGTGGGGACTGAAGGTCGCCGGAGCGGCGCCGGCGCTATCAGCAGCCGTGCGACCGGCGGCGTGAAGGGCGCGGGCATTAGTGGCGATGCGAACACCAGTACGGGCCTGGCGGACGTCCCCTCGCCGCGGGCACAAGTACTGGTCACCGTCCCGGTGTTTTCCCTGATCGGGGCAACCGATGAGCCCGCGATGCTGGACGGCTACGGCCCCATCCCGGCTTCGATGGCACGGGACCTCGTCGCGAATGGAGCCGGCTCCTTCTACCGCGTGCTGGTGGATCCCCGCGACGGAGCACCCCTGGAGATCGGCCGCAAGAGTTACCGCATCCCCAAACCCATGAGGCAATGGCTAAGGCTTCGGGACGGTAAGTGCCCCTTTCCCGGCTGCAACAACAACTCCCTGGACAACGAAGCAGACCATCTCCTCGCCTGGCACAAGGGCGGAACAACCGGTATCAGCAACCTGGGACAGCCCTGTCCAAAACATCACCGGCTCAAACACACCAGCGGGTGGACACCAACGACGGCCGGCAAAGGCGCACCGCCGGGCTGGATATCGCCGATGGGCCGCACTTACAAGAGCGAACATCAGGACTGGGAACCGCCGCACTGGCCGACTGAACAAAAACAGGACCGGCACCAGGAGGTTAGATCCAGGCCCGCGTCAAACCTGCCACCCCCTGTGCATGTTCCTTCGGGTGGCCACCCGGACTTTGTCCATCTAGGGCTCTCGCTGGGAGAGGACGGCCTGGGGCAGTTCCTCCATGCCCCCGCCTGACCGGCCGGGCTCCGGCGAGCCCCCCACCGGCCAGCCCCTCACCGACCAGCCCCCGACCACCCCCCTGACCGACCGGACTCCCGCCACCCCCCTGACCGAGCAAATTGCGCCCTCCTTCCGCAGCAGCGAGGTATCCGTCCTCAGGCACTCACCCGCGCTAGGGCTGCCCGGTCTCCAGGACCGAGGCCAGGTCAAAGTTAACGGGTTCCTCCAGCTGCGCGAAGGTGCAGGATTCCGGGTCCCGGTCCGGCCGCCAGCGTGCAAACTGTGCGGTGTGGCGGAAGCGCTCACCCTCCATATGGTCGTACTTGACCTCCACAACCAGCTCGGGCCGGAGCGGCACAAAGGACAGGTCCTTCCCTGCACTCCAGCGGCTGCCTTCGGCGTTCCGCGGCGTGCGTCCGCCTTCCACCTGCTTGGCCCAGGCCCACGGATGCCCGTCAAAATCGGTGACCAGAGGCTGTAGTTGCTCGAACAGCTCCTCACGGCGCTTCATGGGGAAGGCGCCGATGACGCCAACGCTTGCCAGGGCGCCGTCGTCCTTGTACAGGCCCAGCAGCAGGGAGCCGATAGCGTTGGGACCGCTTTTGTGCAGCCGGTATCCCGCGACGACGCAGTCCGCGGTGCGTTCGTGCTTGACCTTGAACATCACGCGTTTGTCGGGCTGGTAGCTGCCGTCCAGCCGCTTGGCCACAATCCCGTCCAGCCCGGCACCCTCAAACTGCCGGAACCACTGCTCCGCAATCCCCTTGTCCCGGGTGGCTGCCGTGAGGTGGACGGGGGCGCGGCTGCCCGCGAGCGCCTTCTCCAGGGCGGCGCGCCGGTCGGCAAACGGCCGGCTTGTATAGTCGTCGTCGCCGAGCGCCAGCAGGTCGAAGGCCACGAACTTGGCAGGGGTCTGCGCGGCAAGCAGCTTCACGCGGCTGGCAGCGGGGTGGATCCGTTGCTGGAGGGCGTCGAAATCCAGCCGGTCTCCCGAGGCACCCACCAGGACAATCTCGCCGTCGAGCACGCACCGCGGGGGCAGGTTCTCCTTCAGCGCCTCCACGAGCTCCGGGAAGTACCGTGTCATGGGTTTCTCGTTGCGGCTGCCGATCTCCAGGTCGTCCCCGTCGCGGAAGATGATGGAACGGAACCCGTCCCACTTGGGCTCGTAGCTGAGGTCCCCGCCTCCTGGGATGCCGTCTATGCCGCTGACGGCCTTGGCGAGCATGGGCGGGACAGGAGGCATCACGGGAAGTTGCATAGTGCCCATTCTTGCCCGCTCGCCGCGCCGGCGGTAGGGCTATGCTGCCAAAAGCCAGACGGCGAGGATCAGCACCGGGGCGGCTGCCGCCGTCGAAAGCAGTACCGTTTCCCTGGCTACCGTCTGGCCCCGCTCGTAACGGCTGGCGAACAGGAACACGTTCTGCGCTGTCGGCAGGGCAGCCATCAGCACCACACCCAGCAGCATGTGGTGCTCAAGATTGAACACAAAACGGCCGACGGCGAACGCCACGGCCGGCATGACGGCCGACTTGAGTGCCGTGGCCGTGAGGATCTCGGGTGTGTGGCCGGCGCTGTGAAGGATGCGGTTACCGTGAAGGGACATCCCGAAGGCCAGCAGGACTACCGGGACCGCCGCCCCGCCCAGCAGGGTGAGTGGGGCCATGACCGGCTCCGGCAATTGCACGTGGAAGGCGCCCAGCGCCACACCCAGGAGCGAGGCGATGATCATGGGGTTCCGGAACGGCTGGGACAGCATCCGGCGGGGTGAGAACCGTCCAGCCGCGGACAAATCAAGCAGCGTGAGGACCAGCGGCGCGAACACGAGCAACTGCACCAGCAGCACGGGTGCCACCGGCGTTGCATCACCCAACGCATAGACAGTGATGGGGATCCCGATGTTGTTGGCGTTGACGTACGAGCTCGCCATCGCACCCACAGCAGTCTCCGCGAGGGGGCGCCGGAACCACAGCCGGCTCAGCGCCACATACAGTAGCGCGGTGATGGCCGCCGTCAGCAGTGCCAGCGGCACATAGGCGGAGAAGACCACCGTGAGGTCGGACTTCAGGACCACGGTGAAAAGCAGCACCGGGTTGGTGATGAAGAATGCCGTGCGGGTCAGCGCCGAGACTGTCGGTTCCCCGCCCAGCCCGCATCGCGCAGCTATGTATCCCGCAGCAATGACGACGCCGATCACGGCCAGTCCGATCAGCACGCCACCCACAGAGGTACTTCCTTCCGGCCCCGCCAGATAACCCAGCAATACCCAAAAACCTTGTAATACAGGTTCCCAACTTATCCCGACACGCGGCTCACCCTCGACAGGGCGCCGCGCCGGACGGTAGACCTTAACGATGGTCACCGTCGGCTTCCATGCCTCGCATGAACAGATCAGTCCCGGGCAGCTGCTCAAGGATGTCCAGTACGCGGAGCAGGCCGGTTTTGGTGCCGCAATGTGCTCGGACCACATCGAGCCGTGGTCCGCCAGGCAAGGGCATTCGGGCTTTGCCTGGTCCTGGCTGGGCGCGGCGCTGGCCACCACCAACCTCGCATTCGGGGTCGTGACGGCGCCCGGCCAGCGCTATCACCCGGCCATCATCGCCCACGCCTCGGCCACCCTGGCCTGCATGTTCCCGGGCCGCTTCTGGATGGCACCCGGCAGCGGCGAAAACATGAATGAGCACATCACGGGCGGAGCGTGGCCACCCAAAGAGGCGCGCCAGCAACGGCT
Source organism: Arthrobacter pascens (assembly GCF_030816475.1). Taxonomy (NCBI): domain Bacteria; kingdom Bacillati; phylum Actinomycetota; class Actinomycetes; order Micrococcales; family Micrococcaceae; genus Arthrobacter; species Arthrobacter pascens. The sequence goes on along the minus strand of NZ_JAUSXF010000001.1, from coordinate 4,455,341 downwards.
CGAGGAGTGCGTGGACATCATCCGGCGGCTCCACCGGGGCGAGGAGGTGACCCATCATGGGTTGGTCACCGTTGAACAGGCCCGGATCTGGGACGTTCCGGAACCCCCGCCACCGCTCATCGCGCCCGCCATCAGTGTGGATACCGCCCGGCGCGCCGCCGGCTGGGCGGACGGCCTGGTGACGGTCAACCAGCCGGCCGGAAAGCTGAAGGACATGCTCGCGGCTTACCGGGACCACGGCGGCCAGGGGAAGGCTGTCCTCCAGGTCCACCTCTCCTGGGCGCCGCGGGAGGAGGAAGCCGTGGCCATCGCCCTGGACCAGTGGCGGAGCAATACCTTTGCGCCGCCCGTCACCTGGGACCTGCCCACCGCCGCCCACTTCGATGGAGTCAGCATGCACGTGGGCGAGGAGCAGGTCAGGAAATCCGTAAACATCTCGTCAAGCCTTGACCGGCACGTGGAATGGCTCGCCGGGTACGCCGACCTCGGCTTCGATGAGCTCTACCTCCACTTCGTGGGACAGGAGCAGGCACCGTTCATTGATGCGTTCGCCGCGGACGTGCTCCCCCGGCTTCAGCAGACACCAGCCCTGACACAGGAGAGCGCGCCATGAGGATCGAGCAGACGTCTGACGTGTGGTGGAAAAACGCCGTCATCTACTGCCTTGATGTTGAAACCTTCTTCGATGACGACGGCGACGGGACCGGCGATTTCGCGGGGCTCACCCAGCGGGTGGACTATCTCGCTGCGCTGGGCGTGACGTGCATCTGGCTGATGCCCTTCTACCCCTCGCCCGACCGGGACGACGGCTACGACGTGACGGATTTCTTCAGCGTGGATCCCAGGCTGGGAACCATGGGCGATCTAGTGGAGTTCATCCGCACGGCCAAGGACAGGGGCCTCCGGGTCATTGCGGACTTTGTGGTCAACCACACCTCCAACCGGCATCCGTGGTTCGTGGAAGCAAGGAAGTCAACGGACAACCCGTACCGGGACTACTACGTCTGGCGGAAGGACACGCCGCCTGACACATCGTCGGAGGTGGTGTTCCCGGGCGAGCAGACCTCGCTCTGGACCCAGGACGATGCCACCGGCGAGTGGTACCTGCACATGTTCGCCGAGTACCAGCCGGACCTGAACGTCACACATCCGGCCGTCCGGAACGAGATTGCCAAGGCCATGGGTCTGTGGCTCCAGCTCGGGCTGGACGGCTTCCGGCTGGACGCAGTCCCGTTCTTCCTGGAAACCCGCGGCGAGCCCAAGGACGAGGCCGCAAAGATCAACCCGCACGAGTACCTCGCTGCCCTTCGCAGCTTCCTGAACCGCAGGAACGGCACCGCAGTGCTGCTGGGCGAAGTCAACCTGCCCTACAAAGAACAGCTGGAATACTTCGGCGGTTCACTGGGCAACGAGCTGAACATGCAGTTCGACTTCATGTCCATGCAGCACCTGTACCTGTCCCTGGCCCGGCAGGATGCCCGTCCGCTTGCCGAATCGGTCAAGGGCCGCCCGCCGCTGCACCCGGACAACCACTGGGCCATGTTCGTCCGCAACCACGACGAACTCACGCTGGACAAGCTGAGCGACGCCGAACGCCAGGAGGTCTTCGCCGCGTTCGGCCCGGAGAAGAACATGCAGATCTACGGCCGCGGGCTGCGCCGCAGGCTCCCGCCGATGCTCGACGGTGATGCCGGGCGGATCCGGATGGTGTATTCGCTGATGTTTTCCCTGCCCGGGACCCCCGTTCTCTTCTACGGCGAGGAGATTGGGATGGGCGAGGACCTGAAGCAGAAAAGCCGGGCCGCCGTCCGAACCCCGATGCAGTGGAATACGGAGAAGAACGGCGGCTTCTCCGCCGCCAAGGCCTCCGAGCTGGTGGCTCCCCTCGTCCGGGGCGAGTACGGCCCGGAGAAGGTCAACGCCTCGGCCGCAAAGCGGGATCCGGACTCCCTGTGGAACTTCATGGCCACACTCATCCAGCGTTACCGCGAGTCCCCCGAGCTGGGCTGGGGCGACTTCGCCATGATCGACCAGGCCGAACCGGCGGTCTTCGCACACACTGTCAGCTCGTCCGGGGCGACTCTGGTGCTGCTGCACAACTTCGGCCCGGACCCGGTGAAGGTGGCGGGCAAGGCGGGTCCGGACGATGTCCCGCGGCGCGCCTATAAAGGTGCCATCCTTTTGGACCTGTTCGACGGCGAAAACGTTCCATTGGAGCCCGACGGCGGCTTCACCGTTGAGCTGGGACGTTACGGCTACCGGTGGTTCCGTGTGCACCGTCCCGGTGACCGGCTCGCACCATAGCCGCTACAGTTCACGCCGCAGGACCTTCACCTCCCAGGGCCGGAGCGTCAGGCCGGTGCCAGGAGGGTAGTTTCCCAAAACTGAAGCCGCCCCGGACCAGGCGGCGTCGCCGACGTCGACCGGCTGGACGGTTGCCGAAAAGTTGCCGAGGACGAGCAATTCCGCGCCCGGCAGCGAGCGCCGGAAGGCGTAGACGTGCTCGTCCTCGGGCAGCAGCATGGTGAAGTCCCCGTAGGCCACCACGGGGTCCGTGTGGCGCAGCGCAATCACCTGCCGGTAGAAGTTGTAGACGGATTCCGGGTCATCTATCTGGGCTGCGGCGTTGATGGTGTTGGCGTTCGGGTTGACGGCGATCCACGGCGCGCCCGTGGTGAAGCCGCCGTGCCGTGAGGCGTCCCACTGCACGGGCGTGCGGGCGTTGTCGCGGTTGAGCGGCGCGAGCGCGGCCAGGACTTCGGCGTCTGTGTGGCCCAGGTGGGTGGTGGCCTCCCGGTGGTGGTTGAGTACCTCGATGTCCCGGTAGTCACTGATGGCGCCGAAAGCCATGTTGGTCATGCCCAGCTCTTCGCCCTGGTAGACATAGGGCGTGCCGCGGTGCAGGTGCAGTACGGCGGCGAGCATCTTGGCGGACAGTTCGCGGTACCTGCCGTCGTCGCCGAAGCGGGAAACTGCCCGGGCCTGGTCGTGGTTGCCCCAGTAGAGGCTGTTCCAGCCCCGCTCCCCCAGGGCGTCCTGCCAGCGCCCCAGCGATTTCTTGAGGTCGGTCAGCACGAGCTTCTTGGGCCGCCATTTGTTGCCGCCCTCCTGATCCAGTGCCACGTGCTCGAACTGGAACACCATGTCCACTTCCTCGCGCGACGGATCGGTGAACAGCAGGGCGTCCTCCACGGTGACGCCGGGCATCTCACCTACAGTCAGCAGATCCTTGTCCCTGCCCGCGAACACCTCCTGGTGCATCTCCTGAAGGAACTCATGGATCCTTGGCCCTGAAATGTAGTGCGGGCCGCCGTCGCCATAGAGCATGCCTTCAGCGCGGGGCCCTTCAGGCAGGCGAGGGTCCTTGGAGATGAAGTTGATGACGTCCATCCGGAATCCGTCCACTCCGCGGTCCAGCCACCAGTTCATCATGTCGTAGACGGCTGCCCGGACTTCCGGGTTTTCCCAGTTCAGGTCCGGCTGCTTCTTCGAGAACAGGTGCAGGTAGTACTCGCCGCTCGAGGGGTCATATTCCCACGCAGGGCCGGAAAAGGCGGAGCCCCAGTTGTTCGGCTCGGCGCCCGGCGTGCCTGGTTCCGAGCCCGGGCGGGGCGGCTGCCACCAGTACCAGTCGCGTTTCGGATTGTCCCGGCTTGAGGCCGACTCCACGAACCACGGGTGCTCGTCAGAGGTATGGTTCACCACGAGATCCATCACGAGCTTCATGCCGCGGGCGTGGAGGCCGTTGAGGAGTTCGTCGAGGGCTGCCAGGTCCCCGAACACCGGATCAATGTCCTGGTAGTCGCTGATGTCGTAGCCGTTGTCGTCCTGGGGTGACCGGTAGACCGGAGACAGCCAGACGACGTCGACGCCCAGGTTGTGCAGGTAGTCCAGCCGGCTGATGATCCCGCGCAGGTCGCCCACGCCGTCGCCGTCGGAATCGGCGAAGCTGCGAGGGTAAATCTGGTAAACCACCGCGCTTTTGAACCACTCGCGCCCGCTGCGCAGCTCCGTCCCGGGCTGGGTTTCCTGGCTGGTCATCAGTTCCTCCTGGCATTCGGTAGGGCGGCATGCAGGCCCAGTGAACGCCATTCTTCCGCCTCCCGCAAGGCCTTCCAGCCGGGGAATTGCCTGAATCTTGAGCAAATCCACTGCCTAAGGCTGAGGGCGGACCTCCACGATGATTTCATCAGCAGCCCCGGCGGGGCATGAACCCGTCAGGAGGCAGTCATCCACGCAGTCATGTCATCGTCTGCGGTGGACTCCGAGGACGACGCCGGTGCCCCGCGCCGTCTCCGTGTGGTGGTGCTTGTCCCGGCCTACAACGAGTCCGGCTCGATCGGCGCCACGCTCGATGGCCTGATGACACAGTCACGCCCGGCTGACCTGATCGTGGTCATCCCCAATGGCTGCACGGATTCAACGGCCGTTGTAGCCCGGATGTACCCCGTCACGGTGATGGAACTCCCCCGCCTGGAGCACCGCAAATCCGAAGCGCTGAACCGTGCGTGGGCTGAATACGCCCACGACGCCGATGTTGTTGTCTGCCTGGATGCGGACACCGTGCTGCCGCCGAATGCCCTGGCAGCCTGGGCAAAGGAATTCGGCGCCGAAACCGCCGGACGGCTGGGCGGCTCGTCGTCAAAATTCACCATGCAGGATCCGGGCCTCCTGAGCCGGCTGCAGAAAGCGGAATTCGCCACCTGGACCGACACCGCCCTGAGGCGGGGCAGGACCAGCGTGCTTGCCGGGACTGGCTGTGCAATTAATAACGCCGTCCTGCGGCAGATCGCGGCCCGCGGGGACCGGGAAGGGCCCTGGGTGTACACCTCCCAGGTCGAGGACTTCGAGCTGACCTACCGGATCCGTGAACTTGGCTACGTCTGCCAGGTTTCGCCCGACGTCCGCGCCTACACGGACTCGATGAAGTCCATCAAGGCACTGTGGGGACAGCGCATGAAGTGGCAGGTGGGAACCGTGGAGGACCTGCTGGACCTGGGGTTCAACCGGCTGACCCTGCGCGACTGGGGGCAGCAGGCTATGGGCCTGCTGGGCGTGTTCCTTAAGCTCCTGTGGGTTGCGGTCCTGGCGGGCTCGCTGGCCCTGGGAGTATTCCACATCGTTCTGTTTTGGTGGCTGGTGCCGATCCTGTTCGTAGCACTGGACATCAAGCGCGCTATGCGTATTCCGCACCGCGACTGGAAAGACCTGGCCATAGCGGCGTCCTTTTTCCCGCAGGAAATCTTCATGTGGCTCCGCTCCGGATGGTTCCTGGCGTCCTGGTGGGCAGTACTGAAAACCAAGATCACCCGGCGGCGGATAGACCGCTGGGAAGCGCAATACACGGCAGAGGAAATCAACTAAAAATGTACGGAATGAAAGCGAGCCTCCCGGCTTCCGGCGCCGCCCTGGCATACACGGGCCTCGATCTGGGCGCAGGCCTGCTGACAGCCTTCGGGATCATACTGATCGGTGTAGCCCTGCTGGCCCTCGTCCGGCGGGACAGCAAGGTTCGCCCCTGATGGCTTCCAGCCGCACGGGCGGCGGCTGAACGCGTGCCCGGCGTCGGCGTTTCCGATGAGTCAGCGTTGCCGATGACCGGGACCAGTTCCGGGGGCACCAGTGCGGGTTCCGCCGCTAGACTGGAGGGGTACCGAATGTTGGGGGTTTCCGGTGTCCAGAGGTGTTTGTCTCGTCATCGAGGATGACGAAGATATTGCGAGCCTAATCTCCTTCGTCCTGTCCAAGGGCGGGTTTGAGGTGCATGTGGCCGGGACCGGCGCGGCCGGCCTGGAAGCTGCCGCCCAACTGAATCCGGCCTTGGTCACCCTCGATCTGGGACTTCCGGACATCGACGGTCTTCATGTTGCCCAGGGGCTCAGGCAAATAAGTGCTGCACCTATTCTGATGCTCACTGCCCGCGCCCGGCTCAGCGACGAAATGGACGGACTGTCCGCAGGCGCGTCAGCCTATCTGGTCAAGCCATTCCACCCCCGCGAATTGACCATCCTCGCTGACAGGCTCTGCCCTGCCCGGCTCTAGCGGCACAGCTGCCAGGCTCTAGCGCCGGTTCTGGGCGCACCGGCCGAAGCTCAAGAATTCCTCTGCATTGCCACAGGAAGTGCGCAGGCTTTTGGAGGACGGGCCAACATCGCTATTTGTTGCCCGCAGCCTCTGGTACTCATTGTCTGGGAGTATTTTCTTCACGTGTCCGGGATGCCCCGGACCGCGGAAACATCGCCCGGATGCCGCCAAGGACTCTCGCTTCGAAACCCCCTGCCGGCGTCTGACAGAGGCCGCACCTGCGGCCGGGGCCGGCCTGGAGCAGGGCGGCCATTTCACGATGCTGGGGAGTGTTTGTGGTTAAGAACCGTAGTTTTCAATTTGTCGTGGCAGGCCTTGTCCTGTCACTGGCCGTGTTGTTCGGCATTGCCGTGCCGGCCGAGGCTGCGGGACGGGCGGCGATCACGTTGAGTGAGTCAGCAGGGCCGGCCGGTTCCTCTGTCACCGTGACTGGCACCGGGTTCGCCCGCAAGGTGTCCGGAACCGTGACGGCCGGAACGGCCAGTGTTCCGTTCACTGCCAAAGCCAACGGATCCTTCAGCGCGGCGGTGACGATTCCCCTCACCACCGCGACTACCGTCGTCGTCACGGCCGAAGAAGGAGGGGACTCGGCGTCCGCGCCCTACACCGTTACTTATAGCCCCGCGTCGCTCAGTGCCCGCCCCGAGGGGGCCGCTCCGCTCCTGATGGCGGCCAAGACAAAAACAACACCTACTTCCGCCCCGCCGGTCAGCTCCGCGCGGCTACGTTTCGGCGTGTCGACGCCGGGCGGCCCGCTCGCCGCCAGCGAGCTGGACGCCGTCTCCACCCTCGTCAACGAAAGCCCTTCGGTCGTGATGTGGTACTCCGACTTCGCCCAGCCTGCTCCGATCACTGAACTGAATGCCGTCAACGCGCGCGGCGCCACCAGCCTCGTCACTTGGGAGCCATGGCTGTGGACCGGAAACGGCGCCGACCAGCCGGCCTACTCCTTGGACCGCATCACCGCGGGGGACTTCGATGCCTACATACAGCAGTGGGGCACCGCCCTGGCTTCCTGGGGCAAGCCGGTCATGCTCAGGTTCGGGCACGAAATGAACGGCAACTGGTACCCTTGGGCCGAGTCCGCCAACGGCAACCAGGCCGGAGACTATGTCGCCGCGTGGCGGCACGTGCACGACGTCGTGGCGGCCACCGGTGCCGCCAACGTGCAGTGGGTCTGGAGCCCCAACGTTCCCTACTGGGGCTCAACCCCCCTCTCCGGCCTCTACCCTGGTACGGGCTATGTCGACGTCGTGGCCTTGGACGGCTACAACTGGGGAACCGCCGCGTCCTGGAGCACTTGGACATCGCCGTCGGCCCTTTTGGATGAAGGCCTAAGCGCACTCCGCAGCCTTGCTCCGGGCAAGCCCATCATCATCGCCGAGACTGCGTCTGCGGAAGCCGGAGGCTCCAAGGCGGCCTGGGACACATCCCTGGTGTCTTATCTTGCCGCGCAATCAGACATCACGGCTTTCGTCTGGTTCCATCACAACAAGGAAGTCGACTGGCGGATCAACAGCTCCACCACCTCAACAAGCGCCCTTACCGCTGCCCTGGCGGCCAGACGGTCGTAACCGGATCAACTGTGGAGGGCCCCGTTTCGGCGCGGCCCTCCACGTGAACGGCTGCCAGCGTGTGGCAGGCCAGGCATCGTGTTTCCTCTGCAGCCTAGGTCCTGTACCGCCCCAGCGTCTGCCTCTGCAGATCGCCGAGCCGGCTCCGAAGCTGATTGCCGAAAATTTCACGCAGCATGACACGGTTTTCGAGGGTTGTTGCCAGGACGTTCAACTCGGGATGCTCCAGCCGCAAGCGCGCTACGCATCCGGCGTCACCTGTCTGGGTCGCGGCAACCCGTGCAAGGTCCCATGCTGTCTGCACAAGCTGCGGGTCCTGCCGGAATTTCATTGGCACCCTGTAGGTATTGAAAACATCGGCGACGTCGACGACATTGGGGTTCATCTCTGCTCCTGGGACTAGTGCCAAACCGTTCATCCGATCGTCCCCGTCCCAGCAAAGGACCATCAGTCACACCAGATTACGACCGGCCACGGTCCGCTTGCTACTGATTCGGGCATAGTCAGGTAGTCGTTTTGGGCGTAGGTATCGGGCCGTTTTAAGCCGCGTACCGGCTACTCGCGTCCTTCCTTAAGACGGCCATCCAGGGTGAAAATGCCTGCCGGGGATCCAAGCTATCTTGCGATCATGACGTTGCATCCGGCCTGTGTCAGGACGGCGGTCAGGATACCGGAAATGTCCTGGTTGCGGGCTGGCACCAAGTACCAGCATCACGGGACGCCAAAGGCATGTGGAGCCGGGGCATGGCGAACGTTGAGGCCGTTTCACTGTGAAGGGATTCCGGAGACGCGACCGGAGGAGTAGAGTGATCCGCACCCCTTGGCATCTAAGAATGCGTGAACCCGTGATTACAGTCCCGCGAAGACATGGGCACGACGTCTGGCAATCTGCTCCGGCCCCGCCGCCGGCATTGCCTCACTGCCGCCATTGCGGCACTGACGCTTACCTGGAGTTCACGGGTTATGTGCCTGCCTCTTATGCCGTGGACAGGGAAAGCCTGCTACCGCCCGTCGTCAGCTACAACTGCCGGCGCTGCGGCAATCACTACGCCCACAGGGCTCCGGAGGACTGGGCTCCCCCAGGCTGGCAGTGGTACGCCTGAGTACCGGCAGTGAAGCCTGCAGTATGACAATCCGGAAGTGACCGTTACCTCTTACTGATTGCGGCTTTTTCCGTGCCTGTCCTGGCTCCCGCCGCGCTGTTGCCTGCCGTCAACATGATCAGGCCGGACATAGCTTCGACGCCGTCTTCGTTGGAGAGCCCGTTGTCATGGCAAAGCGACCGCCACGTCCAGAAGGAAACTGCGTGTCCGACGACGGCGCGCAGTTTGTCGTTCCCGCCCGGCTCGGGAAACGGCTCAAGCAAAACGGTGCGGAAATAGGCGTCGCGGGTTTCGAGGTTTTTGCGATGTTGGGCCGGCAGCGCGTCCCAGTCCCCATAGATCCGCGTCAGCATGGCCTCGCCGTCCCTGTAGAAACGGTACAGATCTGACAACCCGGCTGTAAGGCGTTCCCCGGCACCTGCATGCCGTGCCCAGGCGGAGGGGTCCGGCAACTGCTGCTGGGAGAGCCAGTGCGAGGAGCAGGCAGAGAACAGTGCGTCGTCGTCGGGAAAATGCCTGTAGACGGTGAGGCGGGTGACTCCCGCCTGCTCGGCGACGCCTGCAATTGTCGTGCGCGCCGGGCCCACCGAACCGTGCAGGGCCACGGCGGCGTTGATGATGCGCTGGCGGGTGCTGTTCATCTGCTCGCCGCGTTTGCCCATCTCGTAGCGGCGGCCTTTGGTTGAACGGGGGTGTTCACTCAAAGTATTGACACCGGTCCTTTTGCGGTTGGACAATTTCGATATACACCAGTGTATATCGAAATTAGGAAGGATGGCCTGTCATGGACAATGAAGGGGCTCCGCGGCTGACAGTCGTGCCGCCGGGGCAGGGGCGGGAGGGCCGCCTGGGAAGCATCGGCGTGGTCTTCAAGCTCTTCGGCGAGCACACCAATGAACAGATCTCGATCGTGGAGCACCCGTTCCCCGTCGGGGCCCTCGTTCCGCCGCACACCCATACCCGCGAGGACGAGTACTCCATCGTCATTGAAGGCGAGATCGGGTTTAGGTCCGGCGAGCGTGAGGCGGTGCTGGGCGCCGGCGGCTACATCACAAAACCACGTGGGGAACTGCACACCATGTGGAACGCGGGCAAAGTCCCGGCGCGGATGATCGAAGTGATCAGCCCTGCGGGGTTTGAGCATTTCTTCTGGGGACTGGCAGACCACTTCGAGGCAGGACCGCCTGATCCTGAGGTCATTGGAAGACTGGCCGCCGAATACGGACTGCAGTTCGCCGAGCCGCCCTGGCTGCCGGACATCATCGCCCGGTACGGCCTCACGCCTCCCCGGGGCTGACAGGGCAGGGTCATGGCGATCCTGGCTTCCCTTGAGAGCGCCGCGTCCGGCCTGGGGGGTGACGCCCGGAAACGGGTGACCCCCGCGGCCGGCATGGCCGGTACCATCCTCCTCCTGCACGTCGTGGGCTGGGGCGTCCTGGCGTTCATCCTGGTTCCGCAGAACCTGCACATCAGCTCAACCCAGGTCTTCGGCATGGGAATAGGGATAGGTGCATATCTGCTTGGCATGAGGCACGCTTTCGACGTCGATCATATTGCCGCCATCGACTGCACCACCCGCAAGCTCATAGGTCAGGGCCTGAGGCCGCTCTCCGTCGGCTTCTGGTTCTCGCTCGGTCACTCCACAGTCGTCTTTGGGCTGTGCGTACTGCTGGCGGCCGGAGCCCAGTACATGGGAAGCCTCGTGATAGAAGGCGGATCTTCGTTGCGTGAAGGCCTGGCAGTCGCAGGCACAGCGATCTCAGGAGTGTTCCTCTGCATCCTGGCCGCCCTAAATACGGTCCTCCTGTTCCAGGCCGCAAGAGGCTACGGTCAAACAATGGATCCCGCCGAAGGAGCCCTGACCAGTCCAATGGTTCGCATCCTGGGGCCAGTAATGCGGAGCATCAGTCGGCCATGGCAGATGTACCCGGTGGGGCTGCTTTTCGGCCTGGGCTTCGACACGGCCACGGAGGTGGCTTTGCTCGTGGTTGCCGGGGGAGCGGCAACCATGGCGCTTCCCTGGTACGCGATCCTCGTCCTGCCCATCCTCTTCGCTGCCGGCATGAGTCTGCTGGACACCCTGGACGGCTGGTTCATGAACCTCGCATACGGCCGAGCGGTTTCAAGCCCGGGCCGCCGGCAGCTGTACAACATCGCACTCACTGGATTTTCTGCGGCCGTCGCCCTGGTCCTGGGGGCAGCTGAACTGGCGTCACTGACTAATGCGCAGGCCGGCGTTGGCGGGGCTGTGGCCGCCATCGGGAACGTTGACCCGACCACTCTCGGCTACGCACTGATTGGCATGTTCGTACTGGCCTGGCTGGTGAAAGTCTGCGCAGGTTTCGCAAAGGGGGTCGTAAAGCGTCGGGGGCCAATGGCAGGGAAACCCGACGGACAGGAGGGCATCACAACATTCCTTGCGGGCGCCGCTGCCACCCGGACGCCCATTAACGGACCGCCTGCAGCTGGCGCAATTTTGCTAAGCATGCTTATGATGTTGGAAGGCCGGATCGAACGGCCGCCAACCAGAGGAGGAATTCATCATGGGACTCGGCGACAAGATCGAAAACGCTGCAGAGAAGGCCGGCGGTAAGGGCAAGGAAGCTGCCGGAGCTGCCACTGGCGATGAAAGCCTGCGGGCAGAAGGCCAGGCCGACCAGGCCAAGGGCGATCTGAAGCAGGCCGGCGAGAAGGTCAAGGACGCTTTCAAGAAGGACTGACCCGAACGCGACAGAGGAGGGTGCATCCCGAGGGATGCACCCTCCTCTGTCTTAACGCACGGGCTATTTTTCGTCCGGGCTATTTTTCGTCCGGGCCCAGGTCCGGTCCCGGCACGAACTGAACAGCCCGGGTGGTGCTGCCGTGCAGCTCCAGGATGGCCAGCTCGTTGGTGCCTCGGCGCAGCAGCGGCCCCGGAACATACAGGGTCTTCTGCGGACCCCGGCTCCAGTACCTGCCCAGGTTGAAGCCGTTGACGAACACATTGCCCTTGGTCCAGCCATCCAGCCGCAGGTAGCGGTCCCCGGGGCCCTCGGCCTCAAAGTCGGCGAAGGAAACGGAAGGCCCCGCGAGGCCGCCCTCCCCTGAAGCCGGGCTGCCGGCCTCACGCAGCGCGGCCAGGTCACCGAAATCCAAAGGCCGGATGGCCCACTCAACGATTTCCACGCCGTCGAGCTTTACCGGAGCCATCAGGCCCTTGAACTCGCCGATCCGCTGACCGTAGTTCACCCGCCCCTGGTCTTCCACCAGGACCTCGAGGCGGCCGCCGGAAGGGAGGGCAATGGCCCGCTCCCCCAGCTCCCGGCTGAGCACACCCACCGGGCGGCCGTCCAGGAAGAACTGTGCGCGGTCCCGCACTTCGGCCACGGTGAGGACGCCGGCCTGTGAAAGATGCGTGGTGTAGACCGTGAAGCCGCGATAGTGCCCGGCGTCTTCGGTAGTGGGAGCCGGGCCGTCCACGCGGACGGCCTCGCCCAGCAGGTCCAGCGAATCCAGGAGTGCCGCCGCGCTGGTCACGGTCACGGTTCCCGCCGGAGCCTCCTGGCGCCTGGCAGGCACCTCCGCCGGTACCGGGAAGTGCTTGGCGATCACCTCCCGGAAGGCAAAATACTTATCCGTGGGATAGCCGTCCTCAGTCAGCGGCGCATCGTAGTCATAGGAGGTGATGGTGGGTTCGTAGATGCCCTTGTCGTTGGCGCCGTTGGTGAAGCCGAAGTTGGTGCCGCCATGGAACATGTAGACATTCACCGAGGCTCCGGCGGACAGCAGCGTATCAAGTTCAGCGGCGGAGGCTGCGGCGTCGGTGGTGTGGTGGTGGGTCCCCCAGTTGTCGAACCAGCCGTTCCAGAACTCCGCGCACATCAGCGGTCCGGTGGGCTGGTGGTCGCGCAGGAACGCCAGGCGCTCGGCAGCCCGTGAGCCGAACGTGCCGGTCTTGTGGAGCTCCGGAAGCGAGCCATCCTCAATCATGCTGCCGAACGGCTGGTCGCAGGTGAACAGCGGAACGTCCACCCCTTCGCGCTTGACGAGGTCCACGAGGTGCTGCAGGTACGCCTCGTCCTTACCGTAGGCGCCGTACTCGTTCTCGATCTGCAGCAGGATCACAGGCCCGCCGCGGGTGACCTGCCGCCCGACCACGGCAGGCAGGACCGCGTGGAAGAAGCCGTCGACGGCGGCGAGGTAGCCGGGCTCGCTGGTGCGGACTCCGACGCTGGGGTCGCTGAAAAGCCAGGCTGGCAACCCTCCGTTGTCCCATTCCGCACAGATGAAGGGGCCGGGCCGGACTATCGCCTGCATCCCTTCAGCCGCGACCAGGTCCAGGAACCTGCCCAGGTCCAGCTGGCCCTCATCCACGTAGGTACCAGGGTGCGGGCAGTGTTCGTTCCACGGCACGTACGTCTCGATGGTGTTCAGGCCCATCAGCCGGGCTTTGTGGATCCGGTCTGCCCACAGGTCCGGATGGACGCGGAAATAGTGGATGGCTCCGGAGAGGATCCGGAACGGCTGACCGTCCAGCAGGAAGTCCTGGCTGCCGATCTCAAAGGTTTTCACTGCTGTCTCCCCGATTAATTCACTACTTATTTCAAGCATTAGAATAACTGCCCATGACCGCAAATGGAAGCGGAAGGACAGCCTCTATTAAGTGCCCGCCGCCTGGTTTGCAGGGACGACACCAGCACGTTTTGCCGCCGCGGTGCGCGCAGCCGGGCCCCGGCTTGGCACTCCCACTTGCTCCAGGAAGCCCTCCAGGGCCAGGGTGGCCATGCCCAGGGTCACGGAGTTTCCGACGACAGTGGACAGCCCGAGCCGGACTGCGCTGCCGGCGCTCGGCAGTACTTCCCGGGGCAGGTATTTTTCGGTGACCTTCAGAAGCTCCGGACCGATAATCCCGGCCGTCCAGCCGAGGACGCTCACATGGTCGGGGTTGATGAAGTTGATCAGGTTTCCCAGGGCTGCGGCGAAGTAGCGGCCGGTGACCTCGAGGAGTTTCACACAGTCGGGGTCGCCGTCGGACAGTCCCTTGGCCACATCTGAAACAAACTCGCGCTGGCGGTCGCCGGTGAGCAGATCGTGGCCGGCGTTGATCTCGGCCATGGTCTGCTGCAGCCCGGGGACCCCAAGGTAGGCTTCCACGCAGCCGTGCCGGCCGCAGCGGCACAGGCGCCCGTCGAAGACCAGGGTGGTGTGGCCCCATTCGCCGGCAGTGTTGCTGGCTCCCCTGACCAGCTCGCCGTCGATGGCGAGCCCTGCGCCCACGCCGGTGCCGAGGTTGACAGTGGCCACGTTGTTGACGAGGCGGCCCGCCCCGAACCAGAGCTCCGAGAGGGCGATGGCCCGCAGCGGGTTGTCCACGTCCACCGGCAGGCCGATCGCCTCGGACAGAAGCGCCTGGATGTGTACTTCATGCCAGTCCCAATTGGGCGCAAAGACGGAGACGCCCCGCTGCGGATCCACCTGGCCGGGCAGGCTGACACCGGCGCGGAGGAGCCTGCTCCTGGGCATGCCGGCCCCGGATGCAGCTTCGTCGATGACGCCGGCAACCCGGCGGACCAGTGCCGCGGGCTCGTTTTCCTCAATGGCGAGTTCGCTTTCGGCCTGGCCGATCACTCCCAGCGCAAGGTCGTAGACGTCGACGTGGATGTAGGTTTCCGCGATGTCCACGCCAACCAGCGCGCCGCGCTCCGGGGAGATTTTCAGCCGGGTCACCGGCCGGCCTCCGCCGGAGTCTTCCCTCCCGGCTTCCACCAGAACACCCACTTCTACCAGTTCGCCAACGATGTTGGAGATGGTGGCGAAGCTGAGGCCCGTCGTGGCCGCCAGCTCCTGGCGGGTCGCCGTACCAAGCGAATAGAGGCCGCGGAGCAGGGCGAAGCGGCTTTCGTTGCGGATGTCCTTGGACGTTCTCTTCGGCATGGTCTGCTTCTACGTTCAGTCAGTGTCAGCTGTGCGCACGCTCGCACAGCAGGGATTCAAGCCTGCCTGCCGACATCCCGCGGTTTTCCAGCAAGAGCGTGAGTCTGGCCTGCGGTTTCATCATAGGCGCAGGGAGCCAGATCACACCCGGGTCCCCGCCGCGCATCTGCGGAGTTCCGTCATCGTCGTTCATCCCGAGCATTACCCGGCCGAGCCTGGTTCCATCCAGCCAGGCGCTGAGCATCAGCCCGGAGCCCGAGGCCCTGAGAAAGTAGCCGCTGCCGTCCTCAAGACCAGCCACGTCCGGATTCAGCCAGCGTGCCTCGCCGGCGGCGACCTCTACAGGAAGAGGCGCTTCCGTACCGGCGGCCGGGCTTCCCGCGTTCCGCGCAAGCTCATCGAGCGTGTCCTGCGGCAGCGCCTGGACGGTCCAGTCCTGGAGCAGAACGCCTGAATGGAGCGTGACGGCGCCGGGGCCGTGGGACGGGTCATGCGGAAAGGACACGGCGATGTCCCAGCTGTCGGCCTGACGGGGCAGCCGCAGGAACGGGTTCTCCGGGACAACCATCACGGGCACCAGATCCCCGACCCTCACGGAAACGGGCGACGCCAGACCGTCAAAATGCAGGTAGCCCTCCTCCCCGGTTGCGGGCGCCGGAAGCGTCTTCCGGTATTCGATGCCTACCCCCAGCCGTGAGCTGCTCCAGCCACCGAACGGGCGGATCGCCCGGCCCGGCTCAGCCCACTGCCCGCGGCCGTGGACTCGCCAGAGACCTGACACATCGACCGAGCCTGTCACCGCCAGGACCGTTCCAGTGCCGCGGAGCGCACCGAGGGAAAGGGCAGGAAGCCGGGCGTCGCCAAAGTTGGAGTGGCCCCAGATCTCGACGTCGGCAGTGAGTTCCCCACCCTCCGCTGCAGGAAGCCCGACGACGGCGGCGGCGCCAAACGGGGTCAGGGTACCTAGGGGTACCGGATTCCCGGCTCCGGGACGGAAGGACACCGCCAGGATGTCCGCTGCCCCGTCGATCAGGAGCTGTTTGCAGCCTGCCGGCACCGCTGCCTGGTACCTGCCCCGGCCGGCATATACGCCGAGCGCTTCCAGGGCCGGGGCGTCCGGGTGCCGGGTTGCCGGTACGTCTGCGAAGAGCCGGGCCGGTGATGCCGCCGAACGGGAAAGCACGACGGTGGCGGGAGAGCTTCCGCCCCAACGCTCCCGGTTTTCTGCAGAGTTTGCTGCAGCGTCTCCTGCGGATTCCGCTGATAGTGCCTCCACGTCGGTATGCGTCACCCACGAAAGCCGGGTACCGTCGTCGAACACCACCTGACCGGGACCTGCCGACAGCTCGGCGACCAGCAGGTGGCCGCGGAACTCAGCCTGCCCCGCCCGGACTTCCGGAATCCTGTCTGAGCCGACCACCAGCACAGCGCCGGGCGTGTCGGCAAACGCCAGTTCGAGCGCGGAGGCCGTGCGCGTGACTGCGCGCAGTTCCGCCGTGGCGAGCTCCAGAACGCCGGGCACCCCCCAGTCCTGCAGCGGCAGGCCGGCCACCAGCAGCGGGCATTTGCCCGGCGGAACCGTAATAGCG
The DNA here is from genome assembly GCF_030816475.1 of Arthrobacter pascens. Classification (NCBI taxonomy): domain Bacteria; kingdom Bacillati; phylum Actinomycetota; class Actinomycetes; order Micrococcales; family Micrococcaceae; genus Arthrobacter; species Arthrobacter pascens. Next base: position 4,439,078 of record NZ_JAUSXF010000001.1, on the reverse strand, counting down.
GCGAAGGCACCGCCGCCTGTCTTGAGCTGGAGGGTACCGGCCTGCCCGCCGAGGTTCGGCAGGCCGGCCAAATAGCCGCCGCCGGAGAGGGCAAGCACGGGGCGGACCGAGGAGCTGGCGAAATCTGGCAGCAGCTCCAGCGGCGCGTCCAGGACCGGAACGGCCGATGCCAGCCGGGCTCCCAGGGCGCCGACGACGGCAGCGAGTTTGCGGCCCTCGAAGTACTCCGGCCGCGTGGCGCCGTCCACCGATACATAGCCGCCGAAGTCGTAGCTGTGGGTCATGAAGTTTCCTGGGTTCCCCCAGTTGCCGGTGGAGGGGTTCAGTCCGAAGTTCCAGCCGGAACTCTGCAGGTACGGGGCAAGGAGCCGGGCGCCGGCGAGCAGCTCGCGGCGGAGCGTCAGGTGCAGCCTGTTGGTCTCGGTCACAAGCAGCGGGATACCCCGAGCCGCCAGTTCACGCTGGTAGGCGAGTACCTCAGCCTCAACGTCAGGCGAAGAATCATCTGGATAGAAGTTGGCTGCAGGCACCACGCCCGGCACTCCGCCGGTTGCACCCGCAAGGTCTCCCTGGCCGGCGCAGGCAATGACCGGGACGCTGATGCCCGCCCGGGTTGCCGCATCAGCGAGCGCCTGCATGTAACCGGGCCGGTCCAGGCAGTCGAAGAAGTCGAGTTCATTCTCGATCTGCAGCAGGATGATGCTCCCGCCCCGGCCGTGCTGGCGGGCGGCGAGGATCGGCAGCACCGTCCGGTACCAGGAGATCGCCTGGTCAAGGTAGCGCGGTTCGTTCTGCCGTACCTTGAGCTCCGGATCCAGGCCCAGCCAGGCGGGCAGGCCGCCGCCGTCCACCTCTGAACAGATATATGGACCCGGACGGGCCATCACGTGCAGGCCTTCGGCCGCCGCGAGGTCCAGGAAATGCGCGACGTCGCGGCGGCCCGAGAAGTCGTACGTTCCGGGCCGCGTCTCGTGGAAGTTCCACGGAATGTAGACGTCCACGGCGTGGTAGCCGGATTCCCGGACCTGCTTCAGGCGGTCCTGCCATTGCTCCGGGGGAAGCCGGAAGTAGAACAGCGACGAACACAGCAGGAGCCGGGCTTCGCCGTCGATCACCAGCCGGCCGCCGTCGAGCGAAACAGAACCGCCTGAAGGGAATTCCATTGTTACTTCACACCTGCGCTGCCCGTTGAGAGGTTCATTTCGTACATGTACTTCTGGCCGAAGTAGTAGATGATGATCATCGGCAGGGACAGGAACACGGTGCCCACCATGACCAGGTTCCATGGCGGCGTCTGAAGTTCCTGGCTGGTGCTGGTCAGCAGTTGCACGCCGAGCGCCAGCGGCATCTTGGTGTCCTCGTTGAGGTAGATCAGCGGGCCCATGAAGTCGCCCCAGGTCCACGTCAGGGTGAAGATGGCGATGGCGATCAGCACCGGCGTCATCATGGGCAGGACGATCCTGCGGAAGATCCCGAAGTAGCCCAGCCCGTCAACCATGGCGGCCTCGTCCATTTCCAGCGGCAGCCGCGTGACGAACTGGCGGATCAGGAAGATGTTGTATGCGTTGCCGAAGAAATTGGGGATGATCAGCGGCAGGAAGGTGTTGATCCATCCCAGCTCCTTGAACAGGATGAACTGCGGAATCATGGTGATCTGGGCCGGGATCATCATGGTGGCCAGCACGATCATGAACGTGATGTTCTTGCCCCTCGCCCTCAACCGTGCGAAGGCGTAGCCCACCAGCGCCGAGGAAAAGACCTGCCCCACTGCCGAGAGCACCGAGATGATGACCGAGTTCAGGACGAAGTTGCCCACCGGCTGCTGCGTCTGGAAGATCCGGACGAAATTGTCCCAGCGGAATTCGGTGGGGATGAGCGAAAAACTTCCCGTACTGACGGTCTGGTCACTGCTCAGCGCGATGGAGACCACGAAGACCAGCGGGGCGAAGAAGACGGAGGATGCGATCAGCAGCCCCGCATAGGTGAATGCGGTGCTCTTGTAGACCTTGAGTTCGGCCATCAGTTCTTGACCTCGGTTTCGTAGAAGACCCATTTGCGCGACGTGACAAAGGCGACGACGGTCAGCGCCATGACGATGAGGAACAGGAGCCAGGAGATCGCCGAGGCGTAACCCATGTGGTAATTCCTGAAGGCCTCGTTGAAGAGCAGCGGAACCACCATCTGGCTCGCGTTGTCCGGACCGCCCTGGGTGAGGATGTACACCTGGGCGAAGACCTGGAAGGCGCCGATGATGCCCATGATGAGGTTGAAGAAGATGATGGGCGTCAGCTGCGGGAACGTGATGCTCCAGAACTGGCGGACCGACGAGGCGCCGTCGATCTCGGCGGCCTCATAGAACTCCTGCGGGATGCCCTTCATGCCCGCCAGCAGCAGGACCGTGGAGCCGCCGGCCTGCCAGAGTGAGAGCAGGATGATGGCCGGCTTGACCCAGTCGGAATCGAAGAGCCAGGCCGGACCGTCGATTCCGAACACGGCCAGGACCCGGTTCAGGGGGCCCGCATCCGGCGCCAGGATCATCTGGAAGATCAGGGCGACGGCCACGATGGGAACCAGGTGCGGCAAGTAGACCAGGGTGCGGAAGATCTTGCGTGCCCGCATCTTCTTGTTCAGCAGCGCTGCGAGCCAGAGCGCGATTGCCATGCCGAGCGGGACCGAGAAGAAGGCGAAATAGAAGGTGTTCCACAGGGATTTGTGGAACACGTCATCCTCAGTGAGCAGCCGGACGTAATTGGCAACGCCCACCCAGTTGGGATCCGTGAAGGAATCCCAGTCGGTGAACGACAGGTAGACGGATGCGAGCATGGGCCCGAGGAGGAAGACCACAAACCCGATGATCCACGGCGAGATAAACAGCCAGAAGAAGCGGGCCTCCTTGCGGCGCATGGCGCTGGGCCGTGCCTTGAGTACGGGCCGGGTGGCCGGCGGGATTGGCCCCCGGTCCGGCGACGGGGCCGGAACCGGGGCTTTCTGCTGAACGGATGTCATGACGGGTCCCGGGCTTCCTAGGCCTTGACGATTGAGTCGAGGCGCTTCTGAAGATCGGCGGCAGTAGCCTTCGCATCGGACTTGCCGAGCCAGAAGTCGGCCATGGCATCAGTGATGGCCTTCTGCATCTCGTTCCACTCGGGGATGAAGGGCGGCTTGAAGATCGACGGCGTCGAGTCCGGGAAGACCTGCATGTTCACGTCCCCCTTGAGCCAGGACGGCTTGAGGAAGTCCTGGCTTTTCTGCAGGTCCTGGCGGGCCGGTACGTCCTGGCCCAGCTGGAGGATAGGCTGCTGGCCTTCGGCCGAGGTCATGAACTGGATGATCTTGAAGGCATCGGCAGGGTTCTTGCTGCTCCGCGAGATGGCCAGGCCGGACCCGAAGGCAGAGATCGCCTTGTCCTTGCCCCGCCAGATGGGGGCCACATCCCAGGTGATCTTGTCCTGCTTGGCGAGGCTTCCGATGTTCCAGAAACCGGTGCTGTTCATCATGACCTTGCCCGACGCGAAGGCAGCGTCGCCGCCCACGCCCGCTCCCATGTTCGCGTAGTCAACCTTGGACGGCACCACCTTGTGCTTGAAGATCAGGTCCTGGCAGAACTGCAGGGCTTCGATGACCTCGGGGCTGTTCACCGAGGGCTTGCCGGTCGAGGCATCAATGACCTGGCCGCCGTTCTGATAGGCGAAGGACATCCAGATTGGCCACCATTCAGTGCCGCCGTAGCCGAAGACACCGTTACCGGTCAGCTCCTTGGCGGTGGACAGGAGATCGTCCCACGTCCAGTCCGCGGTGGGTGCCTTAAGGCCCTTTTTGTCGAACTCGCCCTTGTTGTAATACAGGATCATGGCGCCGGCGCGGTCCGGAACGGCGTAGGTCTTGTCCTTGTACTTCCAGTTTTCGGCCACGGGCCCGAACGTTCCGGGCAGGTCCAGGGATGCTTTGGAGATGTAGTCGTCCAGCGGCAGCAGCTGGTTTTTGGAGCTGTAGGCGTTGGCGTCCTCGGCGACCTGCATGATGTCCGGTCCGGTGCCGCCGGAGATCATGGTCTGGACCTTCTGCGCGTAGTCCTTGTTGGGAATGATCTGAAGGGTGATGTTGTAGTCCGGGTACTTTGCCTTCGCAAGATCCAGACGTGCCTGGTAGGCCGCCTTGTCCGGGTCGCCGCCCCACACGGTCATCACAAAGTCCTTGGCTGCTGATGACGAGGACGGGCTGTTCGAACCGCCACATGCGGTGAGGGTGATGATTCCGACGGCGCTGGCGCCGAGTCCTGCCAGGACGTTGCGGCGGGAGACGTTGGTTTCCAGAAGCTTCATTGCATTCCCTTCAAATGGCCGGCAGTCATTGCCGACGACGATTTCCATCGAAGCTGGACGCTCGGCCCGAGGAGTTGATCGGCCCGGCGGCCCTTACGCTATTGCTTATTCTAACCCTTGTCAATAGTCGGAAGTGGCCCAGGACACAAGGTTGGCAGGTCTGCTCTGGCGCCTCCGGGCAGACCGGCGTAGCGTCGATGGGGAACAATGAGGCGGCGCTACGGCGGAACAACTGTCCGTGGCGCCAGGGTAAAAATCTTGTTGGAGGGCCGGGATGGCTGGATTGAATGCTGACGCTGTTGCCGGGCCGCTCGGGGCCGGGACGGTGACCCTGGTGGAGGGATCCTCCTTCTGCATTTCCCTGTCGAACGGCGACATCCAATCCGAGCATCCGCACGGTGTCTTCGTTCAGGACACACGCATCCTCTCCGGCTGGAACCTGACCATCAACGGCCAGGCCCTTGAGCCGCTGGCAGCGGAAATCAAGGAGCCGTACCGGGCCTTGTTTGGCGGCCGCGTTCCCCGTACTGACGGGTATGCGGACAGCCCGCTAATAGTTGAGCGGCTGCGCGAAGTCGGGGCCGGCATCCAGGAGCAGGTCACTGTCCGCAATTACTCCCCGACGCGCGCCGAATGCTTGATCACCCTGACAGCGGAGGCGGATTTCGCGGACGTCTTCGAGGTGAAAGAGGAGCGGATCCAGCGGCGGTGGAAAGAAACCCGCAACGTGGACGGCGATTCGCTGACGATCCAGGCCGCCTGGCAGGATGTCAGCAAAACGATCCTGATACAGGCTCCCGGAGCCGAGGTCACGCGGGAAGCCATCACCTACCGGGTGTCGATTGCTGCCCACACCCAATGGAGTACCATCCTCACCGTGGTACCCCGCACCCACGCAACGAGTCCACCTCCGCCGTCGTTCATTCATACGGACGCTGACGGCTTGTCCCCGCGCGACTTGCGCCGGCAGGAGTGGGTGGCCAAGATTCCGGTGCTGCATATGGAAAATCGTTCCATTGAACGGACGTTGCGGCGCAGCTACGACGACCTCGGATCACTGCGCATCGAGGATCCCAATCACCCGGACCGCGTGGTGGTGGCCGCCGGAGCCCCCTGGTTCATGACCGTATTCGGCCGTGACTCGCTTCTGGCATCGGAAATGGCGCTTCCGGTGGACCCTTCCCTCGCTCTGGGGACGTTGCAGACCCTTGCGGACCGCCAAGGGAGGGTGGTGGATCCGATGAGTGAGGAGGAGCCGGGCAAGATCCTGCACGAAGTCAGGCTCGATGTCTCCAGCGGCCTGTCCCTGGGCGGGAAGCCGGTCTACTACGGCAGCGTCGATGCAACGCCCATGTTCGTGCTGGTGCTCGGCTCCGCCAGCCGTTATGGATTTTTCGCGGAAACCATCGCCGAACTGCTGCCCCATGCGGACCGGGCGCTGGACTGGATCCGTGATTACGGTGACAAGGACGGTGACGGTTTCGTCGAGTATGAGCGCCTCAACCCCGAGGGGCTGGCCAACCAGGGCTGGAAGGACTCCTGGGACGGGATCAACTTCGCCGACGGCACGATGCCAGAAGGGCCGATCGCGCTCTGCGAAGTGCAGGGGTATGTCTACGCCGCTTACACCGCGCGCGCCTGGATGGCGTACGACGCCGGCGACCTGGCTTTGGCTACCGACTTCGCCGACCGGGCGGCGCAGTTGAAGAAGCGGTTCAACGAGGAGTTCTGGATGCCGGACCGCGGATACTATGCCGTCGCCCTGGATGGCAGGAAGCGGCAGGTTGATGCGTGCGCTTCCAACATGGGCCACTGCCTGGTCTACGGCCTCATCGACGAAGACAAAGCGCCGCAGGTCGTGGAGCGGCTCATGTCCCCGGAGATGTTCAGCGGCTGGGGCGTGCGCACGCTGGCCAGCGATATGGGCGCCTACAACCCGGCGAGCTACCACAACGGCTCGGTCTGGCCCCATGACAACGCGCTCATCGCCAGCGGCCTGCTGCGCTACGGGTTCATCGCCGAGTCGCAACGGATCTCCACTGCCCTGCTGGAGGCTGCCGATTACTCGGGCGGCCGGCTGCCTGAGCTGTTCTGCGGGTTCAGCCGGGAGCAGTTCGCTGAGCCGGTGCCCTATCCGACGGCCTGCTCGCCGCAGGCCTGGGCAGCAACCACCCCCATCCGGCTGGTAACGAACCTGATGCGGTATGACACCCATGTTTCCCTCGGTGGCGTATGGGTGGATCCCGTACTCCCGGAGTCCTATGGCAACCTGCACATCAGCAACGCCCCGCTGGCTGGCGGCAGGATCACCATCGATATCGCCAATTCGGTACCGTCCGTCCAGGGGCTGCCCGAAGGACTGGAACTGCGCCAAGGCAAACGCCCGTACCTGACCGAACTCGTGGAACAGGCCGGCCTGTATCGGCAGGGTTAGCTTCTATCGGCGGGTTAGCTTCGGGTGCTGCCCAAAGGTTCCGTTTCCCGGGCCGGCACAGGAGTCCCGTCGAACCGCACCCTGAACCCGTTTGGGTCCGAGTCCAGCTGCACTCCCCTGACGGACTCACTAACGCCCGCGCCGCCGAACCCCACCACCACCACATAGAGACCGTCCGTCGCGGGGCCGGAGGTTCCCACCCAGGGGATAACCATGCCGCTGCCCATGGGCCGGGCCTCCACGCCGGCAAGGCTCCCGCCGTCGTCGAGCGGTTCCCCGACACCCGCCAGCGGCACCACCACGCTGGTCAGGTCCGAGTCCGGATCCAGCGGCCAGCCTCCGATCCGCAGCCGGGCCGGCGGACATCCGGAGGTGCCGGAAAGCCGGACCATGCGGACCTCCACCGCGCCCCTGGTGAAGGATGTCACCGTCATCTCCGGCCCCTGTGTCGGCTGCCCGGCAACCCCGCTTCCATGGTCCGGCCCGGTGGTGTCCGGCACATCAATCCAGTTCACAGCCCCGCCGGAAGATCCCTCCAGTCCGCCTCCGGACACGGTGAGGCTGTGTGTTGAGAACCCCGTCCGGTGCGTCAGGCGGCCGGCACCATCGACCAGCACGACGGCGTTGTCCAAAGATTCAGGGGCGAGATCCGGAAAGCTGTGGGTGGAGTAGCCCAGCCGGGCGTAGAGCGGGGAGTCGGCGAGCCGGTCCCCCTGGCGGGCATGGTCGGTACCGTGGTTGGTGATCCGCACGATGCCATCTGACTGGGTGCCGTTGACCTGCCAGCCAGGTGCGGCGATCAGCCTGCGGATGTCCCCGCGCTCCACCGGAAGCGGCTCCTCCACAGCCGTCCACACGCGGTGGCTGGCCGGCAGGGCCAGGCCGATCATTCCCTTGGCGGCCCAGTAGGGCGAACCGGCACCGGAGTAGGACTGCTTCATCCCCTTGAATTCCCCGTGCCAGCCGATGGACAGCAGGCCCTGCCCGTCGATGGCGGCGTGCGTCGCGAAGTAGTCCAGCATTCCTGAGGCGGCCCGGCGGGTGGTGCCCGGCGATAGCCGGGTATGCCCGGAGAGCTCACCCACCCAGAACGGTGCGGCTGCCGCAAAGCGGTAGATCAGGCTACGTCCCTGGATGAGGGGCGAGCCGTTGGCACCGACAAGGTGGACCGCGTCGTCGAGGTAGTCCGCCAGCCGGTCGCCGTCGAGCGTGCCGCGGGCTTTGACCCGGGGATCCCCTGGCGCCAGCATGGCCCACAGCTGGGGGTACACGTGGAAGGCCCAGCCCACGTAATGGTCGTATGCCCGCTCCGGGCCGTCAGCGAACCAGCCCTGGCCGCGGTAGAGGGAATCGTGGACGGCAAGCCCCGCCTCGATGTCCTCCGCGGAGGACCTGCCGCCCACACTCGCCAGGAAGGTCTCCACCACGATCTGGAACCACACCCAGTTGATGGGTGGATACTCCTCGCCGACCACGGTCTCGAACCAGGCGATGAGCTGGCCCTGCACCCGTTCCGGGAGTTTGTCCCACAACTGGTTCCGCGTCAGGGCAAGGCCCACGGCCAGCGACGCCGCCTCCACCTTGGCCTGCCCCAGTTCCCCCGGGGTGGGCCAGCGGTCCGGGGAGCGCGGGTCCGTTCCGGCATCCAGGCCCTGGGCATACCAGTCTGCGAGCCAGCCTGTGGCGGCCGGGTCTCCCGCCATCCGGAAGGACGCCATGAGGAAGGTGCGTGCGAAGGCTTCAAGGGAATCGCTGCGGGGGCCGTAGGCGCTGCCGGCTCCGGGGAGGTGGATGTTGGCGTGGTCCTCGGTGGCGAACCGCTGGACCGAGCGCAGCAGGAAGTCGGCGTAGGCGCACCAGTGCTCCCTGGTCAGGCCGGTGTAGGGCGAGAGCTCCCGGTTGGGGGCGGGCAGGTCCAGGCGCGGAACAGTCATCAAACGTGGGTCCTAAGGCTACTGGTTCAGGTGGCGGGCGCCAGGCCGGCCTCAGTCGGCGCTGTCCTCGGACCGCCGAGGGAGGATTCGCGGACAATGAGGTCGGGATTGAGTTGGATCCTGTGCACGGGACGCTTCCGGCCCTCCGCCAGCCGGGCGGTCACCAGCTGCACTGCGACCCGGCCCACGTATTGCTTGGGCGGCCGGACGGCGGAGATGGCGGGTTCGGCGAGGTACGCCACTTCGTCGTCGTACCCCACCACGGCCATGCTGCCGGGGACATCCACGCCGCGGTCCACGCAGTGCTGGACGAAGGCCACGGCCTGGGTGTCTGAGTGGACCAGCATGGCAGTGGTCCCGGATTCCCGGCACAGGTCCAGGACCCGGTCGAAGTGTGCAGCGCGCTCTCCGGCGGGAACGTTTGCCGAGTCCTCGCTGAGGGACCCTTCGGCCGGGATCCGCAGGGCCGCGATGGCCTGGCGCCAGCCGCGGACCACGTGTGAGCTCGTGGGGCTGGATGAATCTGTCAGGCAGCCGATCCTGCGGTGCCCTTCCTGCCACAGATGGCGGGTGGCCATTCCGGCTCCGAAGGCATGGTCGGTGGCCACCCACTCCAGCCGGTGCGCGGGGATTTCCGTCGGCGATCTTCGCTCCGCCAGAATCACCGGGATGGGGAGCCCGTTGAGCCATCGCAGCAGTTCGTGGCCGGCCTCCCCCGTCATGTCCGGGGCCACGATGAGTCCGTCGATGTTCTGCGTATCGAGCAGTGCCTGCACCTGCCGCCGGTTATCGGCGGCGTCGTAGCTCGAGCCGCGGACCACGATCCTGGCCTGCTGTTCCTCGGCCTCGGCGCGGGCACCGCTGATCACCTGCGGCCAGTAGTAATCCAGCGACGGGACCACCATGCCGATCGAGTAGCGGTTCGTGTGATTCCTGCTGAGGGACGCGGAGCGGTCCAGCGGGCTGGGCAGGGTGGCGCCTCCATGCACCCTTGACACCAGGCCTTCGTCCGCCAGGATGTTGACGTCCCGGCGGATAGTGAGCTCGCTGACGCCAAGTTCCGCCGCAAGGCCGCGGACTGTCACTGAACCATGGGCACGCAGTTCCTCCATCAGCCGCTCCCGGCGCTGCAGGGAAAAGAGGGACCTGGCGGCGGGTGCGGGGGACTGTTCAGGACTCATCATTGGCCTCCACTGTCAGGGTGAACGCGCCGGCAGCGCGCATGGTTTCGGGCATCCGGAACCGGAGCCTAGTCAGTCTGGGGCCCCATACCTGGGCCAGGAGGGGATCGTCCAGGAGCCATTCGTCCACGTGCACGACGGCGGCGGCCGGGTCCCAGCGCAGCAGCGCCCCGCGGCCGCCGGCGGCGCCGGGGATGCCGTCCGGACGGACGGTGGCGGTCCCTTCCTGGTCCACCTCTACGGTGCCGGAGAGCAGGAAGTGGATATCGACGTCGGGCGTTCCGGCCGGTGACGCGGCGCCGTCCGGAGCCCCGAGGTTCCAGCGGTCCTCAATCAGGACCCGCCCCTGTCCAGGGCGCTGCACGGCGTGCGGCGATGCCGTCCTTTCCAGCGAGGCCGACCGGATCCAGCTGGAGGCCGGGCCGAGACCGTAGGCCGCCGCCAGCCCAAGGACCAGCCGCGGATCCTCCGGGGTCGGAACGTTCTCCACAGCTGCGGCGAAGTCCCGGCCGGTGCCCTGTTCCAGGCCGAACGGAGCGGGAACACTGTGCCAGGCACTCTGCATCGCCCTGATGCCGTACCTGTCCGGCCCGAACGTCTGGGCGGTGTAAGTGGGCTGGCCTGCGTCGGCGAGGAGCGGGACGCCGTCGAGGGCCACCACCACCGAGCCGACGTCGCGGTGGTTGTGGTGTTCGCCGTTGTGCCCGCCCTTGGCAGCCAGGACCAGGCCGTGCGTGCTGCCCGGGTTTTCGCGGACCAGCATGATCTGCACGGATTCCAGATAGGTGAAGCCGGTGAGCGGCGGTGTCAGTGGTGAGGCATCCTGCCCCTGCGGGCGGTGCCGCTGCTCGGCCTTCCCGCCCCCGGACCGGTCCAAGAGCGCACGCAGCGTCCGGCCCAGCCCGATTTCCACTTTGGGTGCAGCTGCCTTGAAGGCGGCCGCATGCTGTGCGGCGTCCCGGTTGCCCAAGCGTTCCCCCCACCGCCGGACTAGGTCCCAGGGCAGGCCGCTCGAGGCCCGGGCCGCTCCGTCGGCGACGTTCAGGTACCACCGGTGGCCCAGGTGCATGCGGTGCGGGAAGGCCAGGAGTTCGCGGACCACGGGGATGTCCGCGTGGAGTGTTCCCGCGGTGGCTTCCTCCAGCAGGGCCAACGCCTCAAGTGCCCGCCCGGCACCGTTCCACCAGTAGGCGAAGCCCTCGTCAATGGCGCCGTCTGCCGGAATTGAGGCAAAGAAGCGGTCCAGCCCTTCAATGGCCAGGGCCACTGTCTGCGCCTGGAGTCCGGGATCATCCACCAGGACCATGGCCGCGGCAATCACGTTGGAGTGGATCCAGGGGTTCCAGTTGTGGACGTCGCCGTCCAGGCCCAGCCAGTGCCAGTCATCGCGGCCCAGGAAGGGACGGACCACGCGGTCCATGACCTCCTCCCGGATCCGGCGGCGGAGGCCGGGCGCGCGCTTGTCCAGCTGCTCTCCGAGGACCAGGTCCAGCCAGGCCAGCTGCGCGGCCACTTCACCGGCACCCAGGTCCAGATACGGAGCCGACCGGTCCGGAACCACGTCGCCCCGGCGGGAGTAGGCGTCCTCATGGGCCGCCCAGCACCACGAGCTCTGCTCGCACAGCAGGCATGCGCCGTCAATGACCTCGTCCAGCCATTCCTGCCGGAGCGCGCTGGAGACAGGCTCTTCGCCCGGCTTCCGCACATGCTCCTGGGCCTGCTTCTGGGCATCGGACAGGCAGGCCATCACCACGGCGCGCGTGAGCCGCTGCTGCCTGGCAGCCACCAGCCCCTCGTAAGCCGTGCGGTTGCCGTCGCGGAAGTAGCGGGCATAGTGGGACAGCAGGGGCTGCGGCCAAGGCGTCCCCCGTTCCGCTTCCGCCTCGCCTGCCAGGGCTGACACCGGAGCCGCGCCGACGGCGGACCATCCACCGCGCATCGCCGCCTGATGGACCGTCAAGCGCTCACGGCCGCCGGCCAGGGTCCGGAGCAGTGCATCCTCCCCGGCGTCACCCCGCCAGGCCGCCGCGAGGGGTCCTTGGAAGGTTCCCCGGAGGGAGCGGGCAGTCCCCGGCGCTCCGTCCGATCGTGGAGGGTCCTGTTCTGCCGAGTCCATTCGTGCGGGTTTCAACTGGGCCGCCATCGGTGTCCGCCTATTCTTAAAACTCTCGCGTCCCGCTCGATGTTCGAATCTGAACGAACATGATCAAGTCTGTTTTGATTGATTGATTTCTTGTGAGTATGAGTATGTACTCTTTTCTGGATGTGACGCAAGACATGGCAACGGCCGCGCATCCCCACCGGACGACACAGGAAGGGACGGCCCAGGTATGCCGCGCAAGCCCACAGCGCTCCTGCTGATGAACAGCTCCACTATGAAAGACCAGTTCGATGCCATCCGGATGGGTCGACTCGCTGGCCTCGTGGAACTCGGCGCCCCGGCCTGGACCGATTCACTGGCTGACCCGGAGATCGCTTCGCTCCTGCCCGACGTGGAAGTCCTGCTGACCAGCTGGGGTGTTCCGCGGCTGGACAGCGAAGCACTGGACCGCATGCCCCGCCTCCGCGCCGTCTTCCACTGCGCCGGCACCGTGCGGTCCTTTGTGACGGATGAACTGTGGCAGCGCGGAATCCTGGTGACCACGGGGGCAGAGGCGAATGCCATCCCCGTGGCCGAGTTCACGTTTGCGTCCATTGTCCTGTCCGGCAAGAAGGCACAGGTCCTGGGGAACGCTTCAAGGATTTCCCGCGAGGACTGGTCGTATGTGAGTGCCCATGGCGAACTCGGCAATATCGGCCGCACCATCGGCGTCGTCGGCTTCTCCCGGATCGGGAGGCGGGTGGTGGAGCTCGTCCGGCAACTCCAGGATGTCACCTGCCTGGTTGCGGACCCGTATGCGGATCCCGAGGCTGTCGCCGCAGCCGGGGCACGCCTGGTGACGCTCGAGGAGTTGATTCCGGCCTCCGACGTCGTCACCATCCACGCCCCCGCCCTGACGGAAACCCGGCACATGATCGGTGCGGCACAGCTCGCAGCCATGAAGGACCACGCCACCCTCATCAACACGGCGCGGGGCTCCCTGGTTGACACCCACGCCCTGGAGTCCGCCTGCGCCACGGGCCGCATTCACGCAATCCTCGATGTCACCGAACCGGAACCGCTGCCCGCCGGCTCGGTGCTCTACGACCTGCCCAACGTGGTGATCACGCCGCACATCGCGGGATCCCTGGGCACGGAAACACGCCGCATGTCCGACGTCGCCATCAGCGAACTTGAACGGTACCTGGCAGGCAAAGACCTCACGGCCGAGGTCCTGGCAGAACATCTGGACCTCATCGCATAACCAACCAGCTTCCAACAACACCGCCGCAGCAGCGGCGGATCCGAACCCCTCACATAAGGAGATCCGCAATGAAGCGCACCACTCTCGCGGCGATAGCCCTCGCCGCAACCGCAAGCCTCGGCCTGACCGCCTGCGCGGGTGCCGCCGGTCCGGCGGAGCCGCAGGCCCAGGAGGGCAAGACCCGCCTGACTGTGTCCGTCTGGAACTACAAAGGATCACCTGAGTTCAAGGCGTTGTTCGACGGCTACGAGGCCGCCAACCCCAACGTGGACATTGAGCCCGTGGACATCCTGGCCGATGACTACCCCCAGAAGGTGACCACCATGCTCGCCGGCGGTGACACCACCGATGTGCTCACCATGAAGAACGTCATTGACTACTCCCGCTACGCCAACAACGGCCAGCTCCAGGAAATCAACAGCGTGGTGGACGCCCTGGATAAGGACAACCTCGCCGGGCTGGATGCTTTCGACCTCAACGGAAAATACTTCGCAGCGCCGTACCGGCAGGATTTCTGGCTGCTCTATTACAACAAGGACCTCTTCAAGGCCGCCGGGCTGGAAGAACCCAAGAACATCACGTGGGACCAATACGCCGAGCTCGCCAAGAAACTCACAGGAACCGCTGCCGACGGCAAAAAGGTGTACGGCACATACCAGCACACCTGGCGCTCCGTCATACAGGCCATCGCGGCCGCCCAGAACCACGGCGACCTCATCGGAGGCGACTACTCCTTCTTCAAGGACCAGTACAACACCGCCCTGGACCTGCAGACGAGCGGCGCCACCCTGGACTTCGGCACGGCCAAGAGCCAGAAGGCCAGCTACGGCACCATGTTCGAAACCGGCCAGGCAGCCATGATGCCGATGGGCACCTGGTACATCTCCGGCATTGTGGCCGCCAAACAGGCCGGCAAGACCAACGTCAACTGGGGTCTGGCCCCGATGCCGCAGAAGAAGTCCGGCGGCGACGTCACTACCTTCGGCTCCCCCACTGCCTTCGCCGTGAACAAGAATGCCGCCCACTCCGAGGAAGCCAAGAAGTTCATCGAATGGGCCGCCGGTGCGGAGGGCGCCAAGGCCATCGCCAAGACCGGTGTGGTCCCGGCCCTGAAGAATGACGCGGTGACGGAGGCTTACTTCAAGCTTGACGGCCTACCCACCGACGAGCTCTCCAAGAAGGCCTTCACCCCGGACGAAACCGCCCTCGAAATGCCCGTTAGCGACAAGTCCGCAGCCATCGACAAGATCCTCAACCAGGAACACGACCTTGTTATGGTGGGCGAGCGCTCCGTGGCTGACGGCATCGCTGAAATGGGCAAGCGGGTCACGAGCGAAGTCCTGGGCCAGTGACTACGGAAACAATCACGCGGGCCCCGGCTGTCCACAGCCGGGGCAACCGGAAACAGGCTCGGCGCAACACGCTGATCGGCTGGACGTTCATCCTTCCGAACTTCCTGGGCTTCCTGGCCTTCACCCTGATTCCCGTCCTTGCAGCCTTTGCCCTCTCCTTCATGGAGTGGACGTCGTTCAGCGCCCCGCGCTGGGTGGGCCTGGCCAACTTCCAGCGGATGGTCCAAAGCGACACCTTCTGGGTGGCACTGCGCAACACGGTGGCCTACGCTCTGGGACACGTTCCGCTGACCATGGCCCTTGCCCTGGTCCTGGCACTGCTTCTGAACCGCAAGCTCAAGGGCATCGGCTTTTTCCGGGTGGCCATCTTCTTCCCGTACATCACCTCACTGGTGGCGGTCGCCGTCGTCTGGAACATGCTCTTCAGTCCCGACAGCGGTCCAATCAACCAGTTCCTGCACGCGGTTGGCGTCGCCGAAGCTCCTGGCTGGACCTCCAGCTCCGACTGGGCCATGCCCGCCGTGATCATCACCAGCGTCTGGCGGGATATGGGCTACTACATGATCCTGTACTTGGCCGGGCTCCAGGCCATCCCCACCGAACTCTACGAAGCAGCGGAAGTGGACGGCGCCAGCCCGTGGCAGCGCTTCTGGAATGTCACCCTGCCGTCGCTGCGGCCCACCACGTTTTTTGTGGTGGTCATGCTGACGGTGTCCAGCTTCAAGGTCTTTGACCTGATCGTGGTGATGACCAACGGCGGACCGGGGCGGGCCACCACGGTGCTGTCCCAGCTCATCTACCAGGAGGGCATCGGCGACGGGAAGTTCGGCTACTCCTCGGCCATCTCCCTGGTGCTCTTTGTCATCGTCCTGACGGTCACCGTCCTGCAATTCAAGCTCCAACAGCGGAGGGAACGCTGATGACCAACATGGCCGAAGACCTCAAGGCCGAGGCACCTTTCCTGGCAGGCGCAGCCCCCGCGGCACCGGAAGACCGCCGTCGTACGCAAAGAAGTCGCTCACCCCGGGAACGGAAGGCGCGCACCACCAACGTCATCATCTACGGTGTCCTGGCGGTGCTGGTCCTGGCGCTGATGGTGCCATTCATCTGGATGGTTTCCTCCTCCCTGAAGGAGAACAACCAGGTCCTCACCGTCCCCATCCAGTGGATTCCAGCCGAATTCGTGTGGAGCAACTACACCGACATCTGGACCCGCATCCCGATGATGGGGTATCTGCAGAACTCGCTCTACCTGGCCGTGATCATCACGTGCCTGCAGGTCCTCACCGGTTCCCTCGCGGCGTACGGCTTCTCGAAGGTCCGCTTCCCGGGCCGGGACGTGCTGTTCCTGGCCTACATCGGCACCATCGCCGTCCCTTGGCAGGCCTACATGGTGCCGCAGTACATCATGATGCAGCAGCTGGGGCTCACCAACAGCTTCAACGCCCTCATCCTGCTCCAGGCCTTCAGTGCGTTCGGGGTGTTCCTGATGCGCCAGTACTACATGACCATCCCCGATGAACTCTGCGAGGCCGCCCGCATCGACGGCCTCAGCGAGTACGGCATCTGGGCACGGGTCATCCTGCCGCTGTCCAAACCAGCGCTGGCCAGCCTCGCCCTGCTGACCTTCGTGAACGCGTGGAACGACTACATGGGGCCGTTTATCTACCTCACGAGCAACAGGCTGTGGACGGTCCAGCTGGGACTGCGGTCCTTCGTGGGCCAGTTCGACGCTGAATTCGCCATGATCATGACCGGCTCCGTCATCTCCATTGTGCCCATCTTGGTCATCTTCCTGATCGGTCAGCGGTATTTCATCCAGGGCATCGCAACGAGCGGAATGAAGGGATGAGCAGCGTGCGCCAGCACACCGTGCAGCCGCTGCGGCGGAGGTGGCAGGGCCCGGGCTTTGAGACGTTCGGGATGATTTTTGGCTTCATTTACGCCTTCCTTGCCGTCAACGTCCTGCTCGCTGCGGCAAACGCACCCTTGCTGCTGGGTCTGTCCCTGGTGGCGGATCCGGTGGCTGCGTGGCCGTTCTTCCTGCTGCTGTCGGTGACCGTGGCCCCGTCACTGGCGGCGGCTTTCTCCGCCTTCCAGTCGCTGAAGGAGGCCGAGGGACCGGCCGTCAGGCCGGTTGCGGCTTTCCTGCGCGGCTACCGGGATTCCTTCCGGCGGGCCGCCCCGGCAGGGCTGGCAGCCGTGGCAGGCATCGGCTTCCTCGGCGTGGACCTGGCCATCGTCCAGGTGATGCCGGCCGCCGCCGTGCTGGTGCCGCTGATCGCGCTGGCCCTCACCGCCGTCGTCTGTGTTGCCGTGACGGTGCTTGCTGGAATCGTCCTGCTGCCGCAGGTCAGCACCCGGGCCATCCTGAAAGCCTCGCTGTATCTCTCAGTCCGGCGCTGGTACCTCAGCCTTGCGGCCCTGGTGCTGCTGGGAATCATCGCGGCAGCGGTCCTGGTCCAGCCCGTCATTGGCGTGGCCCTGGCCCCGGCACCGCTGCTCTTTGTGCTGTGGAGCAATGCCGCCTTCGCATTCCAGGCGGCCCTCCAGGACAGCTGACCGGCCGGGCCTGTTAGCAGGCCGGGCGAACCCGCCGGCCCGCCGGCCCCAAAGCGCACAACGCTGTGAAAAGATCAACCATGCGCGCCATGCAGCACTCCAGCAAACTCCAGAATGTCCGGTACGAACTCCGGGGACCGATCCTCCAGGCGGCCAAGCAGATGGAGGCCGAGGGGCACCGTATCCTCAAGATGAATCTGGGGGACACCGCGCCTTTCGGGCTGGAGACGCCCGAGTCAGTGGTGGTGGACATGATCCACCACCTCCGCGGCGCCCAGGGCTACAGCGACTCGAAGGGCATCTTCTCGGCGCGGACAGCCATTTCGCAGTACTACCAGACGCGTGGCCTCATGCAGATCGGCGTCGAGGACATCTTCATCGGTAACGGCGTCAGCGAGCTCATTTCCATGTGCCTCCAGGCGTTCATGGAAAACGGCGACGAAATCCTCGTCCCTGCACCGGACTATCCGCTCTGGACTGCCGCCGTGACCCTAACCGGCGGCCAGCCCGTGCACTATCTCTGCAACGAAGACGAGAAGTGGTGGCCGGACATGGCCGACGTCGAGGCAAAGATCACCGGGCGGACCAAGGGGATCGTGATCATCAATCCGAACAATCCCACGGGAGCCGTGTACCCGCGGCACGTGTTGGAACAGTTCGCCGACCTGGCCCGCAAGCACAACCTCGTCCTGTTCTCTGATGAGATCTACGAGAAAGTACTTTACGAAGACGCCGAGCATATCCATACCGCCTCGGTGGCGGAGGACATCTGCTGCCTGACATTCAGCGGCCTGTCGAAGGCCTATCGCATGCCAGGGTACCGTGCCGGCTGGGTGGCCGTCACCGGTCCCCTCTCGGCCACTCTGGACTACCGGGAAGGGCTGGAACTGCTCGCCTCGCTGCGCCTCTGCCCCAATGTCCCGGCCCAGCATGCCATCCAGACTTGCCTGGGCGGCTATCAAAGCATCGACGCGCTGGTCAGGCCAGGCGGCAGGCTGCGCGACCAGCGCGACCTTGCTTTCAAGCTCCTCACGGCCATCCCGGGCGTCACATGTGTTCCTTCAGCGGGAGCCATGTACCTTTTTCCACGCCTTGATCCGGAGCTCTACCCGATCAGGAGTGACGAGCAGTTCGTCCTGGACCTGCTGAAGGACCAAAAAATCCTCGTCTCACACGGTTCGGCCTTCAACTGGCCCAAGCCGGACCACTTCCGCTTTGTGATCCTCCCGTCGGTACTGGACATTGAGGAAGCGGTGCGACGGATCTCCACCTTCCTGGCGGCGTACCGCAGCAGCCCGGACTAACCGTTTACACGGCCAGCCCCGGCGGCCGCCGGCTCGAAAGGGCCTACGCCCTCCCCTTGGTTCGATGCAGGCAGTGGAAACAGGACCGGCTTGGAGAACTAACCGGTTCCTAACCGTGAGGAAACGAAGACGCAACATTGCCCGGCCATACTGGAAGGGCCGGCAAGAGCAGGCAAAACTCCAGTTCAGGAGGCGCAGCCATGGTGAAGGAAACCAAAACCCATGTAACCCGGGTCCGCACCCTGGATCAGCTCCACCGCGGGGATGAAATCGAAGCTCGTCTGTCCGTGGGCCCCAGCTACGACGACGTGGTGATCCGCCGCGGACGCGTCCAGGAGACAGCACCTGGCATCGGCGTCGTCTGGATCATGGACCGCCACACGGGACTGCGCAAAGCGATCAATACCGACGAGTGCACCGTCTGGCGGGTCGCCTGAAGCGCTTTGTTTCAAGGCCTGTTGCTTCAAGAGACCATGCATGTACCGCTGTGGGTGTAGTCAGTAAGGACTGCCCGCCGCGCCGCATGCCCGGACTGACAGCTTCGCCGGCATCGAGGAGGAGCCAAGGGGAACGACCCTCGTCATCCTGGTTCGGACGGCGTTGGATCGGAGGGCGAAGGATCCGACGGCGACAATGAATGCAGCCACTCGATTGCGCCGTCCGTCATCGGGTGCGGGGTACCCAAGGATTCAAGGAACAGCCGCGCCTCGCCCATCTCCACCCCGCGGCGGAAGGCGTGAGCCGGCGTGCCCTCCAGTATCCGGGTTACTAGTTCAGGGCCGCAGGGGCCAAGCTCTGTGGCGATCTGATTGACCATCCACTCCTCCGCCCCCATGGCCCTGGCGGCCGTGACGGATTCGAGGATGGTAGCGGCAAGTCCCTTCATGAACACGCTGCGGAGCAGCTTCAGTCCGGCCGCACTTCCGGCCTCATCGCCCACATAGGCCGCCGGTATCTGCAACCCGGAGAGGACGCGCAGCAACTCCACCGCTCCGTGACCGCTGACTGCCAGGGGCGCCTCGATCCGGGCGCGGGGCACCGGGGCGAGGATGGCCACGTCGGCGAACAGGATGCCTTTCCCGTCCGCCCGCTTCGCGAGCAGCTGCTTTTGCGCAGGGCTGGCAGTATTCATGTCAGCGAAGATGGCTGCCGGCTCCATCGCAGGCAGAGCCTCCTCCAGGGCGGTCTCAGCGGCCTGCCCGCCGACGAGACTAAACACGACGGCAGCCCCGCGGACTGCCGCGGCGATGTCGCTGGCCTGCCCGACACCGGGCGGCAGTGGACGTGCCACGGGATCGAACGCCCGTACTGCCAGCCCCCGCCGGGCAAGATCGGCGGCATAGATGCTTCCGGCCTCCCCGAGGCCTAATACGGCGACGCGCATGCGGACACTTACCTCCGATGCTCCTAAGATTGTAGACAAAATGGTGACCCGTATTGGGGCCCGTTCCCTGTCCGGCGATTCTGGGAGGAAATGCACATGTCGTCAGCCCCCGACGATGCTTCATCGGCAACCGAAGCCGCAGCCGAAGGGGCGGCCGAAGCCGACCCGAGGGTGACAGACGTCATTCGGAACGCGATCATCCAGGGCGAGTATGCGCCGAACCAACGGCTCATCGAGGCGGACCTCAGTGCGGAGTTCTCGGCCAGCCGCGCCGCGGTCCGCACCGCGCTGCTCGAACTCGCCGGCGAAGGGCTGGTCGAGCGGATGCCGAACCGTGGATCCCGGGTCAGGGCCATCTCAGTGGAGGAGGCCATCGAGATCCTCGAAGTACGGATTGGCGTCGAGGGTCTCTGCGCGGCGAAGACCGCGGCCACCATCTCCGATGAGGATATCGAGGCACTCGGCCGCCTGCGTGCCCGAATGATCGATTCCGTGGCGGAGGGCGACCTTGTTGAATACGGGCGGCTGAACAGGTACCTGGACGTCCGCATCCGGGAACTCAGCCACCACGCCACCGCCTCGGAGGTGCTGGCCAGGCTGCACGCGCAGAGCGTCCGGCACCAGTTCAAGCTCTCGTCGCGTCCCCAGCGGGCGAAGGTCTCGGTACTCGAGCACGCGGCGATCATCGACGGCGTTGTCGCCCGCGATCCCGCCGCTGCCGAGCAGGCCGTCCGCGTTCATCTGCTGAGCGTGATCGACGCCCTGCGGGAGCTTTCGTCGCCCGAGTCCGGGCCAATCGCCGGCATCTGAGTCACGCGCCCTTGCGGAGGCCGCCGTCGGAGGCCCGGTCTCCGGAGGCAGGGTCTCCGGAGGCAGGGTCTCCGCGGCCGGCAGCGGCCGCGGTCCGCCAGCCGCCGTGGTATTCAGTGCGTGCCGTGACGGCGTAGGGCGCCGGGCTGACGACCGCCCGCACGCTGAACTGATCGTGCGGTTCCACCGTGGTCTTCCTGGTTCCGCCGTCGGGTTCGCCCCAGATAATGCGGACCTCCGTGCCGATTTCGACCTCGGGATCCACGGTGGCCAAGGACAGCCCGCGCCGCTCGTTGGCCGTGACGCCGGTGAAGAGTGAGAGCCCGACGCCGGTCCCGTCGGCGTCCACCACGGAGTCGTAGTTCGATGATCCGTAGTTCGCGTTCGGCAGGTCGAAGAACTGGTAGCCCCGGCTATCGCGGTCCAGGAAGGAGGCCCAGATCTTCGCGAGGTCCTCGTCGTCCCAGGCCAGCGTGACCTTCTTACGCTGCCTGGCAGGATCGATCCGCTCGAGGGCATCGCGCCCGATGAAGTCGTGGTCGAACTTCACGAACGAGCCATAGCCGAGCTCCCAGGGAGTGAGGTAATAGTCCTCGATGTCAGCGGACACGTAGGAGCCGGCGAGCGCGTTGATCGCCTCGTAGCTCGTTGCCGGCAGCCACTGGCGGTAGGCGCGTTCGGCCTCGCTGCTGTAGATGGCTGGCAGCGGCGAAGGGATCCAGCCCGATTCCAGGGTGTTCGATGAGTAGGCGCGGGAGCCGCACGGTTCGATGCCGAACTCGGCCCCGGCCTCAAGCACGGCATCACGGATTTTCCCGTGGTGCTCATACGGCCCGAAAAGTTCCAGTCCGGGCGCACCGGCCATACCGTGGCGCAGGGTACGGACCTGCTCCCCGGCAATACCCAGGTGTCCCATGTGAAAGAACTTCACCTGCTCGAGCGTTCCGTTGTTCAGCTTCTCGATGATCTGCCAGGCGTTCGGCCCCTGGATCTGGAAGCGGAAATACTCCCGGTGGACCGCCTGCCCGTAGGGACGCGACGGCGACCTGTCGTCGTAGGTCCACTCGACGTCATACCCTCCGGTTTCGGCATGGAACTGGAGCCAGTTGGCGGCGGGCGCGCGGCCCACGAAGACGAACTCCTGCTCGGCCAGGTGGAACAGGATGCCGTCGCCAATGACGCCGCCGTTGGACGCCGTCGGCACGAACTGCTTGGCCGTGTTCACCGGGAAGTTGGCGAAGCTGTTGATGCCGGTATTGGACAGGAGCTTCACGGCGTCCGGGCCTTTCATGAAGAAGTTCACCATGTGGTGCGACTGGTCATAGAGCACGGCGGTCTCGCGCCATGCGCGCTGCTCGCGCCGCCAGTTGGTGAACTCCGCCGGGACCACCGGGTAGATGTAGGTGCCAAGCTGGGAGTTGCGCAGGAGTTCGACGGCGTTGCCTGCCTCGTCGAGGACATCCTGCAGGGTCTTCTGGGCCATCAGGTTTTCTCCTTTGGGTTCGGTGGGATTTCTTGACTGGCTGTCAGGCGGCGCGGTAGCTTTCCCGCGCGTACTGCACGAACGGAGCGGGGGCGACGGTAGCCCGGACGGCAACCTGCCGGTGCGGCTCGACCTGGAGCTTGGCCGAATTGGGCTGCTCACCCCACAGGACCGTAACTTCGGCACCGACCTCGGTCCCGGTTCCGGCCCCAGCGAAGCCGGTGTCAATGCTGGCAAGCGAGACAAACGACTGCTCATTGGCGATATAGCCGCAGTCGAAGGACTGTCCGACCGTGGCGCCGTCCCGGAGCACCCGGTCCACCTGGTACAGGGCGTACCGCGCCTTCGGCAGCTCGATGTACTTGGCCGGGAGGCCGGGGCGAAGGAGCGAGCCCATGGCCTCCTGGACGTCGTCGGGATTCCACACAAGCGTTACTTTGCGGCGGCGCGAACCTCCGGGCGGTTTAGCATCAGACAGCGTCTCAAGTGCCTTCCGTCCGACGAAGTCGTGGTCGAACGCCACCGACCGCCCGTAGTCCAGGTCGTAGGGTGTCAGGTAATAATCCTCGATGTCCGGCGAATCGAAGCTGCCTCCGAGCGACCCGGCCGCGGCGGCGGGAAGCCACTCCCGGTAGGACCGCAACCTGTCGTCCGAGAAGATCGCCGGGACCGGCGAGGGCACCCATCCCGACTCAAGGTTCGCCGTCGAATAGCCCTTCGCCCCTACCTGCGTGAGGCCCAGACCGGAACCGGCTTCCAGCAGCGCATCCCTGACCCGGGCGCCGTCGGCCCACGGCCCGAACAGCTCAAAGCCGGGCTGGCCTGCCATCCCGTGCCGGATGCCGCGGACCTCGAGCCCGGCGATCGGGAAACGGCCCATATGGAAGAAGCCGATCTGCGGTACCGGACCGCCGATGAGATTCTCGACGATGGCCGGCGCCGTCGGTCCCTGAAGTTCGTACCTGAACAGCCGGGGATCGCCAGTGCGGACGATGGAATTGCCGTCACGCTCCACGTCGACATCATGGCCGCCCGTCTCGGCATGGAACTGCACCCAGTCGATCACCATGTGATGCCCCACCAGGTTGTAGGAGTCCGCGTCGAGGTGCGCCAGGATGCCGTCACCAATGAGGTGGCCCTGGTGGTTCACGGCGACTAACTGCTTGGCGCGGTCAACCGGAAAATTCGCGAAGGAATTCACGGCGAGGCTGCTGAGCAGGCGTTCGGCGCCGGGCCCGCGAAGGAACAGGTCGGTCATGTGGTGGGACTGGTCCAGCAGCGCGCAGCCGGTTCGCCATGAGTGCTGCTCGGAGCGCCAGTTAGTGAACTCGGGCGTCACCGGGAAGACGGTAGGCCTTGCCGGCGAATTGCGCAGCAGTTCCACAGGAGAGCCCGCCCGGTCAATCGCTTCCTGCAATGTCTCCGTCATGGTGAACTCCTTAGTTCGCTCAACGGGCTTTTTCGCTTGAGGGCTTTTTCGCTTCAGGGCAGGGATCACACGGGGAAATCCGGGATGCGGCAGCAACAAACATTTGGATCAGGATTGGTAACAAAATTGTAGCCGATGCCTTGACCCGAGTACCAGAGAGTGATTATCTGGCAGGAGGACGCGGAGGATGCGACATTGATCCGGGAAGGACCCGTCATGGCCAATGGAGGCACTGTGCTGGTCGTGAGCGCGCACGCCGGCGACTTCGTCTGGCGGGCCGGTGGCGCCATCGCCGCCGCGACCGCCCGCGGTGATCGCGCCGTCGTCGTCTGCCTCTCCTACGGCGAGCGCGGGGAGTCCGCCAGCCAGTGGCTGGCAGGGAAGTCCCTGGACGAAATCAAGGCCATCCGGCGCGAGGAGGCAGAGGCCGCCGCCGCGGCCCTCGGCGCAGAAATCGAATTCCTCGACGCCGGCGACTACCCCCTTCTGCCGAGCCGGGAACTGCTGGATGAGCTGGTCCGGATCTACCGCCGGGTTCAGCCCACCGTCGTGCTGACGCATCCGCTGCTGGACCCATACAACGGTGACCATCCAGCGGCTGCAAGGCTGGCAATAGATGCCAGGATCCTCGCCCAAGCGATTGGCTACGAAGCCCCGGGTGAAGTGCTCGGGGCACCGCCCGTGTTCTTCTTCGAGCCGCATCAGCCCGAACAATGCGACTTCAAGCCCGATGTCCTGCTTGACATCACCGCCGCGTTCCCCGCCAAGGAGCAGGCGATGAAGTGCCTGCCGGCCCAGCAGCACATGTGGGACTACTACACGTCACTGGCCGTGCGCCGCGGTGTCCAGGTCAAGCGCAACGCGGGCCCTAACCTCGGCCTTCCGGTCGACACCAAGGGAGAGGCGTACATGCGCTACTACCCCCAGGTCACTGAGGTCCTCGAGTGAAGAAGGTCCTCGAATGAAGACGGTCGTGGTCACCGATGTCCGCCGGGCCGAGGCTTCCGTCATCGACAAACTCGGAACGCACGGCGTCGCGACGGTTCATGAGGCAATGGGGCGCACAGGATTGGTGGGCGCCTCGCTGCGTCCCATTCAGGAAGGGGTCCGGATTGCGGGTTCAGCCGTCACGGTCCTCTGCTGGCCCGGCGACAACCTCATGATCCATGCGGCCGTGGAGCAGTGCCGGGAGGGTGACGTGCTGGTGGTGACAACCGCCTCCCCCTCCCTTGACGGATCGTTCGGCGAATTGTTCGCGACGGCGCTGCAGCACCGGGGGGTGCGGGGGCTCGTGACAACGGGCGGGGTCCGGGATGTGGCCGATCTGCGGGCCATGGGGTTTCCGGTCTGGTCCGCCGCGGTCAACGCCCAGGGCACGGTCAAGGCGACAGCGGGCTCCGTGAACGTGCCCATCACGGTGGGCGGCACGGTGGTGCGCCCTGGCGATGTCATCGTGGCCGATGACGACGGCGTGCTCTGCGTGCCGCGCCTGGACGTGCAGTCCGCCCTCGAAGCAGCCGATGCGAGGGTGATGAAGGAGGCGGCATCGCGGGCAGCGTACCTTGCCGGCGAGCTGAGCCTGGACCGCAACCGGCTTCGAGGCGTCCTGGATGACCTGGGCGTGAAATACGTGACAACGGCGGAGTACGAGGCCGGCCATGGGCATGGTTGACGGAATCCCTTGCCTGTACATGCGCGGGGGGACGTCCAAAGGCGCCTTCTTCCTTGCCACTGACCTTCCGGCGGAGCGCGAGGAACGTGACAACCTGCTCCTCCGGATCATGGGCACACCGGACCCGCGGCAGATCGACGGGCTTGGTGCCGCGCACCCGCTCACCAGCAAGGTCGCTGTCATTTCACCGTCCCCCGACGACGGCGCCGACGTCGATTATCTGTTCCTTCAGCTTGGCGTCGACACGGCATTCGTGACCGACCGCCAGAACTGCGGCAACATCCTGGCTGGCGTCGGTCCCTTCGCGGTGGAGCGCGGCCTTGTTCCGGCCGGGGACGGGCAGACCGAAGTGCGGATCCGCATGGTCAATACGGACAGCATCGCCACCGCCCGGTTCGCCACTCCCGGCGGCGTGGTGGACTACGACGGCGACCTCCCGATCGACGGCGTCCCCGGAACGGCAGGTGCGATCAAGCTCAGTTTCGAGGGAACCGCCGGCTCGTCAACCGGCGCGCTCTTTCCCTCGGGCAGCGTGCTGGACCGGGTCGACGGCGTGGACGTCACGTGTGTGGACAACGGTATGCCGACTGTACTGATACGCGCCGCCGATCTGGGTGTGACCGGCCACGAACCTCCTGCCGATCTGGAGGCCGACGGCGGTCTGGCAGACCGTCTCCGTGCTCTCCGCCTGGAGGCGGCCAAAGTGATGGGCATGGGGGATGTCAGCGATGCCACCGTGCCGAAGCTTGTCCTGCTGGCCCCGCCCCGGGATGGCGGTGCCATTGCCACCCGGAGTTTCCTGCCGCAGCGGGTGCATACGTCGATCGGTGTTCTGGGTGCCCTGACGGTCGGTGCGGGGGTGCTCGCCGAGGGGTCAGTGGGCCACGGAATCGCCTTACTGCCGCCTCCCGGAGCGCCGCTGCGGATCGAGCACCCCACCGGCCACTTCGATGTTGAAGTGGGAGTCGATTCAGGCCCTGAAGGGTTCCGGGTCACCGGTTCGGCAGCGCTCCGCACGGCGCGGAAGATCTTCGACGGCCGCGTCTTCCCGCGTCCGCGCCTGTGACACCGGCCTTTGAGAGGACAGGTCCATGACCGACTACACCTCGTTCGACGTCGCCCATCTGGGGAACGTGGAGCTGCTGACGCCTAACTTCGAGAAGAGCCTGTGGTTCTTCCGCGACCTGCTCGCCATGCGCGTCGTCGCGGAGACCGGTGACGCCGGAACTAACAACAACGGCAGCAACGGGAAATCGGTGTACCTGCGCACGTGGGACGAATATCAGCTCTACACACTGAAGCTCACAGCATCCCCCGATGCCGGCGTCGGGCGGACGACATTCCGGACGACCAGCCAGGATGCGCTACAGCGGCGGGTGGCGGCCATTGAGGCCACCGGCCTCGGCATCGGCTGGGTTGACGGCGAAGTGGGGACCGGTCCTGCCTACGCTTTCCGGGACCCCGACGGGCACGACCTCGCGATTTACTACGAAACCGAACGGTACGTGGCCACCGACGACAAGCCGGCGCTGAAGAACCAGGCCTCGGCGTTTCCCGGCCGTGGCGTTAATGCCAGGCGGCTGGACCACGTCAATTTCCTCGCCAGGGATGTGGTGGCCAACGGCGAGTTCGTGGCCACGACGCTGCGGGGCCGCGAAAGTGAACGGATCAGGCTGGACGACGGCGGTTACGCCGCCTGGTGGTTCCACTTCAACAACAAGTCCTACGACATTGTGTATTCGGACGACTGGCTCAAGCACGGTAACCGGCTGCACCACGTCGCTTTCGCCCCGGATACCCGTGAGGACATCCTCAAGGCAGCCGATATTTTCCTTGAGAACGGCATCCACATCGAGTCCGGTCCGCACAAGCACGCGATCAACCAGACCTTCTTCCTGTACGTCTGGGAGCCGGGCGGAAACCGCATCGAACTCGCCAACGCCGGTGCCCGCCTATTGCTGGACCCCGACTCCCCGGTCGTGGAGTGGACCCAGGAGGAGCGCAAGAAAGGGCAGGCCTGGGGTATGAAGACCATCGAAACGTTCCATACCCATGGAACTCCCGTCGTCCGACAGTGACGCCAAGAAAAAACTGCAGTACTGCACAGAAAGGTGCGACATGACCAACACCATTAATACGTCGGCGCCGGTAACCACTGGCCTGTACATCGGCGGCACGGAACGCCAGGCCGCGGACACCCTGGAGGTGGTCGACCCTGGCAAACCGGGCGTGATTGTCGGGTATGCGGCAGCGGCCGGTCCGCGTGACGTCGATGA
Organism: Arthrobacter pascens; assembly: GCF_030816475.1. Lineage (NCBI taxonomy): Bacteria > Bacillati > Actinomycetota > Actinomycetes > Micrococcales > Micrococcaceae > Arthrobacter > Arthrobacter pascens. Next base: position 4,411,591 of record NZ_JAUSXF010000001.1, on the reverse strand, counting down.
CGCTATTGCAGCGGCCAAGGCGGCCTATCCCGGATGGGCGGCGCTGAGCCCGCAGGAACGCGCCGAGCAGATGCGGGTTGCACTTGAGGGCATCGCCGACTTCCGCGACGAGGATGCTGCCATCCTGTCGCAGGAGAACGGGAAGATCCGGATGGAATCCTGGGTCGATTCACTCGTGTTCGAGATCCGGTGGAACCTGGCACTCGCGCTTGCCGACGAGGTGGATGCGACTAAAGTGCTCCCCCCGGCGCCGGGGATCCCGGTGTCCACGACAATCCAGTACCAGCCGCTGGGTGTCGTGACGGTGATCGTGCCGTTCAACTGGCCTATCGCGATCCTGGCGGCCTCCTTGCCACACGCGCTGCTCGCCGGAAACACAGCTATCGTCAAGCCTCCGCCCACCACACCGCTCGCCACTACCCGCGTGGTCCAAAGGATCGCCGAGAAGCTGCCCCCCGGGGTGCTGAACGTGGTGACCGGTAAGGATGCCGACGTGTCCGCCCTGATCACCAGCCCCGACGTCGCGAAGGTCTGCTTCACGGGCAGCGTTGCCGGCGGCAAGCGCATCATGGAAATGGCATCGAAGTCCCTGACCCGGGTGACCCTGGAGCTCGGCGGAAACGATGCCGCCGTCGTGCTTGAGGACGCAATCCTGGACGACACCCACCTCGACCGCCTGTATGCCTCGATCTTCGACACCACCGGGCAGATCTGCATGAACGCAAAGCGGATCTATGTCCACCGTTCGCGCCTGGATGAGCTCGTCGGGGGCCTGTCGGAGCGGCTCGACAAGGCGGTCATCGGGTATGGACTGGATGAGGGGACCACGATGGGCCCGCTGCACCAGCCGGCGCAGAAGGCCTTCGTGAGCGAGATCATCGAGGAAGCAAAGGAGGCCGGCGCCGACGTCAGGGAGTTCGGGACGCTACCGACGGATCCGGAGCTGCGGAGCGGTAATTTCCTGCGCCCGGCACTGGTGATCAACCCCGACCCGTCCCTGCGCGTCGTGACCCAGGAGCAGTTCGGGCCGGTGATTCCGCTCATCCCGTTCGACACCGAGGATGAAGCGGTCCGGATGGCCAACGACACGTGGTCCGGGCTTTGCGGCTCGGTATGGACGGCGAACCCCGAGGCGGGCGACCGGGTGGGCGGAAGGCTGGTCTGCGGTTACGTCTGGGTCAACGACCATGGCGCGACCCGGCTGGACCTGCGCGCTCCCTTCGGCGGGATGAAGCAGTCCGGCATGGGCCGCGAGCAGGGAATCGAGGGCGTCCGGGCGTTCCAGGACACCCGGTCGATCGCCCGCCTCGAGCCCGACGCCGGGTCCCAAGGCGGGTCCGAGGGCTGATTTGTCGGAGGCCTGTTTATCGGAGGGCTAGTTTGTCTGAATGCCAGGGGGCGGGGATGCGGCCATCAGCAGAGGTACGGCACCCCGGCCTCCTCCTTCTCGCCGCCGTCCTGCTGGTCGCGGCAAACCTGCGCTCGACCATCAGCGGCGTGGGACCCCTCCTGACGCAGATCTCCGCAGACCTGGGCATCGCCGAGGCTGCACTGGGGTTGCTGGCCGCCATCCCCCTGATTGCCTTCGCGGCGGTCTCACCGCTGGCCCACAGCCTCGGCATGCGTTTCGGATTTTCGGGAGTGGTCCTTTGCTCGTTGATCGCGCTCGGAGCAGGCACCGTATGGCGGTCATTACCCGGAGCTCCCCTGAATCTGTGGGCCGGAACAGTCCTGATCGGGGCATCCATCGCGGTGGCCAACGTCCTGCTCCCGGCGGTGATCAAACGCGAATTCAGCGATCGCCTGGCGGTGGTGACCGCCCTTTTCACGGCCTTCCTCAGCGGCACGGGCGCGCTTGCCTCCGGAGTTGTGGTGCCGGTCTCGCAGGTCCCCGGCGGTGAAGGGGTACTGGGGTGGCGGGGTGCGCTGCTCTTTTCGGGCGCACTCATACCACTGGCAACAGTGATCTGGCTCGTTGCCATGGTTCGAAGCCGTGAAGCACGTGCCTGGGCTACCCCGGCTCCGGATGCCGGAACGCCGCGGGCCGGGCCGCCCGGTACCGCTGCTCCTGCCGTGGAACCGCAGCAGGCACCGCATGGCCGCTGGGGCGTGTGGGGCGATGCCGTTGCGTGGCAGGTGCTCTCGTACATGGGGTTCCAGGCCATGGCTTTCTACATGATGGTCACGTGGCTGGCGCCGCTCGCGCACAGCTTGGGACGCCCGGAGGTTGTGGCCGGGATCGACGTGATGCTGCTGCAGGTAAGTTCCCTTGCCGGCTCGCTCTCCGTCCCGCTGATGCTACGCGGGACGCTGGCACGGTGGACACCCGCCCTCATCCCGGTGCTCGGCCTGGTAGCCGTCACCGGGCTCATCGCAGTGCCGTTGCTGTTCCCCGGATGGGTGATCCTCTACGGACTCTCCTCGGGCGCATCCCTGGCGATGTCCTTCAGCCTGTTCGGGCTGCGGGCACGGACTCCCGGAGCTGCCGGGCGGCTCTCGGGCATGGCCCAGTCCGGGGGCTATGCGATTGCCGCTGTTGGCCCCGTCGCCTTTGGCGGCCTCCTTTCGCTCACCGGTGGATGGCTTGCGCCCCTGCTGCTCGTGGAGCTCACCCTCGCCGCGCAGCTTGCGGCGGGCTTGTTCGTAGGGCGGGAACGGCAAGTGCTGACCGCGTCCGCCCCTGCCGGACGCTCATGAGTCTCAGCCCGAATATACCTATGGACAGTACCTATTTACATAGGTAAAATTTGAGAAGGCAATGAGGCCGCTGAAAGGACGTGGGACTGTGACTAAGATCGCACAAAAGACGAACCGCGCAGCTTCGCTCGAACTCATGAAGGACTTCTCCCTTGAGATGACAGGCAAGGACATCCCTTCCCTCCTCGAGGCAAGGCCTCTCATTCCCCTTGGCACGAGAATCAACGTGACCTTCCTGGGCAACGAGGACCTTGAGATGCGCGTGGCCGCTGCCAAGGCGGTCCGGGAAATGGGATTCGTTCCCGTACCCCACATTTCAGCGCGGCGTTTGGAGTCCGAGCAGCGGCTCAGGGAGTTCCTCGGCCGCCTGCAGGAGGTGGATGCCGCCGGCCACATTTTCGTTATCGGCGGTGATCCCGCCCGCCCCGAGGGGCCCTACAGCGACTCACTCTCGATCATCCGCAGCGGCATCCTGCAGGACTTCGGAGTACGTGAAGTCGGAATCGGCGGGTATCCGGAAGGCCATCCCGATATCCCGCAGGAGACCCTGTGGAGTGCGCTCGAAGACAAGTCTGCGACGCTCCGGGACCAGGGCCTTGACATGGTCATCCTCACCCAGTTCTCGTTCGATACCGATCCCGTCGCGGAGTGGATCGAGGCGATTCGGGCCAGAGGCATCACTGCGCCCGTCCGGGTCGGCACCCCGGGCCCGGTGGGAATCAAGCGGCTCCTGGGTTTTGCCCGCCGCCTGGGCGTCGGGGCAAATGCGATGATCGTGAAGAAGTACGGCTTCTCACTCACCAACCTCGTCGGCGTGGCCGGCCCCGACAACTTTGTCAACGATCTGGCCGCGGTACTCGCTGACCACTCCTCAGGTACGCGTACAGGGCTGCTGGGACAGGTAGGGCTTCACTTCTACACCTTCGGTGGCCTGTCAGAGACGGCGGGCTGGGTCCGCCAGTTCACGGGCGGACAGGCGTGAGGCGGCCCCGATGGCTCTGCACAGCCAAGCGCAGAAGGACCAGGCCTGCCTGATTGTCCATGGCCCGGACCGGCCGGGGATTGTCTCCTCGGTAGCGGCCGTCGTCACCCGGAACCAAGGGAACATCGTCTCCCTTGACCAGTACTCCAGTGATCCCACAGGGGGCGACTTCTTCCAGCGGGTTGTCTTCAGCCGGCCCGACCTTACGGTGGCACTGCCCGAAATCGAGGCAGACCTCGGCAGGACCCTGGAGCCGCTGGGGCTGGCCTGGACCCTCACCGACCGGTCTGTGCCCAAACGCATGGCCATCCTGGTCTCCACCTCAGACCATTGCCTGCTCGAACTGCTCTGGCGGCACCGCCGCGGTGAGCTGCCAGTGACCATCCCGATGGTGATCTCCAACCACACCAACACTGCCGAGGACGTCCGCTCGTTCGGTGTGCCCTTCTTCCACGTGCCGTCCCTTGATCCTGACAAGTCACACGCGGAGGCCCAGATCCTGAAGCTGCTGGAGGGCAATGTGGATTTCGTGGTCCTGGCCCGCTACATGCAGATCCTGTCGCCGGAGTTCCTCGACCGGGTGGGGGTACCGCTGATCAATATCCACCACTCCTTCCTGCCCGCCTTCATTGGCGCCGCCCCCTACCGCAGGGCCAAGGAGCGCGGGGTCAAACTCATCGGCGCAACCTCGCACTACGTGACCAAGGATCTTGACGAGGGCCCCATCATCGAGCAGGACGTTGCCCGGGTGACACATGCCCACACCGCCACCGATCTCCAGGCCCGCGGCGCATATGTGGAACGCGCCGTGCTTTCACGGGCGGTCGAGTGGCACGCCGAGGACCGGGTCATCCGGCACGGCAACCAGACCATCGTCTTCTGAGAACAACCGATCCGCAACCGATACAGAATGAGAGGTTCATCGTGGCACCCAGGAATCTGCAGGAAGTCCTCGATTCGTCCCGCGGCGCAGTGGATTTGCTCCGCAACTCACAAATCGGCTCTTACATCTACCCCGTGGTCCCCGCCGACTTCCAGAACTGGATCAAGGAGCAGACCGCATGGCGCCAGACCGCCGTGCTCTTCGACCAGTCCCACCACATGGACAACCTGTTCATGAAGGGCCCGGACGCGATCAGGCTCATCTCATCAACGGCCATCAACTCCACCGCCGTGTTCCCGGTCAACAGGGCCAAGCAGTACGTGCCCACCACCGAGTCCGGACATGTCATCGGCGACGGCATCCTCTTCCGCCTGGCGGAGGAAGAGTATGTCTATGTGGGACGCTCACCGGCCGCGAACTGGCTGCTCTACCATGGCCAGACCGGCGGCTACCCGAACCTGGAGATGACCGTGGACCGCCGTTCGCCGTCCCGGCCCTACGGCCTGCCGGTCACCCGCCAGTACTACCGTTTCCAGATCCAGGGGCCGAACGCCTGGCAGGTGATCGAAAAGCTGAACCGGGGCCCGGTGGAGCAGCTGAAGTTCTTCAACATGTCCAACATGACCATCGACGGTACAAACGTCCGTACCCTCCGCCATGGCATGGCCGGCGCTCCGGGTCTTGAAATCTTTGGGCCCTATGCCGACCACGGACGGATCCGGGACGCGATCATCGAAGCCGGCGCCGAATTCGGACTGGTGCCCGTGGGGTCGCGCGCCTATCCTTCCAACACCCTCGAGTCCGGCTGGATTCCGTCGCCCTTGCCGGCCATCTACTCAGGCGAAGCCGAGCGCGGCTACCGCGAGTGGCTTCCCGCGGACGGCTATGAGGCTACCGGTACCCTTGCGGGGTCCTTCGTGTCGAAGGACATCGAGGACTACTACCTGACTCCATGGGAGCTTGGCTACGGGTCGTTTGTGAAGTTCGACCATGACTTCATCGGCCGTGACGCCCTGGAGCGGATCGACCAGGATTCGCAGCGGAAGAAGGTCACCCTGGCCTGGGACGGCGAGGACGTCACGTCGATCTTCGCATCGCTGTTCACGGGGGAAGGACCGGGCTACAAGTTCTTCGACCTGCCGCTCGCCAACTACGGTTCGGCCAACTACGACTCCGTCATTGATGCCGACGGTACCGTCGTCGGGTACTCCATGTTCACGGGCTACAGCGCGAACGAACGGCGGGCACTCTCACTCGCCACCATCGACCCGAACGTGCCCGAAGGCACCGAATTGAAGGTTGTATGGGGGGAGCCCGACGGCGGCACGGCCAAGGCAGCAGTCGAACCGCACGTTCAGACAGAGGTGCGCGCAGTGGTCAGCCCTGTGCCGTACTCCGCCGTCGCGCGCGCCACGTACCGTGGCGGGTGGCGCACAAACTACAAGTCGGCCTAGTGTGGGAGGCGGCCTCACGGGGCGGCCCCGCCCCTGAATCCATGCCTGGTTAATGAAGGAGTGCTGTATGAGCCTGCGATACGCGCTGCTTGCGTTGCTCCGCGTGGGGCCACTGTCAGGCTACGAACTGCAAAAACAGTTCGCCATGTCAGTGGGGCATGTCTGGCATGCACCCGACTCGCAGATCTACCCCGAGCTGCGCAAGATGGAGGCTGAGCACCTCATCGAGGGTGAGGAGCAGACACGCGGCCAGCGGGCCACGAGGCGTATCTATCACGTGACCGATACCGGGGAGCAGGCCTTCCTCGCCTGGATGCACACGCCCCTGAAGTACGCGCGGGTCCGCGACCCCGCCCACCTGCGGGCCGCCTACCTTGAGGCGGCCACTCCCGAGGCCGCCCGTGAATTTTTCCGTTCACACATCATGCAGTGGGAGGGTGAACTCGCCCAGTGGGAGGGTGAACTCCTGCGGATCGATGAACTTGCCAACCCCATGCTGGTGCGGCGCCTCGCCGTCACACAACCCGAGGACCGCGAACGAACCATCGCGTTCAAAAGGTTCACGTACGAGGGCCTGGTTGAAAGGGCCCGCGGCGAAATCGCCTGGGCGCGGCGGGGACTGAAGCTCATCGACGAACTGGACCGGTCAGCCGGAGCGCGCGCGGACCGGGACACCGCACGCGTGTAGCGTCGTCGTCATCCCCGGCCATTGATGCCGGAGATGACGATGGCACCCGCAGGGCAGTCCTAGCCGAAGTTCTCCGCGGTGGCGTATCCCTGCCCGTTGTACTTCTGCACGACCACCGTGGATACGGCGGGCTGGCCGTCCACCGTAGTGTCCACCGATGTGCCCTCCAGCATCAGCGGCGCTTTCAGGCCCTTGATATCCCGCAGCGATTCCATGAAGTTGTCACGGGTCGGCCCGGTCATGTTCTTGAACGCCTGTTCCAGCGTGGCTCCCACCATGTAGCTCCACATGCAGTGCGGGAAAGCAGGCATGTCCGGGTAGTTGCCGTACTGCTTGAGTTCTGACAGGAACTTGACTACGTCAGGGTCCTTGGCGAACACCGGGCTCTGCGGGGCCTTTGCGAACGACACCGAGTAAATGCCGGGATAGGCGGTCGCCCCGCCCGGCTGAAGGATCGCCGTCGGGCTGGACGTGTTTGAGGGAAGGAACCAGCTCGGCTTCCAACCGATCTGCTGCCCCTTCTGCAACGCGGCGATCACCAGCGGGGTGATGGACATGGCGTTGAAGAAGACATCCGCCCCTGACGACGCCAGCTGGGTGAGCTGCGCATCGACGGAGGTGTCCGTGGCCTCATACGTTTGTTCTCCGACGATCGAGATGCTGGAATTGCCCTTGATGGCTTCCTTGAATCCCGAAACGTAGCCCTTGCCGTAGTCATCGTTTTGCGACAGTATCGCCACTTTGTGCTGATCCTTCGACCCTGCCAGCAGCTTGCCGAAGGCAGCTCCCTCATTTTGGTAGATCGGCACGAAACCAAGCTGCCAAGGGCTCTGCTTGCGGTCGCTGAACAACGGATCGCCGGTCATCACGAGCACCTGGGGGACCTTCTGGCTGATGGCGGCGTCACGGAAGGCACGGTTGGTAGGGGTACCAAGGCCGGCCGTGACGGCGAAGATGTTGTCCGAGACCATCTGCTGGAAGTTCGACAGGGATTTCTGCGGATCGTACGCATCGTCGTAGGACTTGATGTTGACCGAGCGCGTCTTGCCGTCACCGAATTTCACGCCGCCGGCTGCGTTCACGGCGCCGAAGTAGGCTGCGACACCCGCGACAGTACAGGTTCCCGGGCCTGCGGTCGGGCCACTGAGCGGGGTGGTGATCCCGAGCGTGATGGACGTGTCGGTAATGCCCGGGCTCGCCCCCGAGCCATTCCCCTGGCCGGCGCCGTCGCGGGTGCAACCTGAGACGGAGAGCGCCACGACCGATGCCATCGCGACGATGGCAAGGGCACCGCCTGACTTGTTTCTAACCTTCATGACCGATCTTGCCTCTCTCTGTTTTTTGGAGTCCCTCCGGTGCTGCCTCAGTAACCGGAGAACGCGCCGGAGCGGTCTGGGGGGAATTTCCGGGAGCGGGGCGCGTGCTGCGCCGGCGGGTGAGCCGGCGGACCACCCGCGGAAGGCTGACCAGTCCTTCCGGCAGGAGGAACAGCACCGCAAGGAGAATGGCGCCTTGGCTGGCTGTGGTGAAGCTGGGGTCAATGGCGTTCGTGAGCTGCGGAACCAAGACGTAGTAGGCACCGCCGATGAGTGAGCCCGCAATGCTTCCCGCGCCGCCGATGACCATTGCGGCGACGAGGCTGATGGAGTGGCCGAAGCTGAGTGTTTCGGGCGACGTGTACTGTACGGCGGCGAGGTAAAGGAAGCCGCTGGCGCCGCCGAATATCGACGCGACGGTGAACGCAAGCACTTTGGTCCGGTACGGCGAGACACCCATGGATGCTGCGACGGCTTCGTTCTCCCGCACCACGCCGAACGCCCGGCCGTACTTGCCACGGACTAAATTGCGGGCAACCAGGAACGCGGCCGCCGTCACCAGCAAAACAATGTAGAACTGCCACTGGTCTGAGTACAGGCGCGACCAGTCAGGCGCATCCGAGAAGCGGGCCGAGATTCCCTGGGAGCCGCCGGTGAATTCATCAAGCCGCTTGGCCAGTGGCACGCCGACGATCGGCAGGGCAATCGTGACCATTGCAATGGCGAGACCTCCGAGCCTGGCCGCTGCGAGCGCCACCAGCAGCCCCACGATGCCCGCAATAACGCACGCCGCGGCGAACACCACCACGATGTTCCAGCCGTGGTTGACACCATAGGCAGTGACATAGGCGCCGAGCCCAACGAAGAAGATCTGCCCGAGGTTCACCTGTCCGGTGTAGCCCATGACAATGTTCAGCCCCAGCACTGCCACCGCGTAGACGCCGATCCGCACCAGCGTCTGGTTGGCAAACACAGGAAGGACGAGGGGGGCAACAAGCAGCAGGATGGCGACGGCGGCAATGAGGACGATCCGCAGTATTCTGTTGCTCCGCAGGGAAGTTACGCTGCTCATCACACCCTCACCACGACCTTTCGCCCGAACAGGCCCTGGGGACGGAGGATGAGGATGACGAAGATCAGTGCGAACGGCACTGCGATCTTCAGGTCGTGGCCGATCAGGGGCACATACACCGCCACGAGGTTCTCCAGCACGCCGATGGCCGAGGCGGCCACGACACAGCCGACTGGACTGCTTAGGCCGCCGAGGATAACTGAAGCCAACGCGTACACGAGCGCCGTATCCAGCATGCCCGGGGTCAGGGTCAGCTGCGGGGCGACCAGAATCCCGGCGACCGCCCCGAGCGTCGCCGCGAGACCCCAGCCGACCATCAGCAGCCGTCCCACGGGGAGCCCTGAGAACGCAGCCGAGGCAGGGTTGTCAGCCACCGCTCGGAGCGCGAGCCCGAGCTTGGTCCGCAGGAAGAGCAGCTGCAGAACCACCATGATGACCACGATCGTCACTGTGGTCGCAAGCGACCGGACACTCACCACAGCTCCGAGGATTTCAACGCTGGTGAGCGGGAAAAGCGAGGGGAAGGCACGGTTGTTGTAGCTCCAGATCATGGCTGCGATACCCGTGACCAGGGTCAACAGACCGATAGTCACCACCACGGCCGTATCCGGGTCGCCCCGCTCGAACCGGCGCAGGAGGAACCGCTCCACCAGCGCGCCGATGAAGAAGGAGAGCACCACCGCGATGAGAATAGCCACGATGAGCGGGAATTGCAGCTGCAGGAATGCGAAGGCAATGTAGCTGGAAAGCACGGCCAGGCCGCCCTGGGCGAAGTTGATCAGGCCCGTAGCCTGGTTCACGAGGACGATCGCGAGGGCCAACGCCGCGTAGATTGAACCCGTCGCGAGCCCGTCAACCACAAGTTGGATGAAAGTCCCCATCTTGTTCAGCCCCCCAGGTAGGCACGGCGGATCTCGTCCATGCCCCTCAGTTCGTCCGAAGAGCCGGTCAGCACATTCCGCCCGGTTTCAAGAACGGTGGCCGTATCGACGAGCGAGAAGGCAAGGTTCGCGTTCTGCTCCACCACAAGCATGGCGATACCGGAGTCGAGCCGCAGCCGCCTGATCGCCTCATACACGGTCTTGGAAGTACTCGGGGCAAGTCCGAGTGATGCTTCGTCGAGCAGCAGCAGCTTGGGCTTGGCCATGAAGGCCCGGGCAACCGCGAGCATCTGCTGCTCGCCGCCCGAAAGTGATGCGGCCCTCGATGCCACCCTGTCCTGCAACTGCGGGAACAGGTCAAGGCAATACTCGATGTCGGCCGGGATGGACCGCCGGTCCTTGCGGAGATAGGCACCGACCATGAGGTTTTCCCGCACGCTGAGCTGGCCGAGGGTTCCGCGCCCCTCCGGAACATGGGCGATCCCCAGTGCTGCCACCCGGTCGGGCCGGAAGCCGCGGATATCCCGCCCCTCGAACCTGATCCGTCCTCCGGTGCGCACCGTGCCGCTGATGGCGCGCAACGTCGTCGTCTTGCCTGCGCCGTTGGCACCGAGGATCCCCACCGAACCCCCTTCGGGCACGCTCAGCTCGACGCCGTCGAGCACCTGCACGGGCCCGTAGGACGCGGTCACGCCGGAAAGTTCAAGCAGCGTCATCCGCGGCGTCCTTTCCGATATAGGCCTCGATGACCCGCGGATCGGACTGGGCTTCGGCGGCGGTGCCCTCCATGAGCTTGCGCCCGTGGTCCAGTACGACGACCCTGTCGGTGAGCGCGGAGATGAGCCCCATGTGATGCTCGACGATGACGATCGTGATGTCATGCTCGGTTTGGATCCGCTTCACGGTCTGGATGAACTGCTGAACCTCGGTGTGCGAAAGCCCGGCGGCGGGCTCGTCAAGCAGCAACAGGGAGGGGTTGGAAAGCAGCGCGCGCCACAGCTCCACGCCCTTGTGCAGTCCATGCGACAGTTCCCCGACAGGCAGGTGGGCGGCCCAGCCCAGACCTGCACGGTCAAGAAGCTTGAGCGCTTCGGAACGCATCCCGCGCTCGGCGCGGTCTGTCGAGGGCAGCCGCAGAGCCCAGGAAACGGGTCCGCCAGGGAGGCGCGTATGCCCGCCGAGACGCACATTCTGCAGCACTGTTTCGTTCAATTGCAGTGCGGGATGCTGGAAGGTCCGGGCCAGCCCCAGGCGTACGAGCCCGAACGGGGCACTGCCCAGCACCTCGTTTCCGTCGATGGTGATCGAACCGGAGCTCGGCTTGTAATGGCCGCTGATGCAGTTGAACAGCGAAGTCTTCCCGGCTCCGTTGGGACCGACGAGGCCGAAGATGACACCCGGCTCAACGTGGAAGCTGACTTCCTGCAGCACTTTGACGCCGCCGAAGTGCAGGTTCACATCGTTGAGGCTCAGGCTCGCGGCCATCCTGTACCCTCCTGTCGCATCTATGCTCGGGACGGATGCGATCCATCACGACCGCATGAAACCGACGCTACGGATCGGAGACGAAATTGTCAACGATCTTGGATTGACTCCTGGCCATGGCGATCACGACGTGCGGTAGCCGGTCCGCGCGTACTCCGTGAACGGTGCCGGAGCGACGGTGGCTCGGACCTCCACCTGGCGGTGGCGCTCCACTTGGCACTTTCGCGAGTTGGGTTCTTCGCCCCAGACCACCACTACTTCGGTTCCGGTCCGGGCATGCGCGACGTCGATTGTCGCCAGGGAGAGGAAGGCCTGCTCGTTGGCGAGGTAGCCGACGTCGAGCGACATCCCGACCGTTTGGCCGTCCTTCAGGACCCGGTCCGCCTGGTACAGTGCGTACCGCGACTTGGGGAGCTCGATGTATTTGGCGGGAACACCGTCACCAAGGATCGATCCGAGAACGCCGGTGACGTCGTCGTTGTTCCACACGAGAGTGACTTTTGTCCGCCGCTGGTCTTCGGAGTGCCGCTGCAGGGCTTCCTTGCCGAGGAAGTCGTGATCGAACGACACTGAGCGGCCAAGCCCGAGGTCATAGGGCGTGACGTAATAGTCAGTGATGTCATCCGAGTAGAGGCTGCCTCCCAGCGAACCGGCCTTCGACAGGTCAAGCCATTCGCGGTATTCCTTGAGCTCGGGCTGGAAGATCGCCGGCGGAGGGGAGGGCACCCATCCGGAGCCGAGGTTGGCCGACGAATATCCCTTGGCCCCCACCTGGGTGATGCCGAATTCCTCTCCGTCAGCGAGCAGTTTTGCATGCACCGCGGCCGAGTCAGCCCACGGACCCCACAACTCGAATCCCGGCTGGCCCGCCATGCCGTGACGCAGTGCCCCCACGCGGCTGACGCCGATTTCGACCTCGCCCATGTGGAAGAACCTGAGCTCAGGCGCCGGCTTGCCCGTAACCTTCTCGATGATCGCGAGCGCGTTCGGCCCCTGCAGCTCGTACCGGAAGAGTTTCGGATCGCCCTGCCGGATCAGCGAGTGGTCATCACGCTCCAGGCTGACCTCCCAGTCTCCGGACGAGATATTGTACTCAACCCAATCACTCAACATCGGAAGGGCCACCAAGTCGAAGGAGTTCTCGCCAAGGTGGAACAGAATACCGTCGCCTATGAGGTAGCCGTCGTGGTTGACGGCGACCAACTGCTTTGCCCGCCCCACCTGGTAGCCGGCGGCGGAGTTTGTGCCGATCCAGGTGAAGAACCTGGTTGCGTCCGGACCACTGACGAACAGGTCAGCCATGTGATGGGACTGGTCAAGCAGGGCGCAGGAGTCGCGCCAGGAGGCCTGCTCGCTCCGCCAGTTGGTGAATTCAGGTGTTACCGGGAAGGTGAAAGGCCGGGACTTTGCATTTCGCAGCACCTCGACGGCACTGCCCTGCTCGTCAATGGCGGACTGAAGGCTCTGGCTGGTCACGGCGATCCCTCCTCAGACGGCGACACCGCACACACTGCACTGAACGGCGTCGTTCCTGCTAAAACTCACGATACGCCGCGGAAACTGGTCATGGCAGATGCAGGTGCCGGCAAGGCGGGCACAGCGGAAACCCAGTGCTGGCCGGGTGGCGGGAGCAGCCTAGCCGCCAGCCACCGACTGGATCACCAGCACCTCCTGCCCCGGCTGAACATGCGTCTCGAGGCCCTGGAGCCGGCGGACCTCATCGCCGCCCACGTAGATATTGACGAAACGGCGCAGGGCACCCGTTTCGTCCCGTAACCGCCTGGCAAGTATCGGAAAATCGACGGTAAGGGAATTCAGCAGCTCCTCCACCGTCACCGGTCCGTCCGTGGACGCAGTCAGGACCGTCTGCCCGCCGGCCAAAGGCTGGAGGACGCTCGGGAGCACCACACTGATGTCAGGCACTGGCGACCACTGCCGCCCGGACGCACAGGACATCCGGCAGGTGGGCTGCCACCTCGGCAAAGGTCTCCCCTTCGTCCGCGCTGGCGTAAACCGTGCCGCCACGCGTGCCGAAGTAGACTCCTGCCGGTTCGGCGGAATCCACGGCGGCGGCGTCACGCAGCACGCTGTTGTACTCGTGCTCTGGCAGCCCGGAATCCAGCCTCCTCCAGGTCGCTCCGGCGTCGTCTGTGCGGTGTACCGCCAGCTTTCCGTCCGGCGGGATCCGTTCGCCGTCGGCCTTCAGCGGGACCACCCATGCTGTGCCTTCGCGGTGCGGATGGGTGAGCATGACGAAGCCGAAATCGGCCGGGAGCCCGTCGGCAATGGAATCCCAGTTCTCGCCGTTGTCATCCGTGCGGTACACGCCGTGGTGGTTCTGGGCATAGAGGCGGCCTTCGACTCCGGCATCCGCAGCGATCTTGTGCACGCACTGGCCGAATTCCGGGTTTGGATCGGGCATGAAGTAGGCGGAAATCCCCTTGTTCCTGGGCTCCCAGGACGTCCCGCCGTCAAGCGAGCGGTAAACCCCGCCGGTGCTCATGGCGATGTGCACGTTGTCCCCCGCCGGGTTCACGACGATTGAATGGGCCGCGGCGCCGCCGTAGCCGGCGCCCCAGTCGCTCCGGTGCGGATGGTCCCACAAGCCTCGGTTGAGTTCGAAGTGCTCTCCGCCGTCCATGGACTTCCAGACCGAGATCGGCTCTGCACCGGCCCACACGACACCGGGCCGCGAGTCGGCGTCCGGGTAGATCTGCCAGATGCGTTCCAGGGCGGCGCCTGTATCTTCAGGGAACGAGATGGCGCCTTGTTCCGGTTCGGTCCAGGTGGCGCCCAGATCGTCCGAATGCACCACCGTCGGGCCCCAGTGCTCGGACCTGACGCCAACCATGATGCGCGTACGGCCGTCCCGCGTATCAATGCCGATGCTGGGAATCTCGCTCATCAGGAAATGGGGGCCCGAGAACGACCATTCCTGCCTGTCCGGACTCGTGGCCAGCCATAGGCCTTTTTTGGTTCCGATCGCTAGGACAAAGCTCTCCGCAGGTGACATGCTCCCCATGCAACCACTCCCGGAGGAAGGTAGCAACGGTTTTCAGTTCTTTCGCGGCGGGAGTCTTCCCGGATCCTCAATCCACGAATTCGGACTGCGTCTCGATGAAATCCCAGTCGGCTTCGGTGAGCACCGAGACGGGGGTATCCGGATGCGGACCGCCTGCCTCTGCAATGCCTTGGAGTACTGGCAGCGGCAGCTCCTCCGCCCGCAGGTTTTCCCGCAGCCATTCCTTGGTTTCCAGATCCAGATCCAGCCACCACATGAAGATTTCCATGCCGCTCACGCACCTTTCGTATGTCTCCACGTTAGGCGCGGGCTTGGCCGCGTTCAAGGGACCCGGGCAGCCGGCCACCGGTTCCCGGCGGGCACCGGCCACCTAGGTAGTCGGCACCGGTTTCCCCGCGTAGGAACAGGTAATTCCGCAGGTCAGCCCGCGAAAAAGTCGAGTACCCGCTACTCGCGAGTGTTTCGGGACCCGCCCCTAGCCTGAAATCACAAGCAAGCTGGCCGTGCTGCTGGGGCACTGTGAGTCACCGCTACTTCCTCCAGCATGGTCGGTTTCCATCAGACTGGGGAGAATTGTCATGAAAAGAGTTATTGCGACAGTGGGGGTAGCGGGCCTGGGGCTGCTCACTGTCACCGCACCCGCCTTCGCCGCAGAAAACATTAGTGTCTGCCACGCCACTAAGAGCGCGGCCAATCCGTACGTGCTTAACGTGATCAACGGCAATGGATTAAACGGCCACGACCTGGATACCGACGACATCATTCCGCCCAACGCGCTGCTGCTGGGAGGCATGAACTGGACAGCCGCCGGAATTGCCACGTACAACAACAACTGCGTGCCGGTTACTGTCGTGGTTCCGCCAGTGGATCCCCCCGTCGTCGAACCGCCGGCGGAGCCGCCCGTCGTTGAGCAGCCGGCGGACCCGCCGGTCGTTGAGCAGCCGGTGGTTGCTGCGGCGCCGGCAGTAGTTGCACCGGTAGTAGTTGCAGCGCCCGTTGTTGCACCTGCCGCCCCGGCTCCGCTGGCCTCATCAGCACGGGTACCAGCAGCTGCTGCGCCTGTCAGCCAGGGTACAAACCAGGGCTTCAACGCCCAGACGGCAGTCGGCGGGAATACCGGAAGCGAGGCGCCAGGCTGGCTGGCCGGGCTGGGTGCCCTTCTGGCAGCAGGCCTGGCATTGACCGCACGCCGCCGCTTCAGCACTGAATAGGCTGACCCGGCTCAGGCTGGCCACATCGTGACCGGCCTGACAGGCAAACGAACACGGAGGGCGTCCTGGCAGGTGGGACGCCCTCCCTGTTATCACCTTCATCCGATACACGAGGAGCGAAATGGCAAAGCATCGGGTCTCCGCCATGAAAGGACGTCGGGGCTGGAACCGAGGAGATCTGGCAATTCTGCTGTGCGGGATCCTAGGGTTCTTCTCGCTCACGTTCGGCGCACCGCTCCTCCAGCATGGGGAAGCTGCAGCACCGGCCGGCCCCGTCCACTCCGCCGCGCCAACGCCGTACACCGGGTGGCCTCTCTCCGCGGCGACCGGCCGGGCAACGGACACCACCCATTCGCTAGGCCCCGTTGCCCCCGTCCCGACAGCTGTTCCCGCAGCAGCCGCGTCAGCAGCTGCGGAGTCCTCCCCTGCAGGTCCCGTACTTCCGGCAGCGTCCGAACCCCGGCACATCCAGTACGCCGCCACGGCGATCGACACCGCAATCCACGCGCTTGAACCGGACCAGTCCGCGATGGCCAGCCAAACCATCGTGCCGCCCACCACTATGGACGGATACTGGCTGACACCGTTCGGCACTCCGGGAAACGGCTCGAACAACACAACGTACATCATCGGTCACAGCTGGGAAGGCAGGGATGCACCGTTCAACCACCTCAGTTCGGCTGCGTCAGTGGGCGACGAATTCACCATCACCACCACGAACGGCACCATCCGCTACCGCGTGGACAGCGTGACCACGTACCTCAAGTCCACGTTGAAGGACAGCCCCATCTGGGACATCGTCCCGAACCGCGTGATCCTCATCAGCTGCTACACCGAAGACCCCTGGGGCAGGAACGTCGTAGTCTCCGCCTCCCCCGCCGCCTAGCGATCCCGGGATCCTCCGGGAGACGCCTGTTCAACCCTGCTCCACAGGCAGAGAATGAGCTATGACGCCAGAACGGTTCAGCGGCCCTCCCCCGCTCGTTGTCGGGATCATGCCCAAGCAGCATCCCGAAGTCCTCAGCACGGCATTCACCTTGGCGGCCAAACTCTCCTCGCCCCTGCTGTGCGCCTATGTCGATGAGGCCAGCTACCTGGTGGAATGGGATCCGGCCAGGTCCGCGCACCGGCTGTCCCTGCATCCGGATAAGGACGACGACGACATCCGCGCCGTAACCGGTGAGCTCAAGGCGGTCATCCAGGCGGCTATGGATGACGCGCCCACAGAAGGAGCGCCCGTGGAATGGATCTTGCGCACCCTGGCAGGGGATCCCGCCCGTGCACTCGCGCGGCTGGCCGCAGAAAGCAACGCTCCAATGATCATCGTGGGGACATCGGAGCGGGGCGTGGTCCATAGGATTTCGGAAGCCCTCAACGGTTCCGTCGGCACCTGGCTGAGTCATCATCAGAGCCATCCGGTGTTGATGGTTCCCTTCCGGATGGCTGCCCATGAGGACAAATTGTGAGCGCTAAAGCCTGCTGACAAGGGAAGAAATAATAAAGCGAAAGTAGTTATTCCAGGTGGTGGCGAAAGGCTCGGGTGGCAACGTAAGCTGGTTCAAGCAGGCCGATCCAACCGAAAGGAAGGATACGGAAACTGCCCAAAGGCTGCTCCGGAGTGCGTATCCCCCAATAACGCACTCCGGAGCTTTTTAATGCCCGGGTACCCGGAAAGCGGGCTACCGCCGCTTACCCGCAGCTGTTTTCCCGCTCCGGACCGGCCCGCTGCCAAACACACGCCTGCCCCTATAAAAGCCCCCCGTTATGGTCTATTCCCCCTGGCGGGCGTGGGGGAAGAGACCATAACGAGGCGAAAGCCTGGCCGGAGCCGTGTGCAGCGCTTAAGCCCGTCGCAAGTTGGCATGGCGAGCCGGCGCTGCACTCCCCATAGTCCCCTGCATACCCCCAGGGGGTACTTGCGCCGATACCCCCAAGGGGTATACGTTGGACTCTATGACAACACGGGACGAAACCACCGCGGCGACCCTTGACGCTGATCCGGTCCAGGGGCATGGCTACACGGCCAACAAGGAGGCCTACCTGCGCCGGCTCAAGCGGATCGAAGGCCAGGTACGCGGGATTGCGCGGATGGTGGATGAGGATAAGTACTGCATCGACATCCTCACTCAGGTCTCCGCCGTCACCAAGGCCCTCCATGCCGTCAGCCTCGGACTGGTCGAAGAGCACATCGGCCATTGCGTGGTGGGCGCGGCTTCCGAGCCGGACCCGGATCTGCGTGCCGAGGCAATCGACGTCAAGGTCAAAGAGGCGGCAGACGCCATCGGGCGCCTGCTCCGTTAGACCCCAACCGGCTAAGACCCCACTCGTAAAAGACCTCACCGACACCAAACACCAAACGCCGGCCCACCTGCCGGCAAGGCACAAAGGAGCCAGCCATAGAGCACCATCTCCACCACCGTCAGCGTTTCAGGCATGACCTGCGGCCATTGCATTTCATCAGTAAGCGAGGAACTCGAGTCCCTCGCAGGAGTAGAGACGGTCGACGTCGACCTCAACTCGGGGGGCATTTCGACCGTCACGATCACCTCCAGCCAGGAACTGTCACCGTCCGAGATAGGTGAAGCGGTTGCAGAGGCCGGATACCTGGTTGTTGCCAACGAAGCCTGATCATCCGCCACGATCCCGAGGAGCAAGAATGAGCAGCGAGCATCTCTTCCATCAGGCGGGAAGCCGGGTGGTCGAACTCGACATCGAGGGCATGACCTGCGCCTCCTGCGTGAACCGCCTGGAGAAGAAGCTCGGCAAACTCGAGGGAGTGGTGGCCTCCGTGAATCTTCCCCTGGAGTCCGCACACGTCACCGTCCCCGCTGGAATCACTGACCAGCAGCTGGTGGACACCGTCAACGCCACCGGCTACAAGGCACGGCTGCGCCCGGCACCAGTCCCCCACGAAACTCCCGCCGAAACTCCGGCGGACCATGCACAGCCGGCACATCAGGACCACCTTCAGCACGGAGGCACTTCATCGCAGCTATGGCCCCGCCTGATCGTTGCGGCCATCCTGACTGTTCCCGTATTCCTGATCTCGATGGTGCCGGCCTTCCACTTCCCGCACTGGGGCTGGGTGGCAGGGGCGCTGGCACTGCCCGTGGTCTCCTGGGCGGCCTGGCCCTTCCACCGTGCGGCCGCTGTCAATGCACGCCATCTGGCATCCACCATGGACACCCTGGTTTCCATCGGGGTGGTGGCCGCCTTCCTGTTCTCCGCGGTCCAGCTGGTGCTGGATCCGCGGATGACCGAGCAACCTGCCATGGATGGCATGGAGTCCGGCGGCCTGTACTTCGAGGTGGCCGCGGTGGTCACTACATTCCTGCTCCTGGGCCGCTTCCTGGAAGCCAACGCAAAGCAAAAGGCCGGCGACGCACTCAGGGCACTGCTCAACCTTGGAGCCAAGGACGCCACCATCCTCCGCGCCGGCGCCGAACATAAGGTTCCGGCGGAGCAGCTCAGGGTGGGCGACGTCATCGTGGTCCGCCCCGGTGAGAAGATCGCCACCGACGGCGTCGTCGTCGAAGGCAGCTCCGCCGTCGACGCCTCCCTGGTCACCGGCGAGTCCGTTCCGGTCGAAGTTGGTCCGAACAGCACGGTCACCGGGGCCACCATCAACACCTCCGGCCGCCTGCTGGTCCGCGCCACCAGGGTGGGCTCCGAGACAACCCTGGCCCAGATGGCCCGCCTGGTCTCACAGGCCCAGACCGGCAAGGCCCCCATCGCCCGCCTCGCGGACCGCATCAGTGCCGTTTTCGTCCCGGTGGTGCTGGTGATCGCCGCCCTCACGTTCGGCACCTGGCTCCTCCTCGCGGGCCCGGCCGTCAGCAGTGAAGAGCTCCGCGCCGCGTTTACGGCCGCTGTCACCGTTTTGGTCATCGCCTGCCCCTGCGCCCTGGGACTGGCCACCCCCGTGGGACTGCTCACCGGAAGCGGTCGCGGCGCCCAGCTGGGCATCCTGATCAAGGGCCCTCAGGTCCTGGAGGACACCCGCACCGTGGACACCATCCTGCTGGACAAGACAGGAACAGTGACCAGCGGGAAGCTCTCCGTCGAGAACACCCGCGCGTTCAATGGCTTTGACAGCTCGGCGGTGCTGCGGCTCGCCGGCGCAGTCGAGGCAGCCTCCGAGCATCCCCTTGCCCACGCCATCGCTGCCGCTGCCCTGGCAGAAGGGCATCAGTCGGCACATTTCGTCCAGGCAGCGCATTCGGCGCAGGCGCCCGCTGTTGACGCGGCTCTCCTGCCGCGGCACCAAAGGCAGGACGACGACGGCGGCCGCCTCCCCGGCGTCGAACACTTCCGTTCGGCTCCTGGCGGCGGGGTCGCCGGTACAGTGCAGGGCCGGGTTGTGGTTGCCGGCCGTACCGGCTGGCTGGACGAGAACGGCGTCCGGATTTCCGCCGAACAGCGCCAGGCCCTCGCCGCGGCCGAAGCGACAGGCGCCACAGCAATCTGGGTCGCGGTGGACGGCTCAGTTGCCGGAATCATCACGCTGCGGGACACCATCAAGCCAGGGTCCGCAGCTGCCGTTTCACGCCTGAAGTCGCTGGGGCTAAGGCCTATCCTGCTGACCGGGGACAACGCCACGGTAGCGGCGCAGGTGGCATCCGCCGTCGGAATCTCCCCGGACGACGTCTTTGCAGGTGTCCTCCCGGCCGGAAAAGTCGAAGCCGTCCGGAAGCTTCAGGCCGGAGGCGCCATCGTGGCGATGGCCGGCGACGGCGTCAATGACGCCGCGGCGCTGGCGCAGGCGGACCTGGGAATTGCGATGGGGTCGGGCACAGATGTGGCCATCGAAGCCGCTGACCTTACCGTGATGGGCAATGATCTGAGC
Organism: Arthrobacter pascens; assembly: GCF_030816475.1. Lineage (NCBI taxonomy): Bacteria > Bacillati > Actinomycetota > Actinomycetes > Micrococcales > Micrococcaceae > Arthrobacter > Arthrobacter pascens. Next base: position 4,391,054 of record NZ_JAUSXF010000001.1, on the reverse strand, counting down.
CAGGTTGCCCAGGCCATCGAGCTGTCCCGGAAGACGCTCGCCACCATCAAGACCAACCTGTTCTGGGCCTTTTTCTACAACGCGGTGGGTATTCCCGTGGCCGCTTTGGGCCTCTTGAACCCGATGGTTGCCGGGGCCGCCATGGCGGCAAGCTCGGTTCTGGTCGTGGCGAACTCCCTGCGGTTGCGCAGTTTCGGCAAGTAAGCCCCGGCCATCCCAACCAGGTAGCAGCAGGTGCCGTTATGAACGCCCAAAACGGCACCTGCTGCGACCTACTTTGTCCAGGGACCTTATGCCGCGCCGAAGCGGACGGCGGCGCGGGCCTTTGCCTTGGCGGCCTCTTCCTCCCGGTCCTTGGCTGGCGCGTGGGTGACCAGCGAATCCAGCAGGTGCTGGGTGATGTGGGCGATCTCGTGCACCGCCTGCTCGAAGGCTTCCTCGTTGGCTTTTGACGGTTTGGTGCTGCCGCTGATCTTGCGCACATACTGCAGCGCTGCGGCATGGACCTCGTCGGAGGTGGCGTGAGGCTCGTAGTTGTGGAGGGTTCGAATATTCCGGCACATATTGCCATGCTAGGCTCTGAAACGCCTTGGATCGACCCCCTGCCCCGGACCTCGCCCGTGGGGAATACTGCATGGGCAGTGGTGCCCATCGACAGTGTTTCGGGGCCGGGATAGGTTTTAGGCAATGGATCTTCCGGATGAGCCGGGGGCCGCTGGGGATGCCGACCTGGATCGGATCCAATAAACGAAGGAGAAATCTGATGGCTATTTGGGGCGCGGATGTAGCTCAGCTGAAGAACCTGGGCAACAAGCTTCAGGCAGGCTCGTCTGAAATCGAGAACCAGAAATCAATGCTCACCAAGGTGCTGGACGGCACCCAGTGGATGGGCCCCGATGCGGAGAAGTTCCGCAGCGAATGGTCAGGCCAGCACGTGGCATCGCTGACCAAGGTCGCCCAGGCTCTGCAGGAAGCCGGCCAGAAGGCCACCAAGAACGCCGACGAGCAGGACCAGGCTTCGCGCTAGTCGCCACGTTTCACTCGTCACCACCCTGAGGGCCCGGACATTGTCCGGGCCCTCAGGGTTTCCCGCCGAGCAGCATTCCAGGCGGGGCGGGTGTGTTTACGGAACGGGTTCGACGTCGTTCGCGTGCCCGAGCGGTGAAGCCACCTTGGCTGCCGCTGGCCTGCGAGCCGGGGTTGTTCCTGGAATGGTTCCTGCCGCAACTGCAGGAGCACGCAGCTCGTCAAGCCGGACCAGGATGACACCGCCAATAATGAGTACTCCGCCCAGAAGCTGGATGGCGCCGGGAAGCTCGCCCAGGAGAAGCCACGCCCAAACCACGGCAAACAGGACCTCAGTCAGCGAGACGAAGGACGCCACCTTGGACCCCAGCGCCCGGGCTGCCCTGATTCCGGATACGTAGGCCAGGACTGTGCCCAGGACTATGAGTCCCCCCACGGGCACCCACCACGGCGTGACCCAGGGTCCAAGCCTGGTGTCAGCCGTACTGAAGGCCATGGGCAGCAGGCCTGTTGCCCCCGCAAGCCACATGGCTGCCGCACCCACCAACAGCCCGCCGGAGGCAAGGACGATCGGCGGCAAGGAGTCGTTCTCCTTCGCGGTAATGAAGAAGTACATCGCAAGGCAGACCGCAGCCGCCATTCCCCACAGCACGCCGATGAGGTCAACCTTCACGGTTCCGGTGAGGTCCAGCACCAGGACAAGTCCGGCGAGGGACAACAGGGTTCCACCCAAAGTCAGCGCCCTTGGGCCCCGGCGGCTGGCTGCCCACAGCCACAGCACGATGATGACCGGGGCCAGGTACTCCAGGAGGAGCGCGACCCCCACGGAGAGCCTTGCCACCGCATTGAAGTAAAAGAGCTGGCAAGCGGCCACACCGATCAGGCCGAACAGCACAATGGTGATCCAGTTAGCCCGGAGCTGGTGCCAGCGGCCGCGAAGGGCGGGGACCGCCGGAACAGCAAGAATCAAAGCGGCGCCGGTGAGACGCGCGGTCACCGCCGCCCCGGGAGACCAGCCTGCCTCCAGCAGGGCTTTGGCGAAGGAGCCGGAGGTCCCGAAGACAGCGGAAGAGAACAGTGCTATCCCGAGACCTGAGGCCAAGAATCCACGCCGGTACGGTGATAGTTGGCGGATTGATACGGGCTGGTTGGTGGCAGGCACCGGCGCCTCCTGTCAGGAGTAAAGTGGGGTAATGCTCATGACACTACGCCCGCGGCTTGTAAGGAGTCAAGATGGTTTTTGCCCCTGACACGGAGGTGGCGCTGCGTACCGTGGTTAATCTGATCAATACGGCGGCGAACGGACGGGAACACCTGGCCTCCATCGGTGACCTGGACATGTTCCTTGAGGCGGAAGAATTCACCGGATCGCGCACCCGCGACAAGGCGGAACTGGCCAGCGTTCACCGGCTCCGAAGCCAGCTGGCCGCGGTCTGGACCGCTAACGAGGACACCGCCGTGGAGACCGTGAACCGGCTGCTGCGCGAAGGCAAGGCCCTTCCTCAGCTCATGAAGCACGATCAGTGGGACTGGCACTTGCATGCCACGACCAGTGAAGCGCCACTGGCGGACAGGATGAGCACTGAGGCTGCCATGGCCCTCGTGGACGTGATCCGAAGCAAGGAGATGGACCGGATGCTGGTGTGCGAGGCCGACGACTGCAATGCCGTGGTGCTGGACCTCAGCAGGAACCGCTCGAAGCGCTACTGCGATACCGGCAACTGCGCCAACCGGGTGCATGTGGCCGCCTATCGCGCCCGCCAGGCGTCAGCGGGCTAGGAGGGGCTTGAGTCCCCGGCGGAAGAGCCTGGACCCTCTGAATCCGGGGAACCACCAGGCCTCGCCGGACCCTGGCCGCCATGGCCGCCAAATCCATGCAGGGTCTTCCTGGCGGAACTGAGGTTGACACCGGATCCCTTGCCGAGATGCTCCGCGTTGTCCTTGTAGCTCATGGAGAGCATCGCGGCGATGACCAGGGTGACAATGAAAGCAATCCCCGCACCGGTGAAGGCGAGGTCAAACCGCGGGGCGCGGGAGCTGCCGCCTGAGGCGAAGATCAGGACCGCGAAGAAGGCGATGACGGCCCAGAACGCGGAAAACATCAGCGGCCCCTTCACCGAGGTCCGCAGCTTACGCGGTTTTCCTGGTTGCTGGTCTGCCAAGATGGTTCCTCTCCTGCAGGCAGGCCGCGGTGGCCTGCCTGGTTTGACTGATGCGGTCTGTGGTGCGCGTCTCGTGCACGGCCGAATTCTACGTTGAGTAGAACCGTGTTTTCCTAGTTTACGGCTTCCCGGCGTCCGGCCGGGCATCGTGCCGGAGCGTTAACCCTGAGAGCACCCACAGCACACCGGAAATGATGGCGCCGCCGCCCGCGACGCCAAGGAGCGCGTGTGCGCCGAGGCTGATGAAAAAGGGCAGGGCTGCCGCCGTGCCGACCCCGATGACTCCGGACGCCAGCCAGTCCCGGGCCAATATATGCATTCCGCGATACCGGATGCCGCAGTACAACTCCACCGCGCCCGTCAGGCCCAGCCCGACGGCGGCGATGACTCCGAAGAGAAGGTCACCGTGCAGCAGGGCAAGGGCAACGCCGCTCCCGGTCAGGGCCAAGCCTGCGGCGGAAAAGAGCCGTCCCGGATTTGTGTCGTAACGGTAGCCCCCCTTGGGGATGCTGCGGATCAGCAGGAGGCCGGTAGCCAGCAGGTAGGCCCCGCCGGACCAGCCCATCACGGCCACGGATGGCGAACCCCAGAAGACGGTCACCGCACCAAACACCAGGGCCGCCAGGGCGCGGAGCAGTACCGGCTTCCAGAGGTCAGCGTGAGGGGCGGCACCTGGGGCAGTTCCTGCGGGCGTCAACGGTTGGGTCACCGGTCCAGTTTAGTGGGCGACGCTGCTAGCGCGAACCGAGCACCATCCAGCGGTCGGAGCTGCCGCGGATGCCGAGGGTCAGGGCGCGGGCCGCCATGTACCCCAGCGCAAACGCAGCCCACAACCAGGTAAGTCCCGTCACCCCGGAGATGCCTGAGATGCTGACCGCCAGGAGCATCGGTACATAAACGGCAAGATTCGCCAAGCCCGCCAGCGCCAGGTACCTTGCATCGCCGGCGCCGATCAGCACGCCGTCGAGCACAAAAACGTACCCGGCGATCGGCTGCCCGGCTGCCACAACCCACAGGGCGAAGGTGAGGACTGAATGGACCGCGGGATCGGAGGTGAACAAGGCACCCGCCCATGGCGCGGCCACAGCCAGCAGCAGTCCGGTAACCACCCCGAAGCCGACACCCCAGCGGATCATGGTCCGGGTCAGCAGGCGTGCCCTGACGGCGTTGGACGCACCGAGTTCCCTCCCGATCAGCGCCTGCGCGGCGATTGCCAGTGCGTCGAGGGCAAACGCAAGGAAGGAGAAGATCGACATTGCCAACTGATGTGCCGCAAGGTTCACCGCACCCTGGGCGGTGACAACCACGACGGTGGCCAGTATGGCGATCCGGAGGCTGAGCGTTCGAAGCATCAGCCAGGACCCGATGCGCGTCATGGCACGGATGCCGTGCCAGTCCGGAAACAGGCCGACGCCGACCCGGACTGCATTGCGTTGGACCATCACGAGATAGACGGCAGCCATGGCCCATTGGGCGATGCTGGTGCCGACGGCCGAGCCGGTCACGGACAAACCCAGGCCATAAACAAGCCACAGATTGAGGACGACATTCAGGCCAAATCCGGCAGTTGCAACAACCAGCGGCGTGCGCGTGTCCTGAAGGCCCCGAAGCACCCCGGTTCCGGCGAAAACGAGCAGCATCGCCACCAGCCCGGGCATCGACCACTGGAGGTAGCCCACGGCAAAGGTCCGCACGTCACCCTCTGCCCCCATCAGGCTTACCACCGGCTCAGCCGCCACGAACCCAGCCGCCGCAAGCACCAGGCCCAGCAGCAATGCCAGCCACACGCCGTCGCGCCCGGCCGCCAGCGCCTTCCCGAGTTGGCCGTCCCCGATCGCGCGTGCCACCGCGGGCGTGGTGGAGTACGCAAGGAAGACCATCAGCCCGACGGCGGTATGAAGCACCGCTGACGCAAGGCCCACGCCTGCCAGTTGGGCGACGCCAAGATGCCCCACGATGGCTGAATCAGCCAGCAGGAAAAGGGGTTCAGCGATCAGCGCACCGAAGGCCGGAACGGCAAGCCGAAGGATCTCCCTGGCGTGACCCGTTGGCGCATGCGTGGCAGCAGGGGCGGATTGACGAGGCACCCAGACAGCCTACCGGGGCACCGCGAAGATGAGGGGCGTATGTCCATGAGAAAGGACACATTGGACATCTTTTTGTTGACACTTCAACCATGAGTCCGGAAGACTCGATACTTCAAGCTTCAACGCTGAGATCCGGCCCGCTTGTATCCCGAAAGCCCCGACCGACATCCGAAACGGTGAAACTCCCATGAACCAGTCCTCCCTTACCACGTCCGCCATCACCCTCCTGCGCGTCATCCTGGGCTTCCTCTTCGCTGCCCACGGCTGGCAGAAGTTCAACGAATTCACTATTGCCGGCACCCAGGCCGCGTTCGCCAAGATGGGCGTACCCGCTGCCGAAGTGACAGCTCCTGCAGTTGCCGGACTCGAGCTGGCTGGCGGAATCGCGCTCATCCTGGGCATCCTGACCCGCGTGGTCGCGGCACTCCTGGCCCTGGACATGCTCGGCGCACTGTTCCTTGTGCACGCCCAGGCGGGCGTCTTCGCCGAAGCCGGCGGCTATGAACTCGTGTTGCTCCTGGCCGCGGCAGCCCTCGCCCTGGCGCTCACGGGCGCCGGCCGCATTTCTGTGGATCGCGCCGTGTTCGGCCGCAAGAACTCCCGGCTGGCGGTCCTCGCCTAAGCAGGGCTTTCCCGGTATTGACCACGACGGCGGATAGGCACCCGGGTGCCTATCCGCCGTCGTGGTCAATAGCCGTCCCTGTCATCGATAGTCGCTGTCATTACTAGTCCTGCCACTGCTAGTCCTGTCATAACTGGTTCAACCAGTCGGCAGGCATTGTCAGCCCCGATCAACCGGCGGGTAACCTTCCCCCTCAGTAAGATCGCACCATGACTGAGACCGCCTCTAATTCCGTAACCCTCCGCTTCCTGGCCGCCCCGATGGATGTGGGCCACAGCGGTTCGGTGGATGCCGGAACCGTGCTGGAGTGGGTGGACAAGGCCGCCTACGCCGCCGCGGTGGGCTGGGCCAAGTCCTACTGCGTCACCGCCTATGTGGGAAACATCCACTTCGCGGACCCGGTGAACAGCGGTGACATGGTGGAGGTGGAAGCCACCATCGTCTACACAGGGCGTTCGTCCATGCATATCCGGACAGTGGTCTCATCGGGAGATCCCAAGGGCGGACCCGCCACCATGAGAAGCCAGTGCATGGTCATCTTTGTCGCAGTGGGCCCGGACGGGAAGCCCATACCGGTCAAGCAGTTCGAACCTGTCTCAGCCGCGGAAATCGAACAGCGGGACCACGCGCTGGCCCGGATTAAGGTCCGGGAAAAGATCGTCGAAGCGATGAACAGCCAGGAATATACCGATGCCGGCACGGCCGAACGGATAACACTGCGGTTCATGGCAGCCCCCACCGACGTGAACTGGGGAGGTAAGGTCCACGGCGGCATCGTGATGAAGTGGATAGACGAGGCAGCATATGTCTGTGCGTCGCGGTATTGCGGAATGGACACCGTGGCGGTGTTCTCCGGCGGCGTCCGTTTCTACCGCCCCCTGCTGATCGGCCATGTGGTGGAAGTGGAAGCCCGGCTGGTGTACACCGGGACCAAAGGCATGCACGTGGCAGTACACGTCCGCTCCGGGGATCCCAAGAGTCGGGAGCTCAACCTGACCACCTATTGCCTCACCGTGATGGTTGCACGCGACGCTGAGGGAACGTCAGTGCCCGTGCCGCCGTGGGTTCCCGTGTCCGAAGAGGACAAGAGGCTGCACGCCCATGCCCGCGAACTGCTGGAAATCCGCGGCACCGCCCCGGGGAACCGGCTGCCCAACCATCTGCTGACCCAGCAGTGAACTGAACAGCAGTGAATCGCACACATTACTGTAACGAAACGAAGGTCTGGCGCTAGAAGCCGCCGCCGGCGTCGGCCGCCATGTTGGCGAACCGGGAATAGTGGCCCTGGAAGGCAACCACGATGTCCTTGGTAGGACCGTTGCGGTGCTTGGCGATCAGGATGTCCGCCTCGCCTGCGCGCGGTGACTCTTTGTCGTAGACATCCTCACGGTGCAGCAGGATCACCATGTCGGCGTCCTGCTCGATGGAACCGGATTCGCGCAGGTCCGAGACCATCGGACGCTTGTCCTGGCGCTGTTCAGAGCCACGGTTCAGCTGTGACAGAGCGATCACCGGGACCTGGAGCTCCTTGGCCAGCAGCTTGAGCGCACGGGAAAATTCGGACACTTCCTGCTGGCGTGACTCCACCTTCTTGCCGGAGCTCATGAGCTGCAGGTAGTCCAGGATCACGAGCTTGAGGTCGTGCTGCTGCTTGAGGCGGCGGCATTTAGCCCTGATCTCCATTAGCGACATGTTTGGACTGTCATCGATAAACAGGGGGGCATCGTTCATCCGGCCCATGGTGGTGGCGATCTTGGACCACTGCTCATCTTTGATGGTGCCCTTGCGAAGGTCCTGGAGGCCGATGGTCGCCTCCGCGGAAAGGAGACGCATCGCGATCTCATTCCGCCCCATTTCCAGCGAGAACATGACAGTGGCCAGGTTGTTCTTAATCGCAGCCGAGCGGGCGAAGTCCAGGGCGAACGTGGACTTACCCACGGCCGGGCGGGCAGCGATAACGATCATCTGGCCGGGGTGGAGCCCGTGGGTCAGCTCATCCAACTCATAGAAACCGGTGGGGACACCGGTCATGCCTTCGCCGCGGTGGCCGGAGGCTTCGATTTCGTCCACCGTGGACTCCATGACGTCCTTAAGGACCACGTAATCCTCGGCAGTGCGCCGCTCGGCAACAGCATAGACCTCGGCCTGGGCCTGGTTGACCAGGTCCTCCACTTCGCCGTCCGAGCCGTAACCCAGCTGGACGATCTTAGTGCCGGCATTGACGAGCCGGCGAAGCACGGCCCGTTCGGCAACGATCTCTGCGTAATATCCGGCATTGGCCGCCGTGGGAACGGTCTGGATGAGCTCATGCAGGTAGGCGGGACCGCCGATCCTGTTGATCTCGGCACGCTTGGTCAGCTCATCAGATACCGTAACGGCGTCGGCGGGCTCTCCGCGGCCGTAGAGATCGATAATGGCTTCGTAGATGGTCTCGTGAGCGGGGCGGTAGAAGTCCTGGCCGCGGAGGATCTCCACAACGTCGGCTATGGCGTCCTTGGAGAGCATCATGCCACCCAGTACTGATTGTTCGGCGGGGATATCCTGTGGCGGCTTCCGGCTGCCCTCGGATCCGCGGGTACCCTCGATCGAATCCAGGTGCGTTACTGACAAAGCTGCCGTCCTCCGTTGTATGCTGCGGCGTTATCAAGCTGCCGCGGCACGTAAGCCATTTTTCCTGCCGGGTGCGGACGCAGCGGGACGTCCGCAACGCCATACGCTTCAGGTGTACAGGCAGGCACCGACATTTCCGGCCGGTCGGCCTGCAAGCATTCTTTTTGCGCGTGCACGCACACTTATCCCCACAATCCACAGGTTATCCACAGAGGGCAGCACCACGCCCAGGTCATTGGACCGGTCATGGTGTTTGCCACAGTGTCGGAGACCCGTTTCCGCAGCCCCAAAACAGGTATTCCGCTACGCTAGCCCTCCTTGTCTCCACAGCAAAGCCGGCACCTGCCCGCAGCTGTGGATAACCTGTGCACTAAGGGGCATAGCTTGTGCACAGCTTGTGGGTGAGCCTGTGGAAACAAAGAAAGTTTTGCCTCACATATCGCTCTGACCTGCGGAAACGTTCTTGCCAGCGTGTGGAGTAAATATTCTTTTGATGAACCTTCATCCACAGCTTGCAGGCTGGCGCTGTTGATAGTTGGCCGTTTTCGAGCCATGATCGTGGCGATTCATGCGCATTTTGTGATCGATTGCACACCGGACTGCGCGAAATCGCCGCGGAAGCCTGCTGCTTGCATACGGGCCACGGAATATGCTGTGGATAACCGGGAACTGGCCTAAGCTCTATTTATGGGCGAAATACTGATCGTGTTACTGCCTGCCTTGATTCTTGTGGCGGTGCTCTGGGGGTTCGCGACGGCACTGCGCCCCCGGGATTCCGGCATTTCAGACGCCGAAAGGTACCAGCAGGACCTCGCGATGCGGTCTGCCGAGCACTATGCGTCCCAAGTCCGGGCAGCCACCGCGGCTCGCGCCCGCGTGACCGCCACTACCCGGCCCAGCCAGAATGAGCAGCAGCAGTCGCAACAGGAGGGACACGCCCGGGCCGCACAGGAGGCGCAGGCAAGCCCCGGGCATTATGGCTACCTGGCACTTCCCGGCGGTCAGCTGAATCCCCAGCTCTTCCAGCAGCTGCAGTCGATGGCGCGTAACGGACAGAAGATCCAGGCCATCAAACTACTCCGCCAGGCAACACACTCGGACCTGGCTACCGCCAAAAAGTATGTAGATCGGCTTTAGACAATGCAATCGCTATTGATCCCCACCCTCATCATGGTTGTTGTCGCTATAGGCGTGGCCTTGGCCGCCCGGGCCGTCAGCAGGCGGGCCGCCGCCAGCTCCCGGCCTGCCACCCCCGCAGTGGATCCCGTAGAGGTTGCCCGTTCAGCCGCTGCGAGGCTTACCGAGGACCAGCACCGTCGGCTTTACGCGCTCATCGCCCAGGGACAGGCGATGGCAGCCATCAAGCTCTACTACGAGGCAACCGGAGAGGGCCTGCGGTCCGCCCGGGATGCAGTGGGCGCGCTGGCGGCCCACCCCCAGCCGTACCGGAGTCCCGCAGCAGAGCCCGTGGCGGCTGACCCTGATGAGGACGATGTCCCGCAGCGCTTCCCTTACCGGTACCGTGCCATCGCCAGTAAAGGCGACGTCACCCGCGAAGTCTCTAGCAACATGCTCAATGACGAGATCTACGGGCGGATCCGCACGCTCGCACGCAGCGGCGACACCGAAGCCGCAGCCAATGCCCTCACGCGCCACTCAGACATCTCACTGAAGCAGGCGCGTGAGTTCATCGCGCTCCTGGACGACTGACACCACGACTGGCGCACCAGCCGCCCGCGGCCGGCGGCAGCCACGTCCCGGCAGCTCTGTAGGCTCCGGGCGGCTCCGCTAGAAGTCGAATAGGTCGCCCAGCCAGCCCTCCTTCTTTTTCGGCCGGCGCCGGTCGTAGTCGCGGTCATAGCCCTGCTTCCCGTAGTTCCGGTCATCGGGGCGGGGCTGCTCGCGGCGGGGCTCAAAGTTCTGGTACAGCGGCGGCGGCCCCACCCCGGGTGCCGGGGCTGCCGGGCGGGCAGCCCCTCCGCCCAGGGAATCGGCGGCCCGATCAATGATCTTGTCCAGTTCACCCCTGTCCAGCCACACGCCGCGGCACTGGGGGCAGTAGTCAATCTCGACACCACTGCGTTCGCTCATAATCAGGTCAACGGAATCCACAGGACATTTCATGTCCCGGACAACGAGCGGGACGGCCCGAAAGTTCGGCCCCCTCCGATGCCCCTGCCCGTACCCGCGTCAGAGAGCGCCCGATTTGCCTGCCCGGACTTGCCTCAGCGACCGCCCGAGATGCCCGCCAGCAACTGCTCGAACGGCAGGGTTTGCGACGCTGCCGGCCGGGGGCGGGGCTGGCTGCCCTGGAGCAGCACGGCGAACTCGGTCGCCGCGCGGTCGATGCGCACCGAAAGCGGCGATCCGCCGTCGTCCGTGTTTCCCCAGTCCTGGGGACCGGCGAAGACACCGGTGGGAGTCATCCGGGTCCGCAGGTAGCTGAAGAGCGGTCGCATGGCGTAGTCCAGCACCATCTGGTGGCGGTCTGTGCCTCCTGTGGCACCCAGCAGGACTGCCTTCCCCTCCAACGACTTCGGGTCCAGGACATCGATGAAGGATTTGAACAAGCCGCTGTACGACGCACTGAACACCGGGGTCACAGCGATGACGCCGTCGGAGGCCTCCACGGCCGCGATAACCTCAGCGAGGCGCGGTCCGGCGTAGCCCGTGACGAAATTATTGGCGATGTCCACGGCAAGGTCCCGGAGCTCGATAACCTCCACCGCCACCTGGTATCCGGCAGCGGAGAGCTGTCGTTCCGCGGAGGCCGCGAGCTGGTCGGCAAGCAGCCTGCTCGACGAAGGGACGCCCAGACCGGCTGAAAGGACGATGATGCGGCGGGTTTCCACGGTGTGCTCCTGAGGTTCGGCTGGAAAACTAGGATACATGTTTTTGCATGTACTTGCCCAACGGCCGTCCACCGGTCTTTATTCCCCGGGCTCTCTATCCGGCCTAGCCATCCCTGCCTCGGCCCTGACAACTTCACAGCCCTCTGCCAGACTTCCTCCATGGCCGAAAACAAAACCCAGGCAACAGAGGCTTCCGTCGGCGGGTTCCTCGATGGTGTGGACCACTCTGTGCGGCACCGGGACAGCCTGCGCCTCCTGGAACTGATGTCCACGATCACCGGCGAGGAGCCCGTGATGTGGGGTCCCAGTATCGTGGGATTCGGGCGGTACCACTACAGATACGAAACCGGGCGGGAAGGCGATGCGGCGGCTGTGGGCTTCTCGCCCAGGAAGGCGAGCCTCTCGCTTTACCGGCTCCTGCAAAGCCCTGAGGCCGGCGCACTGCTGCCCAGGCTGGGCAAGCACCGGACTGGAGCGGGGTGCCTGTATGTCAACAAGCTGGAAGATGTGGACGAGGCCGTGCTCGCGGAGCTGATCCGGGCCGGCTATCGGCATATGACGGCATGGACACAAAACGGCTGACTCCCGGCCGGCATAGGCCAGTTGCAGCGCATCGGAGCCCCCGCCCAAGAGCCCGGTAGAACATGCCGGGCCAGGAACGGCGAAGGCCCCCGTTTTCGGTTCCCGGAGGATCCGAAAGCGGGGGCCTTCAGCAGTCAGGACTGCATAGCGCTTTGCGGCCAATGGCCGGAAGTGCTACTTGCCAGCGACTACGTCGAGTTCGATCACGGCAGCAACGTCGTCGTGCAGACGGACGTTGGCCTGGTATGAACCAACCGACTTGATGTGTGCCGGCAGTTCAACCTTGCGCTTGTCGATGCGGCCCAGGCCAGCGGCCTCGACAGCGTCGGCTACGTCGCCCTGCTTGACGGTGCCGAACAGGCGTCCGGTCTCGCCAGCCTTGACAACGAGCTTGACCGGCTTCGCGGAGAGTGCAGCGGCCTGCTTCTGAGCGTCTTCCAGAGAAGCGTGCTCGCGGGCGGCGCGGGCAGACTTGATGGACTCAACCTGCTTCTCGCCACCCTTGGACCAGGTCAGGGCGAAGTTGCGGGGCAGCAGGTAGTTACGTGCGTAACCGTCCTTGACCTCGACAACGTCGCCAGCAGCACCGAGACCGGTTACTTCGTGGGTCAGAATGAGCTTTGCCATGTTAGTTAATCCCTTCCTTAGCCGCGGCCAGCGCCGGAGTAAGGCAGCAGAGCAACTTCGCGGGCGTTCTTGATTGCCTGTGCGATCTTGCGCTGTTCCTGGACCGTGACGCCGGTGACGCGACGGGCGCGGATCTTTCCGCGGTCGGAGATGAACTTGCGCAGCAATGCTACGTCCTTGTAGTCGATGACGGTGATGTCAGCGGCCTTCAAGGGGTTGGACTTTGGTTTGGGCTTACGGAGTTCAGCCTTAGCCATCGTGGAGCTCCTATTCTAGGGAGCCCGTGGATATTGATCCACGGGATGGTGGTGGTCCGACGGCGGCAGTCACGTGCGGTGCCTTGCGGCAACCGCGGCGGTCCCGGCGTCGGGCCTTAATGAGTGGTTAGAAGGGAGGTTCGGAGTCCGGGCCGTTGCCCCAGCCGCCGGCATTGCTGACCCCGGGCGTTGCCCAAGGGTCTTCCTGCGCTGCGGGCTGGTTTGCGCCCCAGTTTCCACCGGAGTTGCCGCCCTGGTTTGCACCAGCGCCGCCTCCGAAGCCACCGCCGCCGCCTCCGCCGAAGCCACCCTGACCACCCTGGGCGCCGGAGCGCTGGGTGCGGTTGACCTTGGCGTTGGCATAGCGCAGGCTCGGGCCGATTTCATCGACTTCGAGCTCGATAACGGTGCGCTTTTCGCCTTCTTTTGTTTCGTAGGAACGGCTCTTCAGACGGCCGGAAACGATCACGCGCATGCCCTTGGTGAGGGATTCGGCGACGTTCTCGGCAGCTTCACGCCATACAGATGCGCGGAGGAACAGGGTTTCCCCGTCCTTCCACTCATTCGACTGGCGGTCAAAGGTGCGTGGGGTGGAAGCGATGGTGAAGTTCGCTACTGCCGAACCTGACGGAGTGAACCGCAACTCCGGGTCATTGGTGAGATTACCGATGACCGTAATGGTGGTCTCGCCTGCCATCTACTGCCTCCTTGTTCGATCCTGGATGAAGAGAGTTCGTTCCTGCGGGGTAAAGAATGAAAATCGAAGCCGGAATTACTCGGCAACAACTTTCTGCTCTTCGGGGCGGGTGATCTTGGTGCGCATGATGGTCTCGTTGAGACTCAGCTGGCGGTCAAGTTCTTTGGCGGTGTCCGGCTTGGCGGTGAAGTTCACCACGGCGTAGATACCTTCGGACTTCTTCTTGATGTCGTAGGCCAGTCGGCGACGGCCCCAGATGTCAACCTTTTCGATGGTTCCACCATCGTTGGTGATGACATTTAGGAACTTCTGAAGCGACGGCTCAACGGTACGCTCTTCGACCTCGGGGTCGATGATTACCATCAATTCGTAAGGACGCATATGTGAACCCACCTCCTTTGGGCTAAGCGGTTACGGCATTTCCGTAACAGGAGGTTCATTTGCGGTGCCATGCAATGTCCGGCCACCGGAACGGAGGCAGGACGCAGCACAGACTTCACTATCTTAGTGCATTTGGACCGGTAAGGCGATTTGCGCGTGACTCAAGAGTAAGCGCCGTGCGGCTGCCGGGACACCGCGGCTGCGCCTATGTGGAAAACCGCGCCTCCTTGCCGTTTCGTGTCACGGCAGGCACTCTTTTGGACGGCCGACGGCGGCAGATCCGCGCCACCCCGCCTCGGGCCGAGAGGGTGGACCCTAAAAGGCTGCCTCAGGTGACGGAGTGGCTGCCGCGGGCTCTGCCCCCGTTAGAGTTCAGAGCATGACTGAAACCCTGCGCCCAAGGGTGCGCCGCAGCCGCCTGAGATTCGTGGCCATGATTGTGGCGGGACTGGCAGCATCCGCCGCCACGGGCGCGACGGGACGCTGGCTGCAGGCACCGGCGGCGGGCTGGGCCACTGCGGCCCTGGTCTACGTCGCATGGGTGTGGGTGGTGATCGGCGGCCTGGATCCGGACGAAACCAAGTCGCACGCCACCACGGAGGATCCCTCGCGCGCGGCTACCGACTTTCTCATCCTTGTGGCCAACGCTGCCTCGCTGGCAGCCGTCGCCGTCGTGATTGTGGACTCACACCAGGGCGGCGGCACCAGGCTGGGCGGTGCCGCGTTGGTACTCGCCAGCGTCGCGCTGTCCTGGATGCTGGTGCAGACCCTCTTCACCCTGCGCTACGCGGAGCATTACTACGGAGGAGAGAAAGTAGGCGGGGTCAGCTTCAACCAGGACGAGCCACCGCGGTACACGGACTTCGCGTACCTGGCAACAAGCATCGGCATGACATACCAGGTGTCGGACACCAACCTCGAGAATCCCCGCATCCGGCGCGAGGCCCTCAAGCACAGCCTGCTGTCCTACCTGTTCGGGACGGTCATCCTGGCTGCCACCATCAACCTGGTGCTGGGCCTGGCGGCCTAAGCAGACGGCAGGCCCCGCTCCGGCCGGGACACGCACAGGCCGCATGCAGGTTGTTCCGAGAGGAACACACCGCATGCGGCCTGTTTGAGCAGTGATCTACCGACAGCGAAGAATTACGCCGCCGGGCCGGCACCTACGACTGTGTTTTCACCTTCGGCGGTCTCACCTTCGGCGGTCTCATCTTCGCCGGTCCCACCGCGAAGGTCGGCGGTGGCAAGAGCGGCAGGCTTGCGGTAGCGCCACAGGCCGATGCCCACCACAACCGCGCCCAGCGCCAAGGACAGCAGGAGCGATTCGCGGGTGGATTCGAGGATGACCATGCCGATGAGCAGTGCCACGATGCTAACAATGGACACCCACGTGAGGTACGGGAACAGCCACATCTTCAGGGCCAGATCCTTTGCCGCTGCCCCCATCCGCCTGCGAAGGATGAGCTGCGAGCCTGCGATAACCAGCCAGACGAACAGGGCGATGGCGCCCGAGGTGTTGACGAGGAACAGGAAAACCGTGTCCGGGGCGACGTAGTTCAGTCCCACCGTCACGAAACCCACGACAGTTGAGGCAAGGACAGCTGTGGCAGGAACACCGCGGCGGGAAATCCGGGTCCACGCCTTGGGTGCATCGCCGCGCTTGGAGAGCGAGAAGAGCATGCGGCTGGCGGTGTACAACCCGGAGTTCAGGCAGGACAGGACGGAGGTGAGCACAACAATGTCCATGATGGTGCCCGCACCGGGGATCCCGAACAGTTCGATGACGGCAACATACGGGCTCTTGGCCACATTGGCGGAGTTCCAGGGCAAAAGCGTGACAACAATGGCGATCGAGCCGATGTAGAACACCAGGATGCGCCATACCGTGGACTTCACGGCCTTCTTGACGGCATCAACGGGATTTTCGGATTCGCCGGCCGCAATGGTGGCGATTTCGGCACCGAAAAACGAGAAAACCACGACCAGGATGCCGGCCAGGACAGCTCCCGGACCGTTAGGCAGGAACCCGCCGTTCCCCGTCAGGTTGCTCAGGCCGGGAGCGGGAACGCCGGGAACGAGTCCCAGGATGGCGGCGGCACCGAAAAGCAGAAACAGGACGATCGCCGTAACCTTGATGGAGGCAAACCAGAACTCGAACTCACCGTAGGACTTCACCGAGCCAAGGTTGGTCAGGGTCAGCAGCACCATGAGGATGAGCGCCCAGACCCATTGGTCGATACCCGGCACCCAGCGGTGCATGATGGCCGCGCCTGCTGTTGCCTCGATGCCCAGGACGATGATCCAGAACCAGGCATAGAGCCAGCCGATACTGAAGCCTGCCCACCGCCCCAGGGCCTTGTCAGCGTACGTGGAGAACGATCCGGTCTCCGGATTCGCAGCGGCCATCTCACCCAGCATGCGCATCACCAGGATCACCACGATCCCGGCAGCCATGTAGGCAAGAAGGATTCCGGGTCCGGCCTGCTGGATCGCAGCGCCTGAACCCACAAAAAGGCCCGCGCCGATCACGCCGGCGATGGCAATCATGGAAAGATGCCGCGGCTTGAGCGACTTGGATAACTGCTGGTCAGAGTTCATGCCTGCGCCGTCCTTAGTGTTATTGCAGAAGATTTTCGATCAATACTTTGAGATCAATACTTTTAAACGGAGCCTGTTTTCGGCGGCGTGGATCCCCGGATCGGAACCGGTCGTGGCGGTTCAGCCGTGGGGTGGATCACACGGTCTCCACCCTAGACGTGCCTTATCGGCCAGGGAATGTGCACTCACACAGAAGACCGGGGCCAGATTCAGAGAAGTTCACAAGCTAAAACACCATGGAGAATCAGCTGATGCGTATAGGACAATTTTGAAACGGGACGGAAATATGAGTACTTGAGCGCCACGAATATGTGTACTTGACGGGGGAATACGAGTACTTCACCTGCAGGAATTCTCTGGTGCGAATTGTGGATCAAGGTTATATTGACAAGCAACGGCTGGGTACCGGGCTGGACGCAACTAGCGGCCAGGGGGTTGAACCGCCGGTCATGCTAGGGACCGGCGGCGAGACACACAATTTTTTTGAAAGTACAAAGGAATACAGGTCTCCTTCTTCGATGGATGGGGACCACATGTCGTTAATAGGCCGAAGCAAGGAGCTGGACCGGATCATTTCCGTGATCCGGGGGCCCAAGGAGTCAGCACTAGCGGTCGTAGGGCGGCGAGGAGTGGGAAAATCCTCCCTGCTGTCCGAGATTCCGAGGCTTTCCGATTACCGGACTGTTTTCCTTCGGGCAAGCGCCTCCGAGTCCGACTGGCCGCTCTCTGGTCTCACAGCACTCCTGAACGGAATCGATGATCCCGTCCTCAACCGCTTCGCCGACGAGTTGCTCCGTGATTTCACCGGCGCCATGGACGTGCCGACGGTCTCGACCATGCTCCTCAACGGACTGCACCAGCGCTCGTCCTCCCGCACTGTCATCGTCATCGACGACGCAGACCAGCTGGACCCCAGCAGCCAGTCGGTCATAGGCTTCCTGGCGCGCCGCCTTTCCGGAACTGACATGGCTCTGTTCCTCAGCATGCGCGAAGAATCCCCTGACAGCCCGTTCGCCAGCCTTCCGAGCCTTCGACTGAGGCCCCTGAGCTACAACGACACCGTCCGGATGCTCGAGTCGATCCCGGCACCGCAGACCGCGACGGCGGCCGTCCACGCGGTTGCCGCGGCCACCCAAGGCAACCCGCTGGCCGCCGTCGAGCTCTACACATGCCTGCTTGAGCGGCAGGCCGAAGGCAAGTACGCCCTTCCGGTGCCGTTGCCCTCCAAGGGGAGCTTCGTCTCTGAATTCGCAGCCACCGTCGGGGGGCTGACCCACGATGCGCGGCGTGTCCTGGACCTCCTTTCGCTGTCCTGCCGGAGCGACATCACGACCCTGGAAAAGGTCTACAGCAAGCTGTGGCCCGGGATCGATGAACTCCTGGCCGCCGGAATGGTCAGCAGGACCGGCCCCTACCTCCGGATCCGGGACCAGCTGCTCCGCGGTTACGTCTTTGCGGCCATGACACCGGCAGTGCGCACCGCCAGCCACCGTGCCATGGCCGAAGCGGCCGAGGCTACTGACCCCTACGCCCGACGGTGGCACCTGAGCTTCACCGCGCTGGAGAGGCAGACACCGTTCGGCCTCCTCCGGTTCGCCGCCGATCTTATCCGCAGCGGGGAGATTGCCTTCGCCGTGGAATACATTGAACGCGCCCTCACTATCAACCCCTGGGAGGCCGAGACCGCTGCCCGCCTCACCACCCTGGCCGAGTTGCTGTTCAACAGGGGCGAATTTGTCTACGCCAAGCGCTACCTGACCTGGGCGCAGCGGGTGACGCGCAATCCTGCGCTGATCCTTCGCCTGACCGGCCTGGCTTTCGAGATCCAGTTCATCCAGGGGGCCGCCGTACGCTCCAGCATGGTGCTGCGCCTGGTCAAGGAATTCGGCCAGCACGATCCGGCGTTTGCCGCAAAACTGCTGGCCCTGGGCTCCCTCTACTATGCAGAGCGCTGGGAGCTGGAAGATGCAGCCGGCCTCCTGCAGCACCTCAGGAATTTCCAGGAATCCGCCTCCGCCGACTGCCTGGCAATGGTGGGCCGCGCCAGGCTGCTGATCGAGGCAATCGGCGGCAAAACCGAAAATGTTGGCCGCAAGCATGAAGCCGGCGTAAGCGACAACGTTGCGACATTGCTGGTCCAGGGCCGCTCCCTCAGCTACGCGGAACACCATGAACTCGCCCACGAGGCGTTCAGCATGGTCCGGAACTCCCTGGAGGCGAGCAACATCAACTGGCGGGAGACCGCAGACTTCCTTGCGGTGGACAACGAGATACGTGCGGGCAATGTCCGGACGGCAGTCAAGCTGATCGAGGACCTGGAACTCTCTGAACCGGAGATCAAATACCATCGCGGGATCCGGCACATCTTCCGGGTGTGGCGGGCCCACGCTTTGGGCGATGAGGCACTGGCGCGTGCCTACGTGGCGGAGGCGCAGCATTTCTCCGGCGGGGAAAGCCACCCGGCTATCACTGCCCAGCTGGCTGCATACCAGGGCCATTTTGCCCTCATGCGGGGCAACCTCGCAGAGTCGTTCGCCCACTTGTCCCGTGCTGCCGAGATTGGTATGGCCTTTGGCAATCCCACTCTGCTGCGATGCGGGGCGGATCTGGTGGAGGTGCTGGTCCGGCTGGGACGGCACCGGGAAGCCACCCAGGCGCTCTTCCGCCTGGAGAGCCGTTCCGTTGGCCTGCGCTCACCGTGGCTGATGTCTGCTGTGGCACGAAGCCGGGCCATGCTGGCCGACGGCGATCAGTCCCTGCAGCTGTTCAGCCAGGCGCTGGAGGGCAGGATCGCCCACGAGTCTGTATTGGAACGGGCCCGGACAATGCTCTGCTACGCGGAGCGGCTCGGCGCCTTCGGCCGGCTGCGCGAAGCCCGGGACGCGCTGCTGCGGGCGAAAGTCATGTTCGATGAAGCCGGAGCGGATGCCTGGACTCAGCACGTGGATTCCCTGCTGCTGGACGAGCGGGTGGAACCCGTCCGTGCGGCCGGCAACCCCGCCATGCTGATGCTCGCCGACCACGAACGGTCACTGGCGAAAATGGTGGCCCGGGGAATGCGGAACAAGGAAATCGCAGCAACACTCTACGTGTCCGTCCGGACCGTCGAAGTGCGCCTGACTGCGATCTACCGGAAGCTGGGAGTGGAATCCCGCGCCCAGCTGACCGCCTTGGCAGCTGGCAAGGAAGCCGCCGCCCGCGAACCGTACGTCCTGCCCGTCCTCTAGCAAACCCCGGCAAAATCGGGCCCTTGCAGGTACCCGCAGTTTCCACACTGTTCCCTTGATCCATCCACAAGCGCCCCTTCTTTCCCCGCCACAGCGGCCGTTGACGGACTAATTTTGCTTCACGGTCAGAGCACAAAGCGGACACGCAGGGAAGGGGTAATCATGGCAGAGGTACCGATTGCCGGGACCCGGCGTGGAGCCTTGGGCTGGCCCGTTGCGTCCGTTGCTGCACAACGTATGACAACAGCGCCGTTGGCGGCAGCAGAATCCGTAGGAACCCGGCTTCTGCTGCCGCCAGCTGCCCCATCCGTGGGCAGCGGCGGTGCACGGCGGGCCTCGGCACGCACCGGGCGCGAAGCCGCAACAGCCTGGATCGCCAGGCTCACCAATCTTCTCCGCACCGCCGACTCCGTCCTGGTGGTGGGCGCAGTGTTCACCGGCGAACTGGTTTCAAGCGGCGGAACCGCAGGTGGCGCGGACGGCGACGGCTCTTTCCTCGCCGCCATCGCCGTCGTCCTCCTCTGGCTCGCAGCCCTGGAGGT
Source organism: Arthrobacter pascens (assembly GCF_030816475.1). Classification (NCBI taxonomy): domain Bacteria; kingdom Bacillati; phylum Actinomycetota; class Actinomycetes; order Micrococcales; family Micrococcaceae; genus Arthrobacter; species Arthrobacter pascens. The sequence continues at coordinate 4,370,784 of NZ_JAUSXF010000001.1, read as the reverse complement.
TTACCACACCCGTGATTCCAAAGTCCTTGGCGTCGGCGCGGACGAATACAAGCGCGTCGCGTCCGCAAGCCTGCGTGTCTTCGGGCTGATGGCGATCGTCGCCGTCGTCTTTTCCGTCCACGGCGGCACGGCATTCATCGCCGTGTCCCTGCCGCTGGGGCTGGTGGCCCTGACCTGGAACCGCTGGGCCTTCCGGCGCTGGCTCAGCATCGAGAAAGCCAATGGCCACCACCTTTCCAGGGCCATTGTGGTGGGTGACCCTGAGGACGTGCGCTATGTGGTCCGCCAGGTAGTGAAGAAGACCGGGGCGGTCTACGACATTCTTGGCGTGTGCCTGCCGGGCGCACGGCGCGGCACAACCCTCCGCGTGGACAACCAGCACGTTCCGGTCCTGTCCTCCACTGACGACATAGCCCGCACGGCACGCCTCGTGGAAGCAGACGCCGTCATCGTGGCCGGCCCGCTTCCCGGGGGCAACAGGTTCATCAGGGAACTCGGCTGGAAACTTGAGGAAAGCTCAGCGGAAATGGTGCTCGCGGCCGCACTGACGAACGTTGCGGGTCCCCGCATCCACTGGCGGCCGGTGGAGGGCCTGCCCCTCATGCATGTGGATATTCCGCAGTATTCGGGCGCGAAGCATGCGCTGAAGCGTGTCATGGACGTCGCGATGGCCCTGGCCGCGCTCCTGGCGCTTTCACCCGTGCTGCTGGTACTCGGCACGATCGTGCGCCTAGACAGTCCGGGCCCGGTGTTTTTCCGCCAGGACAGGATCGGCAAGGACGGCAACACGTTCGGGATGCTCAAGTTCCGGTCGATGGTGGTGGATGCCGAGGCCCGACTGGCCGCCCTGGGCGATCAAAACGAAGGCGCAGGCGTCCTGTTCAAGCTGAGGGATGACCCGCGGGTCACCCGCTGCGGGCGCTGGATGCGCAAGTACTCCCTGGACGAACTCCCCCAGCTGTGGAACGTCGTGCTCGGCCACATGAGCATGGTGGGGCCCCGGCCTCCGCTGGGCCGGGAAGTCCACCGCTATGAGAGCCACACCCACCGGCGGCTCCTGATCAAGCCGGGAATCACCGGCCTGTGGCAGATCAACGGCCGCTCCGACCTTCCATGGGACGAAGCCGTCCGGCTGGACCTCTACTACGTCGAAAACTGGTCAATCGCCGGGGACCTGCTAATCCTCTGGCGGACCTTCCGCGCAGTCGTCCAGCCGTCCGGCGCCTACTAAGAACCGCACACGGGGAAAGAAAGTGACATGAAAAACTTCGCCAATCCGTTCCACACCCCCACCCACCGGCAACCTGCACGGAAACTCAAGATCGCCGTCGTCGGGGCCGGATACTGGGGCCCCAACCTGGCCCGGAACCTGCAGGCCAGCCCCGACTGGGACCTGATGGCCATCTGCGACCTGGACATCGGGCGCGCCAGCAAACTGGCAGCCACCCTGGGCGAGATCCCGGTGGTGGAGTCCCTTGACGAGCTGCTGGACACGGTGGACGTTGACGCGGTGGCCATCGCGACGCCGGCCCACACCCACCATGGGACCGTCATGACGGCGCTGCGCGCAGGCAAGCATGTGCTGGTGGAAAAGCCACTGGCGGACAGCAGGGCCCATGGGCTGGAGATGGTGGCCGAAGCTGAGGCTAACGGACTGGTATTGATGGCCGACCACACCTATTGCTACACGCCGGCCGTGCTGAAGATGCAGGAGCTGGTGCAGGCCGGCTCGCTGGGCGAGATCCTCTTTGTGGACTCCGTCCGGATCAACCTGGGGCTGGTTCAGCCGGATGTGGACGTCTTCTGGGACCTGGCCCCGCACGATCTGGCAATCCTTGATTTCGTGCTTCCCGGGGGCCTGAACCCTGCCGAAGTCTCGGCCTTCGGAGCGGATCCGCTGGGCACGGGACGGGACTGCGTGGGACACCTGAACTTCAGGCTTCCCAACGACGGCACCGCGCATGTGCACGTGAACTGGCTGAGCCCTACCAAGATCCGCCAGATGGTGATCGGCGGCTCGCTCCGCACCCTGGTCTGGGACGACTTGAACCCGCAGCAGCGGCTGAGTGTGTATGACCGCGGCGTCAGCCTGGACCGCCAGCCCAAATCACCCGGCGAAAGGAAGACGAACGCCATTTCCTACCGGCTGGGTGACACCTGGTCTCCTGCCCTGCAGGAGCGGGAAGCCCTCAGCCAGGTGGTGGAGGAGCTCGCCTTCTGCATCCGCCACAAACGCGAGGCCCGGACAGGCGGGGCATCCGGATTGCGGGTGCTTTCCGTCCTGGAAGCCGTCACGCGCAGCCTGGGCCAGGACGGCCAGGCGGCAGAGGTCGCCGGAGCCGAACTTGAAACGTCAGCGGCCAGGCTGGAGCGTGTGCGGTGAGCGAGCTGGAGGGCGCCAATGTCCTGGTGACAGGGGGCGCCGGAACAGTGGGTTCAACACTTATTGATGCCCTGCTCAAGGCCAGGGTTAACCGGATTGACGTGCTGGACAACATGGTCCGGGGACGGCTCCTGAACCTGGCCGGTGCCCTGGCTACCGGGCAGGTGGAAGTGATCCAGGGAAACATCCGCAACCGCGATCTGGTACACGATCTCACCAAAGGCAAGGACCTGGTGTTCCACCAGGCGGCCATCCGCATTACCCAGTGTGCAGAAGAACCGCGCCTTGCTTTGGAAGTCCTGGTTAACGGGACCTTCAACATCCTGGAAGCAGCGGCGGAGCACAAAGTGGACAAACTGATCGCCGCCTCAAGCGCCTCGGTGTACGGCATGGCGGAGAAATTCCCGACACCGGAGCGCCACCACCACGCCAACAACGACACCTTCTACGGCGCCGCCAAATCATTCAACGAGGGGATGGCCCGCAGCTTCCATGCCATGAACGGGCTGGACTATGTGATGCTGCGCTACTTCAACGTCTACGGGCCCCGGATGGACGTCCACGGGCTGTACACCGAGGTGCTGGTCCGCTGGATGGAAAGGATCGTCGACGGCGAACCGCCGCTGATTTTCGGCGACGGGCTGCAGACCATGGACTTCGTATACACCGCCGACGTTGCCCGCGCCAATGTCCTCGCGGCGGCCAGCGATGTCACGCACGGCATCTACAACGTCGCCAGCGGAACTGAGACAAGCCTGCTGGAAATGGCGCAGACCCTGCTCCGTGTCATGGGCTCGGACCTGGCTGTGGAGCACGGGCCGGCCCGACTGGTTAACGGCGTTGTCCGCCGGCTGGCCGACACTACGGCTGCGCGGCAGGATCTCGGGTTCAAAGCTGAGGTGGAGCTCCAGGAAGGGCTCCGCGAACTGGTCAGGTGGTGGACGCCGCTGCGTGACGAGATCGCCGCGACGAGGAAAGTGGGTGTCCGGTGACTGCGGAAACGGTCCTTGCGCGGATCAACGTGATGAAGCCCTGGCTCGGCGAGGAGGAGGCCAGCGCCCTGGCGGAGGTGGTTGCCTCCGGCTGGGTGGCCCAGGGGCCCAAGGTCAAGCAGTTCGAGGCGGACTTCAGCGCAGCGCAGGGCGCGCGGCATGCCATCGCAACGTCCAGCTGCACCACTGCGCTTCACCTCGCCCTGGTGGTGGCCGGCATCGGAGCCGGGGACGACGTCGTCGTACCTTCCCTTTCCTTTATCGCCACCGCAAATGCCGTGACGTATGTTGGTGCGCGGCCGGTCTTCTGCGACGTGGACCCGGCAACGGGAAACGTGACGGCGGAAACCATTCGGGCCGCGCTGACGCTGGATACCCGGGCGGTGATCGTGGTGGACCAGGGCGGCGTGCCGGTTGACCTGGATCCCATCCGCGAGCTGTGCGACAGGCACGAGATCACCATCATCGAGGATGCCGCCTGCGCCGTAGGCTCCCAGTACAGGGGCAGGCCCGTGGGCACCGGGGCGGACGTGACGGTGTGGTCGTTCCACCCTCGCAAGATCATCACCACGGGTGAAGGCGGGATGCTGACCACCCAGCGCGCCGACTGGGCGGCCAGGGCCCGGACCCTCCGCGAGCACTCCATGAGCGTTTCGGCCACTGACCGGCACGGGTCCGTGCTGGCGCCGGCCGAGGTCTACCTCGAGATCGGCTACAACTACAGGATGACGGACCTGCAGGCCGCCGTGGGGATAGTGCAGCTCGGACGGCTCGCCCGAATAGTGGAGAGGCGGCGGGAGATCGCGGCGCAGTATGTCGCCGGACTAAGAGGCCTCAGGGGCCTGCGGTTTGCCGCAGATCCGCCCTACGGCACCACCAACTTCCAGTCCTTCTGGCTCGAAGTCCTGCCGGGCTTCCGCACCGACCGAGAAGGGCTGCTGGCGCGGCTGGCTGATGCCGGGATTTCCGCACGGCGCGGAATCATGGCAGCGCACCGGCAGCCCGCCTACCGATGGCGGGATACAGGCAATGCCGGCCTGCAGAACACCGAGCGGATGACCGACAGGACACTGATACTCCCGGTCTTCCACGAGCTGGACGACGCAGGAATGGAGCGGGTCATGGAATGCATCCGTGCGGCCGCCGGTGCGCGCACGTGAGTGAGCTCATCCTCATCGCCGCGAGCGGGCTGGCCCGCGAGGTCCTGGCGATGGTACGCAGCAGCGGCCAGTACGACGTCGTGGGCATGCTCGATGACGACAAGGAAATGGCCGGCGTCACCGTGGACGGCGCCCCGGTTTTGGGAACCATTGACGATGCCCCAAAGTTCAAGCACGCCTTCGTGCTCGTGTGCATCGGCTCCGGAAAGTCCAGGGAGGCGGTGGTGGAGCGTCTCACCGCCATGGGCCTGCACGAGGCCCGATATGCCACCGCGGTGGATCCGTCCGTGCAGCCGCCCGAGGGATGCAGGATCGGCCGCGGCAGCATCCTGATGCGGAACGTCACACTGACAGCCTCGGTCACCCTGGGGTCGCATGTGGTGGCCATGCCCTCCGTCACTTTCACGCACGACGACGACGTGGCGGACTTCGCCACCTTCGCCGCCGGCGTCTCGCTTGGGGGCGGGGTACGGATCGGGCATGCGGCCTACCTCGGAATGAACTCCAGCGTCAGGGAGCGGACGTCGGTGGGGGACTACGCCACAGTCGGCATGGGTGCCGCGGTACTCAGCAACGTGCCCGACGGTGAGACCTGGGTGGGCGTCCCGGCCCACGAAATCGATCGGGACGCATTCGGCTTTGGAGGTGCACGATGAGGATATGTCGGCCTCAGAAGTCACTCGAACGTGCCTCGGTCACTGTGGTCATACCCTGCTACAACTACGGAAAGTACCTCCCGCAGGTCGTGAATAGCGTGCTCTCGCAGGAGCGCGTCGATGTGCGCATCATCATTGTTGATGATGCATCCCCGGACGGCTCCGCAAAGGTGGCAACCGCCATTGCCGATACAGATGCCCGAATTTCCGTGGTCGCACACGCGGAAAATGAAGGTCACATCGGGACTTATAACGACGGCCTTGCCCGCATTGAGACTACGTATGCAGTCTTGTTGTCTGCCGATGACCTCCTGGCGCCACACGCACTGGCACGCGCCACGGATTTAATGGCCGCCCACCCGGCAGTTGGAATGGTTTATGGACGTCCGGTGGATTTTAACGATGCCGAGGGCAGCCCCAGCCTGAGCTCCAAGGACCGAAGCACGTGGACAGTTTGGCGTGGTTCCGAGTGGCTGCATCTGGCTAGTTACCGCGGAAGGTGCTTCATTTTGTCTCCTGAAGTCGTCATGCGTACTGAGGCGATGCGCGAAGTCGGCTACTACAACCCGGAGCTCCCACACTCCGGGGACCTGGAGTACTGGCTTCGGCTGGCGTCGCGTTGGGATATCGGCTACATCCACGGTCCCCCGCAAGCCTTCTATCGAGTACATGAGTCCAACATGCACTTGCTCTCATATTCGTCTATGGCGACAGACCTAAGTCATAGGTTGAAGGCATTTCTCGCATTCTGCTCCACGTATGAGCTGCGAGACGACACTGACGGACGCGCTATCTTGCGTCTGGCCCGCCGTGCACTGGCGCGGGAGGCCTTGCTTCTAGCCCAGCGTGAGCTCGACACGGGCGGCAGCCAGGAAACCGCTATCCAGCTTGCCAGCACGGCAACGGAAGCCGACCGGAAAGCCAAGCGCAATTCAAGATATCGAAAGTACAGACGTCGGCTTAGTCGTGCCGAGGCAGGTAGTCAACCAAATGTCCAACAAATACTTACTGAATTAGTTCGAAAGCAAATGGATCGGATGCGATGGCGGGTTTGGAAAGCTATCGGTATTTCGTGAAACTTGCATCTAGATAACCGCCTTTCTAAGGAGCTCCACATGAACATTCCCCTCGTGGACCTGGCCGCACAGAGTCAAGAAGTCGAAGAGGAGCTTTTGCCAGAAATCCAAGAGTTGTTTCGAAGCGGTCAGTTCATTGGCGGAAAGGCTGTTGAGCTATTCGAACAGGTGTATGCAGAATTTCTGGGATCGCGCTACTGCATTGGTGTGGGTAACGGCACCGATGCGCTCGAAATGGCCTTGCGAGCCGTTGGAGTGACGCGCAACTCCGAGGTGATTATTCCGGTCAATACGTTTATCGCCACTGCCGAGGCTGTTATACGGATCGGTGCAATACCCATCTTCGTCGATGTTGACGAAAAGTATTTGTTGATTAGCGCACCAAATGTCGCTGCAGCCGTTACAAGCAGAACATCTGCAATCGTTCCCGTACACCTGTACGGACAAGTCGCAGCAGTTGAAGAACTTGAGTCGATGGCACGCGACGCGGGAGCGCACATAGTGGAGGATGCGGCCCAGGCCCAAGGCGCCACTCGATTCGGACGTTCCGCGGGCAGTCTGGGGTCCGCATCGGCAACCAGCTTCTACCCTGGAAAGAATCTTGGAGCCGCGGGGGATGCCGGGGCAGTCATAACCGATAACGAATCAATTGCAAGAACCGTTCGGATGCTCAGTTCTCACGGGAGCATCGTGAAATATGTTCACGAAACCGTGGGGTTCAACTCACGGCTTGATGCTATCCAGGCAACTGTTCTCAGTATAAAACTGAGGCGGTTGAATGACTGGAATGCACGGCGCCGGCAGGTTGCCGCCCGTTACGACCAGATGCTTCGAGAGATTGACGACATAATCCTACCAAAGTCCATGCCAGGCAACATGGACGTCTGGCACCTGTATGTCATTCGGATTCCGCAACGGGATGCCGTCCTGAAGCGACTTCACGAAGCCGGCATTGGTGCCGGCATCCATTATCCTCAGCCGCTTCACAGGACTCCTGCTCTCATCGACATTCCGGCACGTGCATATCCCGTAGCCGAAAGGGCCGCAGACCAAATACTTTCTCTGCCCATTCACGCGCATCTTACGGAAACGGAGCAGCAGTTTGTCGTAGACACGCTACTGAGGGCCCTTCGGGGGCGTGGGCTATGAATACACACCGGTGCACTTCTTCACTGGAAAGGCGGTGATCTCACATGAAGATCCGAGCATTGTGCGTTATGAAGAATGAATCAGACATTATCGAACAAACGCTTTCCGATGCGCTCCGCTGGTGTGATGAAATATTTCTATTAGATAATGGCAGCGACGACGATGGTTGGCAACGCGTCCAGTCCATGTCTAAATTGGAGCCTCGAATTATTCCAGTGGGATGTGATTTAACACCCTTCCACGATGGGATAAGGGCTCGGCTTTACAACGCAAATGCTGCAAAGGCTGCCGGTGGTGATTGGTGGTGCAGGTTAGATGCCGACGAATTCTATGTTGACGATCCTCGTGAGATTCTAGTGAAGACGCCAGATGAATATTTTTCAGTATGGTCTGCGAGCATTTCTTACTACTTTACAGATATCGATGCAGAAAGATACTTCGCCAGCCCTGACCTGTTTAATGACGATGTACCAATAACCGAAAAGTGCCGCTATTACCTTAATCACTGGTCGGAACCGCGCTTCTTCCGTCATGATCCAACAATCGGTTGGCAACACACGGATGGTGGCTTTCCTCGCGCGGTGTGGAGTCGCCCCGCAGCACCCATGCGAATCCCAATCAGGCATTTTGCCTACAGATCGCCGACCCAAATACAAAAGCGCCTTGATACTCGCCGAACTTCGCCAGGGATGCCATCTGAATTTTCGCATGAGATGGTCAAAGAATGGGCGATGTCAGTGACACAAGTTAGGAACGTGGGCTATTTCGCCGGAACACCGGATGAAACGGTTCCTGATTCTTGGAAATCGCGTATCGTGCCGGCAGCTGCACTGGATTATGACGCGCATGACGGCGTCCTCGTCATCAACGAAGACCTCATGCCTCCCATTCCTCAGCCTTGGAGTCCCTTCAAAGTGTGGGCAATGCGGATACGCTCAGAATTGAAGCGAGCGTCTATCGTTCCCTCGGGGAGATGGCGCTCGTGAGCGAGCAACTGTCGGCGGATATTGCCATGGGGCAGAAAGTCCGTCGAGGACTGGTTTGGAGTACGGCTAGCAATATTGTGCTGCGTCTGAGCAATCTGGCAGTGGGTATCATCATGGCACGCCTTATTGCTCCAGAGGCCTTCGGAGTCTTTGCAGTCGCGCTTACAACTTGGTCCATCCTCGGATCCCTCGCCGAATTTGGTCTCGGAGCTGACTTGGTTCGCCGCGATGACTATCAGCGCCATCTCCCAACTGTGGGCACTCTTGGGCTGGTCTTAAGCAGCATTCTCGCCGGGGCAATGTATTTCGCCGCATCACACGTCGCCATTTTTTTCGGAAGCCCCGAAGCTACAAGTGTTGTCCAATTGATGTCGATATCAATATTCCTCATCGGCCTTTCAGTAGTCCCAGCAGCCCTTCTGCAGCGAAATATCCGTCAAGGCACTCTCTTTGCCGTCGATGCATCTTCAATGGTCATATCGACATTGGTGATGGCCCTCCTGGCCATCACAGGATTCGGTCCCGCCGCCCTGGCACTGGGCAGAATCGCTGGACAGTCCGCAGCGGTAGTGATGCAGTACATTGCCGTAGGGCGATGGCCGGAGTTCGGGTGGGACCGAGAGGTGGCCCGCGAGGCGGTCGGGTTTGGTCTGCCGCTAGCGACGGCCAACTTCGTGGCATGGCTGACGGTGAGCGTCGACAACCTTATGGTTGCCCGCACTCTCGGTCCCCTCGAACTGGGCCTCTATGCCTTGGCCTTTAATGTGGCCTCGTGGCCTATGTCCGTGGCCGGCCAGTCTGTGAGAGTCATCGCACTCCCGGCCTTTTCCAGATTGGCCAGCACTGTACACAGGGGCCGCGCCATGGTGCAGGTAAGCGGACCCATCTGGGCGGTGAGCATCCTAGTGGCAGTCGGTCTCATGTTCCTGGCACCCCAACTGGTGTCCGTTGCATACGGGGATGTTTGGATGGGAGCCGTCGTGGCGGTCGTTCCTTTGGCCGCATTTGGCGCCTTTCGCGTCATCTTCGACCTTGCTGCGACTTATCTTATTGCGAGCGGTCATACCCGCAGAGTCCTGCTCATCCAGGCCATCTGGTTAGTGACGCTGATACCCGCAATGTTCGTTGGAGTGCAATCGGCAGGCCTCGCAGGGGCCGGGTGGGCACACGTAATAGTGGCATTGGCTGTGGTTCTTCCTGCTTACCTCATCTCCATGCGGCGATCGGCCGTTCCCACTCTTGGATTCATTGGTGCGTGGATCGTTCCGACACTTGCCGGTTTGCCCCTCGCCGGAGTCCTGTGGCTCACGACAGTCACCATCCCAGTACGGTGGCTCGCACTCACCGTTGGGACAATTGCAGGCTCAATTGCCTACGCCTTACCCCTCATGAACTGGTGGCTCAGACAAGTGCGGGAGCTGTCCCGACTTCAAGGCGGACAAGTGACCGAGCCAGGGCGCGCCGAGGGCGCTGAACCGGAACTGGATGGCGGAGCCCGGAGCGGCCCCCCAGGAACCGCGTTGCAAGTAGCCGCAGCGGCTTCCTCCGACCAGAGACCGAACATTGGAGAAGAGCAATGATCAAGGGGACGGACTACCAAACACCCTCGTCTCTTCTTCGGCGGGTCCGACAAATAGGCGCAAAAGACGCGGGCCGACGTGTTGCCCGCCGGACGGTCGAATTTCTCGCTACGAAATTTGATACGCAGAGTCTGAATTTCCCGCTGTTGCAGCAGGATATTGCTGATTCGACAAACCTGGAACTTAGTCCGCCGCCTACCCTATCTGCCGCCCGCCCTCTGAGGTTGGGGTGGCTTTGCACTCCCCCGGGTCCAGGATCAGGAGGCCACACAACCTTCTTTCGGATGATCGCTGGAATGGAGGGGCGAGGGCATACTTGCACACTCCTGCTATATAACCGCCATGGAAGTGACTTCAATGCCTACGCAGCATCGATCCGGCGGCACTGGCCGAATCTAAAGGCCGATATTCGACCGCTGCCCCAAGTTATTGACGGATTTGATGGCTGCGTGGCCAGTTCTTGGGACACCGCACATGCTCTGGCCAGTCACGGCGGGGGAAGCATGCATCGCTTTTACTTCATCCAAGACTTTGAACCTTACTTCTATCCGCGCGGCAGCCTTTATAGCCTGGCTGAAGACACCTACCGGTTCGGCTTCACGCACCTGGCACTTGGCCAGATGGTTGCTCGAACACTCGCCCGGGAAGTCGGCGTCGAGTCAATCACGGTCCCATTCGGCAACGACACGAATGCCTACCGCGTCATCGGCGGAGCTCGACGATCTGGAGTCGTCTTCTTTGCGCGTCCCGGTACCGATCGCCGAGGCTACGAACTGGGGCGCCTGGCCCTACAGGCGTTCCACGCCCTGCATCCAGAGCAGAAAATCCACATTTATGGATCCAAGGTGACCGGATGGGGCATTCCGCTTACTCAGTACGGATCGTTAACTCCGGCGGAACTCAATGACTTATACAACAGCACCATCGCTGGGCTGGCCTTGTCCTTTACGAATATTACGTTGGTGGCCTCCGAAATGTTGGCGGCCGGCAACATCGCAGTCGTAAATGACCACGAGTTTTCGCGTACTGTCCTCACCAATCCTGAGGCTCACTGGGCTCCTCCCACTCCGTCCGCACTGGCCCGAGCCTTGAGTGCGGTGGTCTCCGACCCGCACATCCTGGAACGCTCAGTACGCGCCGCGGCCGCTACCGGTCCGAGTTGGGCCGACACGCAGGCCGAGGTCGCGAAGCACATTGAGGAGGCCGTGACGTGCAGGACTTGACAGTTCCCGGGGGTGTCACCAAGAGCAGGCCCGATGTCCGCAGACTCAACTGGCTTGATGGAGTTCGCGCCCTTGCAGCCACATTCGTGGTCCTCCACCACGTCTGGCTGATGTCATACGGCGGATATCCAGGAAACAACGGGCCTTGGTGGACTGACTGGCTCGTGTACGGCCATTTGGCGGTCTCGGTCTTCATCGTCGTCTCCGGTTATTCACTTGCACTCGCCCCTGCGGACCAAGGGATGCGACTGCGGCACGGTGGCCTAACCTTTATGCGGCGCCGTTTTTGGCGGATTGTGCCGCCGTACTGGGCAGCGCTCGGCTTTTCGGCACTACTGATCGCAACCGGGCTGATTGCGTCACCGTCGGGCAGCGAAGTTACCGTTCAAGATATCGCGATTCACGGTCTATTAATCCAAGATGCGATATCCACCACACCGCCTAATGGTGTGTTTTGGTCGATAGCTGTGGAATGGCACATCTATTTCCTTTTTCCGCTGCTCGTTTTCTGCTTGCGCCGATACCGAATTATGCGCGTCATACCAGCGATACTGCTCTTGGTCTTGGTCCAGCACATAGGGGGCCAGTATTTTCCGTTTCTTGCCTTTTTTGAACGATTCAGTACAGCCTATTTTGCACTTTTTGCCTTCGGAACCGCTGCTGTCTGGCTTGCTTCAAAGGCAATCGGAGCCAGGATGGCAGTTTGCGTTGCGGTCACAATGGTGGTGGGATTCATCGTAGTTGCTGCTGTTGCCGGTCCGGCACGGATAGTGGCCACATACTTCTGGGTCGATCTGGCAGTTGGCGGAGCCACCGCGGCTCTATTGACGGCATTAGACCAGGGGAAGCTCAGATGGTTAACATCCCTGCTTGGCACTCGATTTCTTGTCTCTCTGGGCCGGTTCGCATTCAGTATTTACCTCATACACGCGCCCGTACTGGAACTGCTTCGCATTCACGTTGTGGCTAGAGCAGGTCTTACAGGCGCAGCAGCATTTCTGACCCTGGCCTTGCTTGGTATTCCCCTTGCCATAGGCAGCGCCTATCTATTTTTCATCGCTTGCGAACGCCCGTTCCTGACAATTCGAGGATTTCGCCAGCTGCTGGCAAAAGTTTTCCCGAAGCGGGCTCAGATGCGTCCTCTTGAGCCACCCACTCCAAGCCTCGCCAAAACGAATCCATCGGACCGTGGCCCCCTTCACCGTTCGGAACCTCTTCCATCCCAGTCAAGCCACTTTGATTCAGCAATTGGACCATTTCAACCTAAGCCAAAGACGGCTGGACCCGAGAGGCCATCATGACGAAATCAATGAACAGCGGTGTAATTCTTGCTGGCACACCCGTTAACCTCATGGAATTCGAACCGGCCGTATCCCTCATCATGAACAGGGCCATGTCAGACGAAAGGACGCGGCTCGCCGTTGTCTCAGTGAATCTTGACCATCTCCACCATTTTGGGGTGAGGGGACGCTGGGCCGGCACTCTTCATTCGGATCCAGCGAGCACTCTGGAATGGCTCTATCTCCTGGACGGCTCGCCTCTGGTGCAGGAATCACGACGACTGACAGACCATGAGTGGCCAAGGCTTGCTGGTAGTGAACTTGCGTACCCGATACTGGTGCAGGCCGAATTGCTAGGGCTGTCAGTTGGGTTTTTGGGCGGCTCAGAAGCCACTCAAGCTCTTCTAAGACGAAAACTTTCGATCGAACGTCCTCAGTTGAAAATATCAGGAATGTGGTCGCCCAGTCGCGTCGAACTTAATTCCGACGACAGTTCCCAGCAACTTGCACAGCTGATCGCTAATTCGGGTACGCAGATTTTGTTCGTCGGCTTGGGGAAACCACGACAGGAGTTATGGATAGATCGATATGGGGAGCACACAGGGGCGTCCGTTCTCCTGGCGTTTGGTGCAGCTGTGGACTTTATGGCAGGACGAGTAGGACGCGCCCCGGTCTGGGCGCGAGACCATGGCCTGGAGTGGTGCTACCGGTTAGCCAAGGAGCCGCGGCGACTGGCGCGCAGATACCTTATAGACGGACCCGAGGCCTACATCAAGTTGAAGACAAAATCATCCACTCTACCGGCGGAAATTCAGGAAACGAAGCATTTGTCGACGCCTGCTCCGAGGACTCCCGGATATTTCACGGAATCAAACGAGATCGTGGACGCCGTAGCAATAGTAGTCACGTATAACAGTGCGAACCATATCGGCCCATTATTAGACAGTCTCCGTCAGGAGACGGCAGATTTGACCCTACGAGTAATAGTTGCCGATAACTCGTCCGATGACGAAACCGTTCAGAGGATCCGGACCGAGCATCCGGATGTTTGTGTTGTTAATACCGGCGGCAATTTAGGGTATTCGGCCGGCATCAATGTTGCCCTGGCAAGGGCTGGTGAATCAGATTCCGTCATCATTCTGAACCCCGATCTCACAATTGATCGAGGAAGTTTGCGTTTCCTTTGGAACCGGCTGCAGCGATCTCATGCTGGGGTGGTGGTGCCTAAACTGGTTAATGAACGCTCTGAGACTGTCTATTCGATACATCGTGAGCCGACCCTCAGTCGTGCAGTTTGCGATGCCATTCTGGGGAGCCGTATTCCTGACCGTCCAAACTGGCTGGCAGAAACAGACTGCAACCCGGAAAGTTACAGGCACGCTCATATCGTGGAGTGGGCCACGGGAGCGGCCATGATGATTCGCCGTTCAGTAGCCGACCAGATTTCTTGGGACGAAAGCTACTTCCTGTATTCGGAGGAGACGGATTACTGTCGCCGGGTCCGTAAGCTCGGCCATTCCATCTGGTTTGAACCACGGGCGGTAATGACTCACACCGGCGGAGGCTCAGGAAGTTCAGCAAGTCTCAACGCTCTACTATCCGTAAATCGAATTCGCTACATTCGTAAGCATCACTCCTCACTTTACTCGGCCGCATATCGATTTTCAGTGGTACTGTCCGAAGCCCTCAGGTTTTGGAAAACAGACCGTCGGGGAGTTCTTTCTACGGTGCTGAAGGAGGCGAAATGGTCTGAACTTCCAGGTCCATCGCGGCATGACGCCAGCGGATTCCCATCCGGGGCAGTAATTATTCCGGCGCATAATGAAGCGGCCGTCATTGCGCGCGCTCTAGCTCCGCTAGCACCGCTTACAAGATCAGCAGGGATTGAGGTCATAGTGTCCTGCAACGGATGCAGCGACGACACCGCTCAAATAGCTCGGACATTTGAGGGTGTTACCGTCGTGGAAATCGAAGAGGCATCGAAAACCGCTGCTCTCAATGTCGCCGACTCGATAGCTTCCCAATGGCCCAGACTGTACATGGATGCTGACGTAGAAGTTGGATCAGTCGCTTTACGCGAACTGTTCCTGACGCTGTCAGGCGGTGAAAAACTGGCTGCACGCCCTGTTGTCCACTATGACCTCCACGGCGCGAATCCCCTAATTCGTTCCTACTATCACACACGGACTAAGCTCCCATCGGTCCAGACCAGCTTGTGGGCAGGCGGTGTCTACGCCATATCCGAAAAGGGGCATCGCCGATTTACATCGTTTCCGGACCTGATTTCAGATGACCTCTTTATCGACCGCCTTTTTGCGGCGAATGAAAAGACCGTACTAGAGGGCGAACCGGTGGTATTTCGTCCACCAAGGACGCTCAAGGATCAATTCTCTATTTTGCATCGGGTGTATCGTGGCAACTCCGAACAAAACGGTCAGGGCGGGGGTCACAGCACGGCTCGAAACACCCTGAGAGAAGTTCTTAGCTCGGTTCGGGGGCCAATCTCCGCGACAAATGCTGTGATTTACTTTGCCTTCGCCCTTATCGGACGCCGCGGTGCGTCCCGTTCCCATAATTGGGAGCGGGACGAAAGCAGCCGCGGATCCGATAGACAGCGGGACCCTCGCTCATGAATGCCACCGGTCATCTGGATGCTCCCGGCGCCAACAGTGGAGTGGCAAACCCCTGGTTGTTGAAGGGGGCGCTGTTCAGCATATTGGCATTTCCCCCTTACATGGTCCTGGCACCCCTCGGCGCGAGCGGCAGCGTACCTCAGGTCCTGGCGCTCTTACTTTTCGGCCTTTGGGGCGGGTCAGCAATTTTGGGATTACACAATCCTGTGGACTACAGGCACCCTGGGCGCGCAGTGGTTCTCCTAATGATTCTGGCCTCCTGCGCGAGCTATTTGGCCCTCTTTGCTGGCCTTAGTGGGTCTAGCACAGCTATGGGACGGGCCGCCGCTGACCGATGGATGCTTCTCATACTGGCTTCTGCAGGAATCGCTTTTGCAACGACAGAGTCAGTTCGTCGTCTGGAAGACGCGATGCAGTTAGTTCGATGGCTGTTGGCAGGGGCTTCCGTGTGTTGCGTCATTGCAATTTTTCAGTTCGTCACGCGAACTGACCCGCTTGAAGCAATAACGGACTACATGATCGGCTTTGTCAAGAATACTGATGTAGGCAGCCAGCCCAGGGGCATGTTCATGCGAGTCGCAGGAACGACTATGCATCCGATAGAACTTGGCGTGGTGAGTTCGATGCTCCTGCCGCTGTCTGTTTGGAGGGCAGTCCACGACAAGCAGGGAAGTAGGCTTCTCCACTGGATAACGGTCGCACTGCTGGTCCTGGCTAACGCCATGACTGTTTCCCGCTCGGCCCTGATCGGATTGTTGATCGCACTGTTGGTCACGATTCCATTCCTTCCGCGCGTTGAACGCATTTGGGCCATCGTCGTCGCCCCCCTCGGCGCAGCAATGCTCTTCCTTACCGTGCCGGGCCTTATCACCACAATGATTGCCGCAACAACTGCAGGGAACACCGACCCATCCATCACCTACCGAACCAATGATTACCCGTTGGCGCTAAGGCTTCTAGGGGACCGTCCTTGGTTGGGCATCGGTCCTGGTACGTGGATCCCGACACGTCCAATAGACAATTTTGACAACGAGTATCTGTTGGTGGCGGTAACTATGGGTGTCGTTGGTCTCATTGCCTTCATAGCTTATCTTCTGGTCCCTGTGCTGGCTTCCTTCATGGCCGCATGGAACGCAAAGGAAAATGACATCAGTCTTCTCTCCGCTGCTGTTGCGGCAGCAGGGCTTATAGCAACTGTTACATCCGGCGCCTTTGACTCAATGTCTTTTCCAGTATTCGCCCTGCTTTGCCCATTCTTTATTGGTTTGTCAGGCGGGTCCTGGCTCATTGTTAAGTCGCAATTGGAAACGAATCGCAGCACTCTTTGGGAGTCAACGCCGGTTCATGTGCCCCACAATAGGAGAACACAGTGGATCCCCTTTCAGTAATCAGGATTCTGAAACAGCACAAGTGGGTGGCTCTCCCGGCGGTGCTGCTAACACTATTCGCCGTCATTTATGTGTTGTTGTTTGCCCCGCGGTCATACCAGGCCACGATGACATATGCCTTAGTCACGCCGAAGCTACCGTCGGCGACGGAGATTCTGGCTAACCCTACGTTGGCGACTGCGAATGGTGACAACCCGTATCTGCGGAGCCCGGACAGTTCTCTCCTTTCGCAGGTCTTGATCACGAAGCTTGGCGGCCAGGCAACATCAGACGATCTACGGGAAGAGGGATTGGGAACGGAATACACAGTTTCCCAAGCGAGTAACATTGGGTCGGGGATGCTGCTCCAGTTGCAGGCATCCGGCAGTTCGCCTGACCAGGCGGTTGCCACCGTACGCGGGTTGGCTCAACAGCTCACCAGCACACTTTATGACCTGCAGAAGGTAAATGGCGCGGACGACGGTTACCTTTTTTCTGCCTTACCTGTGGACGGGCCAGGCCAAGCGAAGGAAAACTTTTCAAGCCGGCTCAGAACTTTGATAATCGTCGGTGTGGCAGGAGCGTTCCTGGCGTTCGGCGCAGTGTCCATCGCCCGTTCAATTGAGCTTTCACGTGGTCGTCGTTTCGAAGCCGGAGATGTAAGTGCACGCCATGCAAAGACAAACCCAAAGCCGGGAAGGGGTTCGAACATGCAGGCTGCCAGCAAAGATGATGAGCAGGCGCATGAGAGTAGGTCCGAAGCACTCCTCTCTCCACCTGCATCCTCGAATATTCGATCAAGTATGGTGTCCACCCTGAGGGACTAAGGACCGCACAGTCGTAGGTCGCGCGCATTGTGGCGGGAATGAATGACGTCCTTTTGGAACAAGTTTGATTTCGGCAAAATCGATGCCAAAGCCCCGACATGAATATCTCCATGTTTGTTTGGCCTCTGCTCGGCCCATACTGGACCGCCGCGGAGGAGCTGCTCGATGTATGGCGGCCCGCTCCGGTATAATACGGCCTCCACGGCGAGGATGTTGTCCACGTGCGTCTCGGAAGTGATCGACAGCGACAGCGGTGCGGGGAAGCCACATCCGCCGCGCTTTCCGGAAGGCCGCCGAGGGATCGATCGCGACGACCTGCACGGCCAGGCGCCATTCCAGGGGACGGGCGAACAGCCAGTCCCCGACGCCCTTGTGATCGCGGCCGTCAACGACGCCCAGGACCTGACCAGTGTCCAAATCCACGATGGTCGTCATCCACGGCTCGAACCGTGTCCATGCCTTTGTTGATGGGTCCTGGAAGTAGCGCACGGACCGGAACCGGTGTTCATCGATGCCGAGCATCCGCGGGCTGAGCTTGTCCACGTCCGGCAGCCGCAGCAGGCAGGCCTCATTCAGCGCCGCCCGGACCATCCACCAGGAGACCGCGAAGCCGGCAGCCGTCTCTGACACGGCTCTTCCGGAGCGGATGACCGCGTCCACGAGATGGTCCCGCAGCCGGCTCGTAGAACGGGCGCGACGCGGCACCTGCGGCGTGGATTCGAAGAACGAGAGCCGGTCGCACGCTGACTCTTCGCAGTACCAGCGGTACTTGGACCAGAGCACTTCCACCGGCCCGGCGACGGGAATATCCCGGAGTCGTTGAAGCCGGCGCTCTTTCCGCCGGGATGCGATGACACCGCAGCTTGGGCAGCCAGGCGGCTGGTCGGTTTCGATAATGACCTGCCGACGGCCGGCAGTGAAGGTGGTGGAGACGACGTTGTAGTCGGGCAGGTTGAAAAGGATGGTGGCAGCGTCGGCTGCGACCCCGGTAGGCTCGTTCAAGGGCTCGTGGTCCTGTTCCAGCTTGAATGCTTAGACTCACTCATCCCAACAGGGCCACGGGCCCCTTTGTCTTCAACGACACGAACTCAATTCCCCACCAACCACGAAGAGCCCCCATAGGGCTCACCCCCGGATTCGTGGCTGCGCACGTGATCGGCGGCGAGTCGCCCTTTGGCCCGCCGGCATACGGGTCTTGCAAGCCGCGCTCTAGCCTACTTCAACAGTGCACATGCTCGAACGAATCTTCCGATCGGCAGGGGTTGCTTCCTCTGGGCTTCTAGGCGGGCGGACAGAATTCGCGAAATAACTCACGGCGAAGGTCAAGTGGCGTCTCGGACTTTGCCGACACCATAACGGCAAAATCCGTACGGCCAACACTTCGTAGCAGCGCCTTCATGGATTCTCGAGTTAGCGCCGTCTCATCAAAATGGTTTACGCAACGCATGGACGATGTCAAAGTCAGTGGCATACTCACACCTAGGATTTCCCTGACAAACACGCCGTAAAGGATCATTTCGGAGAAGTGCAGTTCTCTCGCGAGAGCTGTTTGCCATGGCAGCCCTGTGCTGGATTCAACCCGACCCAGCATTTGGCGGACAACACTCGGCTCCCATGCACATGGCCAGCAGACGTAGTCGGGAAGCAAGTCCGCTTCGAGTCTTGGAAGTCCGAGAAGCCGCCGGGCTGCAGCGTGCCAAAGCCTATGGCGGGGAAGCGTCCCATCGATAGCCCCGATAGCTTCAAAGAGTTGCACCTGGCCAAGAGGCGAAAAGGATTCAGCGTCCACGGGGCGAATCAGAATAACGTCAGAATCGATAAGCAGAACGACGTCCGTTGTCATTGATGCGGCGGCTGCCAGTTTTACAATCTGCTGAGCAATCCAGCCACGTATGGGGGGAATCGGCCACCGAATGTTGAGCCAAACATTTACTTTCGGCATCTTCATCATTGATTTCGGAAGAAATTCATCAACTTCTCTTACAAATGTCCTATGGCCCGAAAGATCGCTAAAAGCGGATCTGTCAGCCCTGGGGACGATAATGAAATGCTCCACGCTGGTGCTGGTGAACCGCAGTACTGAGTCCCGGAGATCCCTACAAAGCTCCAAATCGGGCCCGTAACTGGGTGTAATGAGTGCTATTGATTTGGGAGTATGGGGCGAGGATGACATTTAAGTCTTCCTTTCAACTTTGAGTTTTCATGACGCTTTCGCTCGCGTGTTGATCTACTGCTTGAAAACTACGTCGACCCAGTAGTTGGTGTTGTTGTAACTGTCCGATGGGAATGCTGTTCCGCTGCCATAACGGTAGACGCCGTTCGATCCATCCACTCCGCTGGCCAAGCCGTGAAGTGGCCCGTTATCCGCGGACGAATTGAAGTACGCACCATTTGCCGAGTAGAACCCGTTGGGCGCGTAGTACGAGACAACGTAGGTTGTATTGGCGGTGATAGCCACGGGACTGGCAAGAGTGGCCTCCTGCCAGCCGGTCGATGACTCGCCCGTGAACGTGACCGAAGACAGCAGCGTTCCTGCCGAGGACCACAGATGGCCAACATGGGTACCGGTGTTACCAGCGCCCTTATAGAACCGAATGGCTGTGACTGTACCGGACACGTCGGACCGGAACTTCATACCGAGCTCCACCGCATTGCCATCATTCACTGAAGTCGTGGCAGGAGCGGATGTCGGACGGAACACCGAGCACGGGCATATCGCCGGTGCCGGCGCCGTCGTGAACGACCAGGAATAGGGCGCTGTCATCGCCTGCCCCGCGGCATTCGTCGCGCCACTCACAGTCGCCGTGTACACCGTCCCGGACGCCAGCGCACTTACTGGCGCAAACGTCGCCGTCCGAGCCGCCGAATCATAAGCCACAGAGCCAGTCACGGACGTATTCGCAGCATCCTTCAAAGCAAACACCACAGACGACCCGGTCACACCCTGGTTGAACGTCACAGTCGGCTTCACCGCCACATCCACACCCGTGGCATTATTCACCGGCGAAACAGAAGCAACCACCGGAGCTGTGCCGGATCCGCTCGTAGCCAAGACTACGTCGACCCAGTAGTTGGTGTTGTTGTAACTGTCCGATGGGAATGCTGTTACGCTGCCATAACGGTAGACGCCGTTCGATCCATCCACTCCGCTGGCCAAGCCGTGAAGTGGCCCGTTATCCGCGGACGAATTGAAGTACGCACCATTTGCCGAGTAGAACCCGTTGGGCGCGTAGTACGAGACAACGTAGGTTGTATTGGCGGTGATAGCCACGGGACTGGCAAGAGTGGCCTCCTGCCAGCCGGTCGATGACTCGCCCGTGAACGTGACCGAAGACAGCAGCGTTCCTGCCGAGGACCACAGATGGCCAACATGGGTACCGGTGTTACCAGCGCCCTTATAGAACCGAATGGCTGTGACTGTACCGGACACGTCGGACCGGAACTTCATACCGAGCTCCACCGCATTGCCATCATTCACTGAAGTCGTGGCAGGAGCGGATGTCGGACGGAACACCGAGCACGGGCATATCGCCGGTGCCGGCGCCGTCGTGAACGACCAGGAATAGGGCGCTGTCATCGCCTGCCCCGCGGCATTCGTCGCGCCACTCACAGTCGCCGTGTACACCGTCCCGGACGCCAGCGCACTTGCTGGCGCAAACGTCGCCGTCCGAGCCGCCGAATCATAAGCCACAGAGCCAGTCACGGACGTATTCGCAGCATCCTTCAAAGCAAACACCACAGACGACGCCAAAACAGGTTGACTGAACGTCACAGTCGGCTTCACCGCCACATCCACACCCGTGGCATTATTCACCGGCGAAACAGAAGCAACCGTCGGAGGAGCCACGGTGGTAAACGACCAGGAATAGGGCGCTGTCATCGGCTGGCCCGCGGCATTCGTCGCGCCACTCACAGTCGCCGTGTACACCGTCCCGGACGCCAGCGCACTTGCTGGCGCAAACGTCGCCGTCCAAGTCGCCGAATCATAAGCCACAGAGCCGGTCACGGACGTATTCGCAGCATCCTTCAAAGCAAACACCACCGACGACCCGGTAACACCCTGGTTGAACGTCACAGTCGGCTTCACCGCCACATCCACACCCGTGGCATTATTCACCGGCGAAACAGAAGCAACGAGGGGGGTATTTCCAGTTGTGAACGACCAGGAATAGGGCGCTGTCATCGGCTGGCCCGCGGCATTCGTCGCGCCACTCACAGTCGCCGTGTACACCGTCCCGGACGCCAGCGCACTTGCTGGCGCAAACGTCGCCGTCCGAGACGCCGAATCATAAGCCACAGAGCCGGTCACGGACGTATTCGCAGCATCCTTCAAAGCAAACACCACAGACGACCCGGTCACACCCTGGTTGAACGTCACAGTCGGCTTCACCGCCACATCCACACCCGTGGCATTATTCACCGGCGAAACAGAAGCAACCGTCGGAGGAGCCACGGTTGTAAACGACCAGGAATAGGGCGCTGTCATCGCCTGCCCCGCGGCATTCGTCGCGCCACTCACAGTCGCCGTGTACACCGTCCCGGACGCCAGCGCACTTGCTGGCGCAAACGTCGCCGTCCGAGACGCCGAATCATAAGCCACAGAGCCGGTCACGGACGTATTCGCAGCATCCTTCAAAGCAAACACCACAGACGACCCGGTCACACCCTGGTTGAACGTCACAGTCGGCTTCACCGCCACATCCACACCCGTGGCATTATTCACCGGCGAAACAGAAGCAACGAGGGGAGCGGTGCTGGCGGGGCTGAAAATGGGGTCAACCCAATAATATTCAGCATCATAAATCTGGTTTGGAAAGCCTGAGGATGGGCCGTAGCGGTAGAAACCGTTAGGACTTCCGGGGACGCTTCGTGTGAAATGGAGGGGCGAACTATCTGTCGATCCATTTCCGGCCGGTGCGGGAGACGGATGATTGTAGAAGTATCCATTGAACTGGGCGTAATGCCCGGCAGGTGCGAAGTAAGAAACGACGTATCGTGTTTGGGCCGAAATCGTCAGGGCCGGGCTGAAGTTGACTGTCTGCCAGCCACTCGAAGTCTCGCCAGTAAATGTTGCAGTGGCCAGGCGTTGTCCGGATTCACTCCAAACATTGCCGATGTGGGTGCCAGTGTTCTTGGTTGATTTGTAGTACCTAACGCCAGTGACCGTCCCGGCGACGTCTGAGTAGAATTTTGCTCCCACCTCGACAGACCCACCATCATTGGCATCTGGTATCGCTGGAACCGTGCTCACGCCGAATATCGAACAAGGGCATGGAACACTTACAGTATTTCCTGCTGTCGGCAGCTCCATATTTCCACTGTCGTCGACTGCCCGCGATCGCAATGTCGTCGTTGGACTTCCGTGCGCAGTCCAGCTGAACGTCCAATTGGTTGTTCCTGTGGCTGGACGCCAAGTCGTACCGCCGTCCGTGGATACTTCAACGCTGGCTACCGCACCGCCCCCTGTATCTGCGGCCGTCCCGGTCACAGTCACGAGGGTGCCGTCTGTGACGAGGGACGAAGGTGCAGGCGTAACGATAGAAGAGGTGGGACGCGAAGCATCCGATGACGCTGATGCCGCTGTAAGGCCAGCGATAAGGGTAGGCGGTTGAACACCCATGTCCGCAAATAAGTTTACGGTGGCCTGTTGCATCGTCTTGTCTACTGCCTTGCCTGTCGTGAACCCATCAAGCCCCCACGACCATTGCACCGTCCCAGCCCCGAAAACCAACGCCCCCGATGCGGCCTTGTACATGACAAGGTTGTGCGTTGCGCTCTGATTGTTGGCCGTGGAAGAGCCGTAGTCAGTGAAGACTTCTGCGCTTGAATTGGTGGTTTGCGAAAGCCGAAAGGCTCCAGCGGGCCTGAATCCATTGTCGGCATCGACATCCCACTCGTAACCTAGGACACCAACACCGGGTGCAAGCGTTGCGGTGGCTCCGTTGGCCAGACCGGCCACAACAGTGTTGCGCCAAAGGCGAAGCCGGGCGAAGTCCGAGGTGACCTTAATATCAGTCGTTCCGGAATTTACAAGAAAGAATTGTCCGGTGAGGGAATTTTCGGGGTTGCCCCCTCCAGAGGAGGTCCCATACCGGGGGTCACGCCATGTTCCAGTCCATGAGACAGGATCTACCTGCGCGTTGAAATGAGTGTCCTTATAGGACACTAACGTTCTGCCAGGTGTGGTCGTACCAGCAGCGCTGGATTCCCACCGGGTCTTCCAGAACATTTCGTTGCCGCTGAAAAAGGCTAGGTTAACTCCCGCATCGCGGGCCGCTTCGACATTCGCACGCTGCTCAGCTGACCAGTACTCATCATGCCCCACGGACAAGAAGGCCTTATGGTTCAACAGCAGTGGCGCTTTGGTCGCGACATCTAAGCCGCTCATGTAGCTCACGTCGTAGCCGTTAGCTTCCATGAACCGGATCATGGGGTACTCCGTGTACATAAGCCAGCTTCGACCCAAGTCATCGGCCCCCGAATTAAAGGGCCTATTGTACGAGACCTTGAAGGCGCCTTTGTAGGCTTGCGGACTTCCAGGCGGGCACGCGACCGTGCACTGATAGAGGCTGTTGCCTCCATAACTGTTGTACGCCTGCCAAGTACTGTCGGATGTTTGAAAAAGCATTGCGGAATGCGCGGAATCGTCCCGAACGACGAATGGAATGGCGCTTGCGGCCGTCGTGTCATTCCGGACAAGGAGGGCAAGGTACACGCCGGAGACAGCGGATGCCGGCACCTGCCAGGACGCTGACACTGCCCAGTTACCGCAGTCAATTAGGCCGGTGGCCGAAAAGGTCGCGCAGTTCGGTTGGGACTGCGGTAGGGGTACCGAAGGAAGGATATTGGCCGCGACTTTTCTCGCTCCTAGCCCTTGGTAGTAGCCAAGGCGATAAATATCAATTCGATACGACGTGGAAGGCGTTTTGATTTTGAAAGCCAATGCCTCGCCCGCGTTGACGCTCATGGACGTGGCATAACCCTGAATAGTGGAATTCCCAGCTCCGAAAACCTGCCACTCGGAAGCGGGGCTGCCCGGTTGGGTATTTTCGCAGGCCACCTTGCTGACCACCGGAACGTCACAGGGACCTGCGGCCCTGGCGGGTGACAGGGCCCATGGGAATGCCGCAATGGAGAGGGTCGACGCGAGCAGCCCGGCGGCCATGGCGGACGCGCCCAGCTTCAGGATCCTGCGGGAAAACAATCCACGTGCAGACTTCATTTTGGCTCCAAAGTGACGGCACAACCACGAAGCGGCAGGCCTGGGGCGTCTGCACTGCCCTGTCCTGCCTGAGATGCCGGTAACCGGCGCCTGGCTGTCGCATTCAGTTAGTTGTTACCGACGTCCTGGAGGTGGCGAGACTAGTTCGTCTCTCCTCTATCCGGTCCGGAACCATGGACCGCATACCCGCAGGGCATCCGCGTTTTTCAACCCTAGGCCCAGCACGCGTACGCCTCCTAGCCAACGGGGGCGACTCTGTGGATACCCGCAGAAGTTTGTGGCGGAGCCTCAGCAGGCGGCCAAAACCGGTCACGGACCGCTCGGAATAGTTTTCCCAGCTCAGGGCACAATGAAATGCGCCGGCCGAACTGAAGACCGACACGAGCTGCGCGCCTAACGCGGGGTGCGGTCGCATAGGCACCGTTTCGGCAGGAGCCTATCATCTGACGTATGCGTAAACACGTGGTCGCCCTTGGGGTGGCGGCAGTCTTCCTGGCCGGCTGCTCGGCCCCCGCACCTCAACCGACAGGAATGACCGCGCCCCCGGCCGAGACATCTGTCTCAGCCCTACCGACGCCCACTACGCGGTCCGATCAGTCGTTTGAGTTCGCCGCAGTCGGGGATGTGAACCCTCCGGGTAACACGTCGCCTACATCGGCCAGTGGTAAGAACGCGGCTAGCATCATCGCAGGTCTCAACGACGATTCGCTGGATAACTTCCTGATGCTGGGCGATTTCCAGTACGACAACGGCACCTGTGCCACGCTCAAGGCTTACGACCAGTTGTGGGGTCCGGCTAAGACCAGGATGTACTGGACCGCTGGCCCGAATCATGATGTTGAACCCGGCGGGAATGACGACGTTGACCGGTACATGGATGGGCAGTGCGTGTCCCCGGTGAAGAGCGCGACGAGCTCCGATCTTGGACGGTTCCAGGACGCCCTTGAATGGTATTCGTTCGACAAGGGCAACTGGCACTTTCTGGTAGCGCCCACGGCAACATGGCAGTACAACGCTACGCGGGCGAAGGCAATGACCTCGGAGATGGATGCCGACCTCAAAGCCGCAAAGGCCGCTGGAAAGCATCTGGCGGCTATTTACCACGATCCGTATTTCACCAGCAACACATCGAGCCATACCCGCTTCTCTCAGGCGAAGCCGTGGATAGACATGTTCTGGGCGAACCGTGTCCGCGTGTTGCTATCCGGCTCACAGCACAATTATGAGCGGACCTGCCCGGTGAACAACGAAGACCAGTGCGTTGCGGACGGGATGCAACAATTTCAGGTGTCTACCGGTGGAATCGGCCTCCGGCCGTTCACCAGCACCCCCCCTTATGTGGAGCGGAAGTTTAGCGACACATGGGGTCACCTGCGCATGAGCCTTAAGGCTGACGGCTCTTATACCTGGGAATTCCGTCCGGTTTCGGGCGGAATGCAGACTGACAGCGGGTCTCGAGGCCCTGGTTAGCGGTAGGGCTTAGCCCCGGTCCGGACGCCAATACCTCAGCCCGCCGCTGGTGGCGCCGTCGCGGGCGACGTCGACCACGGCGAACGGGAACGCCCGACGGTCCGTCTGGTCAGGTCCACTTCCGCGGACGTCCGAACACCACGTTCCGGTATTGACGTACCGTGTGGGACACGACTCGAGCTCGGACTCAAGGGCCCTGTGGGTGTGGCCGGAGACATACCAGGCCACCCCAGAACCGTGCGCGTCCAGGGTACGTGCGAACCGGCCCGCTGCAGCAGGCGCCTCCTCGCTGGCGATTCTGCGGCCGGCGGCCGCGAGCACCATGCGGGTCGCGGCGACCGGGAGCGCCGACACCGTCCGGAACCGGGACAGTCGAGCCAGGTCCCGAACGGCCACCCCGTCGAGCGCGAGCCGCAATGACTCGGTCTGCAACAGCTCGTCGTACGCCAGCTCCCGTACGCGGCGTTCCGCCCGCTCGGAGGCCAGGCAAGCCCGGGCAACGGCCCGGGCACGGCTGAGGCGCGACCTCGACGGATCGGCGTTCCAGGCGGCGAGCGGTGGCAGCTCCAGCTCGTCGGTGCCGTTGACCGCCGTGCGGAGCACCTCGGGCATCCGATGCAGGGCATGATGCTGGTGCCCGTGCTCGGCAACGAGCACGTGGGGTACGTGCAGGAACCACGGGTGCACCCGGACCTGCGAGGGCTCGCCGGGTGACAGCAGCGCCGACAGCCGGGCGGCAACCGAGGGGCGGGCCAGCTCCACGTCATGGTTGCCGCACACGAAGTGCAGCTGCACGCCGTCCGCCGCACACGCCTTCAGCGCCGAGAACGTCTCGGGGTGGCGGGCGAGGATGGACTCGAGCCGGGCAAGGCTCTCGTCCTCAGCGAACCCGACCAGCTCGAACGTGTCACCGATGAAGGCGACGTGCTGCTTCGGACCTGAGGCCGCGGGCACCTCCCGGCGCAGGAACTCCGGCAGCATTCTGCCGGGGCGCCGGGGGTCGTCGTCCGACATGCCCAGGTGGAGGTCGCTGAGGAGCCACCATCGGGCCGGGCTGCTCACGTGAGCAGCCCGAGCACGCGTGGAAGGAAGAGGAGCACGGACACCACCCACATGACGGCGACGACCCTGCGGCTCACCGTTAGGCCGAGGAGCCGCAGACGTGTGGGCTGCCCGGCATCTGGTCCCGCGCGTCGGACCTCGAGCGCGACGAGGGTGACGAGCAGGGCGGCAGTAGCGAGCAGTCCCGCCAGATCGATCATGATGTGGCCTCCTGTCGTGCGCGTGCAATGCACGCGAGGATGGTGATGACGCCCATCGTGATGATGCACGCCTGCCATGACCACACAGCGAGGTAGAACATCGTCGTGGACACAGCTGTGAGCGCGGCGAGGCCGAGCGCCAGGACAAGCAGCGCGCCGAGCGCGAGGTCGGTAACCGGCGTGAGCCGGGCCAGTGCCTGTCCCGGGAGCAAGACGAGGATGGCTATCGCGGCAACCGCCTGCAGCGGTGTCGGTAGCCCGACGAGCGTTACCAGCGACAGCGCGATGGCCGCGAGACCAAGCGCCATGGTGGGACGGCTAACTCCGCCGGCGTTCATGGCGTCACCCGGTAAGCGCTTGCGTCGGAGTTGCTGAACGCGAGCTCCACGCCGTCCTGAGTGCTCAGCCACTTCTCCAGATCGGCCAAGCCGCTCGCGCTGCTGGCGCCCTGAAGCACGAGACTCGCCTCCGACGAGCGCGTGAGCAGCACGACGGCACCGGCAGGATCACGCCGGGCGTCTTCGTAGACGAGCGGGCCGCACTTCGCCGTCGACAAATCGGACGGGCACAGGTCCTCGATCGTGTGATACCGGTGGTCGAGGTAGGCCTCGCTTCGCCACGGCGTCGGGTGGGCAGCCGAGATGATCGTCGCGCCGGGTGGCGCGAGGCGCTGCACGGCGGCGACGGCGGCGATCTCACCGTCGGTGAAGACGTCATACTCGGCGTTTCCGAACCGGCCTGTAACGGTTAGCACTGCCAGCAGGGAGCAGGCGAGCGCCAGGCCCCCCGCGGCTCGGAAGGAGAGGCGTGTGCTGCGTTCCCCCGAAGGAAGCAGGATCGAGCACGCCTGCATGGCGATGAAGGGCAGCGCGAACAGCGAGACGCGGATGAGCATTTCCCCGCCGTACAACTGCACGGGGAAGAGCACCAGCGGGGTAACGGCGAGGAGGACCACCCGGATGTCGAGACGCCCTCTGCGTCGGTCACGCACTGCCCCCGCCACAGCGAGGGCCCACAGCACAAGTGTGAGAACGATCCGAACCTGCACCACGAGCACGTGCCCGGCGGTCCCGCCCACGCGGTCGACGACGTTCGCTTCAATGGCGGCCAACAGTCCTCCTTCTGCCAGGGGTGGGTTCGCGGCGAGGTATGCACTGGCGGGGTAGACGAGCCAGAGCGCCAGCATGACCGCGGTGATCAGCGGCAGCCGGCTCGGCCAGACACGCCCGCTCAGGGTGAGAGCGGTGAGGGCGATGAGCACCAGGAACGGCGTCAGCTGATGGCTCGCGCAAATGACCGCGACCAGCAGGAGGGTCACCGCGAGGGCGCTCACCCGATATCCCGGGCGGGGCTCGGCGGGCGTGCGCCCTTGCCACCACGTCGCCAGGTCGGTGTTTCGGAAGCCGCTGAACTTGGGGGGCCGCGCGGCCAACGGGCCGAGGATCAGCGCGATCACGACGAGGTACAGGAAGAAACCAAACGCCTGGGGAGACAGGTAGTCCTGGTCCTGCCAGTTGCCGAGGCAGAAGATCCAGAGCACGAGCCAGCGCCATCGCGGATCACTCGTCAGGTAGCGCGTCAGCACGGCCAGGGCCATCAGCCACAGACCCATGTTGACCACGGGTGCCCACACTGCAACGGTCATCGGGTCGAGACCGGTCGCCCGGAGCACGGTCGCCAGGAGGGCGAAGAAGCCCGGCCAGTTGAAGTACGCGTCGATGTCCGGGTCGATACCCTGGGCGCGCGTGAGGGCGTCGGCGATGCCGAGATGACGGAACGCGACTTCACCCCGCGGTACATCCGTCACGAAGGCTGCGGTCCCGAAGAGCACGAGCACAAGCACAACGACGAGCCAGATCATGACCGGGCGGCGCGCCGGGCCGTCGTCATCGCCCCGCAGCGCCACGACGAAGGCAACGTTCAGAAGCAGGACCCCCGCCCAGAACGTAAAGGGCAGCACGGCGACGAGCCCCAGGTCGCTGTTCACGGGCAAGGCGACCGTGGAGGCGGCCCACACGACAAGCGCCAGCGAAACGACGCCCGCCACTGCGCACAACACTTCCCGTAGTTTCCAGCGTCCCTGGGTGCGGATGGTTCGGTTGGTTCGGATGGTCATGGCAAGCTCCCTGGTCATCGCGCGTCCTTAGTGACGCGCCGAAGGACGGCGAGTAATCGGAGGCCGACCGCCCCCGCCCCGATGGAGAGCACCACCAGCCACGCAAGGGCCATGGCCGTGGGGCCCCTGTCCGCGGCAGCCAGCGCGGAGGCGCAGAGGGCGATTCCAAGCGTCACGCCGACCACGATCGCCTCTGTGTAGCGGCCACGCGCTCGGCATACGGCGTTGTAGGCCTGCAGCACCGCGTACGGCACGAGTCCGGCCGCCAACCACCGCAGGGCGCCAGCGGAGGAGTCAGCGTACTGCTCCCCCAGCAGACTGAGCAGCGGGTGAGCGAGGATGACGAGGACGGCGGCAGCCAGACCGCCTACAGCGAGCGACCAACGGAGGCTCGCCCAAGTGGTCGCCACGAGGCGGTCAGGCTCGCGGACACCTTCCGAGAACTGGACGATGCCCATCAGCATCGGAGCGGAGTAGGCGGCCCAGGCCATCATCCAGGCGGGGTACCAGTAGGCAGCTGCCTCCGGCGCCACCGTGTGCGCGAGCAGGAGCGGCAGCACCAGCCCGGGTGCGCGCTCGGTGAGGGTGAGGAGCTGGTACGGAAGGCCCAGCGCCAGGAGTGGACGGCCGCGCGCCGGGCGCAGGGACAATCGCGGCCGGTAGCCGACCAGTTTTCGCAGCTGAACTGCACCGACGACGCATGCAACGATCGTCCCGAGGGTCCAGCAGGCCATCAGCACGTCGGCGGCAGCGCCGTGCGCCCACCAGGCAACGAGCGCTGCAGCCCCGAGTGAGACTCCGCCGCCCAACGCGTACCTTGAAGTCGCGCTGGCACCGCGTCCCAGCGCCACGAGCGCCTGGTCCAGCACAATGACCAAGGTGCCCGAGATGGCAGCCACGAGGAACGTCAGCCAGAAGAGAACCGATGTCAAGGCCGTGTCCGGCGTCACGGCCGACTGCAGCACGAGGTAGCCGAGGGCCAGCACGGTGCCAGCTAAGGCCACGATGGCGAACGCCGCATCTAGTACGCGCCCGGGCGGCTCCCCCCGTCCCACTGAAAGGATCACGGCAGACCCGACGCCCAGCACCGCGAGCTGCGTGCAGATCATCACCGCCGAAACGGCGGCCGTAGTGAGCCCGACCTCACGGTCGGACGTTGCGTGGGCTGCCACGATCCAGAAGGCGAAGCCGGCGCCCGTTTGCGCGGCCTTGCCGACGACGAGGCCGAGCGAGCTGCGTAAGGCGGAGTGCCGGGCGTTCGAGGCGTCCGTGAAGATGATTCCCGTATCAGCGCTCATAACGCAAACCCCTTGCCATTGCAGCGTAGTTATACCAGCAGAAGGCGACGTAGTAGCGCAGCCACCGAGGCTGGCCCGTGGCGAGGCTCAAGGCGCTGCCCCGGACCGCTGCGGCGGCAGGCAGTAGCGCCAACCTCGCACCGCGCCAGCCGTGCTTGCGGATCATCCGTCCCAAGCCTTTTCCGTCCATGACGAACTGGTCGAGCGCGAATTCAAAGTCGTCTGCGGCGAAACGATGTTCGACGACGACCCGGCGTGACACCGCCGTTCGCAGCCCTTTCTCCCGCATCCGCCATCGCAGCTCGATGTCTTCTCCCGACTTGAAGGTGTCATCGAAACCCACACCCAGCATCAGGTCCCGGTCGACGATCGTCGCCACGAGCCCGAACCAGTTGCGGCTGCGGCCGGTGCGATGGTGATGTGCCAGTGCCTGGCCCCAGTAGCCCGGTCCGGCGACGCTCTCCAGACCGGCCTGGAGGGCGTCGTAGCCGCCCTCCACCAGCTCCGTGAGCAGGTCGGCGACCCCCGTGGGACCGAACACGACGTCGGCGTCGGCGAGCAGGACCCAACGGGTGCTGCTGCTCTGCACCCCAAGCGTTCGAGCCCATGGCAGGCCGCGGCCCTCGTCGCTCACGACCCGGGCGCCGGCCTCGAGGGCGAGGGGGACGGTGCGGTCGGTGGAGCATCCGTCCACCACGATGATCTCGGCGACACCGGACTGACGCAGGGCCTCCAGGCAGCGCGGGAGCAGCTGCTCTGCGTTGCGGGCCGGAACGACGGCGGTGACCTCTGCAGGGCTGTGGCCCACTGTGTCCGCCCCCTCAGTTCTGCTCGTCGAGGACCGACGGCAGCAGCTGATCCAGATGCCGGACGATGTCGTCCGACGCCTCGTCCGCCGAGTACGCGGCAGGGACCTGCAGCAGGTGGCAGGGACGTCCGTCGAGCGCCTTGCTCAGCACGAGTCCCTTCGCCGCGAAGTGCTCGCGCCACGGGAAGACGGACGTGGCCGCCAGGCCGGTCACAACCCGCTGCGAGAAGCCCGCCATCTCGATGTGGAAGTTGCCGATCATGCGATCAACCATCCAGTCGGTCGTCCGCTCGACTATCCGGGTCCGGTTGCCTTCGAAGCGCTCAACATACACGGCGGCCGCGAGTGGGGCTGACGTGGTCACTTCCCGTCCCGGAAATGCGCTCCCTGCGTCGACCATTCGGTGCTCCGGCGACCATCGCCGGGAGAAGTCCGCGAGGCGCGGATACCGGATGACGTACGGATGCACCACCGTGGTCAGACGGCCGACACTCTGCGAGAACTGTGAGGGGACGAGCGGCTTCCGGACCCCTTCGAACAGGTGCGGGTAGATGGTCCGGTGGTGCGGCTTGATGAACATCGGCTTCGCGTAGCCGAGCAGCGTGGCGTCCTCGGCGAGGAAGGCCCAGTCATCACCCATGAAGGACCACCCTTCCCGCCGCATCAGCTTGGCGGCGGTGCTCGTCTTACCGGTCCCTCCAGCGGCGGGAAGCGCGATCGCATGGCCCCGGTAGGCCATCGTTGCCGCGTGGATCATGGCAGCTCCTTTAGCAACCATGGCAGCATCGAGAACAGGGACCACGGAGGTCAAGAGTTCGCCCGCCCCGTGGATCCGCCACTGCTCCGCATCCCTCACGACCTGGACCCGATCGGCATTGAACCGCACGCTGTCCTCGGTGTACGCGAGCTCGTGCTCCAGCAGACCTGCATCCGGCATCGGCTCCGGCCGGGCATCGACCACGATGTCAGCAGGCCGTTCGGCATCGGTGGCGAAACAGGCCAGCATGGTCCGCAGCTGGTGTGCTGCCGGCGCCTTGGCATCGACGCTAATGCTGATGCGGCCGTGGATGTCGAAGTGCAGTGCCTTGGTCTTGGTCTGCCTGTTGTTCATTTTTGTCCCCTGTCTAGATACTGTCGGTCGGATGGTGGTTATTGGGCGCGGAGGGCGACGAGCCAGCCGGCCCATTCGCGCGCCGAACCGCTGGTCCATGTCCAAGACTTGCTGCCTAAGGAACCAGCGGCTGCCTGGAGGCCATCGTCAAGCTCAGTGCGCTTACCACCGACGTCATACACTTCTGCCATGCCTGACGGGCCAGTGATTGCGATGGTGGTATTGCTTGAGTTGATGGCAATTGCACCGACGAGCATAGCTCCCGCGGTTGTTGTGGTGACTCCAGAAACCGAGCCCGTCGTTGCAGCGACGGCAGACGCGGCTACCGAGGCTGTTGTGTCCAACGGAGTTGTAGTGTTCACGCCGGAGTAGCAACTGATGCCGCCACCGCTAGCGACCGACCCTGCTGTAGTCCAGGTGTAGCTGGCCGGTTCGGAGGCCCCCATGACGTGGTAGTAGCCATACAGATGCGGGTTGGTGATCGACGTAACTGCGGCAAACTGGGTCCACCCAGCCGGGGCCGCTGAAACGGTCGAGCCGTTGAGCGCCAATGAAGCGACACAGACTTGGCCTGTCGCCGCCGAAGCGGGCTTGGTAATCGTGTGGCTCGTGGCACTCGTCGTGTTAACCAGTGTGCTCATGCCTTGGCGCTGAATGGAGCCCCCCGAAGTCTGAGCACTCGTGGTGAAGGTCCACGTCTTGTCCGACGCCAACGCGTTACCGGCAACATCCTTCACCCCACTGGAGCCGCCCTTAATCGTTGCCGTGTACGTCGTTGCCGCCGCGAGGTCCGCAGTCGGATTCAACGTCGCAACTTTGTTCGTGGCATCGTACGTTACAGCGGCCGGCACCAGCGTCCCCCCTGCCGTCAACGTGACCGTGCTCGAGGTAACGGTAGACGCGTTCATCGCCTCCGAGAACGTCCCGGTCACATTCGCCGTCACCGCCACACCGGTAGCACCGCCAGTCGGAGACGTACCCGTCACCGTTGGAGGTGTCGTATCACCACCTGCGGGAGCCGTGGTGAAGGTCCACGTCTTGTCCGACGCCAACGCGTTACCGGCAACATCCTTCACCCCACTGGAGCCGCCCTTAATCGTTGCCGTGTACGTCGTTGCCGCCGCGAGGTCCGCAGTCGGATTCAACGTCGCAACTTTGTTCGTGGCATCGTACGTTACAGCGGCCGGCACCGGCGTCCCCCCTGCCGTCAACGTGACCGTGCTCGAGGTAACGGTAGACGCGTTCATCGCCTCCGAGAACGTCCCGGTCACATTCGCCGTCACCGCCACACCGGTAGCACCGCCAGTCGGTGAGGTAGTCGTCACCGTTGGAGCCGTCGTATCACCACCGACTTTGGGTTCGTAGTAGTGCCAGTAACGGCTTGTGGCATTCACATCGGCGAGCACCAGCAGGCCACTGTTGGCCGTGCCCGTCGAATTGTTGAGGTTCTGCTTTGTCGACGTCACGTTGTGGACATACTGGTCGGCGTCCACGATACGAGGCGTTTTCGTGGTGGTGAAGCTGATGTTGTCCAGCTTCGTGGACTTTTCGTAGATCGCGCCTCCCGAGCTGGTACAGACACCAGCGTTCGTGGTGCCGCTTGGCTTCGGATAGGTAGCGAAGGTACGAAGCGTTTTTGGCGTCGTGCTCTCGTCAATCAGGATGATCACCCTGTTTGGACACTCCGACACAGTCGCGATCGTGTGCGCAGTCCACGTCGTGCCATTCAATACCAACAGCTGGATCAGCGGCTGGGAAGCTTGAATGAAGGAAGTCTTTGTAGCGGCGAAAACCTGGCCATCCGTGGAGTCCAGCCACTTCAAATTCATATGGTCATCACCGCTGCGCTGCCCCTTCACCGCCGCGACAGGAGCGGTCCAGGTGGTGTTCGGATCTCCATCCACGTGGTAGCTCCAGTACATGCCGTCGGTGGCATCACCCACTTGGCGGCTCCACATCACACCCATCTTGTTGCCGTCGAACGCGATCACAGCCGACGTGTCGTCCACAGACACGTTGCTCAACGACGACGGGTGCTTGAACGGCGTCCCCCACTTGTTGGTTGCAGGGTCATAAACGTTCAGATAGATCTGGTTCCCCTGCTGCCAGGTGGACCACACCTTACCCGTGGAGTCCTTGTCGATGGTGAGAACTTCAACTTTGGAGTTGTTGATCTGTGAGGAGCCCAGGAGCGAGTACTTCTTTGTGCTCGAGTCGTATTTGAAGCGCCGCATCGTGGTCGGATAGCCCGCCACAGCTGGCAGGCCATCATTGACGAACTGATAGCTCGCCACATACAACGTCGTCCCGTCCCACAGCACGTCATGGTGAGTGTTTGACCGCGTTTCCGTCGTCACACCGGTGTTGACCCATGAGTTCGTTGGGGCATTGAACCGGAAGATATGAAAGTCCGAGCTGGCAGTGTCCCACAGGTTCCCCCACCAGGTCCCGTCGTTGAACCACAACGCACTGATCGCCCGTTTCGTACCCGTAGGCGTCCCCGTCCCGGAATGCGACGGACCCTCGGTCCCAACATCACCTGTGGCGGCCGATGCCGTACCCGGCACCATCAGGGCAGCCAGGGCAAGCAGCAGCGCCGTCAGCAATGCATGGAACCGCAGACTCCGCAGACCGCGAAGGCGAAGAATGGCAGAGCCACCACTTCCCCGCCCTATGGCAAGCCAGGAAGTCCAGCGCGCCTTGCGTTCAGGCATCCCGCCGGGCGTCGCAACATCGGCGGAACCTCGCACAACTGTTCCCGGGTGCAGCAGCAACCGGGCTCGTTCGTTGTAGGTCGGCATAACATGTCCGTTCTTTGTTGATCCGGTCTGATTTTGCAGCTCCAACCGCGTATCGTCGGCGGAGAGCAGCTCATTCTCGCGTTCACTCACTGGACTTCCCTCCAGGGGGCTCTTTGGTCAGCTGTCCTGCTCAGCTGGGTTGTGGAGACGTGACCGAGCCGGCGCCCCCGCAGGTATCCGGCCGACGTGAAGGCCAACACCGCGAGAACGGCCGCTGCACGGCCTAGCCCCTGGGGGTTGCTTCCGGTGCTCCAGCCGTAGATTCCAGCTGCAACAGCGCGCGGAAGGATGCTGCGTACATAGCGCCGTTCCGGTCCCAGCGCACGCTTGTGGCCTACGATTTCGCTGACCTGTGCCTTTGACAGCCCTTCCGACCAGGACCGGGCCAGCATGTAGCGCACGGTTCCCCTGCTCGCTGGCACGTGGTGGTGCACCACGGCAGCCGGTTCATAGACGATGCGGGATCCGGGAGAGCCCATGATGGAACGGATACAGATCTCCGTCTCTTCACAGCCAAGGGGTTTTGTCCCCTGGCGGCCAAGAGCGAGGTTAAAGCCCCCGACTTGCCGGAGAACTTCCAGTCGAAACGACATGTTCGCACCGATGACGTTCCGGACTTCGGAGGCTACCTTGGGCATGCCGCGGTGACTGCAGCCAACAATCCAATCCAGCTCCTCGCCGAAGTAGGCAGGACGGCCGGATTCCCAGACGGGTTGAACGCCGCCGCCCACGGCCAGGACATCGGGATCGTCGTAGAAAACCACCAGGCGCTCGAGCCAGTCCGGGGCTGCCTGGGCGTCGTCGTCCAGGAAGGCTACGACGTCGGAATCCGCGAGCCCCACCCCCGTATTGCGTGCACCGGAGAGTCCTCGGGGACCGGCGCTCTCCACCAGAGTCACGTCATCCACCACCGCAACGAGACGCTTATACAAGTCCTCATTGTGGTCAACAACAACAATGACCTCTTTCGGGGGCATCGTTTGATTGCGGACGGATCCTATGACATCCAGCAGAAGTTCCCAGCGGGCCATCGTGTAGCAACAGATGACAACGGAGACAGTCGGAGGCGGGTTGAACGCGTACATGTCACATTCCCTGCGCCAGTGAGAGAACGGTCTGGGGATCCGTTGGTGTGCGCGGAAAGCGGATGTTGGCATAGGCATACTTCACCCGACGGAGGGCCTCGGGCCTGGCGCCTGCGGTGGGCGCCTCCCACAACGCACATTCCCTCGCCAGCGTGCCAAGGACCCGCCACCCGTCACGGAACGTCTGCAGGTGAGAGGCCCCCGAGATGCGATCCAGCTCAATGCTCGGTACCTCGGCAATGCGCAGGCCTGCCCTGGCCGCACGGACAATCAGCTCGGTTTCTATTTCGAACCCGTCCGACGCTAACTGCAAGACCTCCAGGCATTCCCTCCGGAACGCTATGTATCCGTAGCAAAGATCAGAGTAGTTGCTGTGCAGTACGGCGTTGGCCAACCCGGTAAGCGCCCGGTTGCCGGCATTCCGTAAGAACGTCAGGTCTTCGGACCCGCCGCCGGTGACATAACGTGACCCCTTTACGAAGTCATAGTCGTGCTGCAGGGGGGAAACGAACCAGCCAATCTCCTGAGGGTCCATGCTTCCGTCCGCGTCAAGCATGACGATGATGTCGCCCGAGGCTGCGGCGAATCCCGCACGAACTGCAACACCTTTTCCCTTACGCGGCTCAGCCACGACGACGACGTCGACTCGAAGTGCGCGGGCAACGTCGACAGTGTGGTCCACGGAGCGCCCATCAACAATCACCACCTCGTCCACATACGACGGCATGCGGCGAAGGACCCAAGGAAGATTCATGGCCTCATTGAGCGTTGGGATAACCACACTTATCGACGCCCTCGGCGAGGGGACTGCCGGCTCAGAAAAGGAAATTGGAAGCTGGGTGGAAATAGACAAATGCCTCACCACTTCATGACAGAACGGACAATCCGACGACGTCGCGCTCTACTCGGTAGAAGAGCGCGTCACTAGCTCTTACCGGTCATGGTCTGGTCTCTGGCCCCAGCTCTCATTAGCCTTTGACTCTGCCCGTGTCGTAGAGCCTATGGTCCGGCCAAAGGTAATGTCACGAGTAGTAGGTACTCACTTTTTATCCCCCTATTGAGGCACCACCCGTAGGTACCGGGGTTATTGCAATGCTTATAAATTAGGTATAGGGGTTATTGTCCGGGCGGAAATTAGGTATGGCGGTTTATGCCCGTGCGGCAAAAGAATCGGCTGCGCATTTCAACCACCCGGGCCCGGGCCCGGGTGAGCGGCGGGGTAGTTACGCCACGGTCCGGAAGAATAACTCCGTGACCTTGGCAAGCCTGTGCGGGTCCTCCACTCCGCAGAGCTCGCGGGCGGAGTGCATGGACAGCAGCGGAACGCCGACATCCACCGTTCGGATTCCGAGCCGGGTGGCCGTCAGCGGGCCGATGGTGGAGCCACAAGGCATCACATTGTTGGATACGAATTCCTGGTAGGGCACCTCAGCCCTGGCACAGAGACGGGCCCAGAAGGCAGCACCATTGGCGTCCGTGGCGTAGCGCTGGTTTGCGTTGATTTTCAGTAGCGGGCCGCCGTTGAGGACAGGCTGGTTGGCAGGATCGTGCCGCTCCGCGTAATTGGGGTGCACCGCATGACCGGCGTCGGCAGAGATGCAGAACGACGCCGCAAGCGCCTGCCGCCGCTGGCTCACTGTGGCGCCCAGGCCGTCTGAGATCCGCACCAGTACGTCTTCCAGGACCGGTCCGCAGGCGCCCGAGCGCGAGTTGGAGCCGATTTCCTCGTGGTCAAACGCCGCCAGGACGGCGATCGGCGCGGACGAGCTTGCGGTGCGGGAAGCATGCGCGATCAGCGCGGCCAGCCCGGCGTGGGTGGCGGAAAGGTTGTCCAGGCGTCCGGAGGCGAAGAACTCACCCCTGGCCCCGAAAACCGCAGGCGGCTGCGTGTCCGCCATGACGACGTCGTACCCGCCAATCTCCGCCGCCTTCACGCCTTGCCCGCCGGATGCGTGCTGGGCGAGCACCGCCAGCAGGTCAACATCCCCAGGGCTGCCAAGTCCCCACACAGGGTTCATGTGGCGCTGCTTGTCCAGGGTGAGCCCGTCGTTCACTGCCCGGTCCAGGTGGATGGCCAACTGCGCGAACCGGAGCATGGGCCCTGTGGCGGTCAGGTGCTGCGTCCCATCCAGCATGACCAGCCTGCCTGCCAGTTGCAGCTCACGGTCCAGCCAGGAGTTCAGCAGCGGTCCGCCATAAATCTCGACGCCGGCC
Source organism: Arthrobacter pascens (assembly GCF_030816475.1). Classification (NCBI taxonomy): domain Bacteria; kingdom Bacillati; phylum Actinomycetota; class Actinomycetes; order Micrococcales; family Micrococcaceae; genus Arthrobacter; species Arthrobacter pascens. Next base: position 4,332,085 of record NZ_JAUSXF010000001.1, on the reverse strand, counting down.
TGAAGCCAGCCCTGGCTGCCTATGGTGGGCTTCGGCTTGAGCTTGAATGACGGTGAATCGGTATGCGCGCCCAGGATGTTGAACCCAGTGACCGGGCCGGCCCCCTCCGGCACCACCCACGCGATCAGGGCTCCGTCCCGGATCATGAAGTACTTACCTGCCATGCCTTCCCAGGGGTCCAGCTCGTCCAGGCGGGCAAAACCGGCCGTCTCCAGCCTCCGTGCTGCCTCATGGGCGGCGTGAAAGCTCGACGGCGACGCGCTGACATACGCGCCGAGGTCCTGGATGTGCTCTGCGGCGGAAGAAGGTGAAGGCATGGTCTTGAGTCTAACGCCGGCGGCCGGCCGCCAATCCGGCTTCAGGCCGTGGCTCAGCCGGTGACTCAGACTGTGACGTTGAGCCCTGCGGTGTACCCGGCAGCAGCGGAACCAGTCATGGTGGCCAACTGGTAGATGCCGCCATCGTCGCCGAACACGTTGTCCGATTTCAGGGTGGTGCGTTTCATGTTGGCAACACTGGCCTCGTAGCCTGGTGTGGCGTAAACGTCATCACAGGCAGCCTGGGTCAGGGCTATCTGGGAAACCGCCAGCACCTGCCCCGCCGATGTGGCATTGCTCATGGACTCGAACACCTCGAAGTGGATGTGGGGCCAGCGGCCGGAGTAGGCGGCCGGGAAGATCGAGGTGAAGGTGACCTGGCCGTTGGCGTCTGCTTCCTGGACGCCGCGGAGGTAGTTTTCGTTGGCGAGCCCGGCGTCGTACATGGAGTATTTTCCGCTTCGGTCACAGTGCCAGGCATAGACGGCGGCTCCGGCCAGCGGGACGCAGCCGTTGGCGTTGTCCAGGAGGGTGAGGGTGATGGTCAGAGGTACGCCTTCAGCCTTGGTGCTGGACGTCCCGAAGCTTGAGGTGATGCCCTGGCGGACCACCCCTGATGCTTCCAGGACGTTGGGGCCATTGGAGCCGTCGCCGGGGTAGGGGCCGGCTGTTTCCTTCGGGATTTCCACCCCGCACTCGGCAATGGCCCGGGTCAGCGTCGGCGTGGCGGTAGCGGCTGACGAAGTGGCGGCGGCACTTGCGGTAGCGGTTTCCGCGGCAGTAGCGGTGGCGCTGGACGCCGACGTGCTGGCTGTGGAACTGGACCCGCCGGGTGTGCAGGCGGACAGGGCCACGGCGGCACCGCCGACACCGAAGAACATCCCCAGCGAGCGGCGGCTCATGAGCGTCGAGAGGTCGAACTCCAGGCCGCGGTCGTGGTTGGGGTGCGGCTCCTGCGGCGTCAGGTCAAGGGAGGTGTGGGGATCAGAGGGTGTGTGTGAAGTGTTCATGGGTCCATCAAAGTAGCAGGCACTGTGCCGGGCATAGGGCCTTCCTGTGAGTGGACTGTGAGCCACCAGCTCTCAGTAGTCGGGGTTGCTTGGGACCACCAGGCCCGTCTCGTAGGCGTATACAACGGCCTGGACGCGGTCCCGCAAATGGAGTTTGGTGAGAATCCTCCGGACGTGGGTCTTGACGGTGGCCTCGGACAGGAAATACCGGTGGGCGATTTCCGCGTTGGACAATCCTTCGGCCATGGCCTCCAGCATTTCCGTTTCGCGGGGCGTGAGGTCATCAAGCAGGGGGTCGCGCATGGTGGCAGCAGGAGCAGGGCTGTTGGCGCCTCGTACGTACGTTTCCAGGAGCCGCTGCGTGACTCGTGGCGCCACCACGGCATCCCCGCTGGCAACCACTCGGACAGCATTGATCAGTTCCGGAGGTGCCACGTCCTTCAGGAGGAACGCGGAGGCACCGGCCTGCAGCCCGGCAAAGGCGTATTCGTCCACGTCAAACGTGGTCAGGATGATGATCCTGGCGCCGGATCCGGTGGCGGTGATGGCACGGGTCGCCTCGATACCGTCAAGCACCGGCATCCGGACGTCCATCAGTACGACGTCGGGGTTCAGTTCCCGGACAAGCCGCACTGCCTCGGCGCCGTCGGAAGCCTCTCCTACGATCCGGAGGTCATCCTCGCCTTCGAGTATCAGACGGAAGCCCATCCTGAGGAGGGGCTGGTCATCCACCAGCAGGATAGTGATCCGTTGTTTTTCAGTCATTTCCTGCCTTGAAGTTGTTCGGCTGGTCCGGGCACTGCACTATTGACGGCTTTGGGCACTTCGTCCTCCTGGTCGCCGGGCCAGGCAAGGACAGCCCGGACGCTCCAGCCCTGGCCTTTCCGGCCGGCTTCCACGGTGCCGGAGTAGATCCGGGCGCGCTCGGCCATGCCTGCCAGCCCCTGCCCCGATCCCCAGGCGGGATCCGATCCCTGCCCTGCGCCGTCGTCGAGCACGTCAATGGTGACGGTGGAACCGGCCCGGATAATTCTTACGTCCACCCGGCTCAGGGAACGGGCGTACCGGAGCACGTTCGTGAGGGACTCCTGCACAATCCGGTAGACGGTCAGCCGGAAGGCCGCGTCCTCAGGCAGGGCAGGCCCGGTGTGCGAGTAGTGCAACGGCAGGCCCGCGGTTCTGAAGCCCTCCAGCAGCTTGTCCAGGCTGTCCGCGGATGCGAGGGGCTGGCGGGGCGCCGCCGCGCCGGCGTCGTCCCGAAGCACGCCGAGTACCCGCCGCATGTCCGCAAGCGCCGTGCGGCCGGTGCGGGACAGCTCACCCAGCACCTCGCCCGCGCGCTCCGGACTCTTCCTGACCACCACCGCGGCACCGTCCGACAGGCTGATCATCACCGTCAGCGAGTGCGCCACGACGTCGTGCATTTCACGGGCGATCCGGGTCCGTTCGTTCACGGACGCCAGACTGGCTGTCCTGGCGGCCCACGCCGCAATTTCCTGCTCATGTTCACGCCGCTGCCGCACGGAGATCCCGATTCCGGTGGCGATGACGTTGGACAGTGCAATGGTCGCCCCCGTGGCAATGCTGGACAGGAGCTGGAAGTCGGCGGGATTCGGTCCGGTCCCGTGGACGAAGGGATGTTCCATCGGGCCGACGGCGGCAAGGAGGTACAGCAACGCCAGCGGCGCGGTGGCCGCGGCCAGCGTAATGAACGCGAACCGCCGTGTGTGCACGACGGCCACGGCATACAGCGAAAACCAGAGCCCGGCTGAAACGTTCGAGCCCCACGGATGGAGGAGCGTGACGGCCACTTCAACCACGGCCACAAAGGCCACCAGAACCACAGGATATGTTCGCCGGAAAAACAGCGCGCCGGCCACCGCAAACAGGAGGACCGCCGCCAGCCATGCCCCTGACGTGACGGCATCCGCTACGGTCGGAGCCACCAGCAGCGCGTAGCAGAGGGCCACCACCGCATCCATCATCCGGGGATGCCGGTGCAGGTAGCGGCGAAGCAGGCCGCGGCGCCTGGCGGTGAGTTCGGCAAAGGACGCGTCAGCCTGGCCGGCCGGCGCGTCCTTCACTGGTAAGGGGTCGCTCATGGTCTGAGCCTAGACGTTGCGGCTTCCTAGACGTCGCGTTTCTTCAGCACGACCAGTGCCGGAACCAGGAAGAGAACCACGTAGCCGAGGAAGACCAGTCCGCCCTGCCAGGGGTCGATCACCCCGTCGGTGTGGCCGATGGAAAGGAAGCGTCCGCCGGCCTCACTGGGGATGTACTGCGGCACGTACTTCCAGAATTCACCGGGAATCAGGGTCATGAAGCTCGAAGCGATGGACAGGACGAAGAACATGCCCACCAGGACAGTGATGCCACCGGCCGAGTTCCGCAGCAGGGTCCCCAGGGACAAACCGATCAGTGCCACACCGGCCACGTACAGGCCCCCCGTGAAGACGCTGTACAGAACGCCGTCAGTGGACCAGTCAAGATCAAAGCCCAGTCCCTGGAACACAGGCATCGCAATCAGGAAGGTTGCCACGGCTGCGACTGTGGTGATGACGTAGGAAACCACCGCCAGCAGGATGGCCTTGGCCAGGAAGGCGGGGGTCCGGCGGGGAACCGCGTTCATGGTGGAGCGGATCATGCCCGTGGCGTATTCCGAGGAGATGAACAGCACTGCAAGTGAGCCCAGCACCAGGATGCCGATCTGCAGGCCGGCGTTGGGAAGGTTGTAGAGGTCAAAGCCGGATCCGGGCGGGAAGGACTTTTCCATCATTTCCGGGGTCATCGTCTGGCCCTGGTCCCGTGCGGTGCGCGCTATGTTTTCCAGGTAGGTGTACCGGATCAGGACGGCCAGGCCGCCGACGCCGATGATGGCCACGAGGGTGAGCAGCAACAGGATGCGGGTAGACATCAGTGACCGGAGCTTGATCCATTCGGACCTCAGCACCCGAGGGAAGGTCACGCCGCCGGTACCTGCGGTGGAACTGGCTGTGGAACGGGCACGTGTGCGGGTTTGAGTCATGATGGTCATCGTCCTTACTTTCCTGCCGTCGCGCTGGCATATTCTCCGGCGGGTCCGTCGGCGAGGTGCGAGTGGTACTCCACCTCGTCCTTCGTGAGATCGAAATAGGCGTCTTCCAGGGACGAATGCTGCGGGGTGAGTTCGTAGACCAGCACCCGGTTTTCCAGCGCAACCTGGGCGATCTGCCGCGAATCCATCCCCGTCACTTCCAGGGTCTCCGTCTCGCTCTGGTCCACCTTCACCCCGTCCCCGGCCAGCAGGGCCGCCAGTTGCGAGGCGGAGGAGGTGCGGACCAGTGTGCGTGCCTGGCGTGTTCCGGCGATGATCTGCTGGACGGGGGCATCGGCGATAATCCGGCCCCGGCCGATCACTATCAGGTGGTCGGCGGTCTGGGCCATCTCGCTCATCAGGTGCGAGGAGAGGAAAACGGTTTTGCCCTGGTTGGCCAGGTACCTCACCAGGTTGCGGACCCAGAGCACCCCCTCCGGATCCAGGCCGTTGACCGGTTCGTCCAGGATCAGGGTCTGCGGGTCGCCAAGCAGCGCCGCGGCTATGCCCAGGCGCTGCCCCATTCCGAGCGAAAACCCGCCCGCCTTCTTTTTGGCCACGGCCTCCAGGCCGGTCATCTCAATGACCTCGTTCACCCGGGACTTCGGGATGCCGTGGGTGGCTGCCATCGCCAGCAGGTGGTTGTAGGCGCTGCGGCTCGTGTGGACGGCTTTAGCGTCCAGCAGCGCGCCTACCTCGTGAAGCGGCGCCTTGTGCTCGGCGTACGGGAGGCCGTTGACGGTGACCGTGCCCGACGTCGGCCGGTCCAGTCCCATGACCATACGCATGGTGGTTGATTTGCCGGCGCCGTTAGGGCCCAGGAAGCCTGTTACCTGGCCTGCCTGGACGGTGAAACTAACGCCGCCGACTGCGGCTTTGCCGCCGTAGACCTTGGTCAGGCCTTTTGCCTCGATCATGAGTGTTCCTTCGAACGGCAGCTGCTGGCTGCTGGATGCACGGAAGTGTGGTGTGCATCCTCAACGCTACAGACGGGACGTCCCGGTTTCGCCGGTCTCAGGGATGATTCAGGGTTGATTCAGGGTAGTCCGGACGGATGACCGGCGCTTCAGGGTTGTGGCGAGTAATACGTCAGCGCCCGCCGTTCAACCCTGAACTCCGCGCTGCGCACACCGGCCAGGACCTCGCCGTCGACCGCAAGAACCATCGGCGAACCCGCAGAATCAACGCGGAGACGCGTGGCCTCCCTCAGGTGCGTGATCCTGGAAGTGGCCACGGTTCCGGTCAGGACTGACCAGAGCAGTCGGAGCCGGGCAAGGGATTCGTCCGCGGTGATCATCCGGACGTCCAGTACCCCGTCATCCAGGACCGGGCGCATCAGAGGCGCATGGTCCCGGGGATAGTAGCGGCCGCGCCCGACGTAGGCGATCCAGAGTCTGTGCCGCACACCGTCCACAATCAGTGTGGTCGGTGTGCCTGCAGCAAACGTCCGGAACATGGCGACCACTCCCGCCAGCGGCTTGCCGAGGGCAGGTTGCAGGTGCTCGCGGCGCCTGACCAGGTTGGGGTACATGCCGATGCTCGCCGTGTTCAGCATGATGAGTTCCACGGTCTCCGGGTTCCCGGCCAGGCCGCGCTCCACCGACACCACGCCGACGTCCGCGAGGGCAGCCTCGCCACCCGCCGCCGCTTTCAGTGCGTCCTTGAGGCTTCCGATTCCGGCGTCACGGGCAAAGTGGTTGAGGGTTCCCCCGGGCAGCACGAGCAACGGCAGGGAATGTTCGATGGCGGCCGATGCCGCGGCGCCCACTGTTCCGTCCCCGCCCCAGACACCCAGCGCCTTCGTTCCGGGGAAGGTCGCTGTGGAGCGGATCTCCTGCAGCAGGTTCTCCCCGGAGGCAACGGAATTGATATACGCCTTAGGGAATACTTCCTGCAATGCTGCTGCAGTTTCTTCCGTGAAGGAGCCGCCGAGCGTGTTCACCACAATACTGAGGCCATCACCTCCTGGAAGTTCGGGCGCGGACGTCCACGTGCGGGCGGTGTCCGGAATCGGCGGTCGTACAGGCCACCATTTACGGGTGATCAGGGCCGCCCCCGCACCAATGGCGGAGCCGAACAGGACATCCGATGGCCAGTGGGCGCCGGTATGCACGCGCGAATAGGCAACGGCCGCGGCCGCCGGAGCCAGGGCAGCTCCGAGCGAGGGTTTGACCAGCCCTGCGCCGACCGCGAACGCTATGGCGGATGCCGAATGTCCCGACGGCATGGACGAACTCGTGGGCTGCGGGTGCACGAAGCGGAACACCGGAAGGTGCTCAGGCAGGGGGCGGGTCCGGGGGAGCAGGGTCTTGAACACCACGTTGGTCACGGTGGACGCCACGGCCTGGGCAAGCAGGCCGTGCAGGGCGGCACGCCGGGGTTTTCCAGGGAAGACGGCTATCACCGCCGCCGCACCCATCCACAGCTTGCCGTGGTTGGCCGATGCGGAGAGCAGGCGGAGGAAGTCATCGTGGTTTCCGCCGGGGAACCTCGAAACGCCGCGCACCAGGTGCCGGTCAAACCGGCTGATCCATCCCGGGCCTTTGCGCCGCCTGCTGTGCATCTTCCCACCCTACCGGCAGGGCGCCTGCCTAAGCCGGAACTGATCGTGCCTGCCTTTGAGCTGCTCCTGCCTACTTTGCAGGGAGCGGTTTGGCAGCGCCGGCCAAGACAAGGGCCAGCACAATCGGGGCGAGGATGGCCAGCTGCGCCGGCCGGATACCCGTGAGGTCGCCCAGGTATCCCAGCAGCGGCGGGCCTGCGAGGAAGGAGATATATCCCAGGGTGGACACAACGGAAACCCGGACGGCTGCACGCTGTGGATCATCGGCTGCGGCCGACATGCCCATCGGGAACGCCAGTGCTGCGCCGACGCCCCACAATGCAGCACCAAGGGCTGCCAGCCAGACGTTTCCGGCCAGGACAAAGAGGCACAGGCCTGCGGCCGCCGCACCCATGCTTGCGCGCAGCACCGCCACCCGGCCGTACGCGTCGATGACGCGGCCGCCGAAGAAGCGCATGGCGGTCATGGCCAGCACAAAAAGGGCAAACATCAGTGCACCGGTGGATTCGGACGTGCCAAGGCCGTCGACGGAGGCCTTCGAAATCCAGTCATTTCCGGCACCCTCGGTCAGCGTGGCACCTAAGACCACCACCCCGACCAGCACCGTGCGGCTTTCGCGCCACGCCGAAGGTCCCCTGGGTGCCTTTGCCTCGCCTTCGGCGGGTCTGGCCGCTGCGGTGTGTGGCAGGAAATAGCGCGGGGTCAGCATCGTGACCAGGGCCACGAGTCCGGCGATGGCCAGCAGGTGCACCGGCAGGCCCACTCCTATGTTTGAGAGCCCGGCCCCGATGAGCGCACCGATGAACGCTCCGCCACTGAAGGCTGCGTGGAACTGGGGCATGATGGTGCGCCGGAGCCGGTGTTCGACGTCGGCTCCTTCAATGTTCTGGGACACGTCCCAAAGGCCAATGCCGATTCCGAAGAAAAACAGGCTGACAGCTGTTCCCGCAATGGATTCACCCGAAAGGGACAGTGCAATACCTACGCTGGCCAGAGCAGCCAGCAGCCCGCTGGCGCGGATCGTGTTGGCCGTGCCGATCCTGCTGACCACCAGGCCCGCCGTCGGAAGTGCCAGCAGCGAACCGATAGCTGCGCACAACAGGAGCGTACCCATCTGCCCCGAGGTCACGTGAAGGGTTTCCGTGACGGCCGGAATCCGGGCGGCCCAGCTGGCGAAAACCAGGCCGTTGACGCCGAAGACCACCACTGTGGCGACTGCTGCTGCCTTGAGTGCAGGACCGGCTTTGGTGCTGGTGTTGATGCTCATACGTTCACTACTTCCCCTGAGAGCTTGTTGAGGCAAAAACCCTCCCTCACCTTTCGCAACGAAAACCCCAACGCTTCCTCAGATGATGTGAGGAAGCGCCCGGCCCTAAGCTGCAAGATCTGAGGGATCATCGGTTTAGCGGGCGCGCTCCACCCGCTTTTCATCCCATACCGGCTCCGTCGATTCGTAAACCCGCCCGTCGGAACCGAACACCAGGAAGCGGTCAAATGTCCTGGCAAACCAGCGGTCATGGGTGACGGCGAGGACGGTTCCCTCGAAGTGGTCGATGGCCCGCTCAAGCGCCTCGGCCGAGTGCAGGTCCAGGTTGTCGGTGGGCTCATCCAGCAGGAGCAGCGTGGCTCCGGACAACTGCAGCAGGAGGATCTGGAACCTGGCCTGCTGACCACCGGAAAGGGACTCGTACTTCTGCTCGGACTGCCCGGCCAGGCCATAGCCGTCCAAGGCACCCGCGGCGGCCTCCCGGCCCAGCCCGGAACGGTGCTCGTCACCGCGGTGGAGAATCTCCAGGAGTGTCTTGCCCAGGAGATCGGGCCGAACGTGGGTCTGGGCAAAGAATCCAGGCCGGATGCGCGCACCCAGCTTCACGGTACCTTCGTGCGGCACCTCGGCGATTTCTACATCGGAGACAGGAACGTGCTCGCGCTCAGGATCGGTGCCACCGGTGGCGAGGAGGCGTAGGAAGTGGCTCTTGCCGGAGCCGTTGGAACCAAGTACCCCCACGCGGTCACCGAACCACACCTCAGTGGAGAACGGCTTCATGAGCCCGGTCAGCTCCAGCTTTTCGGCCACGATGGCCCGTTTCGCCGTGCGACCGCCCTTGAGCCGCATCCGGACGTTCTGCTCGATCGGGAGGGCCTCCGGCGGCCCGGCCTCCAGGAATTTGGCCAGCCGGGTCTGGGCCGCGTGGTACCGGTTCGCCATGTCAGAACGGAATGCTGCCTTGTTCTTGTACATGTTGACGAGTTCCTTGAGCTTCACATGCTCCTCGTCCCAGCGCTTGCGGAGCTCCTCGAAGCGGGCGTTCCGGTCGGCCCGGGCGTCCACGTAGGAGCCAAAGCCGCCACCGTGGACCCAGGCGCCGGCCCCGTTGATGCCCGGCTCGAGTGTGACGATGCGTCCCGCGGCGTTGTTCAGCAACTCGCGGTCGTGGCTGATGAAGAACACTGTTTTCCTGGACTCGTTGAGCTTGTCCTCGAGCCAGCGCTTGCCCGGAACGTCCAGGTAGTTGTCTGGCTCGTCCAGGAGCAGCAGTTCGTCGGGCCCGGCGAAGAGCGCCTCCAGGACCAGTCGTTTCTGCTCACCTCCGGAAAGGCTCGACGCCGGCCGGTGCTGCGCGCGGTCGAACGGCAGGCCCAACGCGGCCATGCACACCTCGTCCCAGACGGTCTCCACGTCATAGCCACCGGCATCGCCCCAGTCCACGATCGCCTGGGCGTACCGCATCTGGGACGGTTCATCGTCGTGCTCCACCATGGCGAGCTCGGACTCATCGACGGCACGGGCAGCCGCGGCCAGCGCCGGGGGAGCCGCGGACACCAGGAGGTCGCGGACTGTGGAATCGTCCCGGACCTGCCCCACGAACTGACGCATGATCCCCATGTTCCCGGAGCGGCCGATCACGCCTTCGTCTGGCGTGAGGTCGCCGGAGATGATGTGGAACAGCGTGGTTTTGCCGGTGCCGTTGGGTCCGATGAGGGCCGTTTTGGTGCCGTCCGGGACCTTAAAGGTCACGCTGTTGAGCAACTGGGTGCCGTCGGAGAGGAAGTAGTCGATGCCGGAAACGTCAATATGGGCCACGCCAACAATCTTCCCACGGGCACGCGCGGCCCCAGGTCAGTACCGCGGGGTCAGTACCAGGGGTCAGCACGGCACCAGCTCAGTGCTGTCAGCCCGCGGCTGTGAGGAACTGTTTGAGCAGCGGACCGGACGTCGTGGCGCCAAGGCCGCCATCCTCCACGAAGACAGCAACGGCCAGGTCACCATGTACGGCCACGATCCAGGCATGTGTCTTAGGCGGGTTGTCGTTGCCGAATTCCGCCGTCCCCGTCTTAGCCCCCACCGGCGGACCAGGGACGCTGGCCAGGAAGCCTGCATGGCCCGACGTTACGACGGCCCGCATCATGTCTGACAAGGCTGCCGCCTCCGCAGCGGTGATCGGCTTGTCTGAAGCCTTAGACGGCGCCTCCGCCGTAACAGTCGACGACGGCGACGGCGACGGCGGGGTGGCGTCTGCGGTAGGCCCGGCGGTCGTCCCTGCAGCGGCACCGGCGCCGGGATTCAGGACCAATTGCGGTGAAACGGGCGAGCCCTTGGCCACGGAACCGGCCATGATGGCCGCCGCAAGCGGCGAGAGGAGTATTTTGCCTTGCCCGATCATCGAAGCTGCGTGTTCGGTGCCTTCTGCGGCGCCGGGTACCGATCCCAGGAAAGCGGCGGCACCCAGTGAGGGCACTTCCACAGCCACTCCCATGGCCATTGCGGCGGCCTCGAGTTGGCCTTGGCTGACGTTGTCCCGCTGCGAAATAAACGCGGTGTTGCAGGAGTGCGCGAAGGCATCACGGAGCGTCACGGAGCCCAATGAAGAGGTGGGATAACCCTCCGAATTCTTGAACGTCCGGCCGTCAACGGTGAGCGTGGGCGTGCATTCCACTTTCGAATCGGGGGTTAGCCCGTCGCGCAGCAAGGCGAGTGAATCCACCATTTTGAAGGTGGATCCCGGCGCGTACTGACCGAGCATGGCAGTGTTGTAGCCGTTGCTTCCGGGGCCAGATGCCGCCGCCAGTACCGCTCCGCTGGACGGCCGGAGGGCCACAATGGCGGACGCCGGGCCCACGTTGGCCAACGTGCTCTCCGCGAGTGCCTGAAGGTTCGGATCCAAAGTGGTTTTCAGCGGCGTGCCCGGGGTCGGCGCCACCTGGAAGACCACCCTGCGGGGATCGGTGGCGGCTCCTTGGATCTCTTCGCGGGTGAGGTCTGCCCGCTGGGCACGGATGACAACAGCGGGGGTGCCACGAAGTTGGGCGTCGTACTGCTGCTGGAGCCCTCCGATACCTGTTACATCCCCGGCGCTCAGGGCCCCCCCGGAGGCATCGATCTGTTCCGCAGTGGCCTCCCCGACCGAACCGAGAACGGCACGGGCGAAGGTGCGGCTGGGCGCGAGCGGCACGCTGTCAGGAATTCCGCGGGCCCCTGGAATGGCGGCGATCTGCTGGTCGCTGATGGTCCTTCCCTCATCCCGCAAAGTGATGGCGGAAACGAAGGCTTCAGCGCCGGCGGCCTGCACCTGTTGTGCGTAAGCTGCGGGGTCCACTCCCACAAGTTGGGCCAGCTTGGTCGCTGCCGCGGCCGCGTCCTGGGTCCCCAGCTGGGGCTTGTCGATGCCGACATTGACTACGGGCCGGTACGTGACCAGTTTTGCGTCACCGGCGCCCAGGATATCGGCGCGCTGTGGTGCTTGAGTGCCCTTGCTGAGGATTTCGTTGTCAGCAAGGCCGGGCACCAGGATGGTGGGGTCCCAGACCGTCAGCCATTTGTCGCCTGATTTCTTGAACTTGGCGGAGACCGTGTACTTCCACTCGCCGGCACCGATTTTCCAGGTGTAGTTCAGCGGAGCAGTGGCGTTGTCGCCATCCAGGGTAACGTCGCCCACCTCTACTGCCGGTTTGTCCGGGTCGAGGGCTTTGAACACGTCCTGGACCTGCTGCTTGGCGACGGCCGGGTCCCTGCCATCAAAGGCGACGGATCCGACGTCGAGCGCGGAAACCGCTGACGCAAACTGCTTGGCAGCATTTTCTGCACCCCCGCGGCCATCGTCGCAGGCGACCAGCCCGGCGCCGAGAATGAGTCCGATGACGGCAAGTGACAGATTTTTTGAGTTCCCCACTGCGCCATTATGCCCCTTTTTGGAATGCGCTTGCTCTCAGGTTCCCGCGCTGCGCCCCGACCCGTCCGGCTCCCAGTCCAAGGCGGCAGCATCCTGCGCTTCGTCGTAGGCGTCGCGGGCGTCCAAAATGGCGGGCACGCAGTGGCCCTGCTCGACGAGATCGAATGCCCTGCGCACCGGAGGGCATGCTTCACCGCCGCAAACTAAAACCCCGGCCTCCCACTCGGCAGGGAGTGGCTATTGCGGCGTTAAATGTAAGCCCTAAAGGCCAAGTCCCGGGACCGGCAGACCGAATATGTCCTTGAGGGCATGCTTCGCTGCATGATAACCAGGCATGCCCGTCACGCCTGGTCCCGGTGGCGTGGAAGATGAACAAATGTAGACCCCGCGCAATGGCGTCCGCCATGGCACGGGTGAAACTACCGGCCTCCGGAGCAGGCCGGGTACATCCATGATTCCGGCGCTGAAGTCGCCGCCGACATAGTTGCGGTTGTACTCGGCCAGTTCCGCGGCGGTAGTGACGCGGGCCTGCACCACCACGTCCCGGAACCCGGGGGCAAAACGTTCCAATTGAGCCGTGACTGCCTCGCCCATGTCCACCGTGGATCCGGCAGGAACATGGCAGTACGCCCACAGGATTTGGCGGCCTGCCGGCGCCCGGCCGCCGTCGAAAGGCGATGGCTGTGCCACAAGGACATAAGGCCGCTCCGGGTGCCGTCCCGCCCTTACCTCGTTTTCTGCTTTCGCCACTTCGGCGCGGGTACCGCAGACATGCACGGTGCCGGCCTGTGCCAGCTCCCGGTTGGCCCACGGGACCGGTGCGGAGAGGATGAAGTCCACCTTGCATGAGCCGTTTCCGTAGCGGAAGGCTTCGAGGGACCGCCGGTAGCCGTCCGGTAGTTCCGTGCCTGCAATGCCAAGTAATCCCCGTGGCGCGACGTCCAGCAGTGTTGCCCGCGGCCTGCCCAGTTCCCCCAGGCTTTCCACTGGAGTCCCTGTGTGGATCACGCCGCCGTGCTCCTTGATGTCCTCGGCCAATGCGGCGGCAATGGAAGCTGATCCGCCAACTGGAATCGGCCAGCCCCGGGCGTGTCCCAGTGCGCTCAGCATTAGCCCTGCCCCGGCAGCTGCCAGGGAGGGAAGATGCGAGACTGCATGGGCCGCCACGCCCGTGATCAGCGATGGAACCAGGTCCTCCCGGAATCTCACATTCCATAACGGCGAGCCCTGTTCGAGGGTCCGCAACCCGAAGAGGACCGCTGCAACCGGGTCCGCCGGGAACCGCAACAGCTGGTTCTGCGTGAGGTCCATGACGCCGTCGATGCGGCGGACCAGCGGAAGCATCAGTTTCCGGTAGGCATCCCCGTCGCGCCCCAGGGCAGCGGCACTGCGGTCCAGGGAGCGGTAGGCAAGAGCCGCCCTGCCGCCGTCCAGGGGTGAGCCGAAGGAAAGCTCCGGTACAACCAGCTCCACCCGCCGCTCCAACTCGAATGCGCGGAAGAAGGGTGATGCCAACGCCATCGGATGGACCGCAGAGCAGATGTCATGGATGTGCCCGGGCTGCATCAGCTCCACAGTGCGGGTCCCGCCGCCCATGATCGCTGCCGCTTCGTACACCTCGACGGAGAGGCCTGCGCGGGCCATAACCGCAGCGGCCGCCAGTCCGTTGGGTCCGGAGCCGACCACGGCGACGTCAGGCACGGCTCCCCGCCCTCCACGGCAGTAGGGATTCCAGCGGACGGCGGAGACTGAGCCGCAGCTTGTCCGCCGCGCCGTCGAAGGGGCCGCCATGGGGGTCGTCCAGGTCATGGCGGCGGACGGGGTCGTAAGCGGGATCGTAGATGTCCCACGCCACCCTGAACATTAGATATGCAGTTGCAAGCATATGTGCCACCACGGCGAGGACGTAGTAGGGCATATCTATATTGTGCTGTGAAGGGCCGCCGCTGGTCACCTGGCCCAGGTACATCCAGATGGCAGCCCAGTGCAGGCCCTCAATGCCCTGCCAGATGAGGAAATCACGCCACCGGGGCCGGGCCAGCGCCAGGAGGGGAATCAGCCAGATCACGAACTGGGGTGAGTACACCTTGTTGGTCAGGACGAATGCCGCGACGATCAGGAATGCGAGCTGCGCAAGGCGGGGACGCCTCGAAGCTGTCAGGGCCACGACGGCAATCCCCACGCACGCCAGCACAAAAATGTTCAGGGCCAGCGAATTGACCGTGTCCGGGCCCAGAGTTTTCCAACTGAGCCTGTCTGCCACCAGGTTGTAGGCGAACCAGATGGAACTGTATCCGGCGGGCCTGTCCTCGGTGAATTGGTAGAAGTACTTCCAGCCGGAAGGGTTCAGGACCGCAACGGGCACATTGACGGCCAGCCAGGAAACGGCGGCGGCCCCGGCGGTAACCAGCAAGGCCCGGATCCGTCCTGTACGCAGGGCAAGCAGCAGGATGGCACCGAATATCAGCACCGGGTAGAGCTTCGTGGCTGTGCCGAGCCCGATCAGGACGCCTGCAAGTACCAGCCGCTCACGCGAAAAGAAGTACATTCCCAAGGCCAGCAGGGCAACGGCCCACATGTCCCAGTTGATCGTCCCGGCAAGGACGATTCCCGGGGCCAGTGCCACCATTGCCGCATCCCAGGGCCGTCGGTGCGACATCCTTGCAGTCGCGAGCACAGTGACAATCCAGGCTGCGGCAATGAGCGTGGCATTGACGTCGAAATATCCCAGGACGCGGGCGTCGCTGACGCCCTCTCCTGGAACCATCAGAGCGGTAACGCCGGCAATCAGCCCCATGAGGACCGGGTACTCAAACAGGCTTCCCTGGCTGAGGAACGGGAAGGTCCCCGTTCCCAGGCCCCTGTTGCGGAACAGCTCGGGAAAGTCCGAGTAGCAGGTGGCGTAAAACTGGCTGGGTGACTCCCACCCGTTGACGCGGCAGTAGCCTTTGACGAGTATGCCGGCCAGGGCGGCCAGGACAGTCAGGATGATCAGCACCCGCTCCACAGTGAACACGCCGGGCGAGACAATCCCGGGGGCCGACCGTGCACCCATCGGCCCGCCGATCAGTTCGGTGAAGTTCCTCAGCAGCAGATCGCTGCGGCTCGGAACGACCAGGCGGGCGCGTCGTCGGTGCGCCGGCTGTTTTGTCTCCTGCATGGTCTCGAGCTTACCGGTGTGGTTAAACGGAGGAGCCCAGGCGTCGCCGCGTGGGCTCCTTGCGGATGAGTGCCGGCTTTGGCCATCAGATCCTCCTATGGCCCGAAGAGGGCTGTGGTGTCAGTTCAGGCCACGGATCTGCTGGTGTAGCGCTGCATAGACGTACTCACGGTGCCAGTTCAGCAGTTCTTCGTTGAATTCACGGCGGTTGCCGGCGACAGGGTTGGGTCCCGAATACAGCATTTCCAGAAATTTCTTGATCATTGTCGTACCTCCTTTCGCGCATATCGGACAGCCTGGCTGGCAGGCTGGGAGCGGGATGTTGCGGCTGTTGTGGCGGTTGTCGTTTCCCCCGAACATGCCTGGAAATGAAATTAGGCATGACAATTAGCGCCACTGATGGTCGTCACAATAAGCGGCATGAATTCAGGCAAAGAAATGCCCGATACTAATTGGAGTGTTCGCGAGAAAGCGAAATTAGGGCCCCTGAGGCTATTGCACGGCAGACCCAACAAGAAGCTGGTTCCGAACTATGGGATGCTGCGCAACCGCAGGGTTCCGCCTGGACCGGCGCCGACCCTAGCCGCCCCTACATGCAGGGCGGCCAATGAACTGCTATCGCTCCACTGGTGCCAGGCACCAGGAGCTCAGCGTCTTAGGAGTCAGATCGTCGGTCAAGATGGCGCACAGTAGCGACAGGGGCCGGGAACGCGGTGATGGTCATCTTCCATCCGCTAGTCAAAGTAATCATTTCTCCCAACCTCCTTTTCCGCTATGCCATTGCACCGGCTGACTGGCCAGTGGAATGTGCGCCGAGACCCCGGCAAACCGCTCTGGGGTCAGAAATAAAATTACACTACGAATACAGCGGCTCGCCACTTAATTCGTAAAGTTTTCAAAAGAAGTTTTTAAAAACCGGCCTTTATAGTCCCCAGCGGACAATCGCGGGAGTCTTTTTATCCCAGCCAAGGGTGCACACCTTTGCCGTTCCCAGGATGAAGTGCCGGCCTTCGCCTGCCGGGAGTTCGAGCCAACGCGCCGTGAGAATCCTGGAGAAGTGGCCGTGGGCCACAATGAGTACGTTGTCCAGCCCTGATTCGAGTACCCGGGCCACAATCTTGTCCGCGCGGGCAGCCACCTCATCCAGCGTTTCGCCATTTGGCACGCCGTGCGTCCAGATCAGGTAGTCCGGGTTGTCCTTGCGGATCAGGTCCGAGCTGATGCCTTCGTAGTCGCCGTAGTTCCATTCCACGGCGAGCGGCTCGTGCTGCGCGTCGGGGAAGCCTGCCAGTTCTGCCGTTCGCCGGGCGCGACGCAGGGGAGATGTCAGGACCAGATCGAAGTCGACGGAATCCAGGACCTTCCGTGCCTCGACTGCCTGCTGCTCGCCCTCTACGGTCAGGGGCAGGTCCGTGAGGCCTGTGTATTGTCCGCTCTTGGACCATTCGGTCTCACCATGGCGCAGTATCCAGAGCTGGGGACGTGGCGCAATCATCGGGACGTTCACTTGGACTCCTCCTTGGGGGAAAATTCGACGCCGGCAGGGGGCATCGCTGCCTCCGTAACCGGAGGCTGGGATTCGGGCTGCTCAGCCCACCAGCTGAGCAGCCTGGACTTGGCGTCATCCGGCGTCAGCGGCCCGTTCTCCATCCGTTCATCGAGCAGGAATTTGTAGGCGCGGCCCACCACGGGTCCCGGTTTGAGGCCCAGGATGGCCATGATCTGGGCACCGTCAAGATCCGGACGGACCGAGTCCAGGGACTCCTGCTCCCGCAGTGCCGCGATCCGGGCTTCAAGGTCATCGTAGGCAAAGGCGAGCCGTTCCGCCTTCCGCTGGTTACGGGTGGTGACGTCCGAGCGCGTCAGCAGGTGCAGCCGTTCCAGGAGGGGGCCCGCATCGGTGACATAACGGCGGACGGCCGAGTCGCTCCAGCCGGCCTCCCCGTAGCCGTAGAAGCGCATGTGCAGCTCCACCAGGCGGGCCACGGCCTTGATCGTGTCGTTGTCGAAGCGGAGGCTTTTCATCCGCTTCGCCGTGAGCTTGGAACCGACCATGTCGTGGTGGCGGAAGCTGACGGCGCCGCCCGGTTCAAAACGGCGCGTGGCGGGCTTGCCGACGTCGTGCATGAGGGCCGCGAACCGCAGGACAAAATCCGGAGCCGGCACAACGCCGTCGGAATCTGTTTCCAGCCCTGCCGCCTGCTCGAGTACCTGCAGGGAGTGCTGGTACACATCCTTGTGGCGGTGGTGCTCATCGGATTCGAGCCGCAGCGCGGACACCTCGGGCAGCACAAACTCGGCCAGGCCCGTGTCCACCAGCAGATCCACGCCCACGCGGGGGTGGGCCCCGCAAATCAATTTGACCAGCTCGTCACGGACGCGTTCGGCCGAGATGATGGTGATCCGTTCGGCCATTTCGCTCATGGCCAGTCGGACGTCGTCGTGCACGCTAATTCCCAGCTGGGACGCAAACCGTGCCGCCCGCATCATCCGCAGGGGATCGTCGGAAAAGGAGGTTTCCGGGGCGCCGGGGGTGGCCAGCACGGAGGCGTGGAGGTCGCGGACCCCGCCAAAGGGGTCGATGAGTTCCAGGCTGGGCAGCCGCAGTGCCATGGCGTTGATGGTGAAGTCTCGGCGCAGCAGGTCATCGGTGAGTGATGAGCCGAAGGCCACCTCCGGCTTGCGGGACTCGGGGTCGTAGGCTTCGGCGCGATAGGTGGTGATCTCGATCTGATAGCCCGACTTCCTCATGCCGATGGTTCCGAAGGCGCGGCCGATTTCCCAGTAGTTGTCCGCCCATTTCTTGATCAGGGCAACCGTCTGGTCCGGTGTGGCATCCGTGGTGAAGTCCAGGTCGGGGGACGTCCGCCCGAGGAAGAGATCGCGCACCGGGCCGCCCACCAGGGACAGTTCGTGGCCGGCGTCGACAAAGCGCTGCCCGAGCTCCAGGACCACCGGGTCCACCTGGAAGTCAACGGTGTGGGTGTCAGTCTTGTGATGTGCGTGCGCCATAGTTACTTAAGCTTGTCAGAAACCAGCGGCTCGGCAGGACAAAATCGTGTCAAGATCGCGCGCATTCGCTCGAACGCCTGCAAAGTACGTCATACGCAGTCCATCTTGATGTCATGTTCCGGTCATCAGGGACGGGCAAGAGTCGTTAGAGTGGACTTCATGGCCCATCCCGTACCGAGCGCTCCCGGCAGGAGGACAAATCCACCGTTGCCGTCGGCAATCGGTGCCCACGTCGCGCCTGCCCCGCATTCGGCCCCGGCCTCGCTCCCTACGGTCGAGGAAATCTCCGCCGGCGGCGTTGTGGTGGACACGTCCGACGCCGAACTGAGGGTTGCGATTATTGCCCGCCTTAATAGGGGTGGACGGCTCGAATGGTGCCTTCCCAAGGGCCATCCGGAAGGCAACGAGAACAACGAACAGGCTGCCGTCCGCGAGATCGCCGAGGAAACCGGCATTGACGGGCGCATTCTTGCTCCGCTTGGCAGCATCGACTATTGGTTTACGGTCAGCGGCCACCGTGTCCATAAGACTGTGCACCACTACCTCCTGCGGGCCACCGGAGGGGAGCTCACCATCGAAAACGATCCTGACCAGGAGGCTGTTGACGTGGCCTGGGTTCCGATCCAGGAGCTGGCGCGCAAGCTCTCGTTTCCCAATGAGCGGCGTATCGCAGACCTGGCCAGGGAAGTCCTGCCGGAGCACCTTTGAGTCTTTCGCTTGACTGGTGTCCGCCCCACGCCTTGCGGCATTAACAGCCTCAGGGTGAGACGATGAACTCAATGTCAGCTACCAATTTCCCTTCCGACAAAGCGGGTGCGGCCGGTGAAACCGGGCCTGCTGCCGCCCAGCCGGTTCCAGCCCAGCCGGTCCCTGCGCAGCCGAGTGAATCCCGCTCGAGTGCCATCATGGCGGCGGGCACTCTGGTTTCGCGGTTCCTGGGCTTCGGCAAGACATGGATGCTTGGTGCTGCGCTGGGGCTGAGTTCCACGGTCAACGACACGTTCATCAACGCCAACAACCTGCCCAACCTGATCTTCCTGCTGGTGGCCGGCGGCGTGTTCAATGCGGTGCTGGTGCCGCAGATCATCAAAGCCAGCAAGGCGCCGGACAGGGGAGCGGACTACATCAGCCGCCTTCTGACCCTTGCCGTCCTGCTGCTTCTGGGCCTCACCGCCTTGGTCACCCTTGCCGCGCCTCTGATTATCGACCTGACCACGCAGGGATACTCGCCTCCGCAGAAGGGCCTGGCCATCGCGTTCGCGTTCTGGTGCCTGCCGCAGATCTTCTTCTACGGCCTTTACGCCCTTCTGACGCAGGTACTCAACGCCAATGGTGCCTTTGGCCCGGCCATGTGGGCTCCCATCCTCAACAACCTCGTGGCCATCGCCGGCCTCGGCATGTTCATCTGGATCTTCGGTGCCAACATCGATAACGCGCACACATTGGACAACTGGGGTCCGTCGCAAACGCTGTTCGTCGCGGGTTTCTCCACCATCGGGGTGGTGGCTCAGACGACCATCCTGCTGATTCCGGTATTCGGCCTGAAACTGAGGCTCCGGCCCCGGTTCGGGTGGCGCGGGGTGGGACTGGGCCAGGCAGCAAAACTGAGCGTCTGGACACTGCTGACCGCCGCCGTCGGGCAGCTGGCGTTCCTCTACGTCATGCGCATCGCCACCATCCCGGGAGCCGAACGCCTGCGACTGAAGAATGCCGGCGATCCCGCAGCCAATTTCCTGCCCGGCAACGCGGTGCTTGAAGTGGCAAGCCAGCTCTATCTGCTGCCGCATTCCATCATTGCCTTGTCCCTCGCGACAGTCCTTTTCAACCGGATGACCCGTGCCTCGCAGGACGGCAACAAGGCCGAGCTCCGTGAGGCCCTGTCCCACGGCCTCCGGACCATGGCCGTGGCCACGGTGTTTGGTGCGCTTGCCCTGTTCGCGCTGGCCGGGCCGCTGGGCATGTTCTTCTCCGGCGGCGACAAGCAGGACGGCGTCATGCTGGCGCAGACGCTGACCATCCTGGCTCTCAGCACGCCGTTCATGAGTGCCAACTTCATGATGTCGCGGGTCTTTTATGCCAATGAGGACGCCCGCACGCCGTTTTACATCCAGCTCCTGCTGGCCGTCGTCTACGTCGCCGGTGCGTTCGCCATCCAGTTCCTGCCGGTGGGCCAAGTCATCTACGCCATCGCCATCCTCTATATGGTGGGCAACATCCTTTCGGTAGTCATCAGCGCATACTTCCTACGCCGGCTTCTGGGGCACCTGGACGGCCCCCGGATTGCCAATTCGTATATCCGGATGGGATACGCCGCGCTCGGCTCCGCGATAGCAGGCGCCGGGGCACTGTGGCTCATGGGCAGCTACAGCCCCGACGGCTTTGCGTGGAGCGACCGGCTCGCTGCCCTGGTGACCCTCATCGTGGTCGGGCCCATCATGCTGGTGGTCTATGTCTTCCTGCTCAAGATCTTCCATGTAGCCGAACTCCGTGACCTACTCCGGCCCCTGCTGGGACGCCTCGGCCGCGGCCCAGCCGGATCGCCGGACGCCGCCGGGGGAACGCCGTCGTCGTCGAACGCGGAAGGAAATGACTCGGGACCCCAACATCCGATGCCTGCCCGGGCCACCGTCTCGGTGGACACCGGCCTGATTCCACGGATCTCGGGTGAGTTCGACGCAGCTTCCTTCCGAGCGGGACCGGCGCCGGAACGCCTGGCACCGCCGGCACGTGCTACAGCGACGGGAACGTCCCGGGAAGGCGACGCCACGGACGTTCGCTACCTGCCTGGCGAGGACGTTCCGGGCACGGCGCGGGGGAGCCTTATGCGGGACGAGATCCCCTTGCCTGGCCGCCGCACGTTCCAGGGGAAGGCAGGCCACAACCCCTACTTCAGGTCCCGGCGGCCGCGGAAAAAGTGATCTCGACCGGTTTACTGGCTGCCTGTCTCCACCGGCGGCCGCGGCCCATCGGCTAGGATCGACTGTGAACAGGGGTAGTTGCGGTGAAGCATCAGCCAGCTCGCCGGCAGGCTCTTGACCGGTGATGGCATCATATGCAGCGGCAATTCCCGGACAGTCTAGGAGGAACACGTGTCCCACCCGATCGATGTTGGATCAGTACTCGGCGGCCGGTACAAGGTCACAGCCACTGTATTGACCTCGCACGGCCACGATCTGGTGCTGGACGGGGTGGACCAGGTTCTCAACCGTCCGGTCAGCATTCTGGTTGCAGGCCCGGAGAACACCGAGCAGGTGGCGCAGAGCGCACGCGAGGTTGCCACCGGTGAACGCCCCGGCAACGTCCAGGTCCTGGACCTTGGTGTGACCGACGCTGCAACCTACCTGATCACCAACCACACGTCGGCCGCTGACCTGCTGGACCTGGTCGTCGCTTCCAACCCGCCGTACGTTGAACCCTTCTTCACGGACACGCTGGGCAGCGAAATCTTCGGCCAGCCGCGGTCGCACGAGCCGGAGCCGTACGACGACGAAGAAGAAAACGTCGATGCCGGCTACATCAACTATTCGAATAGCCATCCGGGCCAGGTGGATGGACACCGGGCGGCCCCAGTGGTCCCGCCCAGGCCGCCGGCACGTCCGACGACGGCCCCTTCCGCAGGTGCTGCTGCGGGCGCTGCAGCAGGTGCGGGCGCAGGAGTCGCTGCTGCAGGTGCGGGCGCCTTCCATGGTGCCGAAGCCCGCACGGATGCAGCCGGCGTCGAATCATCCGGAGACTCCGGTGCCGAGCACCAGGCCACCGCACCACAGCCGGTCCAGCGCGTTGCCCCTCAGTCCGACGTTCCCGTTTCTGGAACTGTCGGACCGAATGACGGCCCGGCCGCGCGATCTCCCAAGGTATCCCTGTGGTCGGAGGACGATTACGGTCATGACGCCGAGGATCAGGACGTCGCCGACGAGGTGCCCGCCAGCAGCCGGGAACCAGCCGCGACAGACCGCTCCACGAAGAGCTTCCCTGCTTTTGCCCGCTCCTCAGCACCTGCAGCCACCGTGCCGCCCGCATCAACTGCCGGGGACTACTACGAGGACGAGACCGATCGGGAACCCCGTTCCATGCGCTGGCTTGTGGGCGGCCTCCTCGCCGTCGTACTGATAGCCGGACTGGTATTCGCGGTGACCAACCTGGGCACCCTCTTCAAGAGCGATCCGCAGGCAAACACCGGCCCCGGCGCGTCCGCTTCGTCCACACCGGGAGCGGGTACTGCAGGCCCGACGGCGAGTTCCGCTGCTCCGGCAGTCCCGCCAGCAATCGAGAGCATCACCCGGCAAGGGAACTTCGACTTCGCCGCCACGTACGACGGGGACTTGGTGAAGGCTTTTGACGGGAATGCTGCCAGCTACTGGTCGGACATGGAATTTGCCACGGAAGCGTGGGGCGGGCTTGCACCCGAGGGTGTGCCACTCATCGTGAAGCTCAAAAACCCGGCCAAGGTTTCCTCCATCACGCTGACCCAGCTGGGAGCATCCGGCGGAAACATCAGCATCTATACTAACGACCGCCCCTCGGTGGACGGCGCCAAACTGGTCGGGACGAACAGTTTCACATCAACGGACCTGACCATGCCATTGGCTGAGCCGGTCCAGGCGCAGTATGTCATCATCAACATCAAGGCGCTCCCGAAGCTGGCTGCGCCCAAGACCCGGTACGGCTACGGGCTTCGTTTGTCAGAGATTAAAATCCAGTAGCATGCGCCCCTGCAGTCGGCTCAGAGTCGCCCCTATGTTGCGCCGGATTTCTTCGGCTGTGGCCGGGCGCGGCTCTGCTGCCCGCACCCGGTAATCTGGTATGGCGTCTTGCTGGGGTGGCTCTGTTCCGTGATTCACGGTTTCTCCGTTTCCACGGCGCCCGGAATATTCAACATCAGGATTCAGTTGTGCCATGTGGCCGGCCCCCAAAGCCGCCGCATCGATTAAGGAAGAGGTTCACCGTTCAGTGAGCAACGCAGAAAACACCGCGTCCGAAGTGCGTGATGTCATCATCGTGGGCTCGGGCCCGGCCGGTTACACGGCAGCCGTCTACACCGCTCGTGCCAACCTGAAGCCCTTGCTTTTGGCGGGATCCGTCACCGCCGGCGGCGAACTGATGAATACCACCGATGTCGAGAACTACCCGGGGTTCCCGGAAGGCATCATGGGTCCCGATCTCATGGAGAACTTCGAGAAGCAGGCGGCTCGCTTCGGCACTGAGATCCAGTTCGAGGATGTCACGGCCCTGCAGCTCGACGGCGACATCAAGACTGTCACCATCGCCACCGGTGAATCTTTCCAGGCCAGGGCGATCATTCTCTCAACAGGGTCCGCGTACCGCGAGCTTGGCTTGCCCAACGAAAAGCGCCTTTCCGGGCATGGAGTGAGCTGGTGTGCAACCTGCGACGGTTTCTTCTTCAAGGACCAGGACATCGCCGTCATCGGCGGGGGAGACTCCGCGATGGAAGAGGCACTCTTCCTGACGAAGTTCGCGAAGTCAGTCACGGTTGTTCACCGGCGCGATTCCCTCAAGGCCTCAAAGATCATGGCCGATCGTGCACTGGCCCACGAGAAGATCTCATTCGTGTGGAACAGCACGGTTGACGACGTCATAGGGCAGGACAAGGTAACCGGTCTCAAGATCAGGAACCTGCTGGACGGAAGCGTTTCGGACCTGGCCGTGACAGGTGTCTTCGTGGCCATTGGAAACGATCCGCGGACCGAGCTCGTCAAGGACGCGCTGGAGATCACTCCGGCCGGAACGATCGCAGTAGAGGGCCGGAGCTCCAAGACCAGCATTCCAGGCGTTTTTGCTGCCGGCGATGTTGTGGACCCGACGTACCGGCAGGCCATCACGGCGTCCGGTTCGGGTTGCGTCGCTGCCATCGATGTAGAGCATTACCTCGCAGACCTTCACGCGTAACCCGCGTAACGGCCAATCGAAGAGAGAGACAAAGTTATGAGCAATGCAAAAGACGTAACAGATGCAAGTTTCGGCTCGGACGTTCTGTCCGCCGATAAGCCGGTCATCGTGGATTTCTGGGCAGAATGGTGCGGTCCCTGCCGCAAACTTGGCCCCATCCTCGACGAAATCTCCGTGGAGTACGGTGAGAAGGTCAATGTCGTGAAGGTGAACGTGGACGATAACCCCGCGATCGCCGCCGAGTATGGCATCACGTCCATTCCGGCTGTTTATCTCTTCCAGGACGGCCAGGTGAAGAGCACCGTTATCGGAGCCAAGCCCAAGCAGTTCTTTGAAAAAGAATTTGCCGACGTCCTTTCCTAGGGACTGTGTCTCCTCCTCGCAAACGAGGACGGGTCAGTAACCTGAATTAGTGGCCACCGCTTCCCGGAGCGGTGGCCATCTTCTTTTCCGCCGCCTTGGTCCACATCGGGGATCCCGGGTGTGACTTGGCTTGAACCTACGCAGAGACTGAAAGCGTTCTGCCGGGTGCGGTGCGACTACTGCAGTGTGGAGTGGGATCAATTGAGTTCGTTTTACTAGGACGCTTCTTTTGTGCAGGATTGCTCATGCTGCTCGCTTCATGGTCCGTTGTCTCCTGTCGACTGCTGCAGCTTCTTCCACGGCCGGTGAACAGGGGGGAGCGCAGCGTGTTTCACGTGAAACAGTGAGAACGGTCCCGCTTCCTGCTGCTTCCTCCTTTGGGCCCGACTGGGTTCCATCACCGAGCAAGACAGGATTTGGTCGCTTGGTTCCGAGGAAACGTTGCACCGTTTCACGTGAAACCAGACGCATCACTGGTGTCTGCCAGACCCCGGTCGGTCCGCGCCCAATGCCTGGCCGCGCTCGACACCGAAACTTCCCCGGGCTACTGCGCCCACCTTTCCACTCATGACGAAAGTACCAATACACAGGACCAATAGCCGACCAAAACAGGTATCTATCCCTCCAAGAGCAGCAATACTTCAATGCCAAACCGCCCAGGAGCAGCAATGCCTCTGAAGAGGCATCAATGCCAGATCGCGGTTCATGTTCTGATTCTCTCGATTTCCCGCAAATGGTGAACTTCGTTGGGGCGTCTGAGAGGGGCATCTGAGACCAAAGGCAATCTCAAGGGTCAGGCGCCGCGCCAAGGAAACCATGCGACTCCTACTCCACGTTCCCGCGCTGCGGGCTCAGCTCTCAAACTTCGCCATGCGTTCCATACCGAATGATCAAGCGACTGAGAGTACTCCACCCTCATCCCGGACATTTGGGTTTCCGGGCGCGACTACGAGTCCGTACGACTGATTCGAGAAGCTGACGCCGGTACGCCTCGACTTCTGCGTAGCGGACGGTTGGGATCGCCGTCAGGGAAAGAGAACGGATGAAAGCCCAGTTGTGGCCTCCCATCTTCTATTTTCACGATATGAGTCTGTGGTGAGGCTCGGTTTTTGCTGCCAGCGCCTCTCGTGTTTCACGTGAAACATGTCAAGCAGTCGGGGCCGCGAATTGAGCCGGCGTCTACGCGCAGACACATGAAAAAGGTAGCGTTACTGCCAGAAGAGGACAGATCCAATAACGGAAGATTCCATCGTCGACGTAGGAGCCATGGTTTGTAGATGGCAAGGTTGTCCAGGTAGCGGGTTCAGCATTTCAGGCTTGCTGCCCAGGGAGTACGCCTCCCTCGAACAGTCAAAGTCATGTCTCCGCGATACATCACGTTCGAGAATCAGGACAGCGTTCCACGACAACCCGTGCACCCGCCAGTTTTGGCTTCTGGACGGGGAGTCTTGTGGTTCGGCTCGGGAACAACATGTGATCTGATTCGACGGTTCTGCGGGTTCCAGCAATCGGGGCAGTCTGGGCATTGCACAGCCCTGGCAATAGCAACACGGCCACATCCGACTGTAAAAAACATTGGATTTGGATCAGCACCAGCCCTCGGCCCTGCCATGCTGAGTGCTCACGACGATAGCGTTTCCGCTGAAGTCCAGGATGGGCGGTCAGAACGCACGGATCGTAATACGGGCACTCCAGGAGTCTTGAACGATCTGGGATTGGGCGCCTGTCCTGAGAAAGGAGTGCATTTCGGAGACCATCTCACGCGAACGCTGACGTCGGCTGAATCGAGACCTTCTACAGCGCGGACCCATTCGGAGCCGGCTATTCTCCTTTCTCTCGTCATTCCCCTGACTTTCTGCGTCTCTCCGCCGCCGCCAGGTATGGCGCTAGATTTCACTGCAACGGAAGAGCTGATGACCAAATGGCGGTCCCGCCACAGGGCCACCTATTTCCTGATCCGAGTGCTCAACCGGCTGTGGCCAAGAGAAGAACAGATCAACATCGAACTGGGTTCGAGCAACTCCCTCTTGTCCCATCCGGGGTCCGGACTCACCCCATCTATGTGCGGTTAGAGTTTCACGTGAAACACCATCCCGCTGGTCTGAACTCGCATCTCAATCCCCAATGGCATTTCGGCTCAGCGTTTCAGATAAAACGGTGACCCCACACAGGATCGCGCGTCGGCACCTACAGCAAACGCGCCACATATCCTGGAGCGTCGGTTTCTCAACAAGCGGCCTTCCAGTTCGCAAGCCTCAGCGACACGAGAGTATGCAGGGACAGAGCCCGAGTGTCCGGAGACCGACCGGATGGGTCGGCGCATACGTAGCCCTTCTGTTCGCCAAGCGGGCGGGTCGCACGGCTTGAATCCTCAGCACCACATCACGACTCCGGACCCAAGTGGAGTTCGATTTGGCCGATTAATGTATCGGCGGCGAGGACGAGCCACGTTCGCTGCGTGGCTTACGTCCAGCGAAACCGCATGCTCTTCGCCGGGGAGCCAGATGGTCATCACTAGGGAACCAGGGAACCAGATGGTCCAAGGAGGTCCTCGGGTTCAGGCGGCCATCGTTGGCGTACCTACTGGAACAGTCACCAGACCCGCCCATCTTTACCGTGCCTGCAGCTCCACCCATTCGTGGCGGAAGCGATGCAGAGTTCGTGGCCCCCGGGAAGGGCCACATACGTGGTCCAATCCCACAGTGGTTCTGTCTCCCACGACCTTCGTCCGAGGGATGCAGCTAGGCTCATCCGTGCGTCTCAGTGCCACGCGACCGATGACTCATGCTCCTATGCACCGAGAGCGACCGGTTATCCCCAGAAGTTATTCACACCGTTATCCACAGGCCTTCCCACAGCTTTCTCGGCAGGTTAAGGGGCCTGTGGATTTAGATCACGAGTAGGGCTGCGACAGCTTGTCATCGTATCAAGCGTAGGGACGGCGGAATAGAGAATCATCACCTCCGCTTCTGACCTGGTTTTCCACGAATACTCGCCGGAATTCGCCTACACAAGGCGATTTTATGCAGTTTTCGGCACGGGGAGTATGCCGCTCCTTCATGTTTCACGTGAAACAGCTGACGTTCCGGACTGCCGGCTATGTACTCGAGGTCGTTCGGGAACGTTTTGTCGCATGGGCGTCTAGCACAGAGGGCGGACCTGAGTAGGACTATCCACAAAGTTATCCACAGCGATATCCACCACACTATGCACAGCCAAGGCTGCCGTTCATACCGTGTGGAAATGTGCAGCTGAACCTCGTCCTCGCGCTGTGGACTCCATTTATGGCCCAATGTGGAGGATCCAAAGGGCGCCAGGGATGACGCGAACACGATTGAGGAGATCGCTCTGCCTGTACGACTGCTGGGTCCAGACAATGGTCGACAGAGCAAGGCAATGACTTTGTGCGCGGGAAATTGACGACGACTAATCCTGGATGGCTGGTCGCAAGAGAAGCTCAGCTCGGGGACTGCATAAGTGCAAATCAAGCAAAGCTGCGAATGCACCTACAGGCAGGGCTATCGTTCCGGTGCCAAGACACTGCCACACATACCGGGAGCAAGAGCACGATCCGGGAATCTGCATCATCAGCCCGACAACAGACAGTCCGCGACTGGGAGGCCCTGAGATGCCACGGATGCCCGCTCCACCACGTCGATCCGTCCTTGCCATTGGCGCTGGGCGAAGACTGAGGCCAACGGCCACTACCCGGCTTCTTCGAAAGATGATCGCATCGTGGGCTTACCCCGCGGACGAAATGTGCTCCTCAGCACGGCGCCCGCAAGGTCGTCGCAAATACCCCGGACCATGGGGGAGCGGTCCGAAGCCCATTCATCCATTTGCGCAGACCTCGTCGTATAGACAACACCGGGGCCGAACTGCTTCCCCAACGACGGACGGCTACGTGGCCGGAAGATCTGAAGGCCTCGACGGGAGACGGGCAGATGGCGGTCAAGATAGATCAGCCCTCCGGCCGGCCGAACCGTCGTTATAGACGATCATGCCCAACTCGGATAGCTGGGCAAACATGCCATTCTCCGGTGGGAGAACGTGAGCGGCTTGCCGGGAACAGCATCGCGGCAGGATTCTGCGTACATCTCTTCCGCAGCGCGAGCACGGGGACCTGGACATCCCAGAGAGAGGTGTGAGCACCCACGGTGCCCATAGCCATGATGCCGACAGGACGCCGCTGTTGAGCGCTTCAAGCGGCTGACACACGCCGCGTAGGAGCCTTCCCGTGCCGGCCCGACCGTCGGCAAGAGCGACCCGCTTCTGCATGGTCTCGACGGGCATGCAGGGATCAGCTATCAGTCCGCGAGCCCTGCGGCAGCGCTGGTAGCGGTAGGGGTTGGCTGGCGCAAATGTAACGATGCATTCCCCACATCATCCACGGGGGAGCTCCTCCACCGTTGTGTGGCTGAACGGACTCACTGTAAGTGTCTCTGCCAGGGCGAAAGGTTGGTCCCCTCCCGCCAGCCCCAAGAGTCCCATGTTTCACGTGAAACCTATGCAGCAGGCCACTGCTCGACTTCCGTGTAGCGGGACCACTGGATGAACGGTCACGTCGCATCTGGCTCGAGGAATATGCAGCCAGTGGTTCGGATACCCGGAAGGGACAATATGATCCAGGTGCCACCATTCCCAGATCGGAAGAATGGCCGTTCCCCCGAGTCAACCGACAGAAACCCTGGTCTCGGCTGAGCGGATGTGACGTCCGTGCGGAGGCAACGACGTTTCACGTGAAACCGAGCGTGCCGCCACGGCAAAACCACATCCTAGTTTTCGTGTAGCCGGGGGATGAGTTCTTGAGTTCTCGGAGCGTGAGTTCTGAGTTGTCGCATAGTGGCCGCACCGCACACAACAGGATCGACTGCGGATAATCCCGGCAGCGTGTTCAGCTGACTAGTGGGAGATTGTGCCTCTCAGATACGATTCTCCACGCAGAAGCGAAAAGGCCAAGCGTTCATCAATCGGCTACACGATATTGGCTAAGGAAGGTCTGGCGACAAAAGGCCTTTGAGAACAAGAGCGCGTCGACGCTTGGCACAGTCCGATCCCAGGTCAGCGCCAAAACACGCAGAGCGTCTGTGCGCCATTCCTCCATGGTTTATATGATTTCGACGATCCTACTGCAGTATTCACGAATGCCCTACATGCCTGCAGCCTGGAATCTACCTCCTACGCCCCGATTCCAGCGTCACCGGATCTTGCAGGGCCAAAAATCAGTTCCACAACCACGAAAGGAAACCTAATCGGGGGCGACTCCTACCTGCAGTCCACAAATACCGACGTTGAAGACGATCACAGGGGATAGCACGGTGGTCAAGTAGAACGGCACGCAGTCAGAAGCTCAGTAAGATTCAGGGGAAACAAAAGCGGGCCTGTTTCACGTGAAACAGGCCCGCTCTAGAAGACTGTACGGCTAGTTAGAAGACATACGGCTAGTTCTCGTCGCCGGGAGCCAAGACCTCCATGATGCGATTAAGGTCTTCAACGCTGGCGAACTCAATACTTACGCGTCCCTTACGGACACCCAGAGAGATCTTAACGTTGGTGTCCAATCGGTCTGAGAGGGAAGACGCAAGATAATCCAGGCGCTCGTGACGGGCACCTGGCCTCGGAATGTTGTTCTTAGGCGGCTTAGCAGGATCCTGATACAGGGTGACTGCTTCTTCCGTGGCACGAACCGACATACCTTCGGCCACGATTTTTTGCGCCAACCGCTCCATCGCTGCTGCATCCGGAAGGGCAAGCAGCGCGCGGGCATGCCCGGCAGAGAGCACACTTGCAGCTACCCGGCGCTGGACCAAGGGGGGAAGTTTGAGCAGTCGGAGTGTGTTCGACACCTGGGGACGGGAGCGTCCAATGCGATCGGCGAGCTGTTCGTGGGTGGTTCCGAAATCTTCGAGCAGCTGCTGATAAGCCGCCGCTTCTTCCAGCGGATTCAGCTGGCTGCGGTGAAGGTTCTCAAGCAAAGCATCCCGGAGGAGATCATCGTCAGTGGTGTCACGCACAATGGCAGGAATGGTTGCCAGGCCCGCAGCCTGAACAGCCCTCCACCGGCGCTCACCCATCACCAGCTCATAGGGCTCTCCACCTTCTTCGGTTGATGTCCGCACCACAATTGGCTGGAGGACACCGATTTCCCGTACGGAGTGAATGAGCTCCGCCATGTCGTCTTCATCGAAGACCGAGCGTGGCTGTTTACGGTTCGGATGGATGTCTGTCACGGGAATCTCAGCGAAGCGCACTCCGGGGACTTCCACCAGGTCAACGCCGTTGTCTGTTTCGGGAATCTCACCCTCAGCCTTGGGCGTCTCGGTCGCTGCGGAACTCTTTGTGCGTCCGTTCACGCTGTTCGCTGTCTTGCGGGCCGCCGGCTCCGTCCCGGTAGCCGTCTTGGCCGTTGCGGGCTTGTCAGCCGTCTTGGTGTCTGCCGTGCTTTCCGCTTTGGTTGCAGCGGCTTTGGAAGCATCTGCGGTTTCGGTGGCCGTTGCCGACTGAGTGTCCGGAGCAGAAGAAGACTCAGAGCCGGACGAAGAGGCTGAATCGGCCGAAGGGGTCCGGGTGTCATCCGTAGAGAGGGAATCCTCGCCCGGGACTACCTTCTTCCGACCCTCCGGAAAGAATAGGTCCACTGGGCGTGACGCAGGTGTTCCAGTGCCCGACCCGTTGATAGCGGCGGAACTTGGAATGAGTGCGCCAAGACCGCGGCCTAAGCCCCGTCGCTTTTCGCTCATGGATAGATCCCTCCAGTGGACGAGTCCGGCATCGCCTGACTCCGGTTGTTGCAGTTCTTGAAGATTCTAACGCTCAGCGATTTCGGCTGCGGCTTCCAGATAGGACAGGGCTCCGCTGGAGGAAGGGTCGTAAGTCATAACGGTCTGCTGATAACTCGGTGCCTCCGAGATCCGCACCGAGCGGGGAACCACGGCTCCCAGAACCTGATCGGGGAAATGCTGCCGTACCTCTGCTGCCACCTGTGCCGCCAGGTTGGTGCGGCCGTCGTACATGGTCAGCAGGATAGTGGAGACGATCAGGTCAGCATTGAGGTGCTTCTGGATCATCTCGATGTTCTTGAGCAGTTGACTCAGTCCCTCGAGGGCGTAGTACTCGCACTGGATGGGGATAAGAACCTCGCCGGCGGCACAGAACGCATTGACCGTGAGCAGGCCCAGGCTCGGCGGGCAGTCGATGAAGATATAGTCCAGCCGCTCCTCGCCGTTTTTTTCGCGCGCCTTGGAGTACACGTCAATTGCTCTGCGGAGCCGTTGTTCGCGCGCCACGAGCGAGACGAGTTCAATCTCTGCGCCGGCAAGGTGGATGGTAGCTGGCGCGCATATCAGGTTGCTGATGTCCGGGCACGGCGCCACCACGTCCGCGAGCGGGAAGTCGTTGATCAGGACGTCGTAGATGCTGTCCACATCTGCGTGGTGCTCGACGCCCAATGCTGTGGAGGCGTTGCCCTGTGGGTCGATATCAATGACCAGGACATTCAAACCGGCAGCCGCCAGGGCCGCCGCAATGTTCACTGTGGTGGTGGTCTTGCCTACCCCACCTTTTTGGTTGGAGACCGTGAAGATCCTGGTCTTCTCCGGTTTGGGAAGCTCCCGGCCGAGGAGTCGTTCCCGACGCTTGGTCTCATGTGCTAATTCCCGGGCTATCGGGCTCGAATCATCCATCATGTCGATGACGTTCGTCTTACCCGATGAGGTTGTTTCACGTGAAACAGCTGCCAGAGCAGTGGAATCTGAAGCCGGATTTGGGTGAATACCACCGCGCCCTGGCACGAGGCCCGCCCCAGTTACTGATCGTGCTGACCCCAAGGACACAAACGGGGGAATCCGTTGTGTGGAGGCTTCGCTACTGGTCACTGGGACACACTCACTCTCGTTCAGCCATTGCTGCCGTTGTCTAGCCTAACTGCTTACACCTACAGACCGACGTTACCGGGCCCTCAGCCCGCGATTTTTTGGGACTTGTTTACAACGATGCGCACCACCGTGGTGGGTTCGTCGAGAAGATCGCCACCGACAGAAAGGACGGAGGTCTGAACCCCGCCGAGCTTACGTATCACCTTGGCGGCCTTCTCAATTTCTTCTCCTGCGCTGCGGCCCTTAATGGCAACAACCTCGCCTTTCCCCGCGAGGAGGGGGATGGTGAGGCCGGCAAGGTTACTCATGGCCGAAACGGCACGCGCTGTCACCACATCGGCGTCCACGAGCCCCACGGCAAGTTCCGCGCGTGTACGCATGACGGTGACATTGCCGAGCCCCAAGTCATCCACAACCTCCTGGAGCCAGATCACACGGCGCTCCAGCGGCTCGATAAGAGTCAGTTCCAGGTCCGGACGTGCGATGGCCAGGCACAGCCCCGGAAGGCCGGCGCCGCTGCCCACATCTGCCACATGACTGCCGTGCGCGATTTCACTTTCAATAACCGCGCAGTTCAGCACATGCCTGCTCCACAACCGCGGCACTTCGCGCGGGCCGATAAGTCCGCGTTCCGTCCCGGACGTTGCCAGGTGCTCAACATAGCGTTTGGCGAGGTCCAGGCGGTCGCCGAAGATCTTTTCCGCGGCCAGTAGTTCGGCTGCCGTGATATCAACCATGATTAGCGGATCAGCATTCTCTAGTCAGCGGAGACAACGATATGGCGTCCGGCGCCTTCGCCCTCGGACTCGCTGACCAGGCCGAGGTCCGCAACGGCGTCGTGGACAATTTTCCGCTCGTAGGCGCTCATCGGCTCAAGGGCAACAGCCTTGCCCGTCGCTTTGACCGAGGCTGCTGCATCCTCGGCAATTTTGTGCAGGTGTCCTGCACGCTGGTGGCGGTAGCCATTGATGTCCAAAACCAGGCGGGAGCGGTTCTCCGTAGCAGAAAGGACAGAAAGCCTCGTAAGTTCTTGAAGCGCCTCGAGAACTTCCCCGTCTTCACCCACCAGGCTGTCAAGGCCTTCGGAGCCTTCCTCCGCAACGATGGAGATGTAGGTCCGTCCGTTCCGGACTTCGATATCAATGTCTCCATCGATGTCCGCAATGTCAAGGAGTTCCTCCAGGTAGTCGGCAGCAACGTCACCCTCTTCCTCCAGGCGGCTTGCGGCAGATCCTTTGGGGGACACGTCGGCGTCACTTACGGACTCGTCCTGATCGTCCAGGACCTCGTCGGAAAGGGCGTGATCTGTGCTCTCGGCTGACATTACTTCTTCTTCCTGTTCTTGCGTTGTGGCTGGATACGCTGTCCCTTGCTCTCGGCAATCGCTGCTGCGGCAGCAGCCTCAGCTTCGAGGTCGACCTTCTTGCCACCAAGGATGGGCAGTGCCGGAAGGCCCTTTGCGGCACGCCGCTCGGCCAGGGCCTTGGCTGCGGGCGAACCCGGCGTCGGCATGCGGCGGATAACGAAGAACTGCTGCGCCATGGTCCAGAGGTTAGTGGTGGTCCAGTAGATGAGGACACCGATGGGGAAGTTGATGCCACCCACACCGAACACAAGCGGCAGGATGTACAGCATCATTTTCTGCTGGCGCATAAACGGGCTGGCCATGGCCTCTTCGGACATGTTCTTGGCCATGATCTGCTTCTGGGTGATGAACTGCGAGGCGGTCATGGCCAGGATCATCACGACGGACAGGATATTGACCACCAGCTGCGAGTCGCCGCCGCCGCCGTGCAGGAGAGTCGCGGAGAGCGGCGCGCCGAAGATGCTGGATTCGTCGAACTGCCTGACCTGCTCGACGCTCATGGCCCCAATGCCCTGGCCACCTGCCTTGGCCGAGCTAATGCCCGAGAGGACCTGGAACAGTGCAAAGAAGAACGGCATCTGGATAAGCATCGGAAGGCAGGCCGAGAAGGGGTTGGTCCCGTGCTTCTTGTACATGGCCATCTGCTCCTGCGCCATGGCCTGGCGGGAGAGCTGGTCTGTTTTGCCCTTGTACTTGTCCTGGAGCTTCTTCAGGTCAGGCTGCAGCAGCTGCATGCCGCGCTGGGCCTTGATCTGCTTGACGAACACGGGAATCAGGGCGGCGCGGATGACCAACACCAGACCGATGATGGACAGCGTCCACGTCCAGCCGTTTGCAGCCGGGAGGCCGATGAAGCTGAGTCCGTCATGGAACCCGACCATGATGACTGAAACCAGCCACTTGAACGGGGCCATGATTGTTCCAAAGATGTCCATACGATATCCCTACTCGTCAGGCCGCAAGGCGGCCTTCTCCATCAGTCTGAGCAGCCAGGTACTTGTCCGGGTTGTTCAGCACAACAATTGTGGGGGTGCGGCCCTCAGGCCAGCACTGGTGACCGGCGGGGACATGGTCCACTCCACCCGCGTTCCATGGATGGCAGCGTGCCAGGCGGCGGGCAGCAAGCCAGCTTCCCTTGACGGCGCCATGGACAGTAATCGCTTCAAGGGCGTAGGCCGAACATGAAGGAAAGAAACGGCAAACCTGGCCGTACAAGGGCGAAATCACCTTGCGATAGGCCAGCAGCAGCAGAATGAGGATGTTCCGGGGCAGGTTCCAGACGGCCCTGCCCAGGGCGATGGCCACAGGGTAGAAATAACGGACGACGGCGGCAGTCACGTTATGCACGCTGTGTCCCTTCCTGTGTCGTACGGGTTGAACCGTTTACAGCAGCCCGCGGAAGGCGGCTGCCCAACCGGTTCATGGTCGATTCCAATGCAGCATTGTAGTCCGCCAGCAGTTGGTCCCAACTGGCGGAAGCGGATGCGGGCAGAGCCCGGACCACTATGGCAAATCCCGTGCCGTACTCGCGCAGCGAGGCAGCACCGGCTTCCCTCAGTCTCCTCTTAACGAGGTTCCTGACCACAGCGTTCCCGACACTCTTGGAAACGATGAACCCGATCCGGCTGGGTTCGTCGGCAGCTATAGCTGCCGTATATAACACTACGTTCCGGCGCCCATTGCGGACACCGGAACGTACGGTTGTTGAAAAATCGGTTGCAGTCCTCAAACGGTTACGGGTGGCCAGCACCTTAAACTCGCAAAGAAATGTAAACCGACGAGTCAGTTCTAGGCCGACAGTTCGGTGCGGCCCTTGCCACGACGGGCTGCCAGGATGGCACGGCCGGCACGGGTACGCATACGAAGGCGGAAGCCGTGCTTCTTGGCTCGACGGCGGTTATTCGGCTGAAAAGTCCGCTTGCTCACGTTAGTTACTCCAGTGGATCAAAGGTGCGCCCACCCGATCAAGGGGAAGAACTGGCCGACGCTAAGTTTTGTATATGCACGCTTCCCCGGCTGCTCGAACGCTGTGCGTTGAGACGTCAAGATGGGGCCAAAAAGCGGACACAAAGGACTTCACAACGTTAGGGCAAAATGCACCCTCGAGTCAAACCGACACGGGCCGGGATGCCTGTCCCCAGCTGTGCTTAAGCGCCCTCCACACCCTGTGGATGAACTGGCTCACAACGGCTGTTTTCGAACCACAACGGTGTAATTATCCACAAGCTACTTCCCAGCTATCTTCTGGCGTTTTGATCCCCTAGAGTGGCTCAGTAGCCGATTATCCACGGACTGTGCATAACCCTGTGGATTAAGCTGGGCCAGCATCCTGGTTCCGGACTTGGGGCTGCAGATAATGCAGGCAAGCAAGTTTTGAGGAACTTTTTGATGACAGTAGACGAAGCCAACCACGCCAATACTGTCGGAAGTTCCTGGCGCCGCGTTGTCACCCTGCTGGAGCAGGACGACCGCGTCACACCCAGGCAGCGGGGCTTTGTCATCCTGGCCCAGGCCCAGGGCCTGATCGGTTCAACCCTGCTGGTGGCTGTCCCCAATGAACTCACTCGTGAGGTCCTGCAGACGCAGGTCAAGGACGCTCTGGACGACGCCCTCCACAACGTCTTTTCCGAAGACATCCGTTGCGCCATCGACGTGGACACCGATTTGGTTCCTATCCACGTGGAGCCCGAACTCGTCGTCGAGCCGTCCTTTGCGTCCGATCAGCTGATCGAACAGAAACCGCAGCCGATGCTGCCAAGCACATCCCACGAATTCGGCAGGCTGAATCCCAAGTACGTGTTTGACACGTTCGTTATCGGTTCATCCAACCGGTTTGCCCATGCTGCAGCTGTCGCTGTGGCGGAAGCGCCAGCCAAGGCTTACAACCCGCTGTTCATCTACGGCGATTCCGGACTGGGCAAGACGCACCTGCTGCACGCCATCGGCCACTATGCCCGCCGGCTCTACAGCGGAATCCGGGTCCGCTACGTGAACTCTGAGGAATTCACCAACGACTTCATCAACTCCATCCGCGACGACGAAGGTGCCAGCTTCAAGACCACGTACCGGAACGTGGATGTGCTGCTGATTGACGACATCCAGTTCCTTGCCGGCAAGGACCGGACGCTGGAGGAGTTCTTCCACACATTCAACTCGCTCCATAACAACAACAAGCAGGTGGTGATCACCTCGGACCAGCCGCCCAAGCTGCTGGCAGGATTCGAGGACCGGATGAAGTCCCGCTTTGAGTGGGGCCTCCTGACAGACATCCAGCCTCCCGAACTCGAAACCCGCATCGCCATCCTCCGGAAGAAGGCCCTCAGCGAAGGGCTTTCGGCACCCGACGATGCCCTTGAATACATCGCCTCCAAGATCTCCAGCAACATCCGCGAACTCGAGGGTGCCCTGATCCGGGTAACGGCGTTTGCAAGCCTCAACCGGGAGGCCGTGGACGTCGCCCTCGCAGAGATGGTCCTGAAGGACCTCATCACGGACGATGGCGCCCAGGAAATCACCTCGAGCCAGATCCTCACGCAGACGGCCGACTACTTCAAGCTCAGCATGGAGGAGCTTTGCAGCAAGTCGCGGACGCGCACCCTGGTCACTGCCCGTCAGATCGCCATGTACCTCTGCCGTGAGCTGACGGACATGTCGCTGCCGAAGATCGGTCAGGAACTCGGTGGCCGCGACCACACCACTGTCATCCATGCCGACCGCAAGATCCGCGAGCTGATGGCCGAGCGCCGCGTGATTTACAACCAGGTCACCGAGCTCACCAACCGGATCAAACAGCAGCAACGGGACTCCTGATCCCGCACACTCCTACCTTATTAACAGGGAGCTGTGGACAACCCTGTGGAAACTTAAGGGGACAACCGCCGTTAATGGGCTTAAAACCCTTAAGGCATCTGTGGATCAGCGAAAACGGCGAAACGGTTATCCCCATCCACACCCTGTTTAAAACCTGCACCACCCACAGTCCATGAACAGGCCTTAACCGCTGGATCCTGCTGCCAGATCGGGTTATCCACAGTTTCCACAGCAGTTATTAACACTACTAATCCCAAAAAATCGATTTCCCTCAAACAACAATCTCGATCCGCACTCCGCCCCATGCCGCAAACGCCATGCCCTTGACGGGGCGATCCATGCCGGGGATGGGTTAATCCCGGATCTTCCGGCTAAGCTGTCAGCAGCGCTCCCATCCTTGGGTTTCTCTGTGGTTCGGCAAGCACGGACCATGCAGGTTCACGTGTTTGGGGCAACAACTTTTGAGGCTCCTGGCGGAGTCTCCGGATCAGACATGGCAGCAGCAATGAAAGGCGGCACCCTTCCGTGAAGTTCAGAGTCGAACGGGACGTCCTGGCAGAAGCCGTCACTTGGACAGCCCGGTCGTTGTCTCCGCGGCCGCCGGTACCCGTACTGTCAGGCCTGCTCCTCAAAGCAGAAGCGGGCACTGTCAGTCTTTCCAGCTTTGACTACGAGACGTCCGCCCGGCTCGAAATTGCCGCTGACATCACAGATGAGGGCACAATCCTGGTCTCAGGCCGCCTCCTGGCCGACATTTGCCGCAGCCTGCCGTCCGCGCCGGTGGACGTGGAAACCGACGGCAATAAAGTCACACTGACCTGCCGTCGCAGCAGTTTTCACTTGGCCACCATGCCCGAGGCCGAATACCCGCCTCTTCCTGCATTGCCCGCTATCAGCGGTACCGTCCCGGGTGATGCCTTCGCCCAGGCCGTTTCCCAGGTCATCATCGCTGCAAGCAAGGACGACACGCTCCCGATCCTTACCGGTGTCCGGATGGAAATCGAGGATGACCTCATCACGCTCCTGGCCACCGACCGGTACAGGCTGGCCATGCGTGAAGTCCCGTGGAAGCCTGTCACGCCCGGTATTTCCACCAGCGCCCTGGTCAAGGCGAAAACGCTGAATGAAGTTGCCAAGACCCTCGGCAACAGCGGAGACATCAATCTTGCCCTGGCTGATGACGACAGCAGGCTCATTGGCTTCGAAAGCGGTGGCCGGACCACGACGTCGCTGCTGGTTGACGGTGACTATCCTAAGATCCGCTCGCTTTTCCCTGATTCGACGCCCATCCACGCCACCGTCCAGACGCAGGAACTCGTGGAGGCAGTCCGCCGTGTTTCCCTTGTTGCCGAGCGCAACACACCTGTCCGGCTGGCCTTCACCGAGGGTCAGCTGCACCTGGACGCTGGAACCGGAGAGGATGCGCAGGCCTCCGAAGAGCTGGAAGCACAGCTTTCGGGCGATGACATCACAGTGGCCTTCAACCCTCATTACCTGATTGAGGGACTCAGCGTGATCGAAACCAAGTACGTGAGGTTCTCGTTCACCACGGCGCCCAAACCGGCCATGATCACCGCCCAGGTGGATGCCGACGGTGAAGACCAGGACGATTACCGCTACCTTGTGATGCCCGTCCGGCTCCCCAACTAGTCCCCACCGCCACCCTCGCCTCGCAAGCTCGGCCAGGGAACCCTGGCGGCGTTGGCCCAGACAGTTGTTGTCGTTCTGAGCCCCAAAACGACAACCGACACCCAATGCAGAAAGAGAACCCGCATAATGCACATTGGACTGATCGGCCTCGGAAAAATGGGTTTCAACATGCGCGAACGCCTGCGCAAGGGTGGAATCGACGTCACCGGTTTCGACAGGAACCCGGACGTCACCGATGTTGCCTCCGTGGATGAACTCATTGCCACAGTGCCCGCACCGCGCCTCATCTGGGTTATGGTCCCGTCCGGGGACGTCACTGATGCCGTCATCGCTGAACTTGGGGACAAACTCGATGCCGGGGACCTGGTGATCGACGGCGGCAACTCACGCTTCACGGAAGACCAGAAGCACGGCGCGTTGCTGGCGGAAAAGGGCATCCGGTTCGCTGACTGCGGCGTATCCGGCGGCGTCTGGGGACTGCAGAACGGCTACGGCCTCATGGCTGGCGGCGACGCGGCCGACATTGAGCGGGCCCTGCCGGTTTTTGACGCCCTCCGGCCTGACGGGGAACGCGAGGACAGCTTTGTCCACGTGGGCGGAATAGGGGCCGGCCACTACGCCAAAATGGTTCACAATGGCATCGAATATGGCCTGATGCAGGCCTATGCCGAAGGCTACGAACTCCTCGCCGCCAAGGACATCGTGACGGATCTGCCGGGAACCTTCCGGGCCTGGCAGAAGGGTACGGTGGTCCGTTCCTGGCTGCTGGATCTGATGGTCAAGGCGTTGGACGAGGACCCGGGCCTGCAGACCATCGATGACTACGTGGAGGATTCCGGCGAAGGACGGTGGACCGTGGAAGAGGCCATCGCCAATGCCGTTCCCGCCCCCGCCATCACCGCAGCCCTTTTTGCCCGTTTTTCATCCCGGGAAGACAACTCTCCGGCAATGAAGATGGTTTCCGCACTGCGGCACCAGTTCGGTGGGCATGCCACCCGCCCCGCCAAATAGCCACCCCGGGACCCGCGCGGTTCCGAGAATTCTGAAGACAGCGTGTACCTAGAACACCTTTCGCTGACTGACTTCCGCAGTTACGCCCAGGTTGAGCTCGCCCTGGAACCGGGTGTGACAGTCTTGGTCGGATCCAACGGTATCGGCAAGACAAACCTGATGGAAGCCATCGGGTACCTGGCCACGCTCAGTTCGCACCGGGTCAGTTCAGATGGTCCTCTGCTGCGTTTTGGCATGGACCGCGCCCTGGTCCGGGCCCGCCTGGTCCGGGGCGGCCAGACCGTTGTGCTTGAACTGGAGATCAACGCCAGCCGGGCAAACCGCGGCCGCATCAACCGCAGTAATCCGGTCCGGGCGCGTGACCTCCTGGGAATCTGCCAGACGGTGCTTTTCGCTCCCGAGGACCTAGCCCTGGTCAAGGGAGATCCCGCCAACCGCCGCCGGTTCCTTGATGAACTGCTGGTGAGCCTGGTTCCGCATC
This sequence comes from Arthrobacter pascens, assembly GCF_030816475.1. Taxonomy (NCBI): domain Bacteria; kingdom Bacillati; phylum Actinomycetota; class Actinomycetes; order Micrococcales; family Micrococcaceae; genus Arthrobacter; species Arthrobacter pascens. The sequence continues at coordinate 4,291,317 of NZ_JAUSXF010000001.1, read as the reverse complement.
ATTCCGCAACGCGCAGTGATTACGACCGCGTCCTTAAGCAGCGCAATGCCCTGCTTAAGTCGGCCCGGGCCGGACGATTCACAGCTGGTCATGAGGCAACCCTGGATGTTTGGGACCAGCACATGGCACGTGCCGGTGCTGAGCTTCTCCACGCGCGGCTGGAGCTCGTCGACCGCTTGCGCCCGCACCTGGCGAAGGCATATGGGCAGCTCACGGATGGATCCAAGGAAGCGGACGCCGTGTACCGGTCCACCCTCCAGAACCTGATGGACGACGGCGGCGCTCCCGAACTTGGTGCCGGCGGTGCAAAGGACGTTGGGGACATCGGTATCGGGGATAAGCCGGCCGGGTCTGAAGACCTTTTGCTGCTTTCCGTTGACGAGCTCACCGAACGCTATGTCAGGGCCTTCCAGGCATCCCGCCGCAAGGAACTGGAACGCGGCATTTCTTTGGTGGGGCCGCACCGGGACGAACTGGAGCTGGTTCTGGGCGAGGCCCCGGCCAAGGGCTATGCCTCACATGGTGAAACCTGGTCCATGTGCCTTTCGCTGCGGTTGGCCTCCTATTATGTGATGCTCGACGACGCGCGGACGGGTGGCTCGGCCCCGATCCTTATCCTTGACGACGTTTTTGCCGAGCTGGATGTCCAGCGGCGGCGTAAACTGGCGGCAATAGTCTCCGGCGCGGAACAGGTCCTGGTGACCGCCGCCGTCGACGCCGATATTCCGGAAGAGCTGTCCGGCCGGCGGGTGAAGGTTATCCCGGGAGGAATCGATGAGTAGGAACGACAGAGACCCTGGCGGGCTGCAGCCCGGCCGTGATCCTGACGACATCGATGCGCCCCAGGCGGCACTTAACAGAATGCGCGAGGCGGCCGCGGCTCGGGGCGAGATCCGGCGTGCGGCACCCCGGGCGGGAAGCGCCGCAAAGTCCAAGCGTGGAATGAAGGATACCCGCGGCTTCAGCCAGTTCCATTCGAGCGGACGTGATCCGTTGGGACTGGGCAAGGTGGTGGGACGCTTGGTTGCCGAACGAGGTTGGACGTCGCCTGTGGCGGTTGGATCGGTGATGGCCGAGTGGCCCGCGCTGGTGGGCCCGGAAATCTCCGCTCACTGCACTCCCGAAAGCTTCACGGACACCACCCTTCACGTACGGTGCGATTCAACCGCGTGGGCTACACAGTTGCGGCTCCTGAGCATCAGCCTGCTGGAGAAGTTCAGGACCGAACTGGGCGATGGTGTTGTCACTAAAATCCAGGTGCTCGGACCGTCGGCGCCCAGTTGGCGCAAGGGCGGCCGTACCGTCAACGGCCGCGGGCCGCGTGATACCTACGGATAGCCGTCGCCGTCGACTCTTGAATATTCGTCCGGCGGCGTGTAGAGCGCTGTAACGCCCTGGGGGCGTATAGGAACCCAAAGACCGGCGCGTTGGGACCCCCTAGGCGGGGTCAATGCCCTCACACAGGCACATTGGATCCCGGCGTGGGTCCCGGAATGCGGGTTTAAGTCCCGATTCACGATAGAATCACACCAGATAACTGGGCGCCGGTGAAACGTTGACTGAGTCCGTTTTCCGCACGCTAACAGCTAAGCGGATAGCGGTTCCGCATGTCGACCAAGTAGCCAGCGCCATCAGTTTGCGCCTGTTGGCAGGTGCCTTTCCCTGAAAGAACGCGGGAACGGGACCGGCCGGCCATCATCGAAACAGAGGAGTCGACAGCGCCTGTGGCTAACGACAAGATAGATATCCAGGCAGTGGAACCCGCAGTTGAGGATGCCTTTACACCTGACACCTCCGCTGAAGTTGTGACACCGCGCGAATATGGTGCCAGTGACATTACTGTCCTGGAGGGCCTCGAAGCTGTCCGCAAGCGCCCCGGCATGTACATTGGCTCGACCGGCCTGCGCGGACTCCATCACCTGGTTTATGAAGTGGTGGATAACTCTGTTGATGAGGCCCTAGCCGGATACTGCACACACATCGAAGTGGTTCTCCAGGCCGACGGCGGCGTCAAGGTGGTCGATGACGGACGCGGCATCCCCGTGGACATGCACCCCACCGAGCACAAGCCCACGGTAGAAGTGGTCATGACCATCCTGCACGCCGGCGGCAAGTTCGGCGGCGGCGGCTACGCCGTTTCCGGCGGCCTGCACGGCGTGGGTATTTCCGTAGTCAACGCCCTGTCCAGCCGTGTCGACACCGAGGTGCGGCGCCAAGGCCACGTCTGGCGCATGTCCTTCGCCGATGGCGGCAAGCCACAAGGCGGACTCGTCAAGGGTGAAGAGACGGACCGTACCGGGACCACCCAGACGTTCTACCCCGACGCAGGCATTTTCGAATCAACTGAATTCGAATTTGAGACCCTCCGGGCGCGCTTCCAGCAGATGGCATTCCTGAACAAGGGTCTGCGCATCACCCTGACGGACGAGCGAACGTCCACGGAGAACACCGGCGCTGACGACGACCTGGACCTCGACGCCGTCGTCACCGAAGGCGAGGTCACCGCGGAACACCGCACGGTGGTGTACCAATACGACGACGGCCTGCTTGACTACGTGAAGCACCTGAACTCCGGTAAGAAGGTGGACGTCGTCCATGAGGACGTCATCGCCTTTGAAACCGAGGACACGGAACGCCACATCGCGGTGGAAATGGCCATGCAGTGGACCAGCGCGTATTCCGAAAGCGTCCACACCTACGCCAACACCATCAATACCCACGAGGGTGGAACCCACGAAGAAGGTTTCCGTGCCGCGATGACCTCGCTCATCAACCGCTACGCGCGGGAGAAGGGCATCATCAAGGAAAAGGACGATAACCTCACCGGTGATGACATCAGGGAAGGCCTGACCGCGGTCATTTCTGTCAAGCTTGCCGAACCGCAGTTCGAGGGCCAGACCAAGACCAAACTGGGCAACTCCGAGGTCAAGGGCTTTGTCCAGCGTGTGGTGACCGACCAGCTCGGTGACTGGCTGGAGCGGAACCCCGGACCGGCGCGCGATGTCATCCGTAAGGCGATTTCCGCCGCCCAGGCCCGGATGGCAGCCCGCAAGGCCAGGGACAATGCCCGCCGCAAGAGTCCCCTGGAATCTTTCGGCATGCCGGGAAAGCTGTCCGACTGTTCGTCAAAGGATCCCGCCAAGTGCGAGGTGTACCTTGTGGAGGGCGACTCCGCAGGCGGCTCGGCCAAGCGCGGCCGCAACCCCGAAACGCAGGCCATCCTGCCCCTGCGCGGCAAGATCCTGAATGTGGAGCGGGCACGGCTGGACAAGGCCCTCGGCAATGCCGAGGTACAGTCCATGATCACCGCCTTCGGCACCGGAATCGGAGAGGACTTCGACCTCGCCAAGCTCCGGTATCACAAGATCGTGCTGATGGCTGATGCCGATGTCGACGGCCAGCACATCACCACGCTGCTCATGACGCTGCTGTTCCGCTACATGCGCCCGCTGATCGAAAACGGGTACGTCTACCTGGCCCAGCCGCCGCTGTACCGGATCAAGTGGTCCAACGCTCCACACGATTACGTCTTCAGCGACAAGCAGCGCGATGCAAAGCTCCTTTCCGGCCAGGCGGCCGGCCGCCGCATTCCCAAGGACAACGGCATCCAGCGCTACAAGGGCCTGGGCGAGATGGACTACACCGAGCTCTGGGACACCACCATGGATCCGGACCACCGAACCCTCCTGCAGGTCACGATGGATGACGCCCTGGCCGCAGACCAGATCTTCTCCGTGCTGATGGGCGAAGACGTGGAATCGCGAAGGAACTTCATTCAGCAGAACGCCAAGGACGTCAGGTTCCTGGATATCTGAGGCACTCAGGCCTTTCTGATATTCCATGCCCGACATATACCTGAAACGGAAAATATAAACCATGAGTGACGAAATACCCGAGAACCCGGCGGAATCCGCAGGTCTTCCCGAGGACGTTCTTGAAGGCGACGTGCTGATCGACCGCGTGGAGCAGGTGGACCTGCAGACTGAAATGCAGCGCTCCTACCTTGACTACGCGATGGCCGTTATCGTCGGCCGTGCCCTCCCGGATGTGCGCGACGGCCTGAAGCCCGTGCACCGCCGCGTGCTCTATGCCATGTTCGACGGAGGCTACCGCCCCGACCGCTCGTTCAACAAGTGTGCCCGTGTGGTGGGCGAAGTCATGGGCCAGTACCACCCCCATGGCGACACCGCGATCTACGACGCCCTGGTCCGCCTGATCCAGGACTGGACTATGCGCTACCCGCTCGCGCTTGGCCAGGGGAACTTCGGTTCGCCCGGAAACGACGGCGCGGCCGCCCCGCGGTACACCGAAACCAAGATGGCGCCGCTCGCCATGGAAATGGTCCGGGACATTGACGAGGAGACCGTCGACTTCCAGGACAACTACGACGGTAAGAACCAGGAACCGACCATCCTGCCGGCCCGGTTCCCCAACCTGCTGGTCAACGGCTCCTCGGGCATCGCCGTCGGCATGGCCACCAACATCCCGCCGCACAACCTTCGCGAAGTCGCTGACGGCGTCCAGTGGTACCTCGCCAACCCCACGGCCAGCCGCGAGGAGCTCCTGGAAGAGCTGCTGCTCCGCATCAAGGGACCCGATTTCCCCACCGGGGCCACAATCCTTGGGCACAAGGGCATTGAGGATGCGTACAGGACCGGGCGTGGCTCCGTTACCCAGCGCGCAGTGGTCAACGTCGAGGAACTCCAGGGCCGGACGTGCCTGGTTGTCACCGAGCTGCCCTACCAGGCAAACCCGGACAACCTGGCCATCAAGATTGCCGAGCTGGTCAAGGACGGCAAGATCCAGGGCATCGCTGACCTGCGGGATGAAACATCGGGCCGCACCGGCCAGCGCCTGGTGATCGTGCTCAAGCGCGACGCCGTAGCCAAGGTAGTGCTGAACAACCTGTACAAGCACACCGAGCTGCAGACCAACTTCTCCGCCAACATGCTCGCCATCGTTGACGGTGTTCCCCGCACTCTCAGCCTGGACGCGTTCATCCGCCACTGGGTGACGCACCAGATGGATGTCATCGCGCGGCGGACCCGTTACCGCCTGCGCAAGGCCGAAGAGGAAGCGCACATCCTGCGCGCGCTCCTCAAGGCGCTGGACATGCTGGATGAAGTCATTGCGCTCATCCGCGCGTCCAATACGACTGAGGCCGCACGCGATGGACTGATGCAGCTCCTGGACATCGACGAACTGCAGGCCCGGGCCATCCTTGACATGCAGCTGCGCCGCCTCGCCGCTCTGGAACGCCAGAAGATCCAGGACAGGCATGCCGAGCTCGAGGCCCTGATCGCCGAGTACAACTCCATCCTTGGTTCGGAGGAGCGCCAGCGCGGGATCATCAGCACGGAACTGGCGGAGATCGTCGCCAAGCACGGCGATGACCGACGCACCAAGATCCTGATGGGATTCGACGGCGACATGTCCATGGAGGACCTGATCCCGGAAGAGGAAATGGTCGTCACCATCACCCGGGGCGGCTATGTCAAGCGCACGCGGAGCGATAACTACCGTTCCCAGCAGCGCGGCGGCAAGGGCATCAAGGGTGCGCAGCTGCGAGGCGATGACGTGGTGGAGCACTTCTTCGTGACCACCACCCACCACTGGCTGCTGTTCTTCACCAACCTGGGCAGGGTATACCGTGCCAAGGCCTACGAACTGGTGGAAGCAGGACGTGACGCCAAGGGACAGCACGTGGCCAACCTGCTGGCTTTCCAGCCGGACGAACACATCGCCCAGGTCCTGGATCTCAAGGACTACCAGCATTCGCCCTACCTGGTGCTCGCCACCAAACGGGGCCTGGTCAAGAAGACCCGCCTGGAGGACTACGACACCAACCGTTCCGCCGGCGTAATTGCCATCAATCTCCGGGACGAGGACGAGCTGGTGTCCGCCCAGCTGGTCTCCGAGACGGATGACCTCCTGCTGGTGTCCCGCAAGGGCCAGTCCATCCGCTTCACGGCCACCGATGACGCGCTGCGTCCTATGGGCAGGGCCACGTCGGGCGTCACCGGCATGAAGTTCCGGGAGGACGACGAACTGCTGGCCGCCAACGTGATTACCGACGGCTCGTTTGTGTTCATCGTGACCGAGGGCGGCTATGCCAAGCGGACGGCTGTCGAAGAGTACCGACTGCAGGGACGTGGGGGGCTGGGAATCAAGGTTGCCAAGCTGGCCGAAGAGCGCGGCGACCTCGTCGGGGCGCTCATCGTCCAGGAGGAGGATGAGGTCCTGGTGGTCATGGAGGGCGGCAAGGTTGTCCGTTCCTCCGTCGCAGGCGTCCCGGCCAAGGGCCGTGACACGATGGGTGTCATCTTCGCCAAGCCTGACAAGAATGACCGGATCATCGAGGTGGCACGGAACAGCGAACGCGGGCTTGAGGGCGATGAATCCCTGGAGGATGACGTAACGTTGGCTGAAGAGGCCGGATCCCCCGAGGGATCCGCAGGGTCAGAGGCAATGGCAGAAACAGCACCGGCCGCTGAGTCAGAGGACGCCTCCGGCGAAGCTGAGCCGAATGAAGACTACACCGGAGGTAACGAGTGAGTAATCCCGACTCATATCCCAAGCCGGGCAGCAATGCCCCCGGCGCTACCCGTGAACCCGCGGCTGCCCCCCGGGTGAACGCCCCCGTTCGTCCCCAGCAGCGGCCGGCCGTTCCCGCACAGCGCCCGGTACAGGGCCAGCGCCCGCCGCAGGGCCAGCCCGGACAGGGCCAGCGGCCGGGTGGTCCCGGGCAGCGGACTGCCCAGGCAGCCCCGGGACTGATCAAGCCGGCACCCAAGGCCAAGGTCAGGCGCGCACGCCTTCTCGTCAGCAAGGTGGATCCCTGGTCTGTCCTGAAGATGGCCTTCCTCCTCTCCGTGGCTCTGGGAATCGTCACTGTTGTGGCAGCCATCGTGCTCTGGACGGTCCTGGACCTTACTGGAATTTTCGACCAGGTGGATAGCCTCCTGGGGACCCTTGCCGGGTCCGAAGGCGGCGGATTCGAACTGAAGAAGGTCGCGTCCTTGGGACAGGTTGCCTCCTTTGCCACCATCATCGCCGTAGTGAACGTGGTCCTGCTGACGGCGCTCTCTATGCTGTCCGCCGTGCTGTACAACATCTCCGCAACACTCGTGGGCGGCATCGGCGTTACCCTCACTGACGACTGAAAATGCCGTAATTTTCGGGAGATTTTCCCAACAAATGCCTCGATTTGAGATCGGGCCGGGATGTGCTGTAAAGTCGTATCTCGGCCCGATGAGGCATCGGGGCGTATAGCTCAGGCGGTTAGAGCGCTTCGCTGATAACGAAGAGGTCCCAGGTTCAAGTCCTGGTACGCCCACGGAACCTGTGCAGGTTCAACGGAGGTTGGGTCCACGTTAGTGGACACTGCCGGAACGGGGTGCATGTGAAGAAGTTGCTGGTACTCGCAGCTGCGATCGCAGGCGTCCTGCTTTACAAGAAAGCACAGGAATCCGAGGCCCGGAAAACGGTCTGGAACCAGTCAACCGACACGGTTGATTAGTCCGGATTCCCGGACCTCGAGCTGGCAAGACGCTCCCGGGTTCTAGGGTATGATTGACGGGTTGCTTCTTATGGGGGCATGGCGCAATTGGTAGCGCACCTGCTTTGCAAGCAGGGGGTTCGGGGTTCGAGTCCCCGTGCCTCCACCATAAGAAAGTCCCGGACAGCGGAATCGCTGTCCGGGACTTTTGCTTTAACCCCACGTGATTTGACCGGCTCCTTGAGAGGCCCGGCCTTCAGATAACAGGGCCAGTAGGGTTGGGATAGTGAACTTCTTACTGGCAGCGTTCGGCGTCCTGGGTGTTGCCTCGTCCGGACCGCTCATCGCCGCCACCCTCGGTGCCACCACCGTGAGTGCCCTCGCCATCGCCTTCTGGCGCAACGCCATCGCGGCAGGCGTGATGGCCTCCCCCATCCTGATCCGCGAACCACGGGAATTCGGCCGGATCACGAGGCGTGAATTCCGCTGGTCGCTGCTTGCCGCCGTCGCTCTTGCCTTACATTTCGCCTGCTTCATCACCTCGCTGCAGCTCACCTCCGTTGCCGCTGCCACGGCGCTTGTCTGCCTTCAGTCCGCGTGGATTGCCGTATTCCAGCTGCTGCGCGGAACGAGGCACCGGTGGCAGGTACTGGCCGGCCTGGGCATCGCCTTCGGCGGCGTGGTGGCCATCACCGGCTTCGACATGGGTTCCACTCCGGGGGCGCTACTGGGAGACCTGCTGGCAGTGGCCGGCGGGGCCTTGGCCGGCCTGTACACCCTGGCGGGCGGCAGAGCGCGGCAGAGCATGTCCCTGGGGGACGTACACCACGCTCTGCTACGGGATGTGCGCGGCCCTGGTGGCGTTGCTGGCGCTGTTCAGCGGCCAGCCGCTGGCAGGGTTCGACGCCGCCGGCTGGCTGGGCATTGCAGCCATCACCGTCTGTGCCCAGCTGGTGGGCCATACGGCTTTTAATCAACTGCTTGCAACCATGAGTCCACTGCTGGTGTCGATGATCATCGTGCTGGAGATTCCAGGGGCAGCCCTCCTGGCCGCTGTGTTCCTGCATGAGACACTCCCGGCCGGAACGTATGCGGGATTGGGGCTCATCCTGGCGGGACTCGCCGTCGTCGTTCTGGGGCAGATGTCGAACCGCGCCGGACGGCCAGGCACCGGGAAGCAGAATCATCATGGCGAACCGCCGTCGGACAGACCACTCGCCGAACTAGGAACCGACTGATCCCATGCAGCGAGGGACGACGGGGACTGCCGGGCGGGACTTGGCCCCTACTGCCCGCCGCGCCGTACGGGCTGCGCCGTGTTCACCGTGTGGATGGCGCGCAGGAGCTTCGCCGGGAAATAAACGGAGAAGAACACCACCATGGGTGCCTTGAGCGCCATCTTCTTCACGTTATGTGCTTTATAGGTGCGATCGAAGCGGGTCACGTAGTAGCGGTAGTCACGCGGTGAGTCCTCAAGCCGGCGGGCGGACATGCCGGAGACCATCTGCGGCGAATACTGGACCTTGAGGTCATGGTCGGCGAGATGCAGCGAGAGGTCAATGTCCTCATGCATCTCGTCCTTTTCATCGCGGCAGGTTTCATCGCGGATGGTTTCCCATGCCGAGGCACGGAGCGCCATGTTGGAACCGAACAGGAAGTGGTACTGGTGTTTGGCCAGCTTGAGCATGAGCTGGCGCATTTTATCGTCGGCCTTTAGTCCGAACCGCCGCATGGGCATGTCGTAGTAGACGACCGGACCTGTGGCGGCCTGCACGGACGGGTCCAGGAAGGTATTCTGCACCTGCTCGACCCAGTCAGGCTCCACTACGGAATCGGCGTCGATGCGTCCCAGGACGTCTCCCGTGGCGTGGTTAAGTCCAAAGTTCCGGGTGGGAATGAGGCCCTGGCACTGGTCCTGGTTCAGCAGGATGATTGGACTCTCGGGATACTCCAGCTGCATCTGCCTGACGATGCTTGCGGTCCGGTCCGTGGAGAGATTGTCCACCACGATGATTTCGTGCGCCGGGACAGATTGGTAGATGGCAGCGATGAGGCACTGCCGGATCACGCTCTCCTCGTTATACGCCGGGATGACAATGGACACGCGGGGCAGCAGTGCTGCGTCGTTCAAGGTATCCCCGGAGGGTTTATCGGCTGACATCACTTCAAATTTAGCATCGTTGGTCTTCCGCCCCTCCGGGGACAGGTCAAAGACCGGAGAAACATTTGGAAAAGACTGAAGGGGTCCCGCTCGTGCGGAACCCCTTCAATTCGCCGTTTCCAGGCGTGTTCGTACTAGCTGGTGCTCTTGTCCTGCGAACCGTTCATGTTGGCAGCGATGTTCTTCATGGCGGTCTTGGCATCCGTGGCAGCCTTCTCCGCCGCTTCAGACGATTCATCAGCTACATGCTTTGCCTTGTCCTCAGCATCGGCGGAGTCCGTGGGATCTTCCGCAATGTCCTCGGCCTTGGCCGGGGCGGCCCCGGCGAGTGTGGCGGTGGAAGCTTCAGTGCCGGCTGCAGCTCCGGCACCCGAATCCATGGCCTCGTTCACGGTGGCGGCAGGAACCGGGGCAGGAGTTGGTGTGACGGGAGAAGGTGTCTTCCAGGGGTCTTCCACGGGCTTGGAGGCCTTCCACGCGGCTACCCCGGCGGCCACGGCGGCAGCGATCACACCGAACACCAGCCAACCGCGCTTCTTGGGCTTCTCCGGCTGGGCAAGCTGGATGCCCACTGCCTTGCCCGCCTCGGCGGCTGCCGCCTTGAACTGGGTTCCGGTTGCCTGTGCCTGCTCCTGCATGGCGTGCACAATGCCGACGTCGCCGAGTTTCTGGGCGACGGCATCCACGTGGGCCGGGGCATTTTCCAGGGTGCGGTGCACGGCTTCGGACGCGTGGCCGATCTGGTCCGAGAGCCGCGGCAGGTACTCCACCACTACCCTGTCGCGTGCGTTCTGGATCACCGGAGTGGCCTTGTCCAGTGCCTCATGGAGGCGGGGCGTGGCACCTTCAACGGCGTCATGGATCTTGGGGGCGAGCTGGGCCAGCCCGTCCTGGATGCGGGGCGTGACTGTTGCGACGCCGTCGGCCAGGTTATGGGCCGCGGTCTTGAGCCCCTCCTGGATCTTGGGAGATGCTGTATCCAGGCCATGCTGAAGGCGGGGAACTGCCCAGTCGACTGCAGCTTCTACGCGGGGGGCTGCCCAATCCTTGGCATTCTCTACTGCACTATTGACTGACTGCTCAAGGTCATGCGCAATACGATCCGATTTCTTCACAACTACCTCCCAATTAATGTGACGATCTGTTGTTAGCCTACGTGGATTGGTCTTCACCGGCTATTCTCCCCGCGTAATTCCGACGGATTTCACCCAGCGCGGAACTGCCGTTCCCGCCGCTTCCGCGTTGACCCGCCGTGAAAGAATGAGCGGTATGACTGCAATCGCAACTGCAAAAGCAACCATCCACACAAGCCTCGGCGACATCGCCGTGAACCTCTTCGGCAACCATGCGCCCAAGACGGTCAAGAATTTCATCGGACTCGCCACGGGCGAGCAGGCCTGGACCCACCCCGAGACGGGTGAGGACAAGACGGGTACGCCGCTGTACAACGGCACCATCTTCCACCGGATCATCAAGGACTTCATGATCCAGGCAGGCGACCCCCTGGGCCGCGGCGTGGGCGGACCCGGCTACAAGTTCGACGACGAAATCCACCCGGAGCTCAGCTTCAACCAGCCGTACAAGCTGGCCATGGCCAACGCCGGCATCCAGATGGGCAAGGGCACCAACGGCTCGCAGTTCTTCATCACCACCATCCCCACCGACTGGCTTCAGGGCAAGCACACCATCTTCGGTGAAGTGGCGGACGAGGAATCCAAGAAGGTCGTTGACGCCATCGAAGGCGTCCGCACCGGCATGGGCGACCGCCCCGTGGAGGATGTCACCATCAACAGCATCGACATCGAACAGCTCTAGTTTCACCTGATGAGTTACGGAATCCCGTCGGCTGAGCCGTCCGCGCAGGTTCCGGTGTGCCCCAGGCACCCGGACCGGCCTTCCTATGTGCGCTGCCAGCGCTGCGGACGCCCTGCGTGTCCCGATTGCCAGCGGGCGGCAGCCGTCGGGTTCCAATGCGTTGACTGCGTCAACGAAACAAGAAGTACGACGCCGGCAGTCCGGACCGTATACGGCGGAGCCGTGGCAACCGGCAGACCACTGGTGACGATCGGGCTAATTGCGCTGTGCGCGGTGGTTTACGTCCTGCAGTGGGTGATCCCCGGCCAGGCGGTGTACGAACAGTTCGCCTATAACAACTTCTTCATCAGCCCCGCACTCGGTGCCTTCGAACCGTGGCGCATGCTGACGGCAGCGTTCCTCCACTCGCCGGATTCCATACTGCACATCGTGTTGAACATGTACACCCTGTGGATCTTCGGCCAGGCCCTGGAGCCACTGCTCGGGCGCGCCCGGTTCCTGGCTGTCTATCTCATTTCCGCCATCGGCGGTTCCGTGGGATATCTGCTGCTCAATCCCATTTTCGTACCCGGCCAGCAGCTGTCCGGCCTGGTCGGCGCCTCGGGCGCCATCTTCGGACTCTTCGGCGCGATGCTGCTGGTCCAGCGGCACCGCGGCGGGGACACCCGGCAGCTGTGGGTCCTGATCGCCATCAATGGTGTGATCGGCTTCCTGATTCCGCAGATCGCGTGGCAGGCCCACCTAGGCGGCCTTATCACGGGCGGCCTGTGCGCGGCCGTGATTGCCTATACCCCGCGCGGACCCCGGCAGGCCCTCCTGCAGGCCGGCGGGCTCGCGTGCGTTCTGGCACTACTCCTGGCGGTGACCTGGATCAGGGTAGCCGCGGGCTAAACATGCGGGCTGAGCAGGCAGGCTAAGACGGCTTCGATTGCCCGTGCATAGACTCAAAAATTGACGATGCACGAAAATCAACTCAGCCTGGGCCGGTCAGATGCCTTGCGTCTCCTGCGGGGCGTGTTTCCCTCTATAGACGAAGATCAGGTTGCTGCGGTCGAGAGCACCGGAACAGTCAATTATCTTTACCGCGTGGGGGTCCGCTACGCGGCCAGGTTTCCGATGCAAAGCCAGGACCCCGCCAGGATCCGGGCAACGCTGGTCGCCGAACACGCTGCGATGCGGGAGTTCGCGACGATCAGCACCCTACCGTGCCCGCTGCCGGTGGTAATCGGCGAGCCCGACGAGGGGTATCCCCTGCCCTGGTCAGTCCAGACGTGGATCGAGGGCGGGATCGCAACCCCGCATTCCGTGGCGTCGTGGCGGGCCTTCGTGGAGGACCTAACGACTCTTATCGTCAGCCTTCGGGCGGCAGACACCCGAGGCCGCACGTTCTCAGGGGATGGTCGCGGAGGTGAGCTGACCGCGCACGATGAGTGGATTGCGTATTGCCTGCAGCTAAGCGACGGACTGCTCCCCGTGGATCGGCTGCGCCGGGCCTGGTCCTCGCTGTCTTCCCGGCAACGTGATCCTCATTGACGGCCGGCTCGCGGGCGTCCTCGACACCGGCGGCTTCGGCCCTGCAGATCCCGCCCTTGACCTCGTTGCTGCCTGGCACATGCTGGACACCGGCATGAGAAACCTCCTCCGCGCCAATCTTGGCATCGAAGACCTCGAATGGCGACGGGGCGCCGCCTGGGCCTTTGAACAGCGATGGGGCTGGTCTGGTACTACGCGGATTCGAACCCCGCTATGAGCGCACTTGGCAGGAACACTCTTGCCCGCCTGCTCTCGGATCCGGCCCTCGGCCTCTAGGACAGCCCAGAGAACGGGTGCCTTGTTGCGTGCTTTTCACGAATGGGTATGCCCGGACCCAGTTATCCACAGACGTTATCCACATTGTTGGTAACTTACACGGCTGTAGTTCCACAGGCAGAACGTACTAACCCTGCGGCGATGGGCGCTTGATGCACCTCAACGCACCCCGGTTTCCACAAATGTGGATAACTGCTAAAGATCCCCCTGTGGTTAAGTGGATAATTCCGTGGAAAACGAGTCTCCTGTGGACATCCAAAGACCGTGCGCCCAACGTATGCCTGGAGGCTCAACCTTTGCGCAGGATTTCCACATGATTATTCACAGTGTTAATAACTTACAAGGGAGTAGTTCCCCATCACGCTTTGAGCATGGGCCCCGGTTACGGCCAACATTTCCCCAATATGCTGAGATTTTGTCCACATCTGTGGATAACTTGTGGGTAGTGGACTGTTAGTAAGTGGAGAACCACCGGCTCGGCTCGTATGGGCGGTGACAGCGGTTCGGAGGCGGCGATCGAAATTGCCGCCTGGGTGAAATCCACGTTCCCGACCAGCATGGTGGGCGGCACCACCGTCTACGATCTGTCACAGTAGAAGTTTCCGGCCAGGAGGACACCCATGACCGCCACCACGCAGCACATCTTCCTCGACAAACAGCATCCGGCGATCTGGCGGGCGCTGAACGGCCTGGGGCTTAAGGCCCGTGAGGCTGCCGCTGAGGCGGGGATCGACCGGAAGACTGTCGAGCTTCTCTACGTGCGGATCTCCCAGATCAACGGCTGCGCCTATTGCCTGGACATGCATGTGCAGGACGCGCTGGATAGCGGTGAAACCCCGCAGCGCCTTGCCGTCCTGCCGGCATGGAGGGAAACGGCACTTTTCACCGAGAAGGAGCGGGCCTTCCTCACGCTGGCCGAGAGCTTCACCGAACTGCCGGATCACCGCAGCCGGGAACAGGACGAGGGATATGCGCGGGAACACCTCAGTGCCGAGGAATTTTCAGCGGTCAGCTGGCTGATCATCACCATGAACGCCTTCAACCGGGTATCGATCATCAGCCATCACCCGGTGCGGAGGAACCGATGACTGCGGCGGGCGCCCTCGCACCCTCTGCGCTTCCAAGCAGATATCCACAGGAAATCCACACTGTTAATAAGTCGGCCAACGGTCGCGCTTTCCCTAAAGCCTGCTCCATGGCAGGGAATTCCTCCCCGGTCCATCTGCCTCTGTCAGTTATGCACACTGTGGATAACTTTTCCAACAGCCGGGGATAACTTCTGCGCATTCCCTGCCGACCGGTCAGGCTACGCGTGTCTGTCAGGCCATACTCCGGAGGAGCCCCGGCGGTGGCTGTCCACCAGATGGGTATCGATCATGCCGACGGCCTCCATGAGGGCGAACATCGTTGTGGGGCCCACAAAGGAAAACCCCTTCTTCCGCAGGGCATTCGACAGTGCCACAGACTCCGGGGACTGGGTGGGGACATCGGCGTGACTGGAAGGCCGGGGCGTTTCCTTGGGCTGGAACTGCCACACAAAATCCACCAGGCCGCCTTCGCTCCGCAGCGCCACCGTGGCCCGGGCATTGGTAATCGCCGCGCGGATCTTGAGCCGGTGCCGCACGATGCCCGGATCCAGGAGCAGACGCTCCACGTCGTCGTCGGTGAATTCCGCAACGGCGTCGGGCTGGAAGTCGTGGAACGCCGCACGGAAGGCGGGGCGCTTTCGCAGGATCGTGGCCCAGGACAGCCCTGCCTGGAAGCCCTCCAGGCAAATGCGTTCGTAGAGTCCTTGCTCATCCCGGACAGGCAGGCCCCACTCGGTGTCGTAGTATTCGCGGAGGAGTGGATCGACGGAGGCCCACGGTGGCCGGGCCAGCCCGTCGTCGCCGATAACCGTGCCGTTACTGCCGGGAATCATGCCGGCGGCTAGGAACGCCAGCGGGTGGTCATCAGGAAGCCGACGATGGCGATGCCGAAACCGGCCACGATGTTCCACGATCCCCAAGCCTGGACGGGAAGTACGCCCTCGCTGATGTAGAAGGTGATGATCCAGAGCAAGCCAATGATCATCAGACCGAACATCACCGGCTTGAACCAGACAGCATTGGGCTTGTATGCCTGCGTCGCCGATGCCGGCTGCGCGGCGCTGGAAGTCTTCTTGCGTGGCTTTGACTCGGGCACGTGCTCTCCTTGGCGGTCTGAAGCAAGCTCGGCGGCCAGGGCTTGATATCCTGCAAGAAGGAAATTGCCAGCGGTCTGCGCGATCTTGGACAAATCTGGATTCTTACTAGCAGCCAATTCTAGCCGTAGTTCAGGGCCCACCAGCGCCCATCATGTCCGACCCGGAGGAGAACGCGTGGTATTGCAGGAGAAGGCGAGGCCAGCCGCTGCGCCGGCTCCGGGCGCCAAGATTCTGCGCGGAACCGTCCAGGTCCTGGGCGAGCTGCTCATCACCGCCGGCATTATCCTGTTGCTCTTTGTGGCCTGGCAGCTGTGGTGGACCAACGTGGAATCGGACGCCAAGCAGCACGAAGTCATCAAGGAATTCGCCCAGGGCCTTGGCGGCGCGGCGCCTGCCAGCCCAGCTCCCGCCGGCACACCTGCCGCTCCCGTGGATTATGGCGCACCGGTTGTCGCGACGGCACCGGGACATGGCGGAACCATTGGAATCATGTACATTCCGCGCTTTGGCCCGAACTACACCCGGCCTATCGTCCAAGGGACCAGCAGTGACGTCCTGGACACCCTCGGACTGGGCCACTACAGCAACACCGCCATGCCGGGAGCCGTAGGCAACTTCGCCGTGGCGGGCCACCGGCAGACCCACGGCGCCGTCCTGGACAACATCCACACCCTTGTGCCGGGCGACAAGATCTACGTTCAGACCAAGGACGGCTACTACGTCTACGTCTTCCGGAACAACCAGATAGTGCTGCCGTCCAGGACCGACGTGCTCGAACCGGTCCCCACCAAACCGGGGGCCAAACCGACGGAAAGCTTCCTCACCATGACCAGCTGCAACCCCCGCTTCGGTTCCCAGGAACGCATCATCGCGTACGCCCTGCTCGACAGTTGGCGGCCCGCTTCCGCGGGGCCGCCGGCTGAAATCGCAGCCGAGGTTGCCGCCGCAATCGGGGGAAGCTGACCATGTACGGCTGGATCTTCCGCCACCTCCCGGGTCCCCTCTGGCTCCGCATCCTCACCTCGCTGGTGCTCGTGGCACTGGCACTGGTCATGATGGTTCAGTTCCTCTTCCCCTGGATGTCACAGTTCACCCAATTCACCGACTCAACGATTGGTTCCGCAAGTCAGCCATGACAACAGCTAAAATCCTGGTCGTAGACAACTACGACAGCTTTGTATACACCCTGGTGGGGTACCTCCAAGAGCTCGGTGCGGAAACCACCGTGGTGCGCAATGATGATGTCACGCTGGCCGAGGCCATCGAGATGGCCGAATCGCGTGACGGCATACTCATCTCGCCGGGCCCCGGCAACCCGGCCGAGGCCGGCGTCTGCATCGAGCTGATCAAATGGTGCGGCACCAACAGCAAACCCATGTTCGGCGTCTGCCTGGGCCATCAGGCACTCGCCGAGGCCTATGGCGGCAAGGTGACCCATGCCCCGGAGCTGATGCACGGCAAGACGTCCCTGGTGGAGCACAATGGCACTAGCGTCTTCGCCGGACTCCCCTCCCCTGTCACCGCCACCCGCTACCATTCACTGGCGGCCGTCCGCGAGACTATCCCTGACATCCTGGAGATCACCGCGGAAACGTCATCGGGTGTTGTCATGGGCCTCCAGCACCGGACAGCCCCGCTGTGCGGCGTGCAGTTCCACCCGGAGTCAGTGCTGACCGAGGGCGGCTACCAGATGCTGGGCAACTGGCTTGAGTCCCTGGGGATGGCCGGAGCGGCTTCCCGGGCTGCAAAGCTGAGCCCGCTCATCCAGCACTGACCCCCGCGTCTTAAGCCCTCGCGTTGTCTTAAACCCGGCGTTGCCTGGCCCGGCGTTGCCCTAACCGAGCGGGCTAAGCTTCTTAGTCGAAGTGGGCGTCGGTGTAGGTGTGGGCGTCGGCGTCGGAGGAGGCGCCGGCTGCTTAGCGACCACAAGGTTGATGGTCTTGCCTTGCGCAACAGAGGAGTTGACCGGGTCACTCTGATCCGTCACCCGGCCGGCTTCGACCTGGGAATTCTCGACTTCCTGGACATTCGGGACCAGTCCCAGATCCTTGAGTGCGGCCTCCGCATCAGCACGGGTGCGGCCGCGGAGCTCCGGCATGGAAACCTTGCCGGTGGAAACAATAATCTCCACAGTGCTGCCCGGCGCCACCATCTGGCCCGGCGCGGGGCTGGTGGTAATCACCCTTCCCGCAGGGACTGTGGCGCTGTTGGCCTCAGTGGTCGAGGGCGCCCCGACGAGGCCGCTTTGCCGCAGCACATCACGGGCGGCCGCCTCTGTCTGGCCCGGCAGGTTGTCAGGGATCTTGACAGTACTGGGGCCGTCCGAGATGTTGAGTATCACGTCGGAGTCAGGATCCAGTGAAGTTCCGGCAGCGGGATCCGTGCCGATGGCTGTCCCCTTGGGCACAGTATCGTTCTGGAGGCGCTTGATCTGCGGACGCAGGTTGGCGCCGTAGAGCTCCTGCAGCGCGGCGGACTCTGTGAGGGCTGCCACCGCCGGGATCTGGACCTTGGGAGGCGCCGGAGCGGGGCGGTTCACGATGGTGTACACCCACAGTCCGCCGCCAGCCAGGACCAGAATAGTGAAAATCACCAGCGTGGTAATCCATGCTCGACGGCGGGACTTCTGCCGCGGGGTCCGGTCTCGTTCCCGGGGCAGCCCCAAGGGCAATTCGTCCAGTTCTGACGGCTCGTAAACGGCTGCCGGCTGGGCCGGTAGTCCACTTCCGTCGCCGAGGGTGTTGCCAGGGGAACGTAACCTGCCCGTCGGCGCATCGTCCAGGAAGCTGGCGCCGGTGTAGGCGAAAGCCTCCGTTGCGGGGCCTTGATGCGGCGTCGGGACATGGTCGTTGGGATCCGTCGGGGCTTCTGTCGCCGCGAGCTCCGGCACCGGGACGCCTGCCCGGGCGGCGCGCAAGGCCCGCCGGAAAGCCGCGGCATCCTGGAAGCGGTCCGCCCGGTTCTTCTGAAGGGCTTTGGCCAGGACACTGTCCAGTGGTTCCGACACGGCGGGGTTCACACTGCTGGCAGGCTCGGGAATTTCGCGGACGTGCTGGTAAGCGACGGACACCGGGCTGTCTCCAACGAACGGCGGGCGGCCGGTCAGCATCTCATACAGCAGGCACGCGGCGGAATAAAGGTCACTGCGTGCATCAACGGTTTCACCTCTCGCCTGCTCCGGCGAGAGGTACTGCGCGGTCCCCACCACTGCCTGGGTCTGCGTCATGGTGGCGGAAGAATCAGCCATGGCCCGGGCTATCCCGAAGTCCATGACCTTCACCGAATTGGAGGCCTCACAGAACATGACGTTTGCCGGCTTGATGTCCCGGTGCACAATCCCGGCTTTGTGGCTGTACTCAAGAGCGGACAGCACGCCCAGGCAGAAGTCGATGGCCCGGTCAATGCTGACTTCGTTGGCGCGAATGAGGTCCCGCAGAGTGCTGCCCTCTACGAACTCCATCACAATGTAGGGCACCCGGATGTTGTCCTCGGAGCCGTCGGGAACCGCATGCTCGCCAGTGTCATAGATGGCCACGATGGAAGGGTGGTTCAGGGCGGCCACAGACTGCGCCTCCCGTTTGAACCGGGCCTGGAACTGCGGATCCCGGGCCATGTCCGGACGAAGCAGCTTCACTGCAACAGTCCGGCCCAGCCGCGTGTCCACTCCCCGATGGACGTCCGCCATCCCGCCCCGGCCGATGAGTCCGCCCAGTTCGTAGCGGCCGCTGAGGACGCGCTGATTATCCACCGGGAGGCTGTCCTCCCGGTGCGACGGGGTGCGGGGCGAGTCAGTCACAGATGGTCCTGGTGGCTACGGCTTGCAGGTGGGAGGCACACCCGGCAGCTGGCCGGCGGTGCAGTCGGGCAGGGCGGACTGGGGGGCCGTCGAAGGAGTCGGCGACGGCGTGGAAGCAGGCGCCGTCGTGACCGCCTGCTTCGGCACTGCGTACATGACCACCACCTGGGATCCCTTGGGCACCGTGCCCACCGGGTTCAGCTCCAGGACAGTTCCCGGGGTCGCGCTGCTTTCCTGGGGAAGTACCGTTACGGCCAGCCCCATGTTGGCCAGCGCGTTCTGAACCTCCCTGTAGTCCTTGCCCAGGTAGGCGGAAGCGATGATGTTGACGGTGGTCGGTGTCGGTGTGGGCGTGGGAGTTGCCCTGGTGGTGGTTGCACTCGGAGTGGGCGACGCGGAAGTCGTTATGGGGCTGGCGCTGGTGGAAGGCGGGCTCGACACCGTGCTGCTGGAATCCTTGGACGGGAACAGGATCCCCTGCTGTGTCAGGAAGAAGCCCACCAGGGCAAACAGGACCAGCAGGATCAGGGCGATGAGCGGCCAGGTCCACGGGCTGCGGCCGCGGCGCTCAGGCTCGTCAGCGGGTTCCTCGTCGTATGTCTCTTCCTCCTGGTCCCAGCTGCGCTCGGCAGCCAGCGCATCAGCGCGGGACAACGTATTGCCAACGCCGGTTCCGCCGTTGCCTGTGGCAGCTCCCGCCGCGAGTCCCGCTGCTGCACCCGCCGCACCGGCGCCGAGCACGGGCAAGGCGGAGGTCGCCGTCGTCGACCCCTCCTTTTGGCCGGCGATAATGCCGGTGGGAGCGGTCGCAACATCCACCGGAGCGGTGATCGGACCGGTGCTTGCCTCGAAAAGCAGCATGCCCGGTACGGCGGCGTGGGCAGCGTTGATATCGCCGTTGCGGATGGCCTCGGCGGCCTCGGAGAGTTTGATGGCATTCGCCGGCCGGTTCTTCGGGTCCTTCGCCAGCATGGACATCAGGAGGGCGCGGACAGGTCTGGGCAGCGTTTCCGGCAGCGGCGGCGGAGCGTCGTTGACCTGCGCCAGTGCAATCGCTATCTGGGACTCGCCGGAGAAGGGCCGGTGGCCAGTGAGGCACTCGTAGCCGATCACGCCGAGCGAGTAGATGTCCGAAGATCCCGTGGCTGTCTGGCCGGTTGCCTGTTCAGGCGCCAGGTACTGGGCGGTGCCCATCACCTGACCCGTCTGCGTCAGCGGGACCTGGTCAGCGAGGCGGGCGATGCCGAAGTCGGTGACCTTGACCCGGCCGTCCGGGGTGATCAGCAGGTTGCCCGGCTTGATGTCACGGTGTACCAGTCCCTGGGCATGGGCGACCTGCAGGGCGCGGGCTGTCTGGGCGATGATGGACAGGGTCCGGTCCGGGGACAGCACCTGCTCGTGCTCGATGATGCTGCTCAGGGGCTGCCCGGGAACCAGCTCCATTACCAGGTACGCCGAGCCCTCCTCCTCGCCGTAGTCAAAGACGTTGGCGATGCCCACATGGTTCAGCAGTGCCGTGTGGCGTGCCTCCGCACGGAACCTCTGGAGGAAGCCGGGGTCACCGGTGTACTCCTCCTTCAGCACCTTGATCGCGACGATACGGCCCAGGATGAGGTCCTTGGCTTTCCAGACCTCTCCCATCCCGCCGATCGCAATCCGCGTCGTCAGCTGGAATCTGCCGCCGAGGGTGATTCCCGTTGTAGGCCTCACTTATTCAACACCGCCTCAAAAATTTTCTTCGCGTTCGGACTGGTTAGCTTTGCTCCCGCGTAGATGTCGACGCCTTCCATGACGATGGTGACGGCCACTTGCGGGTTGTTCGCCGGGGCGAATCCGGTGAACCATGAGTTGTTCAGGCCGTTGCCGAGTTCCGCGGTACCGGTCTTGCCGGCCACCTGGACCCCCGGGACCGATGCCCCGCTGGCGATTCCCTGGCTGACAACACTGGTCATCCATTCCGTGATCTGCTTGGCAATATCAGGGGTAGTGGAGGTCCGGAGCGGGGTGGGCTTGGGTTCGTCGATCACTCGAAGATCCGGAGACCGCACCGTTTTGATGAGGCTGGGGCTCATTTGCACGCCTCCGTTGGCGATGGCTGCCGTCATCAGGGCGACCTGCAGCGGCGTGGCACGCACGTCCTTCTGGCCGATGGCCGACTGCGCGAGTCCTGGTTTGTCCAGATCGTTGGGGAAGCCGTTGCCCCGGGCGTAGCCGAGCTTCAGCTGGTCGCCGACATCCTCACCGAAGCCGAACTTGGCGGCTTGCTCCGCGATGGCGTCGCGTCCGAGGTCAAGTGCGATACTGGCGAACGGAGTATTGCAGGACTGCTGCAGGGCGAAAGCGAAAGTGGCGGTGTTCTGGGTGTAGCAGTTGCCGCCTGCGTAGTTGGGGAGCTTGTACTGGATGCCGTCGAAGGGCATCTCGGCAGGATTCGGGAGGACACTGTCCTTGTTGTACTTGCCGGAGTTCAAGGCGGCCGCCGTGTCCACGAGCTTGAACACAGAGCCCGGCGCCAGCAGCTCCCCGGTGGGACCGCTCACGTTCTGGTTCAGGTTGATTCCCGGAACCTTCACGAGCTCGTTGATGTTCTTCGTCTCTGCAGCAGGGTCCTGGGTGGCAACGAGGTTGGGGTTGTAGGACGGCTTGGACACCATGGCCAGGATTGCCCCGGTCTTGGGATTCGTTACCACGATGGATCCGCGCTGGCCGTCAGGGATGAGGCTGTAGGCGAGCTGCTGGATCTTGGGATCTATGGTCAGTTCCACGGAAGCACCCTTGGGCTGGTTGCCCAGGAATAGCTGGCCGACCCGGTCAAGGAAGAGCTGGTCCGAACTCCCTGCGAGCTGGCCGCGCATGGCCTGCTCGAGGCCGGTGGCCCCGTAATTCTGCGAGAAGTATCCGGTGATGCCCGCGTAGAGCTCAGGCTGGGGATAGGTTCTCTGGAACTTGCAGGCGTCCGAACCCTCCACGGATTCAGCCACCGGCGTCCCGCCCACGATGATGGCGCCACGGTCGTTGCAGTAGTCCTGGAGGATGGCGCGCTTGTTCCACGCATTAGCGTTGAGGTCATCAGCGCCAACTACCTGGACGTAGCTGATCGCACCGAAGATCAGCGCGAACATGGCGATCGCTGCCACCCATGAATGTCTGATTGCCTGGTTCACAGGTGATTCACCGCCTCAGTAGGTGTGTCGATGCCCTCTGCAACTTCGCCCTTTGCGGGCGGCAGCGGAGTGGTGTCAACCGGCCCGCGGGCCGTATGCGAAATCATCAGCAGCAGTCCCACGATGATCCAGTTGGCCAGCAGTGATGAGCCACCGGCTGCCATGAAGGGCGTGGTCAGGCCGGTCAGGGGAATGAGCCGGGTGACGCCCCCGATGACCACGAAACATTGGAGGGCGACGGCGAAGGACAGTCCGCACGCGAGGAGCTTGCCGAAGGCGTCACGGGTACCCAGCGCAGCCCGGAAGCCGCGGGTGAACAGGAGCAGGAACATCATGACGATCGCGAACAGGCCGATCAGGCCCAGTTCCTCGCCGAACGAGGCGATGATCATGTCGCTGTTGGAGAAGGGCACGAGCTCGGGCCGGCCCTGGCCAAGCCCGGTGCCCACCAGGCCGCCGTTGGCCATGCCGAACAGCCCTTCGACAATCTGGAAACTGCCGCCGTACTGGCGGCCGTAAACGTCGTCGGTGAAGGCGTTCAGCCACCCGTCGATCCGCAGGCCCACGTGGGAAAACACTTTGGAGGCAACGTAGCCGCCGCCGAGGAGCAGGACCATGCCGATGACTACCCAGCTGATGCGGCTGGTGGCCACATAGATCATCACGATGAAGAGGCCGAAGAACAGAACCGAAGTACCAAGGTCCCGCTGGAAGACGAGCACGCCGATGCTGACCAGCCAGGCCATGATCATGGGGCCCATGTCCTTGACGCGGGGGAACTGCAGCGGTCCTATTTTCCGTCCGGCCAGCAGGATGAGGTCGCGGTTGGACGAAAGATAACCGGCAAAGAATATGGCCAGCGTGATCTTCGCGACCTCGCCTGGCTGGAAGGTCATCGGTCCGAGCTTGATCCAGACCTGGGCGCCCAGAATGTCTCCGGCCGAGATCCCGGGTATCAGTGGCAGCACCAGCAGAAGCGCGCTGGCCGCCAACGAAATGTATGTGAAGCGGCGCAGGATCCGGTGGTCCTTGAGGAACCAGATCACTGCAATCGCCACGGCCATGGCTATGAGTGTCCAGCGCAGCTGGTTGTTGCCTGTGTCATCTCCAGGCGCGTCCAGGCGGTGGATCATGGCAAGGCCCAACCCGTTCAGCGCGACCACCAGGGGGAGTATTACCGGATCGGCATACTTCGCGCGGATGCGCAGCACCACATGGAATGCAAGGGAGGCAGCTGCCAAGAGGCTGGACTGGAACCAGAAATCATTGTCCAGCGCCTTCTGCTGGCCGGCGGCGGCCATCATGCTGGCGCCGATGCCGACCGCAAGGGCAAGGATCAGCAGTGCCAGTTCAACATTGCGGCGCGGTTTGGGCAGAGTGCCGGGCTGTCTCATTGGCTCCCCTCGCAGGTGGTGTTAGTGGGGCTGGGGGAGGGAGACGGGCTCGGTGAAGGGGCCGCCTGGTCTGATGGAGCAGGCGACGGCGCGGGGGCGGCGGGAGCCGTTGTGGCCGACGGGGACGGTGACGGCGCCAGGCATTCGTCGGCTGGAGAGGTGGTGCCCGTGAGTTCCAGGTTCTTGACGATCCGCTGTGCATCATAGAGGTCGCGGGCAGGGACAGTCTGCCGGACCCGCTGCTGTGAGAACTGGGGAAGTGAATCCATCCGGATTTCCGTCACGGCCTCCAGGCTTGAAAGCTGGATAGGGCCGAGGCGCTGGGAGACACCGTTGTAGATGGCAACCCGCGAATCGTATTCGCCGATGTAGTAACGGGTCTGTGTCCAGGCATAGCCCAGCCAGAGTCCGACGGTGAGGACTATCAGCACGGCCGCGGCGACAGACAGTGTGACCCACCGGCGCGGGGGCTGTGCCATGGCGTCATCGGTGTCCGGCCCCGGCGTTTCGGCTTTATGCGTCAGCACAGTGGCTGCCCGGCGGGCAACGGTGCGCCCGGCGATGGTGGGAATGGATCCGGTCTCGGCCGCGAGGGCAGCGGCCCCTACGAGTTCGTGAGGGCGGGAGTCGAGCTCCTGCCGCAGGACCTCGGCTGACAGGTGCTCGCCCAGATGCGGGTCGGTAGAGGAAGCGGAACCGGCAGCGCCGGATTCTCCGGAGCCGGATGCACCGGTGTCGGAGTCTGCATCGCCAGTTTCTGCAGTATTGGGGTGGCTATCGTTGGTTGACGGGGCTCGATAGGTTGTGACGTCCCCGGGGTTTGCAGCGCCCGCCGCGTCCTTTGCCGGGGAGTCGTTGGCCGCCGGATCCTGGGTGTCCGCATCGTCAGGCTCCGTGGCGGGCGCGGCAGCTGCCCCGACAGTTGATCCGGTAGAGCCGGCTGCTCCGGTGACCGGGGCGGAAGGAACGATATCGACGGCGGCTGTACTGACGTCGTCGGGCGTTTCCTCCACAATCTCCAACATCACCACGGTGACGTTGTCAGGAGAACCGGCTTCAAGGGTCAGGTCGACAAGGGTTTCCACGCACTCGCGGAGATCCTTCGTCTCCCGGACAGTCCGCTCCACCACGTGTCCGGCAACGTAGTTAAGTCCGTCCGAGCACAGCAGCCAGCGTTCGCCGGGCTTGACGTCCAGGGTGTCCAGGTCGAGTTCCGGGCTGGCATCAACATCGCCCAGGACCCGCATCAGGACGTTCTTGTGGGGGTGCGTTTCGGCTTCCTCGGGGCGGAGCCTTCCCTCGTCGATCAGCCGCTGGACGAAGGTGTGGTCCACGCTGACCTGTTCGAATACACCGTCGCGCAGCCGGTAAGCGCGGGAATCGCCGATGTGCGCGAAGTGCAGCTTTCCGTCAACCAGCAGCAGCGCCGTGACAGTTGTACCCATTCCGGCAAGCTTGGGGTTGATATGCACCAGTTCAGACAGGAGCGAATTGGCAGTCTGTATCTCGTCGGCCAGTACGGTGCCGGCATCGTCGTCGTAATCCCCGCGGTCGAGGTGGAGCATGTCCAGGACCGTGGCTGCCGAAGCGACGTCGCCGCCCGCATGGCCACCCATGCCGTCCGCGACCACGGCCAGATGACGGCCCACGTAAGCGGAGTCGTCATTCTTGGCACGGATGCGCCCCACATCGGAGCGCGCGGCGTAGCGCATGATGAGGGGCCGCTCCACGGGCTGGGCCTCGTTTGCGGGAATTTCAGGGCCGGCCATGTTTATGGCCTCAATTCGATGACCGTCTTGCCGATCCTCACGGGTACGCCAGGCTCAACGGGCAGGGCCCGGGTAAGTTGCTGGTCCGCCAGGTAGGTTCCGTTGGTGGAACCCAGGTCCTCGATGAACCAGCGGCTGCCCTGCGGAAAGAGCCTCGCGTGGCGGCCGGAAGCGTAGTCGTCTTCCAGTACCAGGGTGGCTTCCTGGGCCCTACCCAGCAGGATGGGGCTCGCGGCCAGCGGGATGGTGGTGCCTTTGAGGGGTCCCTCGGTGACTACCAGTTGCCGGGCCTGCTGCTTCACGGGCTGGGGTGGCCCTTCGGCCAACTCCGGGTTCTTGCGGACCTGCCGGGCCGTGGGGGAGCCGACGGCTGCCTTGCGGCCCACCATCAGGTCCCGGCGCATGGCCGAAACGATGCTGAAGACCAGCACCCAAAGGAGAAGCAGGAACCCGAAGCGCAGGGCGGTGATGGTCAGTTCACTCATGGGCGGCCACCGGTGTTGGCGGGCAGCAGGCGGAAGATGATCTTTGTCCGTCCCATCGTAATGGTGGAGCCGTCAGTGAGTTCGGTGCTTCCGGAGACTTTGTGCCCGTTCACATAACTGCCGTTGGTTGAGCCCATGTCCACCGCGCTGGTCATGCCGTTTTCCGTGCGGATTTCGAGGTGGCGGCGGGACACGCCCGTGTCGTCAACAAGGATATCGGCCTCCGAGGACCGGCCGAGCACGATGGACGGGGCATTGAGGGAATAGCGCTGGCCGTCGATGTCCAGGACCGGCTGAAGGCGGACAGGCTGCCGGCTGGGAGCGGCCGGAACGTTGGGGCGTGGTGAAGGCCTTCCGGGCGCGCCCTTGGACTTCTCCGTGGAGGAGGCGATCTCGAAATCTCCGGCCCGCATTTCCTCAGCCCTGCGGAAGGAAATGCGGACCGGGCCCTGCAGGGTGTAGCCCTGGCTGCGGACATGATTGATGACCACGTCGCAGAGTTCCTCGGCCAGCGGCGTGCCCCATTCCTGGGCACGCTTGAAGTCGTCGTCGCTGAGTTGCACGTCGAAGACGTTAGGGGCCAGGGTGCGGCCGGCAGCGATCGTGATGGCCTTGTGGTCCAATTCCCGGCGAAGCCGGCTGGCGATCTCCACGGGCTCGACTTGGGCCCGTGAACCGGTGGAGAAGACACCGCGGACGGCCTTTTCGATGCCGCGTTCGACCTTGTCCAGCAATCCCATGGTCCTTCTCCTTTCCCCCCGGGTGCGGGGCAGTTTTCGTTTCGGAACGCAACGGGTAACAGAATTCACAGCACAGTGGCAGGCCTGCCAACAGCAGCCACTACTACATCAGATACTACTGGCCGGGGCTGTGAATGACCTTAATGCACAACGGCCGGGCCTGAGGAAAAGTTCAAGCCGGCACATCCGCCGGGGGCCCAGGGGCGGCGAAACCGGGGGCTCGGCACCCGCCATTCCTACGGCTTCCGCCCGGCCTGCTGCACGGTTTAGCGTGGACGACGGAGACGTCCGGCAGTGGTCCGGGCGGGTGCCTTCGGCGTCCAATTGGTGTTTTGCCGCCGGTGTCCGTTATGCTTGATCTCGCTGCTTTTACAAGGTGCGGTTCCGGGAAACCGGCCGTTTCCCGGTAATAGGAGTTGCGCGCGAGTGGCGGAACGGCAGACGCGCTGGCTTCAGGTGCCAGTGTCCGAAAGGGCGTGGGGGTTCAAATCCCCCCTCGCGCACGCAAATGGAAAGAGCCCCGGTCTTAGGACCGGGGCTCTTTTCGTTTGCATCCGGGGCAGGTAGTTCATCCGGAGGGGAGCGCGCCGCTTAGGTGTTCGGGCCGACGTCGGGCTTAACGGCTTTTACGGGAAAGCCCGCTTCCAGAATGACCCTCTGGACAGTGCTGCCGAGCAAGTGTTTCCCCACGGGGAGCGCCTGCGGACGCCAATCACCACCAGCTCAACCTCCGCTTCATACGATGCGTCGATGTGTAAAGCGGGGAGAAGCTGCGTGGCGTCTGTGGTTATCGTGCTGTGGCCGGGTGCAGGGCTTCTCCGGAGGCTGCCTTGCCGGCGGCAGCGTTGCCGGACTCTTGCCCGGTTTCCTGCTCCGTCTCGTGCTCTGTCTCCTGCTCCCGCGTTGCCGGGCTGCGGCGTTCCTTGAGGAAGTAGACGAGGCCGGCGGCGAGTGTGGACGCTGCAGCCAGGGCGAACAGGCCCGGGACTACGCTTCCCGTGGTTTCCTTGATGATGCCGAACCCGAAGGGGGCCACGAAGCCGCCCAGGTTGCCCAGCGAGTTGATGATGGCGATGGCGGGCGCGAGTACCAGCGGGTGCAGGCCGGACTGCGGGATGGTCCAGAACAGCGGCGATGCGCTCTTGAATCCCATGGCCGCGATGGCCAGGAAAACGAGAGCCAGGACAGGGGTGGCGATTGCTGCGGCCAGAGTTCCGACGGCGGCGACCAGTAGGGCGGCGACGAGCAGCGGCCGCTTGGACTTGGCTTTGTCTTGCCACTTGGCGGCGAAATACATGGCGAAGACGGCGCAGACCCAGGGGATCGCTGACAGGAAGCCGACGCTGAGGTCAGTGGTGCCGGGAATCTGCTTGATGATGGTGGGCAGCCAGAAGGTGTTGGCGTAGATGGAGAGCTGCACGGAGAAGTAGATGCCGCAGAGCAGCAGGATTTGCGGGTTGAGCAGCATCTTCCACCGGTTGATCTTCGCCCCGGTGGTGCTGGCGTGCTCTGAGTCCTCTGCGGCAATGGCGTTGGCAAGGGCAGACTTTTCACCGGCAGAGAGCCACTTGGCGTCCTGGATCCGGGCATCGAGCAGGAAGAACACGATGATGCCTACCACCACCGAGAGCAGGCCCTCGAAACCGAACAGCCACTGCCAGCCGCGAAGCCCCAGGACGTCGTGGAGGCTCAGGAGCATGCCGGCGATAGGTCCGGACAGTGCAGCGGCGATGGAGGAGCCGGCAATGAAGATGGCGGTCGCCTTGCCGCGCTGTCCTGCCGGGACCCAGCGGGCGAAGTAGAAAATCACTGCCGGGAAGAAGCCGGCTTCGGCGGCGCCCAGCAGGAACCGGAGCACATAGAACATCATTTCGTTCTGTACGAAGGCCATGAGGAAGGACACAATGCCCCAGCTGACCATGATGCGGGCGAGCCACACCTTGGCGCCGTACTTCTCCATCATGACGTTGCTGGGAAGTTCAAAGATGGCGTAGGCGATAAAAAAGAGCCCTGCTCCGAAGCCATAAGCGGCGGCTCCGATCCCGACGTCAGCTTCGAGGTGCTCGTGGGCGTAACCGATGTTGGATCGGTTCAGCTGGTTGCAGACCAGCATGACAAGCATGATGGGCAGCACCCGCTTGAAAAACTTCTTCGTGGCCAGGGCCACATCCGTGACAGCAGTGTCTACAGACTGCATGGGGAAAATTCCTTAGGCATTGCGGTGGGGATCCACGGACCCCAGTGAATTCCTGTGGTACGCACCACAGCGACTCCATTCACTGTATTCAGGAATCCCAATGCACGTCCACACGCATATGGCATTGTTTGATGTCCTCAGGGCATCACGCCGTGTCAACACCGGGATGGCTAGCCGGTGGACGCGCGGAAGCCTTGAACCGGCGTCGGGAATTCGCCAAATGGCTTCGCATCGCGGCAGCAGCCGCCGTCTCATCACCGTCCGCGATGGCCGCGGCGATGGACTTGTGCTCGTGGATCACCTGGTCAAAATGGTCGCGGGCGTAATGCTCGACGCCGGTCATCAGCCGGGTGCGCGGCATTGCGATCATGGTCTGGCCCAGGGCCGCCAGGCAGTCCGAGTAGAACGGATTCCCGGAGGCGGCCGCGATGGCCCGGTGGAATTCATAATCGAACTTCATCGCGTGGCCGGGGTGGTTCGGACTGGCGGTGAACTGCTCCAGCGCAGCATTGACCGCCCGGAGCTGGCGCTCTGTGTGGTTCCGGGCGGCGAGGGCTGCAGCCTCGGCCTCCACGCCCATCCGGAATTCCAGCAGATGGAGGCGGTCCTCGACGCTGGCTACCGGCCGGCTTCCCGGAACTGGCTGGAGACCGTCATCGGGCGGGGTCAGCGCGAAGCTGCCCCGCCCCCGTTCGGTTTCCACCAGGCCTTCGGCCTGGAGACGCGTCAGCGCGGACCGCACCACTGTGCGGCTGACGCCAAACTCGCCCATCAGCGCATTTTCGCTGGGCAGCTTGTCGCCAGGCTGGATCACGCCGTCCACAATGCGGGTACGAAGATCGGCGGCGAGGTCCGCGGTCAGGTTCCGGCTCATGCGTTCAAGGTTACGCGCCGAACTCCACGGATTCGGTGGTCCAGGCCCGGGCCTGGTCGCTCAGGGTCACGCCCAGGCCTGGGCGGTCAGGAACGATCATGCGGCCGTTCTTGGTTTCGAGGCGTTCGTTGAACAGCGGGTCCAGCCAGTCGAAGTGCTCCACCCAGGGCTCGCGCGGGTAGGCGGCGGCGAGGTGCAGGTGGATTTCCATGGCGAAGTGGGGTGCCAGTCCCAGTCCGCGTTCGTCGGCGAGGGCGGCGAGGCGCAGGAACTGGGTGATACCGCCCACTCGGGGTGCGTCCGGCTGGATAATGTCGCAGCCGTTGGCGTTGATCAGGCCCTTGTGCTCGGCGACGGATGCCAGCATCTCGCCGGTGGCGATGGGGGTGTCCAGGACGTTGGCAAGGTGGGCGTGGCCCTCGAAGTCGTAGGCGTCCAGAGGCTCTTCGATCCAGACGAGGTTGAACTCCTCCAGCTGGCGGCTAAGGCGCAGTGCTGTAGCGCGGTCCCACTGCTGGTTGGCGTCCACCATGAGCGGGACGTCCCAGCCGATGTGCTCGCGGATGCCGGCCACGCGGCGGAGGTCTTCCTTGCTGTCGGGCAGGCCCACCTTGATCTTGATGCCGCCGATGCCTTCGTCCAGGGACTGCGTGGCGCGGGCCTTGACCTCTTCCAGGGAAGCGTTGAGGAAGCCACCGGAGGTGTTGTAGGTCTGGACAGAGTCGCGGTAAGAGCCCAGGAGCTTGGCCAAGGGCAGGCCGGCACGCTTGGCCTTGAGGTCGTAGAGGGCGATGTCGATGGCGGCCAGCGCCTGGGTGGCGACGCCGGAGCGGCCTACGGAGGCGCCGGCCCAGAGGAGCTTGGTGTAGATCTTGCCGATGTCGTTGGGGTCCTCGCCAATGATGCCTTCGGCGACCTCCTTGGCGTGCGCATACTGGGCGGGGCCGCCGGCGCGCTTGGAGTAGCTGAAGCCGATGCCACTGTGGCCGTGTTCCGTGGTGATCTCGGCAAACAGGAAGACCACCTCCGTCATGGGCTTCTGGCGGCCGGTGAAAACCTTGGCATCGCTGATCGGGACGGCTAGGGGAAGCCTCGCAGTGGAAAGTTTCACGTGGCGGATGAGGTCTACGGTGCTCATGGGTGCTCCTCGAAAGCAGGCTGTCCGGGCTGCATTGCCCTCCTACTTAGGATACAAGTTTGAAACTTGTATTACAAGTCTGTAGATAAAGCTGCACTCCTTTTTCCATCCGGCTGAACTCCAGAGCTCTTACGTCTGGTGGTGGTTTCGTTGGGGTTTTTGCCGGGGGTCGATGTGGGGTGGCGGGATGAACCAGGGCACGCCTTTGGTGACTTGGACTTGCCATTGTTCCTTGTGGATGAGGTGGTGGTGATGGGTGCACAGGAGGGTGCCGTTGTCGGTGGTTGTTCCGCCGTGTGACCAGTAGGTGATGTGGTGGGCTTCGCACCAGGGTGCGGGGATGGTGCAGCCGGGGAAGGCGCAGCCTTGGTCGCGGGCGCTGATGGCTTTGCGGATGTGGGGCGGGAAGATCCGTGTGGTGCGGCCGATGTCCAGGATCCGTCCTTCGCTGCCGAGCAGGATGGGGATGATGTCGGCGTCGCAGGCGATTTTGCGGACGGTGGCGGCGGTGACGGGGCCGGTGAACGGGAACGATCCGGTGCCGGGGATGCTGCCAGAGTCCGGGATCCCGGGGCCGGGGCCGGGGTCGGTGGTGATGCCGGAGTCGGGGATCCGGGTGCCGGGGATAGTGCCGGTGTCGGCGGTGGTGCCTGTTGTTCGGGAGCGGTAGCGGGGTCCTTGAGCGGTGGCGTGTTCGAGCCGGTCCAGGAGGTCGTGGTAGTCGATGGTGACCATCACCTGGGGGCGGAGCCCTCCGACTGTGGGGAGCGTGCCGGTGGCCAGTGCTGCTTTGCAGGCACCGACGAGCCCGTCGAGGAGTTGTTGGGGCCGGGTTCGCTGGTCGAGGTTGGCTTCGAGGTTGGTTTCAGGGTCGCTTTCGGTTTCGCCGGTGGCCTCGCCGGCGTGCGCGTCGCTTGCGGCGGTCTTGCCGTTGGGGGTTTTGTCTGGGGTTCGGGGCTGTGTGCGGGGGTTGGTGGCGGTGTTCATGACGGTCAGGAGGTGTTCGAACTGGTCTTGTGTGGCGAAGATTTCCAGGTGGTTGAGTCCGCGGCGGGCTGGGCGGATGAAGGCGCCTTGCCGTTGGTGGAGTTCGTGTTCGGTGGGTTCGATGCCGTCCTGGTCGATTGCCTCGGTCCAGCGGCGGGCGATGCGCGTGAGGAAGTCGGTGTCGTTTTCTGCGGCGGTGCGGGTCAGGGCGTGTTCCATCCGGGCGGTGGTGTCCTCGGTGGCGTGGTGCCGGACACGATCCAGGGCCAGGGTGATGATGGTCGCGGGGCGGGAGGCGACGGCCCCGGCGGCGAGGGCGCTGGCGAGTTCCGGGCGTTCGGCTGGCTGGGTGTGGCCGGTGATCCCGGGCCGGGGGAGCACCGCGGCAGCGAGACTGATCCGGCGGTGGGCTTCGGCGATACTGATCCGGAGCCGGGCACGCAGGAACTCGGCGGTATTCCGGCACCCGTCGTCAGCCGGGGACGTCAGCGACGTCGAAACGGGCTCAGCAGGCCCAGCAGACCGAACAGCCGCATGAGACCGAACAGCCGCCGCGGTGCCATTCCTGGTCCGGCCGCTGGTGCGTGGCGGCGGCCGCGGTAATAGCCTGCGTGCGGGTGCGATCCACCGCGCCGGCACCGAGGACCTGCAGATACTCCACAGACCGGGAGAGGTCCTCGACCTGGCCGGCGAAATCGGCGGCCTCCGCGTAGTCGGCCAGCGCCAGGAAGTCCGGGCCAGCCGCGGCGGCCGCTTTCACCACAGCGATAGCATGCGCGAGCCCGGCGGCGTCGGGCAGGCCTGCAGGTTCAGTAGGCGGAGTGCAGTGGCGGTTTAACCGAAGTGTCCCGGCAACGTCGGGTCTTTTGCCGGAAGCGCCCCCAACGAGCGACTCAGCCCGCGTGAGCAGAGCGGATTTACCGCCGTGTTCCGCCTGCTGAACGCTAAAGGCCTCCATAGGAATACTCTCTCAAGGGGGTCCGACAGTAAAGGTTCGAGGCCTGTCGGGGCACGAAAATCAGCTATTTAACTATCCAGCTTTCAGACGCCGCACGGCCGTCTCCATTGTGAAAGGAGGGCCGGCCGTGCGGAAGCTGTGTGGTTGAACGTCCTTACCGGACCAGGCAGGGCCGCTTCGGATCGAAGGTCCAGCCGTCGATGTAGTACTGCATGCCGATGCTGTCGTCGCGGGTATCGAGGCCGTGCTGCAGGTAGAGCAGGTGCGCTTTGCCCAGGGCGTCGCGGTCCAGCTCGATGCCCAGGCCCGGCGCGCTGGGAACTTCGATGGCACCGTCGCGGATCTGCAGCGGGTTTTTGGTCAGCCCTTGGCCGTCCTGCCAGATCCAGTGTGTGTCCAGCGCGGTGATTTCCCCCGGAGCCGCGGCGCCGGTGTGCGTGAACATGGCCAGCGAGATGTCGAAGTGGTTGTTCGAGTGTGATCCCCAGGTGAGCCCGAACTCGTTGCACAGCTGCGCCACCCGCACCGAACCGGACATGGTCCAGAAGTGCGGGTCCGCCAGCGGAATGTCCACCGCGTTGCTGCGGATGGCGTGTGACATTTCCCGCCAGTCCGTGGCGATCATGTTGGTGGCGGTCTTCAATCCGGTGGCGCGGCGGAATTCGGCCATGACCTCCCGGCCGGAGAAGCGGCCTTCCGCGCCGCACGGGTCTTCGGCGTACGCCACTACGCCCTGCATTCGCTTGCCCAGGCGGATGGCCTCCTCCAGGAGCCAGCCGCCGTTCGGGTCAAGCGTCACCCGGGCCTCGGGGAAGCGCTTGGCGAGGGCAGTGACAACATCAACTTCGTCGTCCCCGGACAGCACGCCGCCCTTGAGCTTGAAGTCGCTGAAGCCGTAGCGTTCCTGAGCGGCTTCGGCCAGGGCAACAACCGCCTCCGGCGTCATGGCCTCCTGGCGGCGCAGCTTCTCCCAGCGGTCCGACGGCGCGTCCTCCACCAGGTAGGGAAGATCGGTCCTGGCGTGGTCGCCGACAAAGAAGAGGTATCCGAGCATCGGCACCGAGGCGCGCTGCTGCCCGTCACCCAGCAGTTCCGCGACGGGCACGCCGAGGAACTGGCCGTGCAGATCCAGCAGGGCGGACTCGACGGCGGTAACCGCGTGGACGGTGGTCCGCAGGTCGAACGTCTGCAGCCCGCGGCCGCCGGCGTCACGGTCCGCGAACTGTGCGGCGATCCCACGCAGCAGTGAACGGTAGCGGGCCACGGGCTGGCCAGTGATGAGTGTCCCGGCTTCCTCAATGGTTGCCTTGATCTTCTCGCCGCCGGGGACCTCGCCGAGGCCGGTTCGGCCGTCCGAATCGGTAACGATGACCACGTTGCGGGTGAAGAAGGGGCCGTGGGCGCCGCTGAGGTTCATCAGCATGCTGTCGTGGCCGGCGACCGGAACTACTTCAACCTTGGCGATGGTGGGCTGGGTGCTCATGCGTTGACCTCGTCCTTTACGACGGCTGCCGCTTCGATAACGCCGTCGATGCGGCGGTTCAGGTGCCACGGGTTGGTGTCCTGCAGCGGGACAGGCAGTAGTTCCTGGGGGATGTTCTGGTAGGCGACCGGCCGCAGGAAACGGTTGATCGCAAGCGTGCCGACGGATGTGATGCGGGAGTCCGAGGTGGCGGGGAAGGGTCCGCCGTGGACCATGGCGTGGCCGACTTCGACGCCGGTGGGCCAGCCGTTGACGATGATGCGCCCCACCTTCTGCTCGAGTGCCGGGATCAGGGGTGCCGCCGTCGGGTAATCCTCCGCGGTGAGCTGCAGCGACGCGGTGAGCTGGCCTTCAAGCCGGTTGACGGCTTCGACGAGTTCGTCGGTGGAGGAGTAGCGGATCACCAGGGACGCGGCGCCGAAGATTTCCTCGTGCAGCACGTGATTGGCGACGAACTCGCTGATGTGCGTTCCGAAGATGGTGGGGGCGGGGGCGTTTTCGGTGGGTCCGGGAGTGCCCTGTCCCACGACGGCGACGCCGGCAGCTGAGCCGAGCGTCTCGGTTCCTTGGTTCCAGGAGCCGGCGATTCCTTCGGTCAGCATGGTCTGGCCGGCGCAGGCGGAGACGGCGTGTGCGACGGCGGCAGCCAGTTTGTCCCCGGGTTCGCCGGCGGGGGCGAACAGCAGGCCGGGGGAGGTGCAGAGCTGGCCGGAGCTGGCGGTGACGGCGGTGACGTACTGGGCGGCCAGCGCGTTAATTTGTTCGGCGGAGCCGCTGAGGGCGCCTTCGAAGACGAAGACCGGGTTCAGCGAGGACATTTCCGCGTAAACCGGGATAGGTTCGGGCCGGCCCGCGGCGGTGCGCATCAGCGCGATGCCGGCTGCCTGGGAGCCGGTGAAGCCGACAGCCTTGATGGCGGGATCGGCCACGAGGGCCTGGCCGATGCTGGCCCCGGGGCCGTAGATCAGGGAGAACACGCCGGGATGAAGGTTGAAGTCCTTGACTGCTTTAACCACGGCCTGGCCGACGAGCTCGCTGGTGCCCGGGTGGGCGTTGTGGGCTTTGAAGACCACCGGGCAGCCGGCGGCGAGGGCCGAAGCCGTGTCGCCTCCCGCCGTCGAGAACGCCAGCGGGAAGTTGCTGGCACCGAACACGGCCACAGGGCCCAGCGGGATCTGGCGCTGGCGGATATCAACCCGGGGCATCGGCGTACGGTCCGGGATGGCCGGATCAATCCGGACGCCGCGGAAGTCGCCCTGCCGGACCACGGACGCGAACAGGCGGAGCTGGCCGGTGGTGCGGGCACGCTCGCCCTGCAGCCGGGCGGCGGGCAGGCCCGTTTCCTGGCCGGCGCGGATGATGAGCTCCTCGCCAATGGCTTCAATGTTGTCCGCAATGGCATCGAGGAAGGCCGCATGGGTGTCGGGGTCCAGGGTGCTGAAGGACGGGTACGCAGCGGCGGCGGCTACGGTCGCCGTCGTCAGCTGTTCCTCGGTGATCAGCGTGTATGTGGGTTCAAGCGCCGCGTTGGTGGCGGGGTTGAGGCCGAAAGCGGTCTTGCCGGCGCCGACGACGGGCTGCCCGGCGATCAGGGAATGTCCGGTGAGTGTCATAGTGCTGACTCCTTAGGAGAGACGTTGTTCAGGAGACGGTTGTTCAGGAGACGGTGGCGACGAGAGCTTTGAGGTCCGCCAGGTCCTGCGGCGCCAGGTTCTGCAGCGGCGGGCGGACCCCGCCTGCCGAGCGGCCGATGGCATCCAGGCCGCCCTTGACGATGGAGACGGAGTAGCCCTTCACGCGGTCCCGGATATCCAGGTAGGGGATCACGAAGTCGTTGAGCTTCTTATTGACGGCCACACGGTCGTTGTTCCGGACGTCCTGGTAAAAGTCCAGGGCGAACTGCGGAACAAAGTTGTACATTGCGCTGGAGTAGGTGCTCATACCGAGCTGGAGCAGCGGGAGGGCGAAGGTCTCCGCCGTGGGAAGGCCGCCGAGGTAGAAGAGGCGGTCGCCGAGCTTGGCATAGACGCGGGCATCGTGTTCGAGGTCGCCCACGCCGTCCTTGAAGCCAATGAGGTTCTCATGGCGCTCCGCGAGGGTTGCCACGGTGGTGTCCTTATAAATGGCATTGGCGCGGTTGTAGATGATGACACCCAGCGACGTGGCGCTGCAGATGGCGCTGACGTGGTCAATCAGACCACCCTGGTCCGCTTCGGTGAGGTAGGGGGGAAGGAGCAGGATGCCCTCTGCGCCTGCGGCCTCCGCAGCCTTGGCATTCTCGATGGCCTGGACAGTGGAGCCGCCGGCAGAAGCCAGGACTGGCACCTGGCCGCCTACTTCCTCGACGGCGGTGCGGACCACACGCTCGGACTCCGCAGCTGAGAGGGAGAAACCTTCGCCCGTGCCGCCCGCTGCGAAGAGGCCGGCCACCGGGAAGCTCGCCTGCCAGGCGAGGTGCTTGCGGTAGTTCT
The DNA here is from genome assembly GCF_030816475.1 of Arthrobacter pascens. Classification (NCBI taxonomy): domain Bacteria; kingdom Bacillati; phylum Actinomycetota; class Actinomycetes; order Micrococcales; family Micrococcaceae; genus Arthrobacter; species Arthrobacter pascens. The sequence continues at coordinate 4,254,393 of NZ_JAUSXF010000001.1, read as the reverse complement.
CCTCATCGAACTGCAGCTGCGCATCGAACGACGTTACCGGGAAAGACAGCAGGCCTTCCTTGAGGGAGTCTGCCAGTTCCTGGGGGGAGTACTTTGCCACGATGTTGTCCTCTGTGAATGCCGCTGGCGGCGGGGGTGTTGGGTCCCGTCCAGAGTAGGCAGCCTATTTGATGCCTGTCTAAGTGCTATTTCGTATTGGTTGATACTTAAAACGCATAGTTTGCCGTGCGGCCGAAGTGCCTACTCCGTCCTGAACTCCAGGTCCTGAAGGAGGCGTCGCAGGGCTGGGTTAGCCACCTTGCGGTTCCAGATCGCGTGCAGCTCAACGGGGTCTTCTCTGCCGCTGCCGGCGAGAGGCAGGAATTCGACGCCCTTGATGGCGAGCAGCGTGGCCGAATGGGGGACAAAGGCCACCCCGCGCCTGGCTGCAACCAGGGAAACCATGGTGAGGATCTGGCTCACCGTGTGGAGGACATTCCCATGCTGGATGTCATGCATGCGGACGACCAGATCGTAGAAATACGCCGCTTTGGTGGGCGAGTGCATGATGAGGGCTTCGTCCCGGAGGTCGGCGTCTTCGATGGGCCGGGAAAGGCCCGCCAGCCGGTGGCCTGCCGGGACGGCCAGCATCATGGACTCCCTGTAGAGCAGGTGCGAATCAAAGACGTCCCGGTCGAACGGGGGCCGCGCCAGGCCCAGGTCCAGCTCGCCAGTGAGGAGGCCTTGGATCTGCTCGCCGGTCACCAGTTCCTGGAGGTCAATGTCCACCTGGGGAAGAATGGCCACGATCTCCTCCAGGAGCGGGCCCAGGATGCTGAACCCGCTGGCCGCCGTGAAGCCGACACGGAGCACGCCCGAGCGTCCGGTGGCGATCCTGCGGGCGGTGATCGGGGCGCGGTTTGCCAAGGCGATGAGCCTCCTGGCCTCGTCCAGGAACGCGTTCCCGGCAGGCGTGAGCTTTACCTTACGGTTATCGCGCTCCAGCAACTCCGTGCCGATGCTTTTCTCCAGTTTCTGGATCTGGCGGCTAAGCGGCGGCTGGGTCATGTTCAACTTTTCGGCTGCCCGTCCGAAATGGAGTTCTTCGGCGACGGCGATGAATCCGGCCAGTTGGTCAAAAGTAAACATGATGCCTTTCAGGTATCACCCGATGCATTTTAGGGCTTAGACATGCATCATAGCGTCTCCCTACACTCGACTAGCGAGCCGGCGTGATTCGGTTCACACAAACGTCCGGGACCCCGCCCCGGGATTTCTACGAGGAGTTCCAATGAAGCACTTCCCCACCCGCCGCACGGTTCTCGGAGTGGCCTCCGCCGTCACACTGTTGGCGCTCACGGCCTGCGGCAACGTCGCGGGCGGCAAGGCCAACTCAGCCAACTACCCGTCAGGACCCATCAACCTCACCGTGGGCCAGGCCGCCGGCGGCAGCACCGACCTGATCGCCCGGGCCCTCGCCGAAGGCGCCTCCAAGACCCTCGGCCAGCCCATGCCCGTCGTGAACAAGCCCGGCGCCAATGGCGCCCTGGCTACTAAGGAAGTGGCCGGGAAGCCCGCCGATGGACAGGAGCTGGTCCTCCTCACGGCATCACTGATCACCATCACTCCGTTGGCCGTCACCCAGGACGAAGCCATCAGCGTCGATGACCTGGACATCATCGCCGGGCTGTCGCAGGACGACTATGTCCTGGTGGCCAGCACCCAGTCCGGATTCAAGACGTTCAAGGACGTGGCCGGCGCCGGCCGCAACGTCACCTTCGGCACCACCGGTGTAGGCACCGGAAGCCAGCTCGCCCAGACCGTGTTGTTCAAGCAGGCCGAGGTCAAGGGCACAGACATCCCCTTTGACAGCGGCAAGCCAGCCCTGACGGCGGTCCTCGGCAACCAGGTGGAGCTCGCCACCATCCAGCTCGGCGAGGCCATGCCCCAGATCGTGGCGGGCAAGGTCTCGCCCCTGCTGGTCTTCTCGGAGGAACGCAACAGCTACCTGCCGGACACTCCCACCGCCAAGGAAACCGGCTATGACGTGCCCGTAGCCCAGTACCGCGCGGTCGCGGCGCCCAAGGGCACGCCCGCAGAAGTCAAGGAGAAGCTGCTCGCCGCCTTCCAGGACACCTTCAAGTCGGACGCCTACAAGGAGTTCAACAAGAAGAACATGCTGACCCCGAAGGAGATTTCCGGTGAGGAAGTCGTCGCTGACTGGAAGGGATACGCAGCGAAGTACAAGGAACTGGTGGAGAAGTACGACATCAGCCTTAGCGGAAATAAGTGAGTCCAGTGAAGGAAACCCCCGCGGAGTCCGCCGGCGAACTTCTCGATGACCTGACGCCGGAGCAGCTCGCAGCCCAGTGGGAGGAGGAAAAGCCTCCCGCGGCCGGCCCCCTCGCCAATGCGGCCACGTCCCTGGTAGTTCTTGGCGTCGGGATCGGCGCCGTCATCCTCTCGATCGCCATGGGGCTGGGTACGCCTGACAAGCCCCAGCCCGGTCTGTGGCCGTTTATCATCAGCTGCGTCATGGTGGTTCTCGGGCTCTTCCAGCTAATCGCCGGCCGACACAACCGGGACGCGGAGGCGTTCACACGGATGTCCACGGCACCGCTGACCGGCCTGGTGACACTCGCTGCCATGGTCGCCCTGATGCCGCTCATCGGCTTCGAACTGCCGGCCCTGGTGTTGTGCGTCATCTGGATGCGCTTCCTTGGCGGCGAAACCTGGCGCTCCACGCTGGTAGTCAGTGCCGCCGTCGTGATCGCCTTCTACGCAATCTTCGTGCTTGCGCTCAACACGTCCATCCCCCATCTCTTCTAGGAGACCCCCGTGGATTTTCTGAATCCCGTTATCAACGGATTTGCGGTTGTCCTGGAGCCGACCAACCTCCTCTACTGCCTGATTGGCGTCGTGATCGGCATGCTGATCGGTGTGCTGCCCGGCTTGGGGCCCGCGGCAACCATCGCCATCCTGCTTCCGCTCACCTACAACGTGGAGCCTGTCACGGCCATCATCATGCTGGCCGGCATCTTCTACGGCGCACAGTACGGCGGCACAATTACCTCCGTGCTACTGCGGCTCCCCGGGGAGGCGTCCTCCGTGGTCACCGTCTTCGACGGCTACCAGATGGCAAAGCAGGGCAGGGCAGGTACGGCGCTGGGACTGGCTTCCATCGGCTCGTTCATCGGCGGAACCGCCTCGATCGTCGGGCTGACGTTCCTGGCGCCGCTTGTGGCGAGTTTCGCCCTCGACTTCGGGCCGCCGGAGTACAGCGCCCTGGCGATGCTCGGCATCCTGCTGGTAGCCACGATCAGCAGCGGATCGAAGGCGAAAGCGCTGATCGCCGCCGCGCTGGGGCTCCTGCTCGCCACGGTTGGCCGGGACATCTTCACCGGTGAAAGCCGTTTCACCTTCGGCAGCCTGCCTCTGGCCGACGGCATCGATTTTGTACCGATCGCCATGGGCATCTTCGGGCTCGGCGAAATCCTCTACAACCTTGAGGAACGGCACCGGGCGGCCAAGGCGCCGTCGAAAGTCACCAACGTCTGGCCGTCCCGGCGTGACCTCAAGCAGGCCTCCGGCGCCATCGGCCGCGGATCAGTCCTCGGCTTCTTCTTGGGAATCCTTCCCGGCGGCGGTGCCACCATCGCCTCCATGGCGTCCTACGCCATGGAAAAGAAGCGGGCCAAACAGCCGGAGCGCTTCGGCAAGGGTGCACCCGAAGGCGTGGCCGGACCGGAAACCGCGAACAATGCGGCCGCCACGTCCTCTTTCATCCCGCTGCTGACGCTGGGCATCCCGGCCAACGCCACCATGGCGCTGATGTTCGGCGCGCTGCTGATCCAGGGCGTCACCCCCGGCCCGCAGCTGGTGGAACAGAACCCCGAGCTCTTCTGGGGCGTGGTGAACTCCATGTACATCGGCAACATCCTGCTGCTGATCATGAGCCTGCCGCTGGTGGGGATCTTCGTGAAGATCCTCCGGGTCCGGGCCGCCATCCTGGCGCCGGTCACGGCCCTCATCACGCTGCTGGGTGCCTACACCATCAACAACAGCATGTTCGATGTTACGCTCGTCGTCGTCTTCGGCATCGTCGGCTACCTCATGAAGAAGTTCGGCTTCGAACCCGGCCCGCTGGTGCTGGCGTTCGTGCTCGGCGAACTGCTGGAAAGCTCAATGCGCCGCTCCCTGCTGGTCTTCGGCGGCGATCCCCTCGGCTTCTTCGGCCGTCCGATTTCGGCAACGCTGCTGCTGGTCTTTGTCCTGGTGGCAGTGCTTCCGATCATCCGTGGTGCCATATCCAAGCGCAAATCCACTGCCCCCACAGCTGTCACGCCTGAAATCAAGGAGAAGGTATGAGCATCATCGTCGGATTCGTCCCCACACCCGCAGGGGAGGCCGCGCTGACGGCAGGCATTGCTGAGGCCAAGCTCCGCAATGAGGACCTGGTGATCGTCAATTCTGCGAGGGAAGGCGCGCTGGTGGACAAATCAGTGGCACCCGACAACGTCCTGGCACAGGCGGCCAGCCGTGCAGCGGAGGCCGGCGTCACCGCCAGGGTCATTCAGCCTCCGTACCTGCATGACCTCGCTGACGAGTTCCTCGACGTTGCCCGAGAGGCTGACGCTTCGCTGATCGTCATCGGACTCAGGCATCGGACCCAGGTGGGAAAGTTCATCCTGGGCAGCCACGCCCAGCGCATCCTGATGCAGGCCGACCGCCCCGTATTGGCGGTCAAGGCTGACGGAGCCGGTTTCTAGCCGGGCCTCGGCACAGCCCCTGCAGCCGTAGAGATGCAGAGGAAGGCAGGCTGTCTCCACGGAGACCGCCTGCCTTCGCTGTTTCCGATATCAAAACACCCGCTGATGTGGCGTGCCCATCCAGCCCGGTGGGGTGAGTCCCGCCGTCGTGGGCCACTTTGGGGAGCAAAATCCGCGGACCGGGCTGAAACGGCGGCGTGTCCGTGTCGAAATGCCCCCACTTCGTTCAGCCCCGCCACGTCCGCAGCGCTCCGAGCCCAGTGATAAGTGCTTCGAGCCCCAGGCCGAAGGCCACGTCCGCGGGGCGCTCGTCTCCCCGGGCCGCCAGGCTCCGCACCGCAGCGGTGAAGTGCGGGGTTGCCTCGGCCATGCTGCCGGGATCGAAGATGTCCGCCGGTGCCGTGACGTCATAGGCCGAGCCGAAGATGAAGGACTCCAGCGCCACGATGGAGGAAATGATGCGCTCCTGCGGGAATCCTGCATCCCGGAAGCCCTTGCTGACCGTCTCGTACATGGCCAGGGTCTGGGGCGCGTCGGTCACGGGAAGGACTGCGATCACCGGAATCAGGGGCGTGTGCTGGGCGAACACGTCGCGGTAGCTCCAGGCCCAGGCGCGGACAGCATCCTCCCAGGACGCCGTGCCGAAGCGGGAGACGTCAACCAGAGCCGCGAGATGGTCCTCCACCAGCACGAGAACGTCACTCTTGGAGGCCACATGGTTGTAAAGGGCCGACGGCGCGACGTCCAGTTGGCGCGCCAGTCCGGCCATCGTGAGGCCGTCATAGCCCTTCCTGCTGATGAGGTCCAACGCAGCAGCAGTGATTCCCGCCTTGTCCAGGACTGCCGACGACGGCCGGCCGGCCCGCCGCCGGGCACTCTTCGACGGGTCCGCTGTAACGCCTGTTGCCGTGTTGGAGCCGGCTGTTCCGGCGGTGGTTCCTTGGGCGGCGGCTGCCGACATGGTGCTGGCCTTTCGGTGGGTTCCCCAGCATTATTCCACCGACCTCTTCCGGAGCCCGGCGCAAACCGCTATAGTTCTAATAAATGAATGGCATTCATTTAGTGGCGCGCATCACCTTGCCGCCGAAGAGAGGACATCATGCTGAACCTAAACCGCGACGTTGTTGTCGTTGGAGCGGGACCCTCCGGGTTGACCGCAGCCCGTGAACTTAAGAAGGCCGGCCTCACGGTCGCCGTGCTGGAGGCCCGGGACCGGGTCGGCGGACGCACCTGGACAGATAACGTGGACGGCGCCTTGCTGGAAATCGGGGGCCAGTGGGTCTCACCGGACCAGACAGTGCTCCTGGACCTGCTGGACGAACTGGGCCTGAAGACCTACTCCCGCTACCGCAGCGGCGAGTCCGTATATATCGGCGCCGACGGCATTCCTGTGCGCTACACCGGCGACTCCTTCCCCGTAGACTCCGCCACCGCCGTCGAGATGGACAAACTGATTGCGCTGCTGGACGGGCTGGCCGCCGAAATAGGCCCTACAGAACCCTGGGCTCATGCCAAGGCCCGCGAGCTGGATACCATCTCCTTCCATCACTGGCTGCGCGCCCATTCGGACAACGAGGAAGCCTGCAACAACATCGGCTTGTTCATCGCCGGCGGCATGCTCACCAAGCCTGCACATGCATTCTCGGCGCTGCAGGCCGTGCTGATGGCGGCCTCCGCCGGGTCCTTCACCCACCTCACGGATGAGGACTTCATCCTGGACAAGCGGGTCATCGGCGGTATGCAGCAGGTCTCGCTGCTGCAGGCGCAGGAGCTGGGGGACGACGTCGTCCTTAACAGTCCGGTGCGGACCATCAACTGGAGCGTGAATCCCGACGGCGGCAGCCCCGAGAGCTATCGCGTCACCGTCGTTTCCGAGCGCGCCACAGTCAACGCCAGGTTCGTGATCATGGCCGTGCCGCCAAATCTCTACTCGCGCGTCTCCTTCAACCCGCCCCTGCCGCGCCGACAGCACCAGATGCACCAGCACCAGTCCCTGGGCCTGGTCATCAAGGTCCACGCGGTCTACGGCAAACCGTTCTGGCGGGAGGACGGGTTGTCAGGAACCGGATTCGGCGCCGGCTCACTCGTCCAGGAAGTTTACGACAACACCAACCACGGCGATGTCCGGGGGACCCTGGTGGGCGTTCATTTCCGATGAAAAGGCCGACGCCGTCTTCGAGCTGAGCGCCGAGGACCGGAGGCGCGCAGTGCTGGAGTCCATTGCCGGCTTCCTGGGGGAGAAGGCGCTGGAGCCGGAGGTCTACTACGAGTCCGACTGGGGTTCGGAAGAATGGACGAGGGGCGCTTACGCCTCGAGCTACGACCTTGGAGGCCTGCACCGCTACGGCAAGGACCAGCACACGCCGGTGGGACCCATCTACTGGTCCTCCTCAGACCTTGCCGCCGAAGGCTACCAGCACGTGGATGGTGCTATCCGGATGGGCCGGATCACCGCGGCGCGCATCTGCGAAGTGGCCCGCGTGGCAGAGCCGGCGGGCCTGTAGCCCACCGGCTCCTACTCCCCGGGAGTCAGCGCGGCGAGGACGGCCGGAAGCAGGACGTCGTTCCTGCCCCACGCCGGATCAAAAATTTCCACGTACCAGGAGTCGGCCAGCAGCAGCGCCAAGGTTTCGTTGGTCTCCTCCGCCCAGTCCTGGACCTGATCCGAGGTTATAGGGGTCTCGCTGGAGCCAAGCACGGTGACAACCTCGGCTCCATCGAGCGTGACGGGGATGGCAGCGGTGCTGGCCTCCCCCGGACCATGCGCCACCGTAACCAGGTCGGACCGGGTGGACATGGCCAGAAGCTGCGCTGCCACATCTGCACTGCAGAAGCCGGTCACATACTGGCGCTGGGCACTGCCGCTGTATGGCAGGCCGGGCTGGGATTCCTTGGTGAACAGCCCGTTCCTGTTCAGCTGCACCAGCAGCGGCGCGATGGCGTCGGTTTCCTCGTCATACCTGGCCGTGAAGGTTGCGGCCTGGTATTCGCTGCCGCCTTCCAGCCAGCGTGCCGTCAGCTCGCCGGCAGCCTCCAGCGTCACGGCCTGCCGCCAGACCTCCCGGTCCGCCAGCAGCCTGCCGAACTGGTCACGAACATCCGTTTCTTTGAGCTCCATCCTCGGATGCTACCGCCGCCCAACCACCTCGCTCCAACGGCGGCGACACAGCACTTAACGTCGGCTGGAGGGCATTCCGGCCGCCCTCTCCGCCGCTGCGAGCGAAACCTCAAGCCGCGCCACGGCGGGCACGTAGCCCTCGTGCGGCACGGACTGCAGCCGCTCCGCTTCCCGCATGGCCCTGATAAGGGCCGACGTTTCGGGCATCCGGACATCGGTGATAGCCGGATAATCGATGCTGCAGCCCGGATCGAGTTCGTAGCTGCGCCAGCGGGCAAGGAGGGCCTGGTGCAGGGCCTCCGCTGCCTTATACGCCGGCTGTGCCTGACGCCGTTGCCGGCGGAGCTCCTGGTGGGCCAGCACCCGTGGGCTGTAGCGGTAGGCGGTGAGGCCGGCCGCTCCGCCCAGTGTGGCGAGCACGGCACCTGCCCACGGCGACATCACGGTGGGGATAAGGAGGGCCGGGAGGGCCACTGCAGAGCCCATGAACAGGTCCCAGAACAAGGTGTCGGAGCGATCGGGGATCTTTCTTGTGCTGCCAACTCCGCTGAGCCCCGGTTCCGCTGCCTGCGGGGGAGCCGATGCTGGCACGGCATTGCCTGCGGTGTGCAGCCGGACGGCAAACACCGTGCCGGCTACCGCGAATACCAGGAGAGGAGCCCAGAACAACATTGTCCAGGCTCCCAGGCCCACGGCTTCTGTCAGGGCTGCCACCACGGCACCTCCAAGCATCAGTTTCGGCCCCTGGAACCGGGGCCGCTCCTTCCATTGCAACCCCTGCGGGCCCGCCGGTCAATGGGTGCTGTCCCGGCACTGGAGGGCCGCGTAGCGTAGGACCATGAGACTCAAAATGTGCAGCATCCACGTCCAGGATCCAGCGGCGGCCCACACGTTCTATACGGGTACTCTCGGCTTTGAAACGTTGCTGGCCGTGCCCGAATACAACCTGTACATCATCAAGGATCCGGGCGCGGATGCAGGTTCAGTGGGGCTGCTCCTGGAGCCGAGCGACAACCCGCTCGGGGCGGACTACATGAACGGACTGCACGACGCCGGGATGCCGGCCATCGTCTTCGGCGTGCCGGATGTGCAGGCTGAGTACCGCAGGCTTGTTGACGCCGGCGTGGCCTTTCAGGGCGGACCCAGCGACGGCCCGTCCGGGATCACGGCCGTGTTCGACGACGGCTGCGGCAACTTCGTGCAGCTGCACCAGGACTGATGAAGGGTCCTGCCTGCCGTGCCCTCGGCTCTACTTCGCCGAGGCGCGGGCTTTCTTGGCTGCATTCTTGGCCGCCTCGTCCTTAACGCGCTGGGCCTCGGCCCGGACGGCAGCGTGGGTGGAGCGCTCGGCGACCAGCCAGGCCGGGGGAGCCTGCAGCAGCGCGGTGATTTCCGCCGTCGTCAGCGCTTCCTCGACACCCCCGCGGGCCAGGCCGCTGATGGAAACATTCAGCTTCTGGGCCACGACGGGGCGCGGGTGCGGCCCGTTGCGGCGGAGTTCAACGAGCCACTCCGGCGGGTTGGCCTGCAGTTCGGCGAAATCCTCGCGGCTGATGGTTGAATCCTGGAACTCCTGCGGTGTAGCGGGCAGGTAGATGCCAAGTTTCTTGGCAACAGTGGCCGGCTTCATGGACTGGGAGTTTGCAGAGGTCATGCTTCAAGGGTATCCGGCTCACTGCTCGCAGGGCACCAGAGCAGCACCAGAGCAGCAGGGGCAAGGCTACCGCTGCGGCGGTGGCGGTACTGTGAAGACGTGCCCGCAGACAATGATTCCCCGCAGAAACCCGCCCCCGCAGAACCCGCAGGGCAGGATGCGCCCCGCGTGCTCCGGTTCTCCTACGTCGCCGGGGTGACGCCGGGGAAGTGGATCCGCCGATGGGAAGAGCGCGTCCTGGATATCCCGCTCCGGTCATTTATGTCCGACGACGGCGCCCAGCTGGACGTGCTGCGTGACGGTTCCGCTGACCTCAGCTTTGTCCGGCTTCCGGTGGAGCGTGAAGGCCTCAACGTGATCCCGCTGTACGAGGAGCAGCCTGTGGTGGTGGCGCCCAAAGGGCACGAGATCTCGGTGTTTGAAGAAGTGGCGTTGGCCGACCTGGCCGAGGAGACATTCCTGGACGTCGCCGTGCTGGGCGGGCCCGAGAGTGCGATGCAGGTAGTAGCCTCGGGTGCCGGCCTGGTTATCCTGCCGATGTCTGTGGCACGGCACTTCAACGTCAAGGACACCGTGGCCCGTCGGCTCACAGGAGCGCCCGTCACTGAAATCGCCTTGGCCTGGCCGAGCGGTTCCACCGACGAAATTCTTGAGGAGTTCATCGGGATTGTGCGCGGGCGCACGGCCCAGAGCTCCCGCCAGCCCTCGGCCCAGCAAGAGAAGCCCAAGAAGGAACCCAAACCGGACCGGCGGGGGACCGGCGTCAAGAAGCCCAAGGTGGCTCAGCGCTACGCGCCCAATCCGGACAAGGGCCGGGGCAAGGGCTCGCGGAAAAAGGGCAAGCGCTAGCATCAGGATCCGATTGGGCCTGGCAGGAAGCGCCGCTACGAGGATCAGCAAGGCAGATTAGTAAGCATACTTGCAAAGCGGTTGCTAAGCATGCTTATGGTAGAGGTTAGCGACGCATGGAGGGGTGAAGGTGCCCTGATCCCGCCATCCACAGGAAGGCCGCGGCCGATGAGCAGCAGTGTTGATCCAGATGCCCGGAACAGCTACCGCTTGCTGACGGTAGCGGCGCGCATGGTGCAGCGGCGGCAGGATGACGCCCTGGCTCCCCTGGGATTGACCCGGGCAGCGGTGATTGCCCTGGAGGGACTCGCCGCGGGGCCGTTGAACCAGGAGCAGCTCGCTTCCGTGGTGCACGTTCAGAGCCAGACGCTCGGCAGGGTCCTGACGCGGCTGGAAAGCACAGGGCACATCACCCGCAGACGCCACGCTTCAGATCGACGGCAGTTCAAGGTGGAACTCACTCCGGCCGGCGAGGCGGCACTTGAGGCGGCACGCCAAGCCGAGGCGAATGCCTATCCGAACGATCCGGACATCAGCTGGAAAGTCCTTTGTGAGGAGCTCGCCAAGTTCGTCTCGGCCTTTCCGTCAGCCCAGCCGGAGGACGTCAAAGTAACAGAAATAAGCCAACGCCGGGCGTTCCGGCACTTGGGACGGCGGGCCACAAACCTCCGGAGCCTGGACTAGCGGAACGTAGAACCAGGCCCCTTGAAGATGGAGTAAATCGCCCGGAAATCCGCAGCCGCTACGGGTCCCTACGGCGAGCAGGCCTGCTGCAGCGCCGTCACGGATTCGGCTGGCACCTGGTCGGGTGATGCGGCAATCTGGCCCAGCGGCGTCGCAATTTCGGAAGGGACACCGGCCGTTTTAGACGCGGATACCAGTCCGCCGAGCAGCGCCTTTTCTTCAACGCTGACCACCCCGTCCTGGACGATGGTGCACACCTGGCTCTTCACTTGATCTGCGGCCGACCTGGCCGCTTTGGACGCGGCGTCATCCGGCACCTTTTCAGTAGAATCCTGGACAGAACCACAGGCGGCCAGCAGGAGCATGAGGGGGACTGCGGACAGGACGGCAAGACGTCGGTTCATCCTTCCAGCCTAACGGTTCAGTTATGAGTCATCCGTTTCGCCGTGGACGGCAGCCAGGTTGTCCTCGGAGCGGTCCAGGTACTCCAGCAGGAGCCGGGCGGCGCGGTCCAGGTCTCCTGCTTCCAGGGCCTGGCAGATGACCTCGTTGTCCTGGAGGTAGTGCCGGTAGAACTGCCCGTCCACAGTGGCCTTGTGGAAAAACAGGCGCATTTCGGCAAGGACCTGGGCCATGATGCTGTTGAGCCGCCTGCTGCCGGCCAGGGCCACAATGGCGCCGTGGAAATGCTGGTTGGCCGTGCCAAGAGCCTCCTCGTCGCCGGCTGCCAAAGCACGTTTGCCTTCATTTACGGCGGCCCGGACGGCTTCAATGCGTTCCGGAGTCCCCCCGCCGCGGATGGCACTGACTTCGATGGCGCGGCGAACGGTGTAGACATCGTGAATGTCACCGGCGCCGAGGCTGGCCACGAAGACACCTCTGTTCGGGTGCCGGACAACCAGCCGCTCGCTGGCCAGTTCGGCAAAGGCCTCGCGGACCGTGTTGCGGGACACCCCGAGATCCTCCGCGATGGTGGATTCGGTCAGGCGTGTGCCCGGCAGCAACCTGCCCTCCGCCAGTTGCAGGCGGAGCTCAACGGCGACCCGCTCTGCCACGGACGGAACCGCCACCCGCAATCGCCCGGCCCGGGCCCGCCCCGCCAAACCGCTTTCAGCAAGCCCTGGACCGCTGTGTTGTACTTCGCTCTCCGGAAGGGAACGGGGAGGGCGGATATCTGCGTCTGAACGGGCCATACTGCAGAATTTACACGATCGTCACATTGTTGAATCGCAGAATCGTTGAACAATCGCAATTTTTGGTGCATGCTTAGTAAGGCACATCAATGAGATGAGGATCACAAATGGCAAGCATCGACCTGAACAGCGACGTCGGCGAATCCTTCGGACGCTGGACCCTCGGCGACGACGCGGCCATTCTCCGGTCCGTCAGCAGCGCCAACGTGGCCTGCGGCTTCCACGCCGGCGATCCCGGCGTGATCCGCAGGACATGCCGTGACGCCGCTGCAGCCAACGTCGCCGTCGGCGCCCACGTGGGCTACCGGGACCTGGCGGGCTTTGGCCGCCGCTTCCTGGACGTTGCCCCCGTTGAACTGGCCGACGACGTCGTTTACCAGCTGGGTGCGCTCCAGGCACTGGCGGCAGCAGAGGGCGCCCGGGTCCGGTATGTGAAACCGCATGGCGGACTCTACAACGCGATAGTGCACCACACGGGGCAGGCCCAGGCGGTAGTTGACGCCGTCAGGGCGGTGGATCCGGGCCTTCCCATCCTTGGCCTGCCGGGCTCGGAGGTGCTTCGCCTTGCGGCAGCCGCCGGACTACGGGCTGTTCCAGAAGCCTTCGCGGACCGGGCCTACAACCCGGACGGGACCCTGGTGTCCCGGTCACAGCCCGGGGCCGTGTTAGAAAACCCGGCCGACGTTGCTGAACAGGTGCTGAGGATGGCCACAGAATCGTCCGTCCGCGCCGTCGACGGCTCCCTCCTGAAGATCCAGGCGGAAAGCATCTGCGTCCATGGTGATTCCCCTGGAGCGGTGGCCATGGCTACCGCCGCGAAGGCCGCCCTGGCGGGGGCCGGAGTCACCGTCTCCGCTTTCGTCTGACCCGCCAAAATCCTGCCCTGCCCCGTTCCATCCGCATTGACTCTCCCATCCAGGCACCACCTCACCCCTCCCGGAGGACAGCATGACCGCTTCATCCCCAGCACCGGCAACAGCAAGGAAGCTGCCTGCCGGTGCCCTCAAGGCGTACATCGCCAGCCTGACCGGCACGTCCCTTGAGTACTACGACTTCGCTATCTACTCCGTCGCCTCGGCACTGGTGTTCCCCAAGGTCTTCTTCCCCAACAATGACGAATTCGTCGGGCTTCTGCTTTCGTTCTCGGCCTTCGCCGTCGGTTACCTGGCCCGCCCCATCGGCGGGGTGGTGTTCGGCCGCCTCGGTGACAGGATCGGACGCAAAAAGGTCCTGGTGGTCACGCTGATGCTTATCGGCGTGGCGACCTTCCTGATCGGTGCGCTGCCCGACTACTCGGTCATCGGCATCGCCGCCCCTGTTGTCCTGGTGCTGCTGCGCCTGGCCCAGGGCATCGGCGTCGGCGGTGAATGGGGCGGCGCGGTGCTGCTTTCCAGCGAATTCGGTGATCCGACCAAGCGCGGCTTCTGGTCCTCGGCCGCCCAGATCGGCCCGCCCGCAGGCAATCTGATGGCCAACGGCGTCCTCGCCATCCTGGCCGCATCCCTGAGCAACGAGGCCTTCCTGTCCTGGGGCTGGCGGGTGGCGTTCCTCTCCTCGGCTTTGCTGGTGGTCTTTGGCCTGCTCATCCGGCTCAAGCTGGAGGAAACCCCGGTCTTCAAGGCCATCGCCGCCCACGGCGACCGGCCGAAAGCGCCGATTACCGAAGTGTTCCGCAAGGAACCCCGGGCCCTGATTTCCGCTGCCCTGTCCCGCGTCTGCCCCGACGTGCTCTACGCCCTGTTCACGGTGTTTGTCGCGGTGTACGCCACCAAGCAACTGGGCATGACCACCGGCAACGTGCTGGCCGCCATCCTGATCGGTTCCGCCTTCCAGCTGTTCCTGATCCCGGCCGCCGGCGCCCTCACCGACCGCTTCAACCGCCGCCTGGTCTACGGCATCGCGGCCGCCGGAACCGCTATCTGGATACCTGTGTTCTTCATCATGATCCAAAGCAGGTCTGAGGTGGTCCTGACAGCAGGCGTGGTGATCGGACTGGCATTCCACGCCCTGATGTACGGGCCCCAGGCCGCCTACATCACCGAACAGTTCCCGGCCCGGCTTCGCTACGCCGGCAGCTCGCTGGCCTACACCCTCGCAGGGGTGATCGGCGGTGCAGTTGCGCCACTGATCTTCACCGCCCTGTACGCGGCGTCCGGGAACTGGTACCTGATAGCTGTCTACCTGCTGGCGGCCTCACTGGTGACCATCATCGGGCTGGCCCTTGGCCGCGACCCGCAGCCGGAAGAGGACCTGCGCCTGCTCGGCGAAGCCACCGGCCAGGAGAGCCACGCCTGAGCGGCGCGGCCTGATCACCATGGACACAGTTCGCGCACCCGCCGCGCCGGCCAAAGTGCTTGCCGTGCGGCCCGTGGGTACGACGGCGGTACTCGCCGAACTCTCCGGGCTCCACGATGTGATGGCGCTGCAGGCACTCCTGCTGGAGCAGCCGCTGCCCGGACAGGTGGACGTCCTGGCCGCCGCTGAAACGGTGATGGTCAAGGCGGACTCGCCCGCCGCGGCCCGGCGGATCGCCGGCATGCTGCTCGAGATGGACCTGACAGTCCAGGCCCACACGGAAGGCAAGCTGGTAGTCATCGAGACCGTGTACGACGGCGAGGACCTCGACGAAGTGGGGCGGCTCACCGGCTTGGGAACTGACGGCGTAATAGCAGCCCATACCGGGCAGGTGTGGACGGTGGCGTTCGCCGGCTTCGCACCGGGATTCGGCTACATGGCAGGGGAGAACCGGCTGCTCGAGGTTCCGCGCCGAAGCTCGCCCCGGACCGCAGTTCCCGCCGGAGCAGTGGCCCTTGCAGGCCCTTACTCGGCGGTGTACCCGCGGAAGTCTCCAGGCGGCTGGCAGTTGATCGGCCGGACGGCTGCGCGCATGTGGGACCTGGACCGGGAGCAGCCTGCCCTTGCCGTGCCGGGGGACCGAGTGCAGTTCAGGGCCGTGCGGGAGTCCGTTGAGCTTGCCGCGACAGAGCATCCGGCCGCCGAGCCCGACATGCCTGAACTCGGTCCGCAGCCGCAGCCGCAGCCGGAGCAACACCCGCAGCAGGAGCCGCAGCCGCAGTCCGGCCTCCGGGTCCTGTCCCCGGGACTTCAGAGCCTGGTCCAGGATCTGGGCCGCCCCGGCCATGCAGGACTTGGAGTCTCCCCCTCCGGCGCCCTTGACCGCGCCTCCCTGAGGCGCGCGAACCGGATCGTGGGCAACCTGCCGGCTGCCGCCGTCGTCGAAAGTGCCGCCGGCGGGCTGCGCGTGCAGGCCGTGGGGGACCAGGTGCTGGCAGTGACCGGCGCGCCGTCGCCACTGAGTGTGGTGGGGCCCCCGGAGAATGACGGCACTGCTTCAGAAAACGACAGCCTGCGCACTGTGCCCATGGCTACCGCGTTTGCCCTGCTGGATGGTGAGATCCTGACGATTGGGGCTCCTGAACGCGGGTTCCGCACCTACCTTGCCATCCGCGGCGGGGTGGATACGGGCAGCACACTCGGCAGCCGCTCCACCGACACAATGTCCGGCCTCGGCCCGCCACCCCTGACGGCCGGCCAGGTACTCGCCGCCGGCAGGACCGCCGCCTCGAACGTGGTGGGGGATCCGGAACTGCAGCCCGAGTACCCGGACACCGGCGTCACCGTGCTGGACATCGTGCCCGGCCCGCGCGACGACTGGTTCGACCCGGCCGCCCTGGCAGCCCTTTGCGGCCAGGACTGGGAGGTGACCCCGCGCTCCAACCGGGTGGGCATGCGCCTGTCGGGTGAGCCGATCCGCCGAAGCCGCGACGGCGAGCTTCCCAGCGAGGGAACGGTGGCGGGTGCCATCCAGATCCCGCCGGAAGGCCAGCCAGTACTGTTCCTTGCCGATCATCCGATTACCGGCGGCTACCCCGTGATCGGGGTGGTGGTGGAGCACCAGCTGGGTATCGCAGCCCAGGTCCCCATCGGCGGGCACCTCCGGTTCCGGTGCGTGTCCCGGCCGCCGGATGCCTTCCCACCTTCCCGACAATCCTCCCCAGAAAAGTGAGTAACTGATGCGCAAGGTCCTGATCGCCAACCGCGGAGAAATCGCCGTCCGTATCGCCCGTGCCTGTGATGACGCAGGGCTGGAATCCGTCGCGGTATATGCGGATGTTGACGCGGACGCCATGCACGTGGCGGCAGCCAGCGAGGCATACAGCCTCCGCGGCAACTCGCCGTCTGAAACGTACCTCGACATCGCCAAACTGCTGCGGGTCGCGGTTGAGTCCGGGGCCGACGCCGTTCATCCCGGCTATGGCTTCCTGTCCGAGAACGCAGGGTTTGCTCAGGCCGTCCTGGACGCCGGCCTGACCTGGATCGGCCCTAAGCCTGAAGCCATCCGGCAACTGGGCAACAAAATCACCGCCCGGGAGATCGCTGTCCGGGCTGGGGCGCCGCTCGTGGCGGGCAGTGACGGCCCGGTGGCCTCCGCCGCCGAAGCCCGCACTTTTGCTGAAGAGCACGGTCTGCCGATTGCTATCAAAGCCGCATTCGGCGGCGGCGGCCGCGGCCTCAAGGTGGTCCGGGAGCTGGACCAGATCGAGGAGTCCTTCGACTCCGCGGTCCGGGAAGCTGTGGCGGCCTTCGGCCGCGGTGAATGCTTCGTGGAGCGCTACCTGGACCGTCCCCGGCACGTGGAGGCCCAGGTCCTGGCGGACCAGCACGGGAATGTGGTGGTGGTGGGAACCCGCGACTGCTCCCTGCAGCGCCGCCATCAAAAGCTGGTGGAGGAGGCTCCTGCACCGTTCCTCAGCGATCAGCAGACCCGGCAGATCTACGCGGCCGCCAAGGCGGTGTGCCGGGAAGCCTCCTATTCGGGGGCGGGCACCGTGGAGTTCCTGGTGGCGGCGGACGGCACCGTGGCGTTCCTGGAAGTGAACACGCGCCTGCAGGTGGAGCATCCGATTACTGAGGAGACCACCGGAATCGACCTGGTGCAGGAGCAGCTGAGGATAGCTGCCGGTGAACCGTTGCGCTTCACGGCAGATCCTGTACCGAGCGGCCATTCCTTCGAGTTTCGGCTCAACGCCGAGGACGTGGGCCGAGGCTTCCTGCCGTCACCGGGCACCATTGCCACATTCCACGGGCCCACCGGCCCCGGCGTCCGCCTCGACTCGGGCGTCCGGGCGGGGTCCTTCGTCGCACCGCAGTTTGATTCGCTGCTGGCGAAGCTGATCGTCACCGGCGCCGACCGCCAGCAGGCGCTGCGCCGGGCCCGGCGCGCCCTGGCTGAAATGGAGATCACCGGAGTGGCCACCGTCCTCCCGTTCCACCGGGCCGTGGTTCAGGCGCCGGACTTCACGTCGGAAACCGCGCTCGGCGTCCATACCCGCTGGATCGAGACCGATTTCGCCGGCCAGGTCCTGGCGGACCCGGGGTTCGGCACGTCAGCTCCGGATGGCGAGCGGCGCACCATCACCGTTGATCTGGACGGCCGGCGGCTCGCCGTCGGGCTTCCCGCCGCGCTGCTGGATGGCTGGGCCCGGTCCGGGCGTGCCGTTCCTGCCGATGTGGACCTGGATGCAACGCCCGGCGGCGGAGCCGTCCCGGACGCTGCTGACCCTGGTGAGTTGCGTGCTGACATGGCCGGAACGGTGGTGAAATGGCTGGTTCCGCCGGGCGCCGAGGTAGCGGCGGGGGACGCCGTCGTCGTTCTTGAAGCGATGAAAATGGAAACCCAGGTCGCCGCCCACCGCGGCGGCACGCTGACCGGGATCCGGGCAGAGGCCGGCGGCATAGTAAGCGCCGGCGCGGTGCTGGCGCTGATCGGCTGACCCGCTGATCGGCGGGCACCAGGGGACTGGGGCTGCTAGCGGGCGCTCGCGGCAGGAACACCCAGGATGCTGTCCAGCAGGCCGTTGCGGAACTTCCCGTCCGGGTCATAGGCCGACGCCAGGGAACGGAAGGCGGCGAACCGGGGATACAGGGATTCCCAGTCGTGACTGGCAGGGGTGAACAGCTTGCCCCAGTGCGGCCGGGCGCCGAACGGGCGCAGCAAGTCCTCTATTTCCGGGAGGACAGCTTCCACCTGGGCCTGCAACGGCTTCCAGGTGAAATGCAGGGCAACGCTCTGCTGGCGGTAGAACGGACTGAGCCAGAACTCATCCGCCGCGCCCGTACGGATCTCCGAGACAAACAGGAGGGGCGCCACCTTGTCCGCCAAGGTGCGGACTGCCTGCAACGCCGCCGGTGCGTGTTCCAGCGGCAGGATGAATTCGCTCTGCAGTTCTTCGCCGTTGCTCGGAGTGAACTCGTGCCGGAAATGCGGCAGGCGGTCCAGCCACAAACCGGCTTCGTCCAGTTGCGGGGTGCAGTTCTCGGCTGACATTCCGGGGAGGGGGTGCCGCGCCTCCACGGCCGGTGTGGCGCCAAAGAGGTCAGTGAGGGCCGGCTCGGAATCAAGCGCTTTCAGCCAGACCTGGCTGACGGTGTCCCCGGCATAGTCGGTAAAGAGGCTGACGCTGTATGCGGCAGAGGCGATGGCGGTGAAGTTCTCCAGGGCACTCTCCCACGGGAGATTTTCCAGAACCCGCTGCCGCATCCGGTAGCTGGGCCGGACGGACAGTTCCAGGCCTGTCACGATGCCCATGGCACCAAGACCCACCACACTGGCCAGGAACACGTCACCGTCTTCGCGGGACAGGGACACCTGCTCGCCGGAGGGCCGGACCAGTTCAATGCGTTCGACGGCGCCGGCGAGGGACGTATTGTCCACCCCCGAACCGTGGGTGCCGGTCTGGATGGCTCCGGCCACCGAGATGTGCGGCAGGGATGCCAGGTTGTGGATGGCGACGCCGGACTCTTCCAGCCTGCGGCACAGCACGCCATAGCTGATACCGCCGCTGACCCGGACAGTTTGCCGCTCGGAATCCAGTTCGATCTCCTGCGGCAGGCCGTCAAGGAGGACGTGGACGCCGTCGGTATCGCCCACGCGATTAAAGGAATGCCGCGAACCCAAAGCCTTGACCCGGCCGGCCGCGGAGACAATACCGGCGAGCTCATCGACAGAGCGAGGACGGCGGACCTCAGCGGAGGAGTAATGGAGGTTTCCTGCCCAGTTCTGCATTAAATCGACTTTCCCGGTGGGGTGGATTTGCTCCATAAATCGTGAGCGCTCACACAGTGGCTGTCAAGGCGCTTCCAGCTCGCGGGCATCGCTTCCGGGTTCCAATTGGAAGGGGTGGCGCGCGTCTCTATATCGTTGTAAATTTACCCGATGACATTCGCCATGACACCGCCGATGGGCTGGAACAGCTGGGACTGCTACGGGACCACGGTCACGGAGGAGGAGGTGCTGGCCAACGCCTCTTTCATGGCAGAACACCTCCTGCCTTACGGCTGGGACACCGTAGTGGTGGATATCCAGTGGTACGAACCCGCGGCGCGGGCAGGCGGCTACAACGACGGCGCGGCGCTGGAACTGGACGGCTTCGGCCGGCAGTTGCCTGCCATCAACAGGTTCCCCTCGGCTGCGGGCGGCGCGGGGTTTGGCCCCCTCGCCGAGCGCGTTCACGCCCTCGGCCTCAAGTTCGGACTGCACATCATGCGTGGCATTCCGCGCCAGGCAGTCAGGGACAGGCTGCCGGTAGAAGGCACAGACTTCACAGCGGATCAGATCGCCGACCAGTCGTCCGTCTGTGATTGGAACACCGACAACTTCGGGCTGGACCATCAGCATCCCGCCGCCCGGGCCTATTACGACTCCCAGCTCCGGCTCTTTGCGGAATGGGGCGTGGACTTCGTCAAGGCCGATGACATGCTGGGTCCCTATTTCGCGGACGAGATCGCAGCCTACCGGCAGGCGATTTCCAACTCCGGGCGCGACATCGTGCTCAGCCTGTCACCGGGCCGCGCGCTCTCCCTCGGGCATCTGGACCACCTCCGCCACAATGCCCAGATGTGGCGCGTTTCCGACGACCTCTGGGATGTGTGGGAGGACGTGGAGGCGCAGTTCGCACGGATGGCCCGCTGGGCTCCCCACCAGCAGGCGGGCGCCTGGGCTGACGCCGACATGCTCCCCGTCGGGCGGATCGCCTTGAGGGCCGAACGCGGCACCGCCCGGCTGAGCCGGCTGACCATGGATGAGCAGCGGACCATGATGACGCTGTGGTGCGTCTCGCGTTCGCCGCTGATGCTCGGCTGCGACCTGCCGTCGTCGCCACCGGAAACGCTTCCGCTCCTGACTAACCGCGACTTGCTCGACGTACTCAACGCAAGCCGCAACAACCGTGAATTGCTGCGCGAAGGGGACCTGGTGGTCTGGGGGGCGCAGAGTACGACGTCGGAGGACCGTTTTGTCGCGGTGTTCAATACCGGGCCGGCTGACCTGGTCCGGACACTTCCGGTGGGAGACCTGGGAGTGCCTAACGGTTTCGCTCGCCGGGTACGGGAGGCCTGGAGCGGGGATGAGCCCGCAATCGGCCTCCAGGACGGCCTGCCCGCCCTCGAAGTGAAGCTCCCCGCGCACGGTGCCCAGCTGTACCGCTTTCCCGGCGAGTAGGCGCGAACGTCCAGTTGGCGCCGCTGCTGGCCCAACTGAACGTTCCCGCAGTGCTTCCCGCCCGCCCTTACTCCTCCTTCCAGTGCTGTGGCACGGACAGTCCCGGCGGCAGGAGCGTCCCGCTGCTGCCCCGGGCGGAGTTGATTTGTGGCTGGGTGACGAAGAGTGCGGCAGACAGGTCCGCGCCGTCGAGCTGTGCATCCCGAAGGTCCGCGCCCAGCAGGTCCGCCGCGGAGAGGTCACTGCCACGGAGATCGACGGCGATGAGGCAGGATCCGCGCAAGTCCGCTCCGCACAGCTTGCGGGCGCTGAGGTTCGCTCCGGCCAGATCGGCGCCGGGCTTGAGGGCGGCACCCGCCTGGTCGGCGCCTTCCGCGAAGTAGCCTCCGCGGACTTCCTCACTAACATCCATGAGTATCGTCCTGACCCTTGAGTGGATGGTGTCCACGTCGCAGGCGAGCAGCCCGGACAGGGGACCGCGGACAAGGTCCCCGATAACCAACTGCAGCTCGTTCGCCTCCTGGGCGATGTCGGCGTCTAACGTCTTTTCCTGCGTCTCGGCCAGGTGCCACAGCAACTCGTGTAGCTGCCGCATGACTTTGAATGCGGCGAACATGTCCACCCGGGAGTCTGGCGCGTCACGCCAGCTGATGCCTCCGAAAAGCTGCTGGGAAACCGCCTGTCCGGCCCCGAAGCAGTCAAACACGGTGCAGCCGCGGAACCCCCTGGGACGCAGCCGGTCGTGGATGGTGCAGGAAAAGTCCTGGTCCAGGTTCTTACAGGGGCTGCCCGCAGGTTTGTCGATGGCGAAGTCTGCCGAGCGTGAGAAGCCGAAGGCCGTGCAGCACAGCGCAAAGCAGTTGCTGCAGTCAGGGCGAAGGGTCTCCCGATCAGGGGCCGGGCTTGTCCCCGTCCGGGGTATAGCGGTGGTGTCCAAGGGTTCTCCCAAAGATGGTTCCGATGAGTGTGCGGGGAGAGGGGGAACTCCTTCAGGAGTTCCCCTTGAGGGCACGCGGAATCACCACTCCTGACTGAAATTCAGGAGTGAAGGCATGGAAAAGAAAGCCAGCGGAGCGGGAGGCAGCTGCGGCGGGATGGCTGGGTCACGAAGAAGATTGAAGAGTCACTGGGATTGAGAATACTCCCGCGGCGTCCCGTTGTCAGAACTGGTTTGACGCCAGGCCGCTCCATAAGGGGCGAGTTCGTGCCGTGGGTGTGGTGACCTCCAATCCCGGCTCCGCGAATCGACGCTCGAACCGCATCTCAAGGGCCAAAGCCCGCAGCAGAATCAAACTTCCTGCGGCTCCGGGCTATCACGCGGCTTTGACCAGGGGGAGCTCATCCCAGTGGGTGGTGTAGCGCGGGGATCGCATGCCGCGCTTCATGCTCCAGTCCGGTCCGCCGCGGATCCCTGCATAGCCAAGCCCGATGGAGCCGCGGCCGTAGCGGCGGGCGATATCTTCCATGAGCGGTCCGATGTTGCGTTCCTCGTGCGGGTTTTCGAATAGTTCCAGGGGTTTTTGGTTTCCGGTGGGCCGCAGGTCCGTAACCATGATCCCGGCACGGGCATACTTCACGCCTTCGTGGATGGCGGGCAGCAGGGCATGGGCTGCCTTGGTCAGGATGACCGGGTCGGCTGTGGGCATGGGAAGGGGGACACAGACGGAAGGGTAGGAGGTGTCCCGCTGGTTGTAATGGGACGTGCCGGCGAAAGCCGTGAGGACCTTGGCCTGGAGGTGGTGTTTGGCGAGCCGCGCGCTGGCCTGCTGGCCGTAGACGCTCAGGACCTGGCGCAATTCGGCGGCGGTGGTGATAGGGGTGGAGAACGAACGCGAGAAGATCAGCTGATCCCGGCCAACGCGTTCCTCCTCCATGGGGATGCAGGGCGTGCCCTGCAGTTCCAGGACAGTCCGCATGAGCACGACCGAAAATTTGTCCCGGATCCGCACCGGATCTGCCCGGCTGAGGTCCAGCACGGAGTGGATACCTATCGCATCCAGGCGCTTGGTAAGGCGCGTGGCCACTCCCCAGAGTTCGACGACGGACAGGCCCGCCATGAGTGCCTCCCGCCGGTCTGCGGGAACCGAGTCCCAGCGGCAGACGCCGTCGAACGTGCTGTTGTGCTTGGCCCACTTGTTCGCCAGCTTTGCCAGTGTCTTGGTCCGGGCAATCCCCACACAGACGGGGACTCCCACATTTCTGGCGGCCGCCGTCTTCATGTCCCTGCCCAGCTGGAGCAGCTCGGCGGGGGAGCCTTTGACCCCGAGGAAAGCCTCGTCGATGCTGTAGACCTCCACCCACGCGGAGTACCGGCCCAGGAGTTCCATCACCCGAGCACTGATGTCCCCATAGAGCTCGTAATTGCTGGAGCGTGCAATCAGCCCCCATTCCCTCGCCCGGGGCGCGATCTTGAACCACGGCTCCCCAACCCCGATGCCGAGGCGCTTGGCTTCGGGAGAACGTGTGACCGCACAGCCGTCGTTGTTGGACAATACAACCAGTGGCTTACCCTCCAGGGACGGATCAAATACGCGCTCCACACTGGCGTAAAAACAGTTCACGTCCACGAGGGCGATTTCCTGCATCTGCCGCATCAGCGCCGGCTTAGACATCGGACCGGCCGCCGCTCTCGGTATGGTTTTGACCATGGATATCCCTGTGACAGTTCGGCAAGCTCATGCCGGTGATGCTGCAGAGATGGCCCGCGTAAACGTGAGGTCGTGGCGTAGACGTACCGCGGGGTGATGGCGGACCGCGTCCTCGACGACCTGGAATTGCCCGCCGTCCGGGAGCGGTTCTGGACCACCGTACTCAGTGACGAGCGCTATCGCGCGAACCGCGTTGCTGTGGCGGAACGTGACGGCGAGCTGATCGGGATCGCCATGGCGGGGCCCCCGCAGGCCTTCGAGTTGCAGTGGGACACGCACCTTTATGTTCTGTACGTCGTCGCGGCTGAGCACGGGACAGGCGCCGGGGCCGCCCTGCTCGATGCCGTCGTCGACCCGCACGATTCGGTGGCGCTCTGGGTGGCCGATCCGAATCCCAGGGCGCAGGCGTTCTACCGCAAGCACGGGTTTGTAGCCGACGGGACCGTGGCTGTGTACGACGGCGTGCGCGAGATCCGCATGGTGCGTCTCCTCTGAACGTGCGCCCTCACGCTGACGCTGGATGCAATGCCGGATGCTAGACATGGTGCAGGCAGGTGGTGGCCACGCCCCAGATGGTCAGCTCGCTGAGGCCGGGTACGCAGATGTCCGGGTACCGAGGGTTTTCTGCCTGCAGCACGACCCCGGTGGCAGTGATCCGCAGCCGCTTGACGGTGAGTTCGCCGTCCAGGACGGCGATGACCACGGAGCCGTCCCTGGGTTCCAGTGCCCGGTTGACGATGAGTTCATCGCCGTCGCTGATTCCTGCCCGTTCCATCGAGTCGCCGGTGACGCGGACAACGAAGGTGCTGGTGATGTCCTTGATGAGGTGTTCATTCAGGTCGATGCGGCCGTCAAAGTAGTCCTGGGCGGGCGACGGGTAGCCGGCGGCAACCGCAACGGGCGAAACCAGCACCAGCCGCAGGGAGAGGCCCGCATTTATCACACGGGGACCGATAACAACGCCCACAACACACCCTTATTCGAATATATGTTCGATTCTTTGAGTGTACAGGGTGGCGGCGACAATGCGCCGAAGTTGCGCAATTGCATCAGATGCATGATGGCTACACCTCGAGGCAACTTGGGGGACCGGGAGACAAGCCGGAAGGGGGCCTAGCAGGTTCTGTCGAGTGCCTCTTGTGCCGCGCCGATGATGTCCAGGGCAAAGGGGTTGCTGGACATGTGGGCCGCGATGTTGAACGGCCCGGGCGGATAAGTGAGCATCATTGCGACCTGGCGCTTGCCATCGGCACTGATCATGGCGATGGTCCCGTATCCGGCCCAGTCCCCGCTATGACCGTAGTAGAAGTCATTGGTACAGGAATCGCTCCACCGGTAAAGTCCGGCCCCGTAGAAGCCGTTTCCGGATGCTTGCATATCGTCGACTGTTTCGGGCTTGAGGAGCCTGCCGCTCAAAAGTGCGGAGTAGAGGTGTTCAAGTCGCCCACGGTGGAGACGACGCCACCTGCCGCGTTGCCAATGAGCTCGCCGGGGTTGGTGACATCCACTTTGTCGTCGTCGATGGTGATGTAGCCATGGATCATGGACTCCGGGGCAGGCCCCGGGGTGATGAGCCGGGTGCCGGTTAGCCCCAGCGCTTCCATGATGTCGGTATGCAGGACGTGGCCGAGGCTTCTGCCCCTAAGGTGCTCAACGATGAGGCCAAGGGCTATGTAGCCTGAGTTGGAGTACTCAAAACCCTGGGCAGGATTCGGCTTCCACGGCAATCTGGCGGCCAGGGCCAGGTGCTCTTCGAGCGAGAGCGGGGTGGTCAGCGCCTCCCGCAGCGGTTTCCCGGCGAAGAGCGCTTGGTCGTAGGTGGGAATGCCGGACTCGTGCCTTAGCAATTGTCCTATCGTGACGGGTTGCGGCGGATGCATTAGAGTTTCGAACTCCGCGAGGTGCCGTCCGACCGGATCATCGAGTTTGAGCGTGCCCTCTTCGACCAGCTTCAAAACGGACACGGCCACCATGGATTTGGTGACACTGCCGATTTCGAACTGATCAGTGATCTGCGCCTTGGCCTGACTCTCAAGGCTTCGTACCCCGCTGGCCAGCGACCATACCTCACCGTTGACCCTGGCTTGAATGAGGACAGCCGGCGCCCCGATATCGAGCATTCGCTTGCTGAACCGCTCAAGAACTGCAACGAAAGAGCCCTCTGAAGGAGTGGCCGGTGCCGGTGGCCGCGGTTCCTGGGTACAGCCGCTGAGCAGGGCACTCAGGACGAAGGCGACAACGATGGCAGCGCTTGGGAAAGAGGTCACCTGAATACGCGTGCCCGGCATCTGATCACGCTCCTGCCTGGAGGTGGACAACCGGACGTCCAGGAGCCGGCCGCCAATATTAAACCGATGCTCCTCAGGGCCTGGCATCGCGTCAAGAGCAAAAGCGCAAGCCCATCAGAGCGATACCGGTAACCCCTTCATTCAGTGTGCAGAGTTGGTCTCACAAGAACGGGTTGCACGCCAATGGGGGCAGGGCGGTTTCTCACAAACGTCGCAACAGGTCTGAGTTGAACCAAACAGGTGAGGCGTTGCTTCGAACGCTAGTCAAGGCCATTGTCTAGTTTTTTTGAACAGATTTCCCGTTCCTAGAGCCATACTGAGGCGGCTAGGAACTGGGGAAAGTCGGTGTCAGCGGTGAGCAAACGCCTTGCCGCGCTCGAATCGCGGCTGGGCGTACCACTGGTCCGGCGCAGCACCCGTCGGCTGACCTCATCGAAGAAGGGCAGCTCTATGCGACAGGCGCCTTGACCATCCTGCAGCAGAAAACTGATCTCGAAGAAGCGTTGTCTATGCAGCACGGTGAGCTCAAGGGGCGCATTACTGTGCATTCCAGCCTGCGGATTGGCCATAAGCACACTGCTCCTCTGCTGGGGGAGTTCGTCGGGCAGCATCCGTTCATCCAGATAGACCTGGAGCTTTCTCCGCTGCCTTTGAACATCTTGGGGACGAGTTTTGACATCGCCATTCGGGTCGGAGGGCTTTCTGACTCCCGACTCAAGGCTAAACTCCTGGCACGGAACCGTCGGATTGTGTGCGCGGGGCCCAGCTACTTTTGACGGTGCCCCCCGCTGCAGAGCATCAGGGACCTGGAACGGCACAACTGCATCGTCCTGCGTTAAAACAACGGGGACTACTCGCTGTGGCGTTTTGGCGAGAAGGAGCAGGTTTACGTCGTTGTAAATGACAGCATGATTAGCGACGACGGGGATGTGGTGTGCGATGGACGCCCACTGATCAATCAAGTAGGATTGTCAACAATTCACAACCCAGTGGAAGGAAAATCATGCGTCCATACGTATTCGTCCCTGCAGCTAAGATTCAGGGCGAGCTCGAGCCTAACGGACACCGCGCCGGCTATGACTCAGGTGACCCCAAGACGGCAATCCTGAAGTTCGACACCGCCGTCAAGACCGGCGTCTGGGAGTGCCAGCCCGGGGGCTGGAACATCACCCCCCGGGAGGATACCGAGGTGTGCTACATCGTGAGCGGCCGCGTGACCGTCACGGATGGCGACACCGGCAACGTCTATGAGGTCTCTGCCGGCGACGTTGTCGTGCAGCCCAAGGGCTGGTCGGGCCGCTGGGAGGTCACTGAGACCATCCGCAAGGTCTACTGCCACGGCTTCGACTGATCGTCGTCTGACGTAACGCTAGGAGCGGGCCGTACCCTCATAGAGGGTGCGGCCCGCTCGTCTCTCTGGCACAGCAGCGTGATCAAATCGCGTCATAGGCCAGAGTCGCTTACACGTTCTACCCCGACTAGTCAGACGAGGCGGGGACATCCTTGTCAACCCACATCTTGCGGACGGTTTCGTGGATATTCCATGTGCCTCCCAGCCAGCGGGCATTGCCAGCAGAGTACCCGGATCAATTTCAAAGCTCGCGCCGTCCGCTTCAGTGATGGTGGCGGATCCACAAGCTGTGGACGCCGTCGAGGAAGTAGAAGAAACAGCAAGACTGTTCTTCCTCCTCCAGGGTCACGCGACGCGGCCTCTCCAACCCGCCCAGGTCGCCCGACTCGCTTGACAGCTGACATCCCCAGGGGGATAACATGTGCAGAAGCATGCACTTATGCACCTAAGCGCCAAAAGGGGTCTTTTCGTTGCTGTCGGTTTTGGGAAATCGGACGTACCGGCGGCTGTTTGCCGCCCAGGCCGTGGCGTTGGTGGGAACGGGCCTGCTCACAGTGGCGTTGGGCCTGCTGGCATTCGACCTGGCAGGCAGTAATGCCGGTGCTGTGATGGGAACGGCATTGACCATCAAGATGCTCTCCTATGTCGGGTTGGCACCTGTGATCACGGCTTTGGTGGCGCGCTTGCCGAAGAAGCCGGTCCTTATTGGCGCTGACCTGATCCGGGCGGCGATGGCTCTTTGCCTGCCTTTCATTTCGGAGACATGGCAGATCTACGTGGTGATCTTCGTGCTGCAATCCGCGTCGGCGACCTTCACGCCCGCGTTCCAGTCCATCATTCCGGCAGTCCTGAAGGACGAGCGTGACTACACGCATGCCCTGTCGTTGTCCCGGCTGGCATATGACATGGAGGCACTGGTCAGTCCGGCCGCGGCTGCCTTGCTGCTGACTGTCCTCAGTTACAACAACCTGTTCCTCGGCACTGTCGCTGGGTTTATGTTCTCCGCATTTATGGTGGTCATCACAGCGCTGCCTGCCAGTTCGGCGGCAGCCGCTCCAGCAACATCCTTGTGGCACCGGACCACTCTGGGGGCACGGATTTTCTGGCGCAACCGGCACCTGCGCTCGCTGTTGGCCCTGAACCTGGTGGTTGCGGCCCCGACAGCGCTGATACTGGTGAACACAGTGGTGTACGTCCGCGACGTTCTCAAGCGGCCGGACACCGATCTGGCCCTCGCGCTGGCCTGCTTCGGCGTCGGGTCAATGATCGTGGCCGTGGGGGCACCGCGGTTGCTGGACCGTTTCGGGGACCGCGCAGTGATGCTCACGGGCGCCGTAGTCATTCCGGTGGTGATGCTCGGCGCCACAGCCGTGACGTTCTTGGGGCTGTCCGGTGCCGGGTGGTGGATGCTGTTGACCCTGTGGTTCCTCCTGGGTGCAGGTAATTCGACCATTCTGACGCCTTCGGCACGGCTGCTTCGCGATGCCTCCACCGAAGAGACCAGACCCTACGTGTTCACGGCCCAGTTTTCCCTCTCGCACGCCTGCTATATCCTCACCTATCCCCTGGCCGGCTGGGCCGGCGCCATTATGGGTTTGTCCCCTGCTGCGTTCGCCCTGACAATTGTTGCAATGATAGGTAGCGCAGGTGCCTTCCTGTCCTGGCCCCGGAACACTACGCCGGCGGTCCTGAATATCCTGAACCGTGACCCGGGAAGCGAGGAACAAGCCGTTGACCAGCCAGCCGCAGAGCGTGCCGGGCGTCGCGCAGAGCCCCGCTGAACCGTCGTTCGTCCACCCGGTCACGCCCGGACCGGAACTGCTCGAGAGCGCCACCTCCACGCTGAGGATGCTGGCGGAACCGACCCGCCTGCACCTGCTTTGGCAGCTCGCCGAAGGGCCCAAGACCGTCACCGAACTTACCGCCGCGGCCGGCGTGCCCCGCACAGTGGCCAGCCAGCACCTGGCCAAGCTGCGGCTTAGCGGACTGGTGGACACCCGCAAAGACGGCCGCCATGTGATCTATTCCCTCCATGACGGGCACCTGGTCAGGCTGATCCGCGAAACGATCAACCACGCCGACCACCGGATCACCGGCGAACCATCCCACGAGTAAGTAGCTATCCTGCGTCGCCGCACGCCATCTGGGTCAGGGCCTTGCTTACCCGGGAGCCACGCTAATCGGTTCCCCTCCCGGGCCGTTGGAACGACGTCCTTGTCTAATAGGGACACGGACATTTGCCAGCCGCGTGGTCCTGCGCCACTACTCGAATACCGATAGGTTGACCTCATGAAACGCGGACGCGGTATGTCGAGTGACCATCGTCGCGCCCAGATCCGAGCCCGGGCGTGACCGATCCTAGCGCTGGCACCAACTTCTACCGGGGCAGCGACGTTGTCTGGCTCGCGGACCTCATTCCAACCGAATTCATCCGGATACTTGAGACCGGTTGAGGTAGCCAGAGTTGAACCTGCGCCACGAATCCCTGGTTGTTTCCCGACGGCGGCTGCTGGGCCTCGGAACCGGCACCGCAGTTGCCGCTGCGCTCGCTGCGTGCACCGACTGGGCAGCCCCCGGTCATACTCCGCCGATAGACATCCGGACCGGCAGTTTCACGTCCAAGTTCCGGCCGCAGGTACCAACAGGCTGGTCTGTGGCCGTGCCAGGCTCCGCGGATGACAACCCGTCCCCGCCGCCCGTGGCCCTTTTCCTGCACGGCGCGGGGGCCGACAACCGTATGGTGTTCGACGACCTGCATGCGGATCGTGTCCTCGCCCAGCACCTTGCCCGCGGAGGAACGCCCTTTGCCATCGCTGCTGTTGACGGAGGCAACACCTGGTGGCACCGCCGCGCCGCCGGCACAGACACGCAATCCATGGTCATGGAAGAATTCCTTCCATTGCTTGCAGACCAGGGGCTGGATACGGGCAGGATTGCAGTGTTCGGGCTCTCGATGGGTGGATTCGGCGCCCTGCTACTCGCGGCCCAGCACCGCATCCCTGGTCTCCGTGCCGTCGCAGCCATGAGTCCAGCAATCTGGAGCCTATACGACGCCGGCCGGTCGGATAATTTTGACGATGCGGAGGATTTCGCGGCCCACGATATTTTCGCCCTGCGGCCGGAGCTGGAGTCGCTGCCGAAGAGGATTGACTGCGGTAAGGGCGACAACCTGCTTTTCAGTGTGCAGGACTATGTGAAGGACCTCCCGGGCGAACACGAGGGAGGCTTCCAGGACGGCGGGCATGACAGCGGCTACTGGAGTTCCATCCTGCCCGATGTCCTGTCGTTCCTAGGCAGGCACCTGGCCTGACCAACGCCGGGGCGAATGGCAGGCTTACCCTCCTGAACGGTCAGCCCGCCGCTCCTGACCGTCACAGGGGTCCAAGCGGACTCCATGTGACGGGCAGGAATCAGTGGCTTCGTCATTTGGCAGCCGTCCTGGCCGCCAGGGGATCGGGGACGATATTTCTTGTGGACGATGTAGATCGCGCCTGTCGAGACATCCTCTTCGAGCGCTTCGAGCGTCCGTCCACGGGTTTCTGGGGGGCGGCTGGCGCCGCTGCCCTCGACCGCCTAGCCTCCCCGGGCGCGCCGATTGTGGACGAAAGAAGAGAGCCGCGCCTCATCGTCAGGGACTCCACCGCCCGGGCGATGACCTTTTCGTGTTGGTTGGCCGTTAGCGAGCCGTCCGTCAACAACTAGAATGGCCGCATGACACCGCAGGAGTTGGCCAACCTCGCCCACCTCCGCCGGGCCCGGGACCTGATCGACCGCAACTACGCCCGGCCTCTCGATGTGCCCACCATGGCTGCCGGTGCGCTGATGTCCCCAGCGCACTTCTCCCGCCAGTTCAAGGCGGCATACGGTGAGACGCCCTACAACTACCTCATGACGCGGCGGATCGAACGTGCGATGGCGCTGCTGCGGGCGGGCGCCAGCGTGACGGACGCCTGCATGGAGGTCGGCTGTACGTCGCTTGGCTCGTTCAGCTCCCGCTTCACCGAGATCGTGGGCCTGACCCCGAGCGCCTACAGGGCTCGGGAACACGAAGCGGTGAAAGCCATGCCGTCCTGCATCGCCCGCCAGCACACGCGGCCCCCGCGCAATCCGAGCAGGATTGAAGAAGCGCCCCCGCGGCCACTGCAATAGCGTGTGAGGCATGAACATTTCACTTCAGTATGCACAGATCACCGTCAACGACCTCGATGAGTCGCTCAAGTTCTACCGCGACGTCCTCGGCCTGGAAGTGCGCAACGACGTCGGCTCCGACGGACAGCGCTGGGTCACCCTCGGCAGCGCGGCCCAGCCTGATCTCGAGTTCGTGCTGTCCGTCCCGCACGCCGGCCGCTCGCAGGAAGACGGTGACGCGCTTCAGCAGCTGCTAACCAAGGGCGTCCTGCCCATCCTCGTGTTCCGCACCGACGATCTGGACGCCACCTTCGAGGCCGTCCGCGCTTCGGGCGCGGAGGTCCTTCAGGAACCCATCGTCCAGCCCTGGGGCCCGCGCGACTGCGCCTTCCGTGACCCTTCCGGCAACATGGTCCGCTTCAATCAGGCATGACAGACCTTTCGCTGACGCCGAACTAAGGCCTCCGGCCGAAGCCCGGCACGCAGCTAGGGTGGGATTCATGACCTTGGAAAGCGGTGTGCCGGAGGACTTTCGCTTGGTCTTCCTGCGGGATCAGATCGGGCTCCTGCCGGTCGAGGGCTTCCCTGACGTTGCCGCGGATCTGCTTGTCCGAGGCTGCGACAGTCCTGCCCTCAGGAAACTTGCCGGACATCCGCGCAACGATCCGCACGGGGCGCGGGATCTTTGGCTGATAGCGCGGGAGGAACTTGGCATCCCGCATCAAGATGATGCCGAGGCTCGGTGGTGGCCGTCGCCAGAAAAGTCCTTGATGGGCGGGATGGGAATGGGGCATTGTCAGTCCTTACACCCAGGCAAAAGCCGAGGAGATTATCTCGACGCTGGAAACCCGAGTCTCGCAAGCGACGTAAATGCAACCCGGGAGCGACACGATCCGGAACGTGGGAACTCATCAATTCCTGGCTAGTACACTTTCGAGGATGTTTCCACCTGGGTTATCGATGCTATGGGAATCGGCTGATCCGCTGGGCGTGCTGAAGGAAAGGTTTGGCCTGGCCAGCTTCGACGAGGCGGCCGGATGGCTTACCAGCGTCCTGGGCCAAGCCTGGGCACTGGATGTTCAGGCCTGCGAGCGGATCCTCATCAGCGGCGACAACGCCATCGCCTGGATTCGTACGAACCGGGGAACCTTGGTTGCCAAGTGGTCCAGAGACCAGGACCAGTTCGTAAAATTTGCCGCAACCGCGGATCTGCAGCACGCACTGCATAGGCAAGGGGTGCCAGTTGCGCCCCCGATGGCCTCACTTAATGGTCAGTACCGAGTCATCATCGATTCCTTGTCCATCACCGTGCAACCGCATATCCAGGGCGGACTCCTTGACACTACTGAGCATTACGCAGTCCGAGGGGCCGGCGTCTGTCTGGCCCGCTTGCACAATGCTTTGGCGACTCAGGGGGACAGCCGGCTGACTGCATTAGGCCGCCTCACAGGTAGATCCCTGGATCTGCGGCACCGGATCGAGACGTGGCTGCACCATGATGACCCTGGGATGGTGCCTGCCGCCTCCGCGAGACTAAGGGACAGGCTGACTGCGCTGCCTCCGATCGACAGTGAGCCGCAGTTGGTTCACAACGACTACCGGGCATCCAACATACTCACCTCGGGTTCCGAGATTCTCGCAGTTCTGGACTTCGACGAGGTCGCCGTGGACTACTGCGTCAGCGACCTGGCGAACACATTCGTAGTACTCGGGACCCGCTTCACTAAGTGGCAGCCGACGCCCGAGAGGGTCCGTGACATTTTCCTCCAGGGATACGAGTCAGTGCGGCCGCTCACCGCGCTCGAACGCCGTTGGCTGCACGTGCTTGTGCTGCTGCGGGGGATCCAGGCCATCCCGCCCGGTGATGACCCGGCAGGATGGGCAAACGCCGTGTAAGCCATTGAGCGCGGGACCCGGAACGCACAGGTTGCTCCAAGGTTTCGGGCTTATCCTCCGGTTTAGTTGCTTTGGTCAACTGGCTCTTAAATTGCCTGGAGCAATTCATATAGGGGAGACATTATGGGTTTGTATTTCCAACGACAGGCCCGCATTAAGCCGGTTTGGGCGCCCAGGAACTTTCAAGGAACCGCATGAAATCCAGGGCAAAATCTCTGGCGCTTGCCGGCGTCGGCACTTTAACGGCTTTACTCGTTGGCATGACCGTTTTTACTGCTTCTGCAGCAACCGAAAAGCCGGTGCCTGGAGACGTCATCCGTCCATCCCAGCACACTTCGCCTTCCCCGCTTGATGTCCCGTCCGCAACCGGCGCACCCGAGATCCGCTGCTACTTCCGGGCTGATGTGACCACGACCTATCCTGCCCCGAATGCGCCGGGCATCACCATGCCGCCCTACCTGCTCACGGGAACAGAGGACGTCCCGGGCACGGACAGCCACCAGACCCCTGATCCGGTAAGCCTCTGCGCACGACTCTGGGACCGGAACTCCATGAACCCCGGAGGAATCACCAATGACCTGATTCCCGCAGGCTTTCAGCAACCTGGGAATGAGCTCCGTCGGCAAAACAATGGGATAGGTCGGCCGGAAGTCGGTTCATCAGTGAAGCGGAAGAGTGGCATTCTTTTGGGGGTTGGCAATGGCCAGATCTAGAAAATTCTTAAAATATGGGAACGGCGGACCCAAGGGCTGGACCCTTGCAATACTCGCCATCTTGCTGTCTGCAGGAATGGCGGGATGCACATACAGCGGACAGCCAGACGAACAGGCGGCTCCGACGTCCACCGCAACAACAACCGGGACGGCGGCTGCTGGAAAGCCGTCACCGGCCGGGCCCACCGTTACCGATTCCTTCGGCAATGTGGACTTCTACACCACTGTCCCCGGTGACACTCCTGCCTTAGTGGCTGACTCCTTCCACATCTCGGAGGCAAAACTGGCTGAATTCAACATGCTGCAGCCCGGAAACCCGCTGGCGCCAAATACGAAGCTTCGACTGATCCCCGTATCCGGTCCGATGATAGGAGCGAAGGGGACCGCTACGATCGACGCGAATGGCATCCCTACTGACTACGTGATTGTCCCCGGCGATACTCTCGCCGGGATCACGTACCGGTTCGGACTCACGAACGAGCAGCTTGCGGAAGCGAACAAGGTTCCGTATGTGTACGAGAAGGGCAACACCTACTTCATTCGCACCGGGAGCCACATCCAGTTGCAGAAAAATCCGATCGACAGCAGGTCCGGTAGCGGAACGTCGGTCAATAACTCATTCGGGCAGACCATCTTCTACACAACAGTCGACGGCGATTCCTTCGACAGCCTCGGCTATAAGTTCCGATCCACCACCGCCCAGCTGCTGCTCTACAACCCGGCGCTGAGTGCGGACAAGCCCATCCCCGCCGGCACCAGGGTGAGGCTGATGCCAGGGGAGATGAAAATCGAGGCCGCCCAGGGTACCTTCACCGCCGACGCCGACGGGATCCCGCTCACCTACACCACGGCGCCGGGAGACACCGAGCGCCAGGTAGCGTTCCGTTTCAGCGTGACCGACCTGAGGTCAGCCAACCGCCCGCTCACCGGCAACGGCGGAAGCTGGTACGAAATGGCCGACATGCCGTCGGGGGAATTCGTGCCGGGCCAAACCATAAGCCTTGCCCTGAACAAACCCATTAACAAGTAGGCCTCCCACGGCAGGGCAAGCTGCCGTCAGTTAGTGCGGTCCACAGCCCTGAGGATGGCCTGGCCCAGCTCGGCGGGTTTGGTGAACTGGGGCCAGTGTCCGGTGGGCAGGTCCATGAACTCCACGTCGTGGATACGTCCCAGCTCCGCAACGAATGGATGGCCTGAGTCCATCCATTCCTGGAGCAGAGAGGACGGAAACTGGCAGGCAATCACTGTCGCGGGGACCGTGTACCGGCGCTCGTCGTGAAGGTGTTGCCTGTCATAGGCCACGCCCTTCGGCTCCGGTACGGCCCGGGCCCGGAACGCGGCGCGAAGCCCGTCGTCGAGATCCACAAGGTCTGCGTCCTCGAACCCTTCCCACGGCGGAAGCGGCACTTCATCTCCGTCGGCGCGAAGCTCATCATTGATGACGCCACCCTCGCCCAGGGGACCACTGTCCACGTAGATGGCCCGTGCCACGCGATCAGGCCGGGCGTCAACTGCACCGTGGATGATGGCGCCGCCGCCGGAGTGGCCCACCAGGACCACCTTGCCTTCGAGGGCGTCCACCGCCTCCACGACGGCGTTGATGTGCTCCTTCAGGCCGATGCCGGACCGCGCTGCGTCGGCAGATTCGAGGCCGGGAAGAGTGATCGGATGAGGCCGGTGTCCGGCCGCCGCCAACGGTGGTGTGACCTCCGCCCATGACGAAGCGTCCAACCAGAACCCGGGTACAAGGATGATGTCCATGGCGGCACCCTACCGGGCGCCGGCCGGTGTGTTAAGACCGGCACGGTTCGCCAGCGCAGGAAGCGCCGTCAGTCGAAGGTCACCACTTCCGCTCCCGGGACTGAACCCGGAACGTGTGCTGCGACGCTACTTCACGGAGAGTCCGACGGCGTCCGTGGTCACCTTGCCGTGGGCGTTCTGAAACACGGCACGGACCATCAGCCCGTCCTGCTCCGTGGACACAACCCCGAACTGCAGAGTCGAACTGTAGGTGCCTTCGTCCGTCCGCTTTGTCACCGGCTGGGCCGCCACCACCTGCCAGCTGGCTCCGCCGTCGGACGAGGTCTCCCAGACAGCCACAGGTCCTGGCGTTCCGGTAGCGGTGGCACTGAACGCCGCCTTCTTCCCCGCATCCGTGGCGAGGGCCTTCGGCTGCTTCTGGACCGCCGGTCGCTCCACTGTCTGGTCAAAGGCGGGCCAGCCATCCACCCAGTCGATCTTCTGCACGCCCAGGGTGGGGAAGTAGGGGATGTCCTGGTTGGACCCGTCGTAGTAGTGGAAGGCCATGTAATCGCCAAAGACCGACTGGCCCCCTGGGCCGGTGATGGCGCCGTGGGAATCGAATACCACTGAACCGCCGCCGCCGAACATGTCACGCCCGTCCTTGTCCAGGTACGGTCCCTTCACGGACGTGGAACGGCCCACGGCCACCTTGTAGGTGGAATCAGCCCCACGGCAGCAGGAATCGAAGGAGACGAAGAGGTAGTAGTAACCGCCATGCTTGGTGATGTACGGGGCCTCGATGGGATTGCCCGGCATAAAGCGGTCAGCGATGTTCACGGTCTTGGATTGCCAGCCCTCCACCGGCTTACCCGTGGGCCATTCCATGGGCACCAGGAAAATCCCGTACCAGAACGAGCCGATGGCCATATACGGGGTGCCGTCCGCGTCCTCGATGATGCCGGCGTCGATCGCGTTGAACGTTTTGCCCGGGTTGGCGGGATCCAGCCCTGAAGCCGGTGACGACACCACCAGGCCCTGATCCACCCACTCATAGTCCGGATCAGTTGGATCCAGCGTGGTGTTGGTTGCCAGCGCGGTCAGGGAGTTGTTGCCGCCAAATCGCGACGCCGAGTAGTACAGATAGTAGGTTCCGTCGTGTTCGGTGATTTCCGGCGCCCAGAGGTTGCCGGGCAGCTCGCCGTCAGAGAAGTGCTCATCGATCCAGGCAGGAATACGGTCCCACACTGTCCCCGTGTATCCCCACGTGGTCCCGTGGTCATGGGACGACCAGATTTGTATGGTGCCGCCATTCTCGCGGTTGAGGAGCCCGGTGGAGTAGACGTACCAGGTGCCGTCGGTATCGATGATCAGGGCGGGATCGTGGATGGGGGAGGTCTGGCCCACCACAGTCTTCCCGCCCGGTGGGTCAGCTTGCAGCTTCTGGACTCCGGCGGGCTTCTGGACTTCGGCCAATTTCTGGTCGCTGGCTTGTTTCTGGTTATTGGCCGCGGCGGGGGGCAGCACTGCTGCCGTCAGGGCAAGGGTGAAAACCGCTGCCAATCCCAAGGCGCGCGGGGCCCATGGACGTGACTTCGTCATCACGTGGTCCTTCCGAAAAGTTGGTGGGGGAATTGACGTGAGCGCCGGAGGATGCGTCCGGACAGTCACCTTCTTGCAACGTTGTAATGAAATATGGCATGGGGCGCCAGCTGCGTCAAGGGACAAGGCCTGTGGGCCGAAAAACAAAACCGGGCGCCATCTTGACGATGGCAGGTCGCTTATGTGAAAGTTTCTTACAACGTTGCAAAACTCGGCTCCGGATGCCCGTCCGCCACCCACGGACGGCGGCGCTGACCATTTACCCAGCACGAAGTTTTGATCACTCCACCCAACCCGGAAGGACCACGTGATGACGAAGTCACGTCCCATGGCCGCTGCCTTGGCGCTCTTTACAGCAGCTGGCCTGATGCTCGGCGGATGCTCCGCCCCCACCGGTGGGGACACCGGCGAAAAGAAGCTGACCTTCATGTTCCGTGGAGGTGAGGATGAGAAGAAGGCGTATGAAAAGGCGGTTGCCCAGTTTGAAGCTGACAACCACGTGGACGTGGACATCATCGTCACCACCGCCGACCAGTACGCCACGAAGCTGAAGGCCGCGATAGCCGGCAAGCAGGTCCCGGATGTCTTCTACATCGGCCCGGGCGACGTCCAGGCCTACGTGCAGAACGGCATCGTCAAGGACATCACCGACTACGTGGAAAAGTCCGACGCCATAGACCTGGACAACATCTGGGAATACGGTGTTGACAGCTACCGGTACGACGGAAAGCGCGTGGGCCAGGGCGCCATCTATGCCCTGCCCAAGGACGTTGGACCGTTCTCCTTCGGCTACAACAAGACCATGCTGGAAAAGGCCGGCATCCCGTTGCCCGACAAGGACAAGCCCTACACTTTCGATGAATTCGTGGCTGCCGCCAAGAAGCTCACCGCCGACACCAACGGGGACGGCACCCTGGACCAGTGGGGCACAGGCCTGAACGTGCAGTGGAACCTGCAGCCGTTTGTCTGGTCCAACGGTGGTGACTGGCTCAACAAGGACCGCACGAAGGTCACGGTGGATACCCCGGAGTTCGCCGAGGCGCTCCAATGGTTCGCGGACCTGCAGAACGTCCACGGGGTCACACCTTCCGTGGCCGAGGCGCAGACCCTGGATACCTATCAGCGGTGGATGAAGGGCGAAATCGGGTTCTTCCCGATCGCCCCCTGGGACCTTTCGACCTATCAGAAGCTGGACTTTGACTGGGACGTCATCCCCTACCCGGCCGGCAAGACGGGCAAGGCCGCCACCTGGACCGGAACGCTGGGCATCGCGGTGTCCGAGAGCACCAAACTGCCGGAGGACGCCGTGAAGCTGGTGGAGTACCTCACGGCCAACAAGGAAGCCCAGCAGAGCCTGGTTGACGCCGGGATCCAGATTCCGAACCTGAAGGACATGGCCGAAACCTGGGCTGCTGATACCACTACCAAGCCCGCCAACAAGGCCGAATTCCTGCAGATCGTCAAGGACTACGGCCGCGCACTCCCCGGCGGCAACACTTTCAACGCCGAGTGGTACGACGAACTCTTCACCAACATCCAGCCGGTCCTGGACGGCAAGCAGACCGCTGCCGACTACCTCAAGGAAGCGCAGCCCAGGATGCAGGAGTTCCTGGACGCCGCCAACCAGCAGGCCGGCACCTAGGCTCCACGAGGGCGCGCCTAAAGCACGCCCGGCCCTAAAGGCCCAACCTGCCAGGTGCCGCGGCTCCACCGGAGTGCAGCCGCGGCACCTTCTCCACCCTGCCCCAGCCCCGCCGTCACGAAACAAAGAGGATCCAGCGATGTCCACCATCACTCGCCGCTCGCGGCTACACCGGAAGGAACACCAGGCCGCGCTTGTCTTTGTTGCCATACCGGTGACCGGGTTCCTCCTCTTTACGCTCTTCCCCCTGCTCTTCTCCGTCTACGCGTCCTTCACGAACTGGAACGGCATCTCCGCGCCGGTGTTCAAGGGCCTGGACAACTACACCAAGATGTTCGGCGACCGGTACTTCCTGAAGTCGCTGTGGAACACGCTGTACATGATGATCGGTATTCCTCTCGGACTGGTCATTTCGCTGGCGCTGGCCCTGGCCATGAACCGCAAGATGCGCGGGACCACGTTTTTCCGCACGGTGTACTACCTGCCAGTGATCTCCTCCATCGCCGCGGTGGCCATCCTGTGGCAGTGGGCCTTCAACGGCGATTTCGGCCTCATCAACCAAGGCCTGGGATTGCTGGGAATCGACGGTCCAAACTGGCTGCAGGACACCGCCACGGTGAAGCCGGCGCTGATCATCATGGCCGTGTGGAAGGGGCTGGGATATTCAATGTTGCTCTACCTGGCAGCCCTTCAGTCGGTTCCCCGCTACCTCTATGAGGCCGCCGCCCTGGACGGCGCCTCGGCCTGGCAGCAGTTCCGGCACATCACCATTCCCATGGTGCGGCCGGTGACGTTCTTCCTTATTGTCACCAGCATCATCGGCGGCTCGCAGATCTTCGTGGAAATCAACATCATGACCCCCACGGGCGGGCCCGAATTCGAGTCAGCTTCCATCGTCTGGTACATCTGGCAAAAGGCGTTCGACAACCTCCAGATGGGCTACGCCTCCGCCATGTCAGTTGTCCTCGGTCTGCTGGTGTTCACCATTACCTTCATCCAATTCCGGCTCAACCGCCGCAACCAGTTTTCGATCGATTGAGGCAGGCAGGCATGTCCGCACAGAACGTTATGACCAGCCCTCCTTTGGAACCCACCGGGATCATCCCCGGCCGGGAGCCGGGAGCCGGGCGCGGCAGAAACCGGCGCCGGGGAAGCACCGGCCAGCGGTCGGCCAAGGGCGGCCTCAGGCTTGGCAACATCCTGACAACGCTCATCCTCTCCGCCGGGGCCGTGATCATGGTCGCCCCGCTGGCCTGGACCTTCTCCACGTCCCTGAAGACCAAGGACGGGGTCTTCGAGCTTCCGCCGCAGTGGATTCCGGACCCGTTCGTCTGGGAGAACTACGCCCGGATCTGGGCGGCCGGCCCCCTGCTCAGCGGCATCCAGAACAGCCTGATCGTGGCCTGCTCGGTCACCATCGTCGGATCGCTGACCTCGGCGCTGGCGGCATTCGCGTTCGCCAAGATGCGAATGCCCTTCAAGAACGTCCTGTTTTTGGGACTGCTCTCCGGCCTGATGATCCCGTTCCCCACGCTGATGATTCCGCAGTTCACCATCTTCGCCAGCATCGGCTGGGTGGATACCCTGCTGCCGCTGATCGTCCCGGGCCTCTTCGGCAACATCATCATGATCTTCTTCCTGCGCCAGTTCCTGAACAGCGTCCCGGACTCCATCGTGGAAGCGGCAAGGATCGACGGCGCGTCCTACCTCCAGATCTTCTGGACCCTGATCATGCCGGCCATCCGCCCTGCGCTGGCCGCCCAGTTCATCCTCTGGTTCATGGCCGTCTGGAACGACTACCTGGCACCCATCATCTACCTGAACTCCCCGGCCACGCAGACGCTCCAACTGGTCATCGCCAACTTCAACGCCCAGTACGCCATCCAGACCGACTACCCCCTGATCATGGCAGCGTCATTCATCGCGTTGCTGCCCGTGCTGATCGTCTTCATCGTCTTCCAGCGCCAAATCATTGAGTCGATCGCCCTTTCGGGATCCAAGGGCTGAACCGTGCCCAGCACTGACAACCTGGGATGGGCCGGGCGAGCGATGGAGTGGCTGGCTTTCGCCACCCGGCTGGTCCTGGTCAACGTTCTCTTTGGTGCCGGCACCCTGGCCGGCCTGGTGATCTTCGGAATGTTCCCGGCGGCCGTTGCGGCCACGACTGTCCTGGCCAGGCTTCGGACCGGCGCTGCAGGCGAACACCTGGTGCGCGATTTCGTCACGGTATACCGCTCACAGTTTTGGCACGTCAACCGGGTGGGCAGCATCTTCTGGCTTGCCGGCGTCGTGCTCTTCCTTAACTTCCTGACCGTGCTGGTACCGGCGGGTACCCCGGAACTGTCCTCGCCTGTCCCTTCCGTGCTGCTCGTGATCGCGGCGCTCGCCGGCCTGGGCACGATGGCAGCTGCCGCGACGGCTGTTGCCGTGTGCAGCCGCTACCGGGACTCTGTCATCAGGACCTGGCGTACGGCTTTCGTGCTCCCGCTGGTCTCGCCCGTCATGACCCTTTCGTTGCTGATCAGCCTGGTGGCCTTCGCCGTCATCTTCTCGGGGATAGGCGTCCTGGTGCCCCTCGTTGGGGCATCCGTTCCGCTGCTGCTTTCCGGCTGGCTCGTGGGACACCGGCTCGCCGGACTTGAAGCCGCAGAACCAGCCTTCGCCTGAACCGTCCAGCCTCCTTGAGTAAACCTCCCTTTTGCAACCCCACGACCTCCGCCCCATCTACAACGTTATACAGAACAGGAAGAATCCATGACCATCACCTCCGACGCCACTGAACAGGCCGATCTGGCTGTTGTGGCACCAACCACCATCACCGTTGACCGGACTGCTGTTGTTGCCCCGGTGAACCGCCGCATCTTCGGCTCCTTCGTGGAGCACCTGGGCCGCTGCGTCTATGACGGGATCTACGAGCCCGGCCACGCCACCGCCAACCAGGACGGGTTCCGGCGGGACGTCATCGAACTCGTCAAGGAGCTCGGATCAAGCACCATCCGTTACCCCGGCGGCAACTTCGTCTCCGGGTACCGCTGGGAGGACGGCGTGGGCCCCCGCGACCAGCGGCCGGTCC
This sequence comes from Arthrobacter pascens, assembly GCF_030816475.1. Classification (NCBI taxonomy): domain Bacteria; kingdom Bacillati; phylum Actinomycetota; class Actinomycetes; order Micrococcales; family Micrococcaceae; genus Arthrobacter; species Arthrobacter pascens. Next base: position 4,212,545 of record NZ_JAUSXF010000001.1, on the reverse strand, counting down.
GGCGTGACCTCGCATGGCACTCGTTGGAATCCAACCAGGTGGGCCTGGACGAGTTCGCCCGCTGGTGTAAGCTCACCGGCTCCGAGCTGATGATGGCCGTCAACCTTGGCACCCGCGGCATCGAAGCCGCCTTGGATCTGCTGGACTACGCCAACCACCCGTCCGGCACCACACTCAGCGAGCGGCGCATCGCCAACGGCGCCAAGGACCCGTACAACATCCGGATGTGGTGCCTCGGCAACGAGATGGACGGTCCCTGGCAGATCGGCCACATGTCCGCGGACAGCTACGGAAAGCTCGCGGCACGCACCGCATCCGCCATGAAGACCGCGGACAGGAACCTGGAGCTGGTGGTCTGTGGCTCGTCCAGTTCCTCCATGCCCACGTTCGGCGAATGGGAGCGCGTGGTCCTCGAGCACACCTACGAGCACGTTGACTACATCTCGTGCCACGCCTACTACCAGGAGCGCAACGGCGACCTTGGGTCCTACCTGGCGTCCTCGCTGGACATGCAGTACTTCATCGAAACCGTGGTGGCCACTGCGGACCACGTCAAGCACAAGCTGAAGAGCAAGAAGACCATCCAACTGTCCTTTGATGAGTGGAACATCTGGTACCTGGATGAGTTCCAGGCATCCGGCCAGGTCAACGACGAATGGGTGCACGCGCCCCGGCAGCTGGAGGACGTCTACTCCGTGGCCGACGCTGTGGTGTTGGGCAACCTGCTGATCACGCTGCTCAAGAACCACGACCGTGTGGCCGCCGCCTCCCTCGCGCAGCTGGTCAACGTCATTGCGCCCATCATGACCGAACCCGGCGGCGACGCCTGGCGGCAGACCACGTTCTTCCCGTTCTCGGTCACCTCCCGCCTGGCCCGCGGTGAAGTTCTGCGTCCGAGAATCGAAGCAGGAACCTACGCGACAGCGGTCTATGGCGAAGCGCCGCTGGTGGACGCCGTGGCAACCGCGGACGCCGCCACCGGCCAGTCGGCTCTCTTCCTGGTGAACCGCAGCCAGACCGAGGCGATCGACGTGACCATCAATGTCTCGGAACTCCATGCGAAGGTCATCGCCGAGGCCGTGACCCTTCACGATGAGGACGTCTACGCCAAGAACACCTTGCAGGACCAGAACCGCGTGGGCCTGAAGCAGCTCACCGGGGCCGTCCTGGAGGAGGGCACGCTCACCCTGACCCTGCCGCCGGTGTCCTGGTCCGCCGTCGCGCTCGGCTGACCCATGCTGCAGACCATGCCCAGCACTCCAGCGCGCCGCCGCCCCCGGATGCGGCTGGCCGCGGCGGTGGCCGTCGTCGTCCTGATGATGAGCGGCTGCGCCGGATCGGCAGGCCCACTCGCTGAGGGGATGCCGGCCGGTGACCTGACCGGGGACTTTTTCACGCACGATCCTGCCCTCGTGGCCGGGAAGGACGGCGAACCCTGGTTTGTCTACTCCACGGGCAACGGTGATGTGGCCGACGGAAACATCCAGATCCGGCGTTCCACGGATGGACACAACTGGGAATATGCCGGCGAGGTTTGGAAGCAGAAGCCGGCCTGGCTTACCGCAGCGGTCCCCGGCGTGCACAACCTGTGGGCGCCGGAATTGTATGAGCATGACGGCACGTGGTACCTGTACTACTCGGCCTCCACGTTCGGCAAGAACCTGTCCGTGATTGCGCTGGCCACCAACACCGCCCTCGATCCCGCGGATCCTGCCTATGAATGGGTGGATCGCGGGCAGGTGATTTCGTCCAAGGGGGAGAGGTTCAACGCCATCGATCCGGGCATTGCCGAGGATGAGAACGGGACGCCGTGGATGACGTTCGGCTCCTTCTGGACGGGTATCCAACTCGTGCAGCTCCAATGGCCCACAGGGCTGCGCGCAGATAATGCCGAGCCGCTGCGCCTCGCCGACCGGAAGGCCCCGCCCAACGCCATCGAGGCGCCTTACATCCTGCCGCACGACGGCGCCTACTATTTGTTCTTCTCACGCGACTTTTGCTGCCGCGGACTGGAGAGCACCTACAACATCGCGGTGGGTAAAGCCGACAGGATCACCGGCCCATACCTGGACGCCGACGGCAAGGCGCTGCTCGACGGCGGGGGGACGCCGGTACTGGCTTCCGACGGCGGCCGGACCGGTCCCGGTGGGCAGTCCGTCTCCGGCGACACACTGGCGTTCCACTACTACGCGGAAGAACTCGACGGCGGCTTCCGGCTGGGACTCCTGCACCTGGAGTGGAAGGATGGCTGGCCCACGGCCAGCTGGGGCCGGAACTAACCGGGACTGGAGCCCACCGTCGATTCGCGCGGCACAACGTGGAAGGCTGCTTCAATTTCCCGGGGCGGGCCGCCGTCCGGATTCTTGATCCGCTCCATGAGCATCCGGACGGCCGTCTCGGCGATTTCGATCCGACCGGGGTCGACAGTGCTCAGGGTGGGCAGCGTGTAGCGGGTTTCGTCCAGGTCGTCGAAGCCGATCACGGCGACGTCGTCCGGGACCCGGAAGCCGGCTTCCTGCAGGACGCGCACGGAGCCCTGGGCCAGGGTGTCATTGAGCCCGAAGACGGCGTCAAAGGTGGCGCCGCGGTCCAGCAGATCGTGCATGGCGGCCGCACCGTTGGAACGGTGCCAGTCCCGGAGGTAGGCAACTATGCTGTCGTCGTACGGGATGTTCCGCGCGTCAAGTGCCTCACGGTAGCCCCGCAACCGAAGCCCCGCCGAGCCGATGATTTCCCCTTTATGGGCGCCCACCACGGCGATCCGCTTCCGGCCGAGGTCCAGCAGGTGCTCGGTGGCGGCACGTGCAGCTGTGACGTTCTGCATCGTTACGTGGTCTGAATTGCTGCCGAAGATCCGCTCTCCGAGCAGGACGATGGGCACGTCGGCTTTGATCAGGTCAACGTCGTCCTGGCCTAGTTCAAGGGGGCTGAAGATCAGGCCGTCGGACATTTTGAGCCTCGGGCTGGACATGACTTCGAGTTCGCGGGCGCGGTCGGCGCCGGTCTGCTCAATGAGCACCACCAGGCCGTGTTTGGCGGCGGTTTCGATCACGGCGTCGGCCAGCTCAGCGAAGTAGGGCAGACTCAGCTGGGGAAGGGCCAGGGTGATGGCCCCGGTGTGCCCGGAGCGCAGGCTGCGGGCAGTCAGATTGGGCCTGTACCCCAGGGCCTTGATGGCATCTTCAACCTTGGCACGGGTGGTGTCCCGGACATGGGGGTGGTTGTTGATGACATTTGAAACGGTCTTGAAGGATACGCCTGCGACCCGTGCCACGTCATGAAGAGTCGCTGCCATCCCGCATCCCTCCGGTAAGTTTCAGGCCGAATGGGCCCTTTGGGAAACATTACAACGTTGCATGGCCATTCAGGTAGCTGGGCGGTCAGGCCTTGAGGGGGCCGCCCGCAGCATCCTCGCGGTTCGCCAGGCTTCCGTCCAGTCCCGCCGTAGATTCCCGCGGGACCAGCCGCACCGGCAGCTTGTGGAGGCCAGGACGCGTCACGCCGGCAATGGCAACTGCAAGCTCTCCGGCGACTGCCCGGCCCATGTGCTCGAGGTTCATGTCGATGGTTGTCAGCGGCGGGCGCGATGTGGTGCTGAACAGCTCCCAGTCATCGAAACCCACGACCCCGACATCGTGGGGGACGGAGCGCCCTTCTTCCCTCAGGGCGTCGACCACGCCGCGGGCGATCTGGTCACTGCCGCAGAAGATCCCGTCGAAGTCGAGGCGGGCATTCAACAACGCACGGACCCCCTGACGTCCCCAGGATTCACTCCAGTCGCCGTACAGGACCTCCCCCGAGACGAAGCCCAGGCCATGGCTTTGCAAAGCCGCGTGGGCTGCGGAGCTCCGTTCCTGCGCTGCCTCGAAACGCGGCTCGCCGTTGATCATCGCTATTTTCCTGCGCCCGCGGGCCACCAAATGGTCGATGGCCAGAGTGGCGCCCATGGCGTTGTCAGGGGTAAAGGAGCAGTCGGTTGCCAGGACGGAGGGCGTATAGGCGTATACGACAGGTACCGGGACATGTTCGGAGAGGGAAGGGCGTGCGTTGGCATCATCGCCGAGGACAATGATGCCGTCCACGCGTTTGGCAATCAGGGTCTGCAGCAGGAACCGTTCCCGCACCAGGTCTTTGCGGGCGTCGCTGATGATGACAGAAGTGGACCCAGCCCCGAAGGCCTCCTCGACGCCCATCAGGATGGGCAGGACAAAGCGGCTGGAGAGGTCGGCCGTCAGTACCCCGATAGTCCCGGTGACCGGGAAGTTGAGGGCCTGGGCGAACGGATTCGGTGAGAACTTCAGCTTTTCGGCTGCATCAAGGACCCTTTGGCGCGTGTTTTTGTTGACATGGTTCCGGCCATTCAGGGCCTTCGACGCCGTGGCGACAGACACGCCAGCGGCCAGGGCAACGTCCGTCAGGACCGGCCTCTTTTCCGCCTTCGTCATGGATTCCCCTCCCCGAGCAAGTATTCCTTAACCAAGGATACCGAAAAATTTTCCGAAACTTGGCCAAACGCGCTCGTCTTCCACCACAGAACCGTTGACATAGGCGAGTAGGCGCTGCTAATTTCTTCTGAAACCACTTTCGGTTTTTCGGAAACTGTTCCGTTCGGGCGTCTGATCATCGCCGCGGCAGGCCCTCAGATTTTTCAAGGAAGAAAAGGACGAAGCATCATGCGTAGAAAAACCACGCGCCACACGTTGGCGGCCGTCAGTATCATCTCCCTGGCGCTCGTTGTAACAGGCTGTTCGGGTGGGGCACCGGGGACGGGTGCGGAGTCGTCGGCGGCTCCCAAGGCGTTCACGGTCTGGGACCCGTATCCCCAGCACACGGAAGGCTCGGACTGGGCCAAGCGCATCAGCTCCTGCGGGGACAAGGCCGGCGTCAAGATCGAACGCACTGCCTATGACACCCAAGCCCTGACCAACCAGGCGCTGCTGGCGGCGCAGGAGGGCACCGCCGCGGACGTCATTCTCCTCGACAACCCGGCCGTCTCCACCTTGGCCGATACCGGCGCCCTGATCGACATGGAAAGCGTTGGCCTGGATACCTCGGCCATTGAACCAAACCTGCTTGCCGCTGGAGTGGTGGACGGCAAGACCTACGGGATTCCGCTCGGCGCCAACACCCTGGCCCTCTACTACAATGCCGATGTCCTGGCCAAGGCAGGAGTGGATCCTGCCGGCATCAAGGACTGGGCAAGCTTCCAGACGGCTCTGACGAAGGTCAAGAACGCGGGAAGCAAGGCCCTCACGTTCTCGGCCATCGGGACTGAAGAAGGCTCTTTCCAGTTCCTTCCGTTTTTTTGGGGATCAGGCGCTGACCTGAAGCATCTTGATTCCCCTGCTGCCGTTGAAGCCCTGGAGCTCTGGACGAACTGGGTCAAGACCGGCATCGCCCCCAACTCCGTCATCAGCAACTCACAGAACACCACCTGGGAAGAGTTCCTCACCGGCGACTTCGGCTTCGCGGTTAACGGCACCTGGCAGGTGAACGCCGCCGCAAAAGCGCCGTTCAAGACCGGATACATTCCGATTCCCGCGAAAAACGGGGGCGTGGCGCCGGCACCCACCGGTGGCGAATTCCTGCTGATGCCAGTCCAAAAGGACGAAAGCCGCTACGACACGTCAAAGAAGATCATCGAGTGCATGAGCACCACTGAAGGCCAGGTGAAAACCGCCAACACCTTTGCCTACTACATTCCCGCGACGAGTGACGGCCAGGGCCTCCTGCTGAAGGACCACCCTGAACTCAAGGTTTGGGTGGACGCCGTCAACAAGGCAAAGGGCCGCACCAGCGACAACCTCGGCACCGATTACCCCATCATTTCCGAGCAGCTGTGGACGGCCGTCCAGAACTCGCTCAGCGGCGCAGCCTCCCCGGCCGACGCCCTCAAAGCAGCTCAGAGGACAGCGTCCGAGAAAACGTCCAAGTGAGCTGAAGCCGGTCCCTGAACGGAAGATATGCCATGACAACCACCCCCGCCCCGGTACGAACTCGTGCCGGGGACCGGGCGGCCCCTGCCGCCCAGCCACGCCAATCCCGACGACGCCCCAACGATAATTCCCAATGGGTCGCATGGGCGTTCGTCACGCCCCTGGTCCTCTACCTGCTCATCTTCTACGCGTTCCCGCTGTACCGCAACATAGAGCTCAGCCTGCACGACTACACTCCGCGGGCCTTTGTGCGGGGAAATGCCCAGTTCGTCGGTTTCCAGAACTACGTTGAAATCTTTGGTTCGTCGTCGTTCGCAAAAGCGGCAACCAACACGGCACTTTTCACCATCGGTTCCATTGCCTTCCAGTACGCGGCAGGCCTGGCCCTCGCGGTGTTCTTCCGTGCGAACTTCAAACTGTCCGCGGTGCTGCGCGGGCTGTTCCTGATCCCTTGGCTCTTGCCGATGATTGTCTCGGCATCAGCCTGGGCCTGGATGTTCAACAGCGACAACGGCATCATCAACGCAGCCCTTCGAGTGGTGGGCCTGGACCCGGTGAACTGGCTGACCTCCCCCGACGTCGCCCTGACCTCCGTGATCATCGCCAACATCTGGCTCGGAATTCCCTTCAATCTGGTGATCCTGTACTCGGGCCTGCAGAACATTCCGGCTGACTATTATGAGGCGGCATCCCTGGACGGCGCCAATGCCTGGCAACAGTTCTGGCGGCTTACCTTCCCCCTTCTTAAGCCGGTTTCGGCGATCACGCTGCTGCTGGGGCTGATCTACACGCTCAAGGTTGTCGATCTCATTTGGATCATGACGGCGGGCGGTCCGGGAGATACGTCCACAACGTTCGCCACCTGGTCATACCGGGAGGCATTCGGTGCCGGGAATCCAGATTTCAGCCCCGCCGCCGCCGTCGGAAACCTGCTCATTGTCGTGGCGCTGGTCTTCGGGCTGATCTATCTCCAGATGCAAAGGAAGCTCGAGAAACAATGACCGGAACAAGATCACTATGGAAGACCCTCATGGCGCTCGTCCTGACCGCCATCATGCTCTTCCCTGTCTATTGGATCGTTAACGTTTCACTGACAAAAACCAGCAACCTGCGCCGTTCCCCGCCGAGCCTTCTGCCCCTTGATCCCACCCTGGAAGGCTATGTCGCTGCGTTTTCGCAGCAACTTCCGCAATTGGGCACCAGCCTCCTGGTGGGCTTGGGAACAGTGCTGCTCACTCTCGCCGTCGCGGCCCCCGCCAGCTATGCAATGGCTACGCTGAACCTGAAAGGGCGGCAAGGACTCAGCTTTATCCTGCTCGTGGCCCAAATGATTCCGGCCGTTGTCATGGCCATGGGCTTCTACGCCATCTACCTCAAGCTCGGAATGCTGAATTCGTTGTGGGGCCTGGTTGTTGCGGATTCAACGATTGCCGTGCCATTTGCCGTTCTCCTGCTTCAGGCCTTCATGTCCGGGATTCCTACGGAGCTCCTGCAGGCTGCACGGCTTGACGGCTCGGGGGCGTGGCGCACGTTCGTCTCGATCATCCTTCCGCTCAGCCGGAACTCGCTGCTGACCGTTTCGCTGTTCGCGTTCCTGTGGTCCTGGTCGGACTTCATTTTCGCGTCCACCCTGAACCGGAGCGGGGATCTGATTCCCATCACCCTCGGCATCTACAAGTTCATCGGCAACAACACGACGCAGTGGAACGCCATCATGGCCACGGCCGTCATCGCGTCAATTCCGGCTGCCATCCTGCTGGTCGTGGCCCAGCGCTATGTTGCGGCCGGGGTAACCGCCGGCGCCGTCAAAGACTGACAAAACCTGATGGGGAAAGGTACCCCCATACCCCTGACTACTTTCAACTCAAGCACTGAAGCGGAGACAAACTCGTGTCAACGACCAAACTCGACCTCACCGGGGGTCCTGTCCACCCGGCTGTGTCGGCCCTTCGTCCCCTCGGCCCTGAAGAGATCTCTATCACCGGTGGCTTCTGGGGCGATTGGCAGGAACTCAACGCCCGGGTCATCCTGTCGCATTGCGAGCAGTGGATGGAGCGGATCGGCTGGACGTCCAACTTTGACAGGGCAGCCGACGGCACCATCAGCGGCGCAAATGCGGGCATCGAATTCGTGGACTCGGAGGTTTACAAGCTTCTTGAGGCGATGGCCTGGGAGCTTGGCCGGAAGCATGAAGACAGCCTGGACGCACGATACCGGAGCCTGGTTGCCCGGGTAGTCTCCGCCCAGGAGCCGGACGGTTACCTGCATACGAGCTTCGGCCGGCCAGGCCAGCGTGCCCGCTACTCCGATCTGGAATGGGGACACGAGCTCTACTGCTTCGGCCATCTCCTCCAGGCCGCCGTGGCCCGGCTCAGGTCCGGTCAAGACGACGGCCTGGTGGCCGCCGGGCGGCTCCTGGCCGACCACCTGTGGCGGGAGTTCGGCCCGGATGGCCGCAACGCCGTCTGCGGGCACCCGGAAATAGAGGTTGCGCTGGCGGAATTCGGGCGCGCCACCGGAGAGCCGCGTTACCTTGAGCTTGCGCGGCTGTTCATCGAACGGCGGGGTACCGGGACCCTCAAACCCATCGAGTGGGGCCAGGAGTATTTCCAGGACGATGTACCCGTTCGCGACGCGCATGTCCTGCGCGGGCACGCCGTACGGGCCTTGTACCTTGCCTCGGGAGCCCTCGACGTGGCGACGGATCAGGGCGACGAAGAACTTGCCCGCGCCGTCGAACTGCAGTGGGAAAACACGGTGGCCCGCAGGACCTACATCACCGGCGGTATGGGTTCCCACCATCAGGACGAAGCGTTCGGCGCGGACTACGAACTGCCTGCGGACCGGGCGTACTCCGAAACCTGCGCAGGCATCGCCTCGGTTATGCTGAGCTGGCGGCTGCTGCTGCGCACCGGGGATCCGAAATATGCGGACCTCATGGAACGCACCCTCCTGAACAACATCCTGGCTTCCCCCCGGCAGGACGGACGGGGGTTCTTCTACACCAACACCCTTCACCAGCGCGTCGAGGGCAACGTGCCCAACCAGGACGAAATCAGCGCCAGAGCACTCGCGACCCTCCGTGCACCCTGGTTTGAGGTGTCATGCTGCCCCACAAACGTTGCGCGGACACTGGCCAGTGTCCAGCTGTACTTTGCAACGGCCACCGACGACGCCCTGCAAATCCACCAGTACGGCGATGCCGACATCCGCACGCAGCTTCCGTCCGCCGGGCAGCTGTCCGTCACCATGCGTACCGCTTATCCGGATGAGGGGCGCATCGATGTGGTGATTGTGGATGCTCCTGCCGTTCCCGCCGGCATCTCGCTGCGGGTGCCTGCCTGGGCCAAGGAGGCGGCCACCCTCCACGTCAATGGCGAAGAACACGACCCCTCCCAGGAGGTGCGCCGCCGCTTTGAGCCAGGGGACACGCTCACGCTCAGCCTTCCGATGCGGCCCCGCGTCATTCACCCCCACCCACACATGGACGCAGTGCGGGGGACCGTTGCCCTTGAGCGCGGACCGCTGGTGCTCTGCCTGGAATCGGTGGACCTTCCCGCAGGTACCGTCAATGACGTTTCCTTCGACCCGGCGGTGGCCGTGGCGGACGTCATCAACGGCGCCCGGATCGGAGTTGAGCCTGCGGCTGCGGGGCACCCTGCCTGGCCCTACGCGGAGCACGTCGAGGCTGAGCGGCACGGGCCGTGGACCGTCAACCTTGTTCCCTACCATTCCTGGGGTAACAGGGGCCCGTCCACCATGAGGGTCTGGATCCCGGTGAAGGCACAGTCATCAGGGGAACAGCCTTCCTAGGATTCTTTCCGGCGCCCCGATCCGAAAGGAGCAAGCGCCCGGCAAGGCGCATCCCAGTCCCGCCATCCCCTCGCCATCAAAACTCCTCTAGGAATTGCGGAACGGGCCCGGACAGCGTCGCTGTCCGGGCCCGTTCCCTTTTCGTCAGTCCTGCCGCAGGAGTTCCACCGACAAGAGGTCCCTGGTAGCGGCTCCGGGCAGCGCATGGACCGAGAATGTCAGCCTCTCCGTGCCCTCCGCGGCCTGAACGCCGAAGTCCTGAACTTCTGCGTCCCCGTCGCGAACGGTCCTCACCGGTTCGCCCAACGGCTCACCGTTGAGCCGGAGCTCGTGTGCCCTGTCCTCGGCGCCCCCCGTCGCGCGGAAACGGACGCGCAGCACGGCGGGGGAGTCTCCCGGGCCGGCGAGGTTGTAGGAGAACCAGCCGGTGGCGTTGCGCCAGTGCACGCCGTCGCTGCCGCCTGCCCGGGTGGATTCGCCAGCAAAGTGGTGATCGGACTCGGGCTGCTGTTCGCCGGCGATGACGCGGTCGATGACATCCCCGGCCGAGGCCTCCAGCTCATCCAGGCGCCGGAGCGCTGCGGTGCGTTCGGCGTCGGAGGCCCCCGTCGGCCAGTAGACGCTGTAGCGCTCGCCGTGGATGCCCGCGAACGGCTCCAGGCCGATGCTCACCCGGTCGCCGTTGAGTGCGGCCGTCAGTTCGGCGGTGAGTGTTTTCCTGTCAAGGAGTACGACGGCGTCCGCCGGGTTGGGTGCTGTCACCACCGGAGTCTGGGCCAGGGGGAGCTTGGGGCCCCGACGCCACATGGCCCATGCGTTCGTCGGCGGCCTCGAACGCGGGGACGTCCTCAGCGCCGCCTCGGGAGGCCAGGACTACCGGGCCGTAGCTGAAGGAAACCCAGGGCGAGCCATCCGGCAGTGCTTCGGCGGTGACCTCGGCCGTGAGGCGGACAGTCACCGCGGTGGTTCCTTCCCAGACCCTGCGAATGGCGATTTCCGGGCCCCCGTCCGAAGGCGAGGCGGCCGCGACAGGCTGCCCGTCGACGTCGGCCTCCATGTCCACTGCCCAGCCGGGGCGGCGGAGCCTGAGCGCGAATTCCGTGGGTGCTGCCGTGGTGATGTGGAGGGTGGCTGTATCGGAGCGGGGGAAGTCCGTCTCCAGCCTGACCCGCACGCCGCGCCCGGCCCAGTCCAGTTCCGAGGGCACGTAGAGGTTCACCAGGAGGTCGTCGGGCGTGTGGCTGTAGATGAGTTCGCCGTACCGGGCGTGGTTTTCCAGGCCGGAGCCCACGCAGCACCACATGGACTCCTGGGCTTTCGAGTAGACACGGTAGTGCCCGGGCCGCATGGGGGTGAAGTAGACAAAGCCGCCCATCTCCGGGTGCTGGGAGGAGAGGATGTGGTTGTAGGTGGCCCGCTCATAGAAATCGATCGAGGCGGGATCTCCGGTCCGTTCGAAGCGGAGTTTTGCCAGCTTGAGCATGTTGTAGGTGTTGCAGGTTTCCGGTCCCTGCTCGTCCGTGACCATCGGCGTGAAGTCGCGGGAGGGGTGGAAGTGTTCCCGCACGCTGTTGCCGCCGATAGACACACTCCTGCTGCCGGTGACGGTGTCCCAGAAGAAGTCGGCGGCACGGGCCAGCTGTTCGTCGCCGGTCGCGGCGGCAAGCCTGGCATAGCCGACCACTTTGGGGATCTGGGTGTTGGCGTGCAGGCCGTCCAGTTCATCCCGGCCGCCGGCCAGCGGATCCAGGATGGCGCGGTGGGAGAAGCGGCGGGCCTCGCGGAGGTACTCGTCCTTGCCGGTCATTTCGTGCAGCGCGGCAAACGTGTCGTTCAGGCCGCCGAACTCGCTGTGCAGGATCTCCTCGAAGGTTTCGTCGCCCAGGCCGGCGGAGATTCCCAGCCACCAGTCGGCGAGGGCGGTCAGCATGGGCAGGGCCCGCCCGACGCCGGCGTAGGTGTAAGCATCAAGCAGGCCTGCGAAGGTTTTGTGCAGGTTGTACAGGGGAACCCAGCGCCCGTTGAGTGTGAACAGGTCAGCGTCCACGTGCCCTGCCGCCAGCTCCTCGCCGAGTTTCAGGCCGCCAGGCACCCCTCCCAGATATCCGCTGCCCGCGGCCGACTGGCATTGAGACAGGATGTCCATGGCCTGGTCCAGCCGTTCACGAACCAGCGGCTCGCCGGTGGCCGCGAAGAGCTGCGAACAGGCCGAGAGGTAGTGCCCGCCGATGTGGCCGTCCAGGCCTTCGGCTTCCCATCCACCGTAGCTGGCTGCGGCCGGCGGAAGTCCTGCTTCCCTCCGGAAAGGTGCGAACAAGCGGTCGGGATCGAGGCTGAGCAGATACCGCATATCCACCTCCTGCGCCTTCTTGAACTGGCTGTCCAGCAGCCGGACGCTGGACAGCGGAAAAGAGGACGTGCGGTGGCTCATGGAGGTCCTTCGAGGAGGCGCGCTGGAGTGGGAGCGGTTCCAGATTACCTAACAAAGCCGGCCACTTTCGGGTATGTCCCCAACCGTTCGAATGTGAAGTGGCAGGGCTTCAGCGCCGCTTCCGTCTTGACTGCTGCTCCTCCTATCGCTCGGTGCTGGCACGCGCTAACGATCTCTGCGATTTTCCCGCCGCGGCAACCAAAACGGACGATAGGCCCCCGACATTGGAGGATGCTGTGAGTGCCTCACGCCCACTGGCTACTGGCTTGATGGTTTCTCCGCCCTGCCCAGCGAGTTCTGTGCGAAGTTTTGTGCTGCGCCTTGTGACAGGCGAGCTTATGCGACCGTCGACCCTTCGTCGTTGTGGTAATCGACGGCGACGACTGCAGGCGGGGGTCCCTGCAGCATCTCCGGTGTCAGTCCATGGAACTCCATGATTTGGTCCCGGAACCAAATGTCGTAGGGATCATCTGACTGCGCGACAACCTGGTATGCCTTGGCTATATCCTTGGCCTCTTGAAAGATGCAGGCGAAGTCCCCTTGCGGGGTTTGCATCAGTGATACAACTTCCCGAACCACTCCCATGCGCTTTCGGGAGCGGTCGTAGTCCTCCCCTTTGGCACTCTCGGCGAATACCCTCCAAGCGTCCAGCTTGCCGGGGAGAATCGGGGCGGACCAAACGATGCACTCCATGACAGTTTCCTTCCGTGCCGTAGGTAAGGCCGATCTTATTTCTTCCGGGGGGCACCGTAAATGGCGGAATTCAACGGTCCCTGCGCTGCGCGCGCCGACGGATGACGTATTCGGCCAGCGCCAGATTGATCACCCACGCCGCACCCATGAGCAGGGCCCGGGTCAGGGCGTCTGGCGGCCCGAGAACGAGCTGCGCAGGAAGGAGGGTCACCACCTGGCTTCCCGCGCCCATGCCGATTGCGTAGGCGCGGGTCATCCACGCGCCGTGCATGATGAAGTCCCGGCGGACGATCGCCCTCAAGCCCAGGACAATGCTGACCACCATCGCTGACCCAAAAATCAGCCGGAGGACAAGGAGAACGAAGCCGTCGGAGGGCGGGAGGACGTAGAACAGTGCCATCCACAGTCCGGAGAGGGCCGCGAGCAGGCCGGCGGGTATCAGGATACGTCCGGCGATGCGGTGCCAGCCCCGCCTGCCTCGAAGTGAGGGAACGAACTGGAACGCCCCGAGCAGGCTGTAGACGGTGACGCTGACGATATGGACAACGACGGGGACAGGTGAGGCGAAAAACCGCGCGTTCCCGGCTGTGACGGCGGTGCCGCTACCCATCACTGTCAGCCGGGCCGCCCCGGCGATCACCGGGACCAGGCTGAGCAGGATCAGTCCGGCCGGCACGGGCCACTGCGGCCGGGAGCGCCGCCTCACCGGCTGGATGGCTGCGATGTTTAGCGGTGGCATGGATGGTCCTCCACTTAGTGGGTGTACGGTGTACACCTCGTTCAGGCCAACGGTAGGTGTACGTAGTACACTTGTCAAGAGTCGAGGGTACGGAGGGTGTCCAGCATGACCCAGCAGCCGGTAACCGCGCGGCGCACCCCCCTGAACAGGGACCGGGTTCTGGCTGCCGCCGTCGTCCTCGCTGATGAAGCCGGCATTGAGTCCCTCAGCATGCGCAGGCTCGCACAGGAACTCGCCGTCGTGCCTATGGCGATCTACAAGCACGTCGCCAACAAGGAGGAACTTCTCGACGGCATGGTGGATGTCATCGTCGGCGAGATCGGCCCGGCCCTCCATAACCCCGACTGGAAGGATGCGGTCCGCACGAGGGTTCTTTCGGCGCGGCAGGCATTGCTGCGGCACCCCTGGGCCCGTCAGGCGATAGAATCGCGCACCGGCAGGACGGCGGCAGTCCTTGAGTACATGGACGACTTTATCGGGATGTTCCTGGTCGGCGGCTTCAGTGTGGATCTCACGCACCATGCTATGCATGCACTCGGCAGCCGGATGTGGGGGTTCACCCAGGAACTCTTCGACAACGAAGCCGGCCACAAGTCGACGGCCGACGTGCCGCCGGAGGTGCAGGCTGCCATGGTCCAGGACATGTCCCAGCGGTACCCGAACATCCTGCAGGTCGCCATGGCGGCAAGGCACGACGACGGCTCCGTGGTGGGGCAGGGCTGCGACGACCAGTTTGAGTTCGAGTTTGCCCTCGATCTGCTCCTCGACGGTTTTGAACGGCTTCACGGACAGGACTGGACGTCGGAGCGCGCCATGCGGGACCGCGGGTAGTGCGGCCTGCGGACGCCGGCATCCTGGTGACCGGGCAAAACGTTCGCAACTGGTAATCTCCGTCCGTTGCTCCGGGGGATCACCACGGGGACGATGAACTATGAGCCGAGACACTAAGACTGTACGGCGGCGGCGCCTCACGGCTTTCGCGGCGGCCGCCGCCGTGGCCGCACTCGTCATCGGACTGGTGGTGTTCAAGCCCCGGCTTCTTTTCCTGGACGTCCGCGTCGACGAACAGCTCCCGGCCGTAGCCACGGCCGGGCCGACAGGACCTGAACCGGCGCCCTCGTCGCCCGGGGCCTCATCGCCGGATACTCCCGCCCCGGCGGTGCCTTCCGGACCTGTCGAACTCGCGGCCGGCTCGTTGATCAGCCATGAGCACACCACTACCGGGACAGTTCGGATCATCAGGCAGCCCGACGGCTCCCGGGTCCTCACCCTGGAGAACCTCGACACCTCAAACGGTCCTGATGTGCACGTGTGGTTGAGCGCTGCCGACGTGGTGGAAGGAACAGCGGGGTGGTTCACGGCCGGATCTGCGCAGCGGTATGACCTCGGCCTGATCAAGGGCAACCAGGGAAACCAGGTCTACGCCGTGCCCGGGGACGCTGACCTGTCAAAGTACAAGTCCGTTGACCTGTGGTGCGTCCAGTTCAGCGTCTCATTCGGAGCGGCCCAACTGGTTTCTAGATAGCGACGGACCCGGAGAGCGGTGGCATACTGGGGCGTGCACCACTTCGTCATCAGGGGGACGTCGGAAATGGCTCTTGACACAGCAACCCTCAGGGCTTCCTTCGGCCTGATGGCTTTTGTGCTGGGGCTGCTTTTCTACTTTTCGGCGTACCGCACAACGCGGTCCCCGTACAGCGGCTGGTGGTGCATCGCACTGCTTTTCTTCCTGTTCGGGTCAGCGGCCTTTCTCCTCAACGGCACCGGCCATCAATGGTGGGCGAACCCGCTGGGAAACGTCCTGCTGGTCCACGGGGGAGTTGCTGTCTGGGCGGGCGCCCGTTCCCTGCGGACAAAGATGCTGAAGCGGTGGGCTTTTACTGTTTTTCCGCTGGTCACGCTGCTCGCGTCGGTCGTAGACAATCCGGGCACCAATACCTGGGCGGGCGGACCGGTTTTCCTCGCAGCGATGAGCATGACGATAGGCCTGGCGTCGCGCGAGCTCTGGCGGCTGGAACCCGGCTATTCGCGGGTCAGGATTCCGATGGCCGCCGCGGCAGGGGGCGTGTCTGTCTTCTACTTCGGCCGCCTGGTGGGCTTCCTCCTGGACGGTCCTGATGGCCCCGTCTTTGACACTTTCTTTGGCTCAGCAGTAACCACACTGGTCACCATGGTGATGCTGGTGGTGGTGTCCTTCAGCATGGCCGCGCTCAGCACCGAACAGCAGACCCGCGCCCTGAAGATGGTGGCAACCCGCGACGACCTTACCGGGCTGCTCAACCGCAAGGCGTTCCTGGATCTCGCGGCGGAGCAGCTCGCTGATCCTGCCGCGGCCCGGGCCTCGGGAGCACTCATCATGGCGGACCTGGACCACTTCAAGACCGTCAACGATACGTACGGGCATGCGGCCGGAGACAGGGCATTGCAGGCTTTCGCCGTTGCCTGCACGGACACCGTCCGTTCAACAGACCTTGCAGGGAGGTACGGCGGCGAAGAGTTTGTCCTCCTCCTCCCCGGCGCCTCCGCGGACAGGGCAGAGCACATCGCCGATGAGGTCAGCCGCCGGCTGGCCAGGGCCTCCATGGCGGATGGAGTGCAGATGCCCACGGTCAGTTACGGCGTTGCCACCTACGACGCCGGCACTGCAGGGATGGACGCGCTCATCGCCTCCGCCGATGCAGCCCTGTATACGGCAAAGTCACTGGGTCGGAACCGCACCGCCCGCAGCGACAGGATCGGCTAGGACTGTCAGGGGTACCAGCTCCGGGCGTGGTGCGGTACTGCCGATCGCGACGCCGGACCCGGTCCGGGCGGATTCGAGTATTGATTCCATGACGTCCAGCACATGGAAGGCCAGCTTCCCGCCAGCGCGCGGCTCCGCTCCGGCCGGCGTTGCGGCGAGGTCAGCGATGCCGAACCCGCGGCCCGCCTCCACATAACCGGCTGAAACAGGGAGGGTCTCCCACTTGCCGGCTCCCAGGCCGAAGAACTCAACGTCGCCGTCAAAGAGGTTGGGGTCAGGGACCACCAGGGAACCGGATTCCCCGTGAATTTCAATATTGGGCGACTTGGTGCGCACGGCGTCGAAGCTCATGACCAGCGTGGAGATGGCCCCTCCGGCGTGGACCAGGATTCCGCTGACATGCGTATCAACGTTCACGGGGATCACTTCGCCGGCGCGCGGACCCGACCCGATGGTGCGCCGGGTACGGGTGTGGCTTGCGGCGCCCGTGACGGATACCACCGGCCCCAGCAGTGTGACCAGGGCGCTGACGTAGTAGGGCCCCATGTCCAGGAGCGGTCCGCCGCCGGGCTGGTAGTAGAAGTCCGGGTTGGGGTGCCAAAGTTCGTGCCCGGGGGTCACCATGGTGGCCGTAGCGGCAACAGGGGTTCCGATCAGGCCGTCGTCGATCGCCTTCCTGGCTGTCTGCACACCGGTGCCAAGCACCGTGTCCGGGGCACAGCCGACGACGACGCCCGCGGCCTGCGCTGCCTCCAGCACAGTACGCGCTTCGGCGCTGGTTGCCGCGAGCGGCTTTTCGCCGTAGACGCTTTTGCCTGACGCGATTGCCTTCAGGGCCACATCGGCGTGCGCTGCGGGGATGGTCAGGTTCAGGACGAGGTCCACATCGTCGGCAGCGAGGAGCTCCTCCACGGTGACCGCCCTGACGCCGTCGTACTGGTCTGCTACCGCCTGCGCCCGCAAGGGATCCAAGTCGGCCACAGCCACCAGTTGGACGGTCTTGAGCGTCCGGAAACTGGCCAGGTACTGGGCAATAATCGCCCCGCAGCCTACTATCCCTATGTTCAGCGGCTTGCCCACAGCAGGCCCCTTTCAATGATGGTGCGGACGTTGGTGTCCTGCAGGATTTCCACCCGGTGGCCGGGGGTGCAGACGAAGATGCGGCCCTGGCCCCAGTGCCGCGTCCAGATGGCTGGAGAGGTGACCTCGCGGTGCCAGGGGTCCCACTCGCGCACCTTCTGGGTGGTGGTGGCCAGCACGTCAATATAGTCGTCGGCGAGCACCCAGTACTGTTCGGTGACCAGGTCAAAGTCGCTGATGCCGCGCGTGATCGGGTGGTCGGCCGCGGCGGGAAGCACGTTCACCGTGTAAGGCACGTAGTTGTCCGCCTGCTCTCCGCTGCGTTCGTCAAGGTGCTTGCCAGGGTGGCACGCGAACTGGCCTCCGATCAGGTGGAGGTAGTCGGAAGTGTTGCGGTAGGAATCGGCAATGCCGCCGTGCCAGCCCGCCAGCCCGGTGCCGTTTTCGACGGCGGCCCGCAGTCCTTCGAATTCTTCCGGTTCGATAGTGGACATCGTCATGCACTGCATGATCAGGTCCACGCCGGCCATGTACCCGGAATCGGCATAGATTTTTGGGGATTCCTCGACCCGCACGTCGTAGCCGTTCCCTTTGAGGAACGGGATGAAGAGTTCCGTGGCTTCGACAGGCTGGTGCCCGTCCCACCCGCCACGGACCACCAGGGCGGTCTTGTTGCCGGTCATGAATTTCCTCTAGTTGGATTCTTATACGTTCAATTGGGTTGCATGCGTTCAGACGTCGTGCCAGCGGCTGGCAGCTGCGGCGCTCGCCTCGACGGCCCCGAGCACGCGCTGGACCTGCAGGGCATCGGCGAAGGACGGCTCGGGCTGGCGCTGTTCCGCGATGGCGTTCACCAGGTCCACCACCTGGTGGGTGAAGCCGTGTTCGTAGCCGAGGCCGTGGCCGGTTGGCCACCAGTTGCCCACGTAGGGGTGCTCAGGTTCGGTGACCATGATCCGCCGGAAGCCCGCGTCCGGACTCTCGGCGGCGTCATAGACGGAGAGCACGTTCATGTCTTCGAAGTCGAAGGCCAGCGAGCCCCGGGTGCCATTCACCTCCAGCCGCATGGCGTTCTTGCGGCCCAGCGCGTAGCGGGTGGCTTCGAATACGCCGATGGCACCGGCAGATGCAGCACCGGCGGAAGCGCCGCCGTCGAACCTGGCACTGAAGATTGCAGCGTCATCCACGGTGACGGCACCGCGCGGGGCGTCGCCGGCGACGTCCCCGTGGCCCCCCAGGCCGACGAGGTCGCCGGCAAGGGGCCGCTCAGGGACGAAGGTCTGAAGGAGTGCGGAGACGCCTGTGATTTTCTGGCCGGTGACCCATTGGGCGGCGTCGATGCTGTGCGCCCCGATGTCACCGAGGGAACCGGATCCGGACTTTGACTTGTCCAGCCGCCAGGTCATGGGGGCGTTTTCGTCGCTGAGCCAGTCCTGCAGGTACTGGGCGCGGACGTGCCGGATGTTACCCAGGCGGCCCTGCTCCACCATCCGTTTGGCCAGGGCCAAGGCGGGTGTGCGGCGGTAAGTGAAGCCGCACATGGCGAATACACCCTTCTTCGCTGCCTCTCCGGCAGCCTCCGTCATACGCTCCGCCTCTGCCACGGAATTGGCCAGGGGCTTCTCGCAGAGCACGTGCTTGCCGGCCTCGAGGGCCGCGATGGCAATTTCCGCGTGGGTGTCGCCGGGGGTACAGATGTCGATCAGGTCAATGTCGTCCCGTTCAATCAGCCGCCGCCAGTCCGTTTCAGTGGATGACCAGCCCAGTTTGGAGGCCGCAGCCTGGACACCGCTGGCGTTGCGGCCGGCCACTGCTATCAGCTGCGGTTCCAGGGGAAGGTCAAAGAACCGCGGCGCCGTGCGCCATGCGTGGGAGTGAGCCGCGCCCATGAAGGCGTAGCCGATCATGCCGATGCGCAGAGGCTGTGGGGTGGTCAATGCTTGTCCTTATGAGCAGAGGCTGTTCGCGAAATATTTCGGGAAGCAGGAATGTTAGTGGGATAAAATTTAGTCCCGCTAGTCCGACAGGTCAAGGTTTTATTGATTTAGACTGGAACGAAATATTTCGAGAAACAAGGGAGTGTTCAGATGGCGCTGGAACGACAGTCCAGGCTCACGCTTGCCGGCGTCGCCCGAGAGGCCGGCGTTTCCGCCCCTACCGTTTCCAAGGTCATTAATGGCCGACATGACGTTTCCGGTGAAACCCGCGCCAAGGTGCTCGCGGTGCTGGCCCGCACAGGCTACAAGTCGCCGCTCCAGCAGCGCCGGACCCTTGCCGACAAGCCCGCGGTGGAGGTGGTCCTTGATTCGCTGATCTCCGCTTACAACATCGCCGTGCTGAACGGCATCATGGAATGTGCGGTCGAATCGGGTGTTGAGGTCCTGCTCCACGTCACCGGAATTGAGGCTGCCTCGCCGCTGAATCCGGATCAGCGGGCCCAGCGGATCGTGGACGAAGGCCGCTGCGGCATGATCGTGGTGACATCGGCGTTTGGCGACGCTCCGCTTGGGGCCTTCCGCCGGAGGGGCATCCCGGTAGTGGTCATCGATCCGCTCAATCCGCCGTCGGAAGATGTGGTGAGCATTGGGTCAACGGACTGGGCAGGCGGTAAGGACGCCACGACCCATCTCCTGGAGCTGGGACACCGGAGGATCGCCTATCTGGGTGGCCCCGATAATGTTGAGTGCAACCAGGCGAGGCTGCACGGCTACCTCGCCGCGCTCCGCTCGCACGATGTCCCCGTGCAGGATGACTACATCATCGCCGGGACGTTCGCGGCGGACCACGGTGCCCGGGGCCTGGATGCGTTGTTGCGCCTTGAACGGCCACCGACCGCGATTTTTGCCGGAAACGACACGATCGCCCTGGGCGTGCTGGCCGAGGCACGGCGGCGGAATATCCAGGTCCCGGAGCAGCTGAGCGTGGTGGGATTTGACGGGACCAGCAAGGCGGAGGAGTCAGTGCCCGCACTGACCTCGGTGGCTCAGCCGTTCCAGGAGATAGGACGGGCGGCCCTTCGGACCGTGCTGCGCCAGCTGCGCGGCGAGGTTCCCGATTCCAGGAGGGTGGAGCTTGCCACCCACCTGGTGGTCAGGGAATCGACGGCCGCACCCCGCTAGGAACTCCCGCTAGGTATTGGAGGCCTGCTGCCTCAGTTCGGCCTTCCGGATCTTTCCGCTGGCTGTTCGTGGCATGTCGCTGACGAAAACCACGGACTTCGGGATTTTGTACCGGGCCAGCCGCCCGTTGAGGTGTTCCTGAAGCTGCGGTTCCGTCAGTTGTGCACCGTCGCGCAGCAGGATGACGGCCCGCGGTACCTCTCCCCACTTGTCGTCGGGAATGCCGATGACAGCGACGCTTCCCACTTCCTCAAGCTCGCTGATGGCCTGCTCGACCTCAGCGGGATAGATGTTTTCTCCGCCGGAGATGATCATGTCCTTGAGCCGGTCGGAAATGAAGACAAATCCGTCTTTGTCCTTGTAGCCCATGTCGCCTGACTTGAACCAGCCGCCGTCAGTGTAGGCGGCCGCTGAGGCTTCAGGCCTGTTCCAGTACTGGCCGATGACGTTCGGACCCTTGATCTGGATCTCGCCGACAGCGCCCGGCGCCGCCGGTGAGTCATCGAAGTCGGCGATGCGCACGTCGGTGAAAAAGTGCGGCAGACCGGAAGATCCCGCCTTTTCGCGCGACCGGGCCGCCGGAAGCGTGGTGGCCCCCGGCGCTGTCTCGGTCATGCCGTAGCCGTTCGAAAAGTGCAGGCCACGCCGTTCGTACGCCTCCAGCACACGCAGCGGAACAGCCGAGCCTCCGCAGGTCAGCTTGTTCAGGGAACTGAGGTCCGTGGCCTCCCAGGCGGGGTGCTCGCAGAGCATCTGGTAGGTGGTGGGGACCCCGCTGATGATGGTTGCCTTGTGTTTTTCAATCAGGTCCAGGGTTCGCCGGGGATCGAACTTGGGTTCCAGGACCACCGTTCCGCCCTTCAGGAGCGTGGGCAGCACACCCATGTCCAGTGAGGCCACGTGGAACATCGGTGAGATCATGAGCGCCACATCAGTCGAGGCGAAATCGAAGTCCACAATTACGTTCAGGCAATTCCACACGATGTTCCCGTGGGTCAGCAGCGCTCCCTTGGGCCGCCCGGTGGTGCCCGATGTGTACAGGATCATGGCGCCGTCGGCCAGCGCCACGTCCCCGTCGATGAACTGGTCCGAACCTGCCGAGACTGCCGTCTCGAAGTCCTCCACCGCCGTCGTCCCCTGCTCAGGCGCCGGTTCCCCCGCGGGAGAACCTGAATCGCCGACGACGATGCGCCGGGCCACGGGTGTGCCTGCGGCGCCGAGCTCAGCCAGCCCCGCCAGGCTCCGGGCATGAACCAGGGTCAGCGCGCCGCAGTCCTGGAGCTGGAACTGGATTTCCGGTGGTGCCAGGCGGGTGTTGAGGGGAACGAAGATTGCCCCCAGGAGACCGCAGGCGAAGAGCGTCTCCAGGAAGGAGGGGTGGTTCTCGCCCAGGTAGGCCACCCTGTCTCCCTTGGCCACTCCACGGTCCCGCAGGGCGTTCGCCAGGCGGACGCTCCGGTCCGCGAACTCCTCGTAGCTCAGTTCGCGGTCCCCGCTGATTAGCGCGGTCTTGTTGCCGGACTTGGGGCGGCGGCGCTGCAGCCATGAGCCGATGCCAAAGTTTTCCACGGCGGTTCCTTTCTAATTTGAGGTTAGTCCGTTCGGGCGGACCGGGCACGAACAGTCAGGACTTCATTGTCAGGAGATCGTTGTTCTTCGGCTCGCGGGTCAGGACGATGAAGACGATGGACACCACGGACATGACCGCCAGGTAGGTCACCACTGACGCCGTGTCCTGGCCGGAGTCCTTATAGATCTGGGCGACGATGCCCGGGGTGAAGCCCGCGCCGAGGAGGGTTGCCAGCTGGTAACCCAGGGAAGCGCCGGTGTAGCGGGATGTGGTGCCGAACTGTTCCGATACGAAGGCGGCCAGCGGCCCGAAGAGGGTGGAGTGGATCATCAGGCCGACCGCGAAGGCCACGAAGACCAGCATGATGTTGTTCGAAGAGAGCAGCGCGAACATGGGCACGAGATAGATGATGAACAGCACCAGGCCGCCGATCATGACGGGACGCCGGCCCAGCTTGTCCGAGAGGCGGCCGCCCAGGATGACGAACACGACGGACACGAGGGATGCAGCGGCAAAGGCGTACAACACGCCCTGGCGGTCGGCGCCCCTGGAGACGGCGTAGGTTACAGAGAACGTTGCCATCACCACCTGCAGTGCGAAACCAGCGGCGCCGGCGAGCATGGTGAAGACCAGTGTCCTGGGCCGCCGCAGCACCTGCAGCAACGGAATGTCGCGCCGGCCGGTCTGTCCCTGCTCGCGGGCCTCCCGGTCCGCCGTTGCCCGCTCGGCTTTCTCCTGCTCGAGGGCGGCCTGGAAGATGGGGCTTTCGGAGACCTTCAGCCGCACGAACATGCCCACGGCAAGCAGGACGAAGGAGAGCAGGAACGGGACCCGCCAGCCCCAGGTCAGGAACTGGCCGTTCGGCAGGGCCGAGAACGCGCCCATGATGAGCGTGCCCAGGACGGCGCCGGTGGGTGCGCCGGCGTTCACGAAGGAGGCAGCAAAGCCGCGCTTGCCGGACTCCGAGTGCTCCAGCGCCATCAGCGCGGCGCCGCCCCACTCGCCGCCCACGGCAATGCCCTGGAAAACCCGGAGGATCACCAGGAGCACGGCGCCCCACGGGCCTGCCACCGAGGCGTCCGGGACCACGCCGATCAGGGTGGAGGCGATGCCCATGACCAGCATGGAGATGATGAGCATGCTCTTGCGGCCCACCTTGTCGCCGAAGTGGCCGAAGATGATCCCGCCGAGCGGCCGGGCCACATAGCCGGCGGCGAAGGTGCCATACGCGGCCACCACACCCACCCAGTCGTCCATGCCGCTGAAGAAGACCTTAGGGAAGACCACAGCAGCGGCGGTGGCGTAGAGCAGGAAGTCGTAGTACTCGATGGTGCTGCCCAGGTAGCTGGAGGCGATGACCGTGCGCGCTTCCTTGCGCCGCTCGGCAGTGCCCATGGCGTGAAGCTGAGTGAGTCCTGACATGGTTGTTCCTTTGAACAGGGGAGTGAGGTGAGGGTTTATTTGTAGAAGCGGGCGAGGAATTCCGCCACGACGGCGGGGCGTTCCTGGCCTTCGATCTCGATGGTGTTCGCGACCTTGATCTGGGCCCCGCCCTTGACCTCGATGACTTCGGCGATGGTGGCATGCATGCGGATCCGCGAATCCACCTTGACCGGGGAAGTGAAGCGGACTTTGTCCAGGCCGTAGTTGACCTTGGTGGTGACTCCTTCGACGTCGAACAGCTCGCCCCAGAACGGGATGATGAGCGAGAGGGTGAGGAAGCCATGGGCGATCGGCGCCCCGAACGGGCCGTCCTTGGCGCGTTCGGGATCGACGTGGATCCATTGGTCATCGCCCGTGGCGTCAGCGAATTTGTTGATCTGTTCCTGGCTGATTTCACGGTATTCGGTGACACCGAGGTCCGTGCCGGCGAGGGTGAGCAGTTTGTCGAAGTCGACGACGAGGTTGGGCATGTGTGCCTCCTGTGGAGATGGGTGGGTAGGGAACGTCCGACGGCGGTGCCGGACAATGGTGTAACTCTCGGGTAGGTGGGGGTTCAGTCGGCCGCGTTCAGGGGGCGAACGCGCTGACGCCGGTCAAGGCACGGCCGATGATGAGGGCGTTGATGTCGTGGGTGCCTTCATAGGAGTAGACGGCCTCGGCGTCGGCGTGGAACCTGGCGACGTCCGTCTCGAGGGTGATGCCGTTGCCGCCGACCAGCTCGCGGGCCAGGGCCACTGTTTCGCGCATGAGCAGGCAGGTCTGCATCTTGGCAAGGGCCGAATCCTGGTCCCGGTAGATGCCCTTGGCCTGCTGTTCCGTCAGCCGGACCACCAGGGACAGCGATGCGGTGACGTTGCCGAGCATTCTGGCGAGCTTTTCCTGGATCAGCTGGAAGGAGCCCAGCGGACGGCCGAACTGGTGCCGCCCGGTGACGTAGCTCAGGGCGGCCTCGAAGGCTCCGGCCTGGATGCCGGTGGCGATCCACGCGACGTCAGAGCGCATGGCCCTGAGCATCGCCGCGACGTCCCTGAAGGAGTTCACGTTGTGCAGCCGCATGGACTCCGGCACCCGGACGCTGCTGAGCGTGATGTGGGCGTTCTGCATCATCCGGAGCGACGTTTTGCCGCGGATTTTCTCCAGCGCCACACCGTCCGCCTCGCGGTCAACGAGGAAGCCCTTCACCTGGCCGTCTGCCACGTCACGCGCGAACACTGCCAGCACATCCGCCGTCGCGGCCCCGCCGATCCAGCGCTTGGCGCCGTCGAGCACCCAGATATCACCGTCCCGCGTTTTTTCCCTGCGGGCGGTGGTGGAAAGCCCGCCGGCAATGTCGGAGCCGGATTCAGGCTCGGTCAGGGAGAACACGCCCTTCAGCGAGAAGTCGATAACCTGGGGCATCCACTTTTCCTGCTGCTCGGCGGAAGCACCCACCCGGATGGCTGTGCGGAACAGTCCGGCCTGAGCGGTGTACCAGGTGGCAAGGGAGGCGTCGGTGCGGGCGAGTTCGAAGATCCGGAAGCCCTGATAGATCCCCCTGGCGGGCGTGGAACGCGGGCGCAGGGCGCCACCTTCTGCGGGTTCCATCAGGTCCAGGTCGATCAGCGGCTGCTCCAGGTGCGTGGGAAACTCGCCCCGCTCCCAATAATCGGCCAGCACCGGCCGCGCCTCCCGGTCCAGGAAGCTCCGCAGCCGCCCCAGCACCCGGCGCTCATCACCGGTGAGGAGGGACTCGGCGTCGTAATAGTCGCAGACACCGTAGAGCCGGGTCTTTTCGGGAAGAGGCGTCTGCTCAGCCGTCGCGGAGCCCATCTTAGCTACCCAGGCCGAGCAGCCGCACGGCATTGCCCTTGAGGATCTTCGGGCGGACTTCGTCCTTGAGCGGAAGGTCCGCGAAGGCGCCAAGCCATTTCTGCGGGGTGATGAGGGGGAAGTCGGTGCCGAACAGGACCTTGTCCTGAAGATAGGAGTTGGCGGCCTTCACGAGGGATTCCGGGAAGTACTTGGGGGACCAGCCGGAGAGATCGATGAATACGTTCGCCTTGTGCGATGCGATGGAGTTGGCCTCGTCCTGCCACGGCACCGAGGGATGGGCCATGATGATCTGCAACTCAGGGAAGTCAGCGGCGACGGCGTCCAGGAGCAGCGGGTTCGAGTAGGCCAGTTTGATCCCGTAGCCGCCCGGCAGGCCGGCGCCCATGCCGTTCTGGCCGGTGTGGAAGATCGCGGGCAGTCCCAGTTCCTGCAGCGTTTCCCAGAGTGGGTAGAACTGTTCGCTGGAGGGGTCGAAGCCCTGCAGGGACGGATGGAATTTGAAGCCGCGGGCACCCAGGTCGATGGCCTGGTGCTTGGCGCCCTGGATGGCCTCGGCGCCGGTGCGCGGATCGACGCTGCCGAACGGGATCAGGACGTCGTTGTTCCGGGCGGCCCCGGCGATCAGCTCCGGGATGCTGTTCGGTTCGTGCTTGAGCTGGGTGCGGGCGTCCACGGTGAAGACGACGGCGGCCATGTTCAGTCCGCGGTACACCTCGGCGATCCGGTCCAGGGACGGCGTGCGGTCCTCGGCCTTGAAGTACTTGGCCGAGGCCTCGGTCAGGGCATGCGGGAGGGATTCGTGGCCGTGGCCGTCCACTTCGAGGTGGACGTGCATATCGATGGCATCGAGTTTCGCGGCGTCGATGCCCAGTTCGTACCGGGTGGCGGCCATCTCAGCGGGCCGGTGTTGCAGCAGGCTGGGCCGGCTCGGGCTGGAGGTCCTCGGGCAGCGGCAGGAATTCCTCGCCGTAGCCCTGCAAGGTGCCCGCGCTGAAGAGGGACGCTGCGTTTTCGGAGAGGGCCTGGTAGCTCCAGCCGCCCTCGCGGTATTCCGTAGTCGCAGCTTCCGGGTGGGTCCAGACCTGCAGCCGGTCACCACCGGCGCCGATGGCCTGGCCGGTAATGTTCGCGGCGTCGTCGGAGGCGAGGAAGGCAACCAGTCCGGAGACGTCGTCGGCCGTTCCGAAACCGAGTTCGTGGCGGAAGAAGGAAGGCATGGCCTCCCCGCGCTCGTCTGCTTCCACCGCTTTCTGGAAATACGGGAGGGTCTTGGTCATGGCAGTCGCGGCCACCGGGATGACGGCGTTGACAGTGACGGCCGCTTTCTTCATTTCCAGCGCCCAGGTGCGCACCATGCCGACGATCCCGGCCTTGGCCGCGGCGTAGTTGGTCTGGCCGAAGTTGCCGCGCTGGCCGGTGGGGGAGCCGATGGTGATGATGCGGCCGGCGATGCCATTCTCCTTGAAGTAGGCAAAAGCTTCCCGGACGCAGGTGAAGGTGCCGCGCAGGTGGACGTTGATGACCAGGTCGAAGTCCTCGTCGGTCATCTTCAGCAGGCTCTTGTCCCGCAGGATTCCCGCGTTGGTGACCAGGATGTCCAGCCGGCCGAAGGCATCAACGGCCGTCGCCACCAGCTGCCTGGCCACCCCGGTGCTGCCCACCGGGGCGACGACGGCGACAGCACGCCCGCCGTCGGACTCGATGGTCTTGACTGCTTCGGAGGCAACGTTGGCATCAACGTCATTGATCACGACGGCGGCGCCGTGGCGGGCAAGTTCCCTCGCGTATGCAAGTCCAAGCCCCCGTCCGCTTCCGGTGACGATTGCTACTTTGCCTGACAGGCTCATCGCTGCTCCCTTGCTAGCTGTCCGTGTGCATCCTGCCTTCCGGCATGGGATGCTGTTCTGTATCCATGAAAATACGGATAGTTGAAAAAGTCAACGGTTTATTTTGACCATTATTGGAGTCTGGCATGACGATCGAGACGCAGGGCGCGGAGCAGGGTGCGGCGGAGGACAAGCTGATCGCCGCGCCGATCACCGATGATGTGGGATTCCTGCTGGCTAAACTGCGCGCCACCGGTTCGGTCCTGAACAACCGGGCGCTGTCGGAGTTCGATCTCAAGGAGCGCTCCTACTCGGTGCTGATTCTGGCCAACAGCGGGCTTGAGCCGACGCAGCGCGAACTCGCGGATTTCCTGAGCCTGGATCCGAGCCAGATTGTTTCCCTGGTCGATGAGCTGGAGAAGCGGGGGCTGGTGGCCAGGGCTCCGGGGAAGCAGGACAGGAGGGCAAAGACGGTGACCGCAACGGCCAAAGGCTCGAGGCTCCTCGTGGTGGCCGGAGAGGCTGCACAGCGGGCTGAGGCGGAGGCGCTCGCAGGCCTCGCGGAGGATGAAATCGCCCAGCTCAAGGCGCTGCTCAGGAAGGCCCTCTGGCCTTAGAGACCGCTGGTGCTGGTAGAGCTGCGAAACTAGACCGGCTGCACCAGCCGGAACATGCCGGCCATATCTCCTGCAGTAAATCCGCGGCTGGCATAGGCTTTCGTCGCGTTTTCGGTACTGAAGAGCCCGACGAACGCGGTCGACGGCGCCGTTTGTGCGACATGCAACAGAAGCTGGTCGATGATCGCTTTACCCACTCCTTGGCCCTGGTACTCAGGAATTACGGCTACGTCCTGAACATAGAAGTACTTCACCCCGTCACCGACAAGGCGACCCATTCCTACGACGCGCTCACCAGCTACTGCAACGACGCCAGACACGGATGCCTCCAAGGACAGGGGAAGGGTGTCCCAGTCGAATGATCCTGACCAGCCGACAGCTTCTGCTATCCGACGATGCTCGCTGCTTGTAGCAACGCACGCTCTCTACGAGCGCGGCGTCCCGAATGCCGAGAGCAGCAACGAGGCGGTGGCATAGCTGCCCGAAATGCCGATACGCACTGCGTCCGGCTTAGTCATTGACAAGCTGGAGAACACCAACGGTCCTGAGCTTGCTCGCAAACCCGACCGCTGCTTCGGAGAGCTCGAGCTCCGCAACCTTTCGCGTGCCGTCCACGTCGCCGTTGAGGACTGTCGGGGCAAAACGGACATGAGTGGAATCTGAAATGCCTACGAAGTTCAGCCAGTCAGCGAAGAAGGTGCTGCTGAAATCAGAACCAAAGGCGACCGGTACACCGGGGGCGTAAACACCGCTGGTATGGATAGCCATGGCCTGCTTTCCCTCCATCAGGCCACGGTAGCCGTTTTCGGGATCGAAGCCGAAGCTCCATCCGGGCTGGGTGATGATGTCGATCCATTGCTTCAGGACATAGGGAACACCGGAATTCCACATGGGGATGTTGAAGACGTATGCATCGGCAGCAGTGAACTGATCGAACACGGCACGGGCTGATTCCCATGCCATGATCTGCTCCGGTGTTTGGTCTTGGCCGGAAAAAACAGCCATCTTGGCATCCGCTGCGATACGGCCGAAAACGGGCAGTGCTCCCTCGTTGAACAGGTCCAGGGTCTCCAGCTCAAAGCTCTCCGACCCGGCGGCTTGGACGGAGTCGATAAAATGCCGGGCCAATTGAAGGGACTCACTGTTGGCGTATCGGGGAGAGGCATTAATGTGAAGGATGGTAGGCATTGGCTTCCTTTCAAAGCGTTACGAACGAGGCACTTTGTCCCTCGTTACCAATCCTGACCAAGACCTCGATGCTGCGTAAGAACGCACTTTTTTGTGCCTAGGGCACGCCGACGTGCCTTCCATGGAAAGTCCTTTTGGGGTTCCGGCACGTTTTCCTTCAGTGTCAGGCGCCCACTTATGCTGGCCTCAACGAGGTAATCGAAAGAGAAGACAATTGGGGAAATGACTCTTACGGCTGAACAGAAACGTCAGGCTGCACAGAAGCACTACAACGCATCATTGGAACTATGCCCGGCACGTCAACTGCTTGAGGCCATCAGCAGCAAGTGGGTAACACTGATAATGCTCGCCCTGGTTGATGGGAAGCAACGCCACAGTGACCTCCAGAAGAGGATTGCCGGTGCCAGCCAGAAGATGCTCACCTCCACGCTGCGTTCGCTGGAACGTGACGGATTGGTTTCACGCCATGTCACGTTGTCAGTACCCATGCGGACAGATTATGAGCTCACTCCTCGCGGTCACTCACTTCTCCGTATTGTCATTGAAATGAAGGAATGGGCCGAGGAGAACATGGCTGACGTGGCAACCTCCCGCATGGAGCACGATAGGCACAAACTCGCCTTCAACTTCAACAGCCCATCAGACACATCTGGGAATGAATAGCTAAGAGGATCGCAGGCAAACAAGGACCGCTGTTCGGCATTCGTGAAAACTAGCGAACTGCAGTGACTGCGAGGGTGTTCCCGTAGGAGGTTCCCCAAACTGGATGGTCCTGCTCGCGGCGGGATAGCCGGGTGAGTACTGTTCCTGCGGGATGCTGGAAGGCACCGGGGACTATTTCAGGGACTTTTGGCCGAGGGCAGTTGTTTGTGGCTATGAAGAGGCCGACAAACACCACACACGCGAAGCCGGCTGCTGCTCCCCAGGAGTCGATCGCTGTTCCAAGAGGACCCAGTGGCGCGGCAATCAAGCCTGGCGGAAATCCACCTTCAAAAGGTTTAGCAACACACCCTAAGCCCTGGCGAGGATTTCTCCGCTGAGGAGGCTGAACCAGCCTTCCTCATCGCTGATCCAGGAACGGAATCCCTCCGAGATCGCCTGCAGCTCAAGCGGAGTGGCCATCTCGGAGTCCAAAAGTTGCGTCGTGAGCGCTGACTGCAGGATACGGTCGGCCCACATCCCGCCCCAGTACTGCCGGTCCTCCGGGTTCGCGAAGCACCAAGTGCTCGAGGACGGTGTGATGTCGGTGAACCCGGCCGTCCGGGCCCACGACAGCAGCCGACGTCCCGCCTGGGGCTCGCCTCCGTTGGCCAGCGCGGCCTCTTGGTAAAGCCGCATCCACTCGTCGAAGGCCGGCATCTCAGGGAACCACGTGAAGCCGAGGTAGTCGCTGTCGCGCACGGCCACCAGTCCTCCGGGTTTACAAACGCGCTTCATCTCACGGAGCGCCTGCACTGGGTCTCCGACGTGCTGCAAGACCTGGTGGGCGTGCACGACGTCGAAGCTGTCGTCGGGCAGGTCGAGAGCGTGTGCATCGGTTACGACATACGAGACGTTCGTGCGCCCGTCCATCTCCGCACGAGCTAGGTCGAGCGCGGCGGAGGTGTGTTCCACCGCGGTCACGTGAGCCACGCATGACGCGAGCTCCGCGGTAATGGTGCCGGGGCCGCATCCGATGTCGAGGACGTGGAAGTCGGGGGACAGATGGGGCAGGAGGTAGGCCGCCGAGTTCTCGAGTGTTCGCCAGCGGTGGGACCGGAGGACCGTTTCAAACGTGTCCGGACAGCGCGCACCTCGAATCCTTCCTGGGTCAGGATCAGGGTGATGAGACCGCCGATGTCCTCATCATTTTCAATGACGAGACAGATTCCCCTAGACATGTGCACTTATTTTTTTCACCATTCATGATTCCCCTGTCAGCGCCCGACGCGGCCGGTCGAAACCCACTACCGGACCTGGATCTGCAGCGGATAGAACGGGACGGGGTCACATGTGTACGTGCAGGCGCCGCGCTGCCTCCGAGATTGACCCAGTCAGCGAGGGATACACGGTGAAGGCGCTGGCGACGTCGTCGACATGCAGTTTCTGCGCGACGGCGATGGCGATCGGAAAGATCAGTTCGGAGGCGTTCGGTCCCACCACGACTCCGCCGATCACGGTGCCTGATCCCTTGCGGGCGATGATCTTGACGAAGCCGTCCTTGTGGTTGCGCATTTTGGCGCGGGCGTTGCTGCTCAGGGGAAGCTTGACAACATCGCCTTGGAATTTGTCTGATATCACGTCTTCCTCAGATACACCCACTGCGGCGATCTCTGGAGAGGTGAAGATATTTGAGGCCACCTGAATCAGTTTCAGCGGGGCGACGCCATCGCCCATGAGATGGGCGATCGCTATGCGGCCCTGCATGGCGGCCACCGAGGCGAGGGCGAAAACTCCTGTGCAGTCGCCTGCTGCGTAGATGTTCGATGCGGTCGTCCGGGAGACGCCGTCCACCTTGATGTGGCCGCTGTCCGTGAGTTCAACGCCGGCTGCCTCGAGCCCGATGTCATCGGTGTTCGGGATGGATCCGACGCACACGAGACAGTGGCTGCCGGTTACTTTGACGCCGTTGGCCAGCACCACGGCGACACCGTCGCCGGTTCGCTCCACGGCTTCTGCGCGGGAGCGGGCAAGGACCTTGACACCACGGCGTTCGAAGACACCCTCCAGCACCTCTGCGGCGTCCGTGTCCGACCTGGGCAGGACACGGTCTCCGCTGGATATGAGGGTCACTTTGGAGCCCAGCCCGTTGTAGGCGGAGGCGAACTCGGCACCTGTTACGCCGGAGCCGACCACAATGAGTTCCTCAGGCAGCTCCTCGAGGTTGTATAGCTGGGCCCAGTTCAAAATCCGCTCGCCGTCAGGAAGCGCGGTGGGCAGCTCACGAGGGTGGGCGCCGACTGCCAGGATGATCGCGTCTGCCTCCATGATCTCGGTGCCGGCGGCTCCGATGACCTCGATGGTGTGGTTGTCCAACAGCCTGCCGGAGCCCTTGAGAACGCGGACACCCAGATTTTCGAGGCCCTTTTGAATGTCAGTGGACTGCTGACGGGCGAGGGCCAGGACGCGGGCGTTGATGTGCTTGAGGTCCGCGTGCATGCTCGGCGTGCAGTCGGCGCCGTTGAGATCGAACTTGACTCCCAACCCTCCGGCCTCACCGACGCGCGTCATCAGGTCTGCCGTGGCAATCAGCGTTTTCGAGGGGACGACGTCCGTGAGCACTGCCGATCCGCCCAGGCCTGCACGTTCGATCACGGTCACCGCCGCACCGAGGGACGCCGCGACCATGGCGGCTTCATAACCGCCTGGCCCTCCACCGAGAATCGCTATGCGGGGTGAACTGAGGACCGGCTGGGTAGTCATATAGAGGCTTCTATTCTCATGCACGCGGAGCGAACTCGCACGCGGGCGCGTATTAGTGGGTTACGGATTTAAGATTCTGAAATTACCAGGAGTGATTCTCGTGGGTCATACCGAAAGGCACACTATCGCTAAGCGCCACCTTAAATTCATTGGCGGCATATCTGGTAACAAGAATTCCCCGTCGCCGTTCCCCCGTTGATCTTTCACGGATGGCACGCACGGCAGCGTCTAATTGGTTGTCCAGCCTTTCTCGATCGGTGACAACGACAGTTATCGACAGGTTGTGCTCTGTGAGCGTTTCCATACTTCTCTCTTGGTTTTCGGGTAAAGGCGGCATTTGCCGCGGAACAGAAAAGGGACCGCTCCCTATTTCCCGCTCCATTGGTTGCCGGGGAGCTCCGAGGGGCGGTGACAGAAGACCGGTCCGCCTCCTCCCCGACGTCGAGTTAAGGAGGGCGAAGCCGTTTGAGGCCGCGACCGCCTCTCTGGGCGGCCGCGACCTCGGCTTTCTCGTCGCCAGCGCTAGGGCGTGTCCTCGGGGACCTCCAGGTCGCCTTCGTCATCAGCCGGACGGACGATGAGCACGTCGCAGTTTGCCCTCTTCGTTACCTCAGTGGCCACCGTCCCGAGCAGCCGGTCTGCGAGCGAGCGGTCATGGATGGCCCCGAGGACGATGAGGTCCGCGGACCGCTCTTGAGCGGTGGCCATGAGTGCAGTGGCTGGTTCACCGTCGATGAGGAGAGTGGCGGAAACCGTCGCCCCCTCGTCTCTGGCTGTGGCCATGGCGGTCTCGACGGCAAGCGAGGCTGCCTCACGTCCGAGGACCTGCCCGCTGCGTGGGTCACCGCCGATAGTGTGGACGTTCATGGCTTCTGCGCGACGGGAAGCACGGGCGTATGCGCAGACGATAACTAGATCGGCGTCGTCCCGCACTGCGAGCCAGGCGGCTCGTGCGACGACAGGTCCGGCGAGCCCGGATCCGTCCGTCCCGACGACGATCGTACGGTAGTCCTTCATAGTGGTCATGTCAGGTCCCTCTCAGTGCGCGGAAATCGGCATGTGGGTGACGTCGTCGACGTCGCTAATGATCCGCGGTTCCTTGATCCACAGCATGGTGAGCGCTGCCAGACCGAGGAGCGCACCAGCGAACACGATCGCGTTGTTAGGGTTAGCTCCCAACAGATGGTCGTAGATCCAGCCGAAGGTCACCGACTGGATCAGCATCGGAACCACGATCATCATGTTGATGATGCCCATGTAGACGCCATACCGGCTTGAGGGGATCATTCGGACGGCCATGATGTAGGGCACTCCCATGATGGAGGCCCAGGCGATCCCGAGGCCGATGATCGGAAGGAAAAGCAAGAACTTGTTGTCAACGAACGGGAAAATCATCAGCCCGGCGGCAGCCAGCAACAGGCACACACAGTGGACAACCTTGGCGCCGCGACGCCGCGCAAAAGCGACCAGCGCGAAGGCGACGCTAAAGGTGATGATGTTGTACCAGCCGTTGACCAGACCGGTCCACGCGACAGCGTCCTCCTTGCCTTGCAGGTCATCCGGGAACACTGACTTGGCGACGGACAGAGCCACGAACTGCCAGTAACAGACCATTCCGTACCACTGGAACAGGTACACGACTGCCAGCTTGCGCAGCTGGGTCGGCATCTCGCGGATCGCCTCGCCGATCTCCTTCACCGCTGGAAGGAGGCCACCCTTCTTGGCACGCAGTGCCGCGAGCTCCTCCTCGGTTGGCGGGATCTCCTTCGTCGTCAGCACCGAGACGAGCACGGTGCCGATTGAGCAGACGGCGCCAAGCATGAATGAGCCCACCACCCAATACGGGATACCGGCTTCGGTGGCCCCTTCGATGAATTGCTGGAAGACGAACAGGGAGATGTTGGCCAGGGTGATGCCGAGGCCGGTGAAGAACGCCTGAGCCAGGAAGCCCTTACCGAGCTGGGAGGGGGGAAGCTTGTCGGCGATGAAGGCCCGATAAGGCTCCATCGCAGTGTTATTGCTGGCATCCAGCAGCCAGAGCAACATCACCGCCATCCATACCGCGGTCACGAACGGGAACAGAAACAGGCAGAGAGCGCAGCCGATGGCCCCGATCAGGAAGAAAGGCTTGCGGCGGCCCCATCGCGGGCTCCAGGTTCGGTCGGAGAGAGCACCGATGAGGGGCTGGATCAAGAGGCCGGTGATCGGCCCGGCGAGGTTGAGGATGGGCAGATCGGCGGGGCTGGCGCCAAGGAACTCGTAGACCGGGTTAATCGCTGTCTGCTGCATTCCAAAGCTGTACTGGATCCCGAAGAACCCGGCGTTCATCAGGAGGATCTGTTTCATGTTCATCAGCGGCTTCTGCCGGATCGCCGTTTGGTGCATGCTGGACTGCTTCGCCGAACTCATAGGCATTTCCTTCTCATCAAGGGGCCGGAGACCATTCGCCGGACCCAAACGGGCAACGGTGCCCGAGCGTCGACGCGCTTCGTCGACGCGCGTCAACAAAGACTATGGATCATCCTAGGGA
Organism: Arthrobacter pascens; assembly: GCF_030816475.1. NCBI lineage: Bacteria > Bacillati > Actinomycetota > Actinomycetes > Micrococcales > Micrococcaceae > Arthrobacter > Arthrobacter pascens. Next base: position 4,177,603 of record NZ_JAUSXF010000001.1, on the reverse strand, counting down.
GTGTCAAGGATCACACGAATTGTGAAGGGATCAGGTGTTGCGGGACGAACCGGGTGAGGCGGGTGCGCTGCCGGCGCTGCCCCGTTCAGTCAATTCAGGCTCTAAGAGCTTCTGGAAGGCTGCCGGATCCTCACCTTGAAGGCGCCGGATCAAGTAACTGACCGCCAGCTTGGCCAGCTCGCTGTGGTTTGGGGAAAAACTGGTCAAATTGGGATGGCTCGTCCGCGATCCGTCATCGCTGCTGTTCAGGCCTACCAACGACATGTCCCGCGGGATATGGACCCCGTGCTCAGCAGCTGCAGCGACGAAACCCGGTACGGCAGGCTCATTGAATGTCAGAAAAGCGGTTACCCGGGGTGACCTTTCCCGGATCTTCTCAAAGGCCTTCCAGCCGTCATTGAATGTCGGGGACACGGTGAACACGGGCATCCGGACTCCCCTTGCCTCGGCGGCTGCCAGCACAGCATCCTGCATTCTCACGACAGGTCCGTGACCGGCATCCAGTTCTTCCTGTGATCTCGTCAGATACGCCACGTCCGTGTGTCCAAGTCCAAGGACATACTCAAGAGCCATGTTGCCGGTGGCTTCAAAGTCCGAATCAACGAAAGGATGTGACTGGAGGCCTCCGGTACGGCCTATCGTGGTGAAGGGAAGATGTGCGTCCAGAAGGAACGACACCCGCTCGTCCACGGTTCGCACCTCCATCAGCACCACGCCCTCCACGATTCCCTGGCTGACGACCTTCCGCAGCTCCTCGACGTCATTCACGCTGTAGGGCCACAACAGTAGGTGATAGCCTTCGCTGCGTGCCTGCTCGGAAGCGGCTTGGATGTACTCGAAATCGGTGAGGTTGAAACCAACCTCACCGATCGGAAAGATCAAGGCAATGATTCCCGTGCGTTTGCCGGCCAACCCCTGCGCCAGGGCATTTGGAGTGTAATCAAGATCCGTCATTGCCCGCAGGACCTTTTGACGAGTCTCATCCGAAATTGGGCGTGTGCCGCTTAAAACGTAAGACACCGTGCTCCTGGAAACACCAGCAGCACGGGCAACTTCCGCCATGGTACCCAAGTGTCTCTCCTCAAGATCCGCGTCGGGCCAGGGCTACCGCCATCCTGCCGCCGAGCGAATTTAATCATCTCCAGCCAGCATATCGCCGTGCAGTGTTCTTCCCTGAAACAGGGCCGCTGTTTGCCCTAGTCTCTCTATTCATGCCGGAGCGCCTTCTTAAAGAAGATCGCTGCGTCCTCATAGGCAAGTGCAAGATAGAAGTCACCGGCACGACGGCTTGCCAATGACACATAAGCATCGCCTTGCGACTCCGCCCATGACTCAAGTCATTAAGGCCTGTCCCACGCCATTGCGGCGTGCTCGCTCAGCAACCATGATTTCTTCGACCCAGGCAACCGGGCCATTGGCAAGAAATGTGGCGCGGCAATGGGCCAAAAGATAGCCGACGACGGATCCGGCAGTCTGTTTGAGGCTGGGCATGTGGCCACGTTACCCGCGCGAGCAATTGCCCACGATCACAGCCCAAGAGAGTGATGGATAACCAAGAAGGCAGGGGGCATCGCTCTAGTCCTCGCCTTCGAGGGTTTCGGCCTTGAGTGTTCCGGCTCCCGGTCGACCGGCTTACTGGCGCTGACGTGACTCTCGTAGGATTGCGGCCGAGGCTTGACGTGACACTTGCATTTTGCAAGTATAGGCCGCATGAGCCTTTTCATCACCTGCCCGGTTGAGAACGTTGAGCGCGCCACCGCCTTCTATACCGCCCTCGGGTGGACCCTCAACGCCAAGATGTCCGATCACAACGTGTCATGCTTCGCGATCGCGCCCGAGCAGTACGTCATGCTCGGCAGCCGCGAGATGTACGCGAGCGTCGGCGGCGCCGAGGAGCTGGTCGGCGGACCCGACACCCCCTCGAAGGTCACGGTCTCATTCGACCTCGGCAGCCGCGAGGCGGTCGACGAGCTCATCGAACGCGCCGGTGCCGCCGGCGGGCGGATCGGTGACACCGACGACTACCCATTCATGTACCAGCGCCAATTCGACGACCCCGACGGCTACCACTACTCGCCGTTTTGGATGAAGCCGGACGCCGATCCAACCGCGTGAGCAACCTCGCCGCGGCCCTCGACATCGTCGGAGCGCGGTGGGCCCTGCTCGTCGTGGAGCGGCTGCTCGACGGGCCACAGCGCTACGGCGATCTGCAGCGCGACCTCGGAGTGCCGACCAACATGCTTGCGACCCGCCTGCGCGAACTCGAGGCCGCCGGCGTACTGTCCCGCCTGCCCCTCCGGCACAACACCCGGGCCTACGCGCTGACCGATCGCGGGCTCGCCTTGCGCGAGGCGATCGTCGCGCTAGCACGTTGGGGCGACGAGGAATGGCCTAGGTGTGCCGCGGAATCGCGATGCGCTGCGACAAGCTCCCCGGCAGCTACCGCGCCGCCGCCAGCCTCTCCGCCACCCTGATAAGGATCAAACCGGACTCGATCAAAACGGCCTAGGGGCGCCCCAGAAAACTAAAGCTTCTAAGACACCCGAACGGGCTGGGCGCCGCGCACCCACTCCTGGTGAGTTGCAGCGGTGATGGCCTCGTTTTCCGCAGCGCTTTGTGGCCGAGCGACAAGTCCCGATAGCCCATCCTTTACCGGACTGGTATTAGCCGGATTCTTGAGCGCATACAGTTTCCGAGTGAACTTCCACGCACTCAAGCGCTTCATCGGCCTTGCGCCTGCTCCTGCCGATGCACAGCCTGTCATCCAGATTGAAGAGCAAAACAGCGACTACGAATCTGGAGTCGCACTAATCGGCAATGAGCAGTGGCGAATCCGCACCGCCCGGATCACACCGACGAAGCAGGGCGCCTTTGTCGCGGTTTGGAAGCGCGACGAGGGCGGATCGACCAGGCCCTTCACGGCTGACGAGTCGATGTCTGGACTGCTCGTCTTCGTAGAGGAGCACGAACGGTTCGGCGTCTTCCAATTCAGCCCGGCGCACCTGATCTCGCTCGGATACGTCAGCTCCGAACTGCATCCCGGCAAGCGCGGTTTCCGCCTTTATCCCGCCTGGTCCACCAACCTGAATGCTCAAGCATTACGCACCCAGCGCGCGCAGGCGGATGCATTCACCGAGCTTAAATCCGAGTAGCGCATCGCGGACCATAAAAGGAAAGGATCGCGTACTTCAACACCGTCCATAGGCCGATCGATCACGGCACCTCGTCGTGCCCGTTGGCCGAACCCTCTACAGGCCCACATCTTCCTTACGATCCGGGTCCGTGGAACTGAAGATAGCGGTCGCGCACTTCGAACCAGTCGCTTGGTCCCAGTTTCCCGGGGTAGGGCACAGGCGTCATCGCCATCCGTGATGACGGGATGACGCCGACCTGCCACGGGTCTTGGTAGACGATCTGGCCGGGATCAGTTGAAAACGATTGCTCCCATACGACGCTCTTCGCATCCAGAATCGCCAGGAGCGGCTGAAGGCGGGCCGTCATATCGTCAGAGGACTCCCGGAACCAGGTGACCGCGCCGATGGAATTCTCGTCCACGTAGAACGGCGGGTTGGGTAGGTTCTGCTGGAACCACGCATCTGCAAGGGCGTAGCAGATGATTTCTTTCTCACTGAGCCGCCCTGCCCGGCGCAGGTGGTCCACGGCCACGAAGACTCCGACGGGCGCCCCGGTGCGCCCTACATACTTCGCATGGAACCGTTGAAAGCTTGTCATGGCCTCATGATCTCACCGTCTGCCGGCGGCGCTGAGCTGGTTCCTGAAATGCGGCAGCGTCCTTGGTTGGGCTCTCCCATTCGCCGCCGCCTTGGTTCGACTGGCTGACCGCCGTCTCGTACCCCTTGTCGCTCAACCCCTGAGGGAAGGCCGCCGTGCGAGCCGGCGCTGCGATTTTCACGCGTTATTCTGCCCGATGTAGCTCTCGGATCACATCTGCCCCGTGATGTGTTCAAGGACGTGGCCCTGGCCAGGAGGGTGTTCGACAGCGCTTGCGCCGGCCGGTGCCATTGTCCTGGGGGTGGCGTTGTCTATGAGGATGACTGCGATGGCGGCAGCGGTGGCGAAGGTGTCGGTGTTGAGGACCCGGCTCCGGGCCGAGGCGCCGTCCAGGAGCAGCGCCAGTTGCTCGCCGAGCTGTTCGGGGTTGGTGGCGCCGGCCTCGCGGGCGGTGTCGGTGAGCCGGGCGGCAAAATCTCTTTTGTAGTTGCGGGCGTAGGCGCGTGCCGGGTGGTCAGGGTCGGGGATTTCGACGGCAGCCGCGATGAATGGGCACAGGGGCGCGTGGATGTCGAAGATGGCGAGGAGTCGTTCGCGGGGTGTGAGGTCGGTGCGGTCGAAGACCTCGGGCAGGATGTCGGGATCGAATTGGCGGAGGCATTCGGCGATCAGATCGTCCTTGCCGGCGAAGTGCTGGTAGAGCGTGCGTTTGGACACCTCAGCCGACGCGCAGAGCTGGTCCATGCCGGTGCAGTTGATGCCTTGATCGCGGAACAGTTGTTGTGATGCGCTAATGATGCGCTCCCGTGCGCCCCTACCGCGGCGCAGACCCCGCGGTCCCTTCTTCAACTCCGTCATACAACCAGCTTATCCCGTAAAGGGTACGGCTTGGTGTACTTAACTTGCGCCCGGCCCAACCACATGGATACGTTAAGCACTCAGATCGGTGTACTTAACGTCGACACGGCATATGAATGGAGCATTCATGGGAAAGCTTGATGGCAAGGTCGCGGTGATAACCGGCGGATCCACCGGCATGGCACTGGCAGGCGCAAAAGTGTTCGTCGAAGAAGGAGCGCACGTCTTCATCCAGGCCCGGCGGCAGGAAGCACTGGATGACGCCGTCAAACTGATCGGCCGCAACGTCACCGCCGTCCAAGGTGACGCGGCCGACCTGGACGATCTGGACCGCTTGTACGACACCGTCAAACGGGAGAAGGGTTCGATCGATGTCCTGTGGGCCAGCGCCGGGATGGGCGAACCCGCCGCCCTCGGCGAGATCACCGAGGAACAGTTCCACCGCGCCTTCTCACTCAACGCGCGCGGCACCCTGTTCACGGTCCAGAAGGCCTTGCCGCTGATCAACGACAACGGCTCGATCTTCATGACCGGATCCAACGCCTCCCTCGGCGCATTCCCCGGCTGGAGCCTCTACGCGGGAAGCAAAGCTGTCCAGCAAGCCTGGGCCCGCGTCTGGCTCAACGAACTGCGCGACCGCAAAATCAGGGTCAACGTCCTGACCCCCGGCCAGGTCGCCACTGCGAAACAGGCAGAACTTTTCGACGACGCAACCAAGGCCGCATTCGAGTCCCTCATTCCCCGCGGAACGATGGGCCGCCCAGAAGAAATCGCCTCAGTCGCCCTGTTCCTCGCTTCCGACGACTCCAGCTACGTCAACGGCCTGGAACTGGTGGCAGACGGCGGCACCACCGCACTCTGAACCACACACCAGGAATCCCACGGGCAAACCCTCGCAGCTCCGGTCGCCACAACGAACTGATCTCCAACAAGACAAAGCGACACCTCGAGAACAAGAAAAGAGCACAACTCATGAGCACCATTACCCTCATTGGCACCGGAAACATGGCCCGCACAATCGGCACCCTGGCAGTGGCAGGCGGCAATACTGTCGAAGTCATGGGACGCGACGAGTCCAAGGCCGATCACCTGGCCAAGACTCTGGGCGGCGGCACGACGGCGGGCACGTGGGGAGCAGTCCCGGCCGGCAGCATGGTCATCACGGCCCTGTTGTACGACGGCGTCGTTCCGGTCGTCGCAGAGTACGGTGACGCCCTCGCAGGCAAGGTCATCATCGACATCAGCAACCCTTTCAACGCTACGTTCGACGGACTGGCCCACAACGGGGAGACCTCGATCGCGCAGGAAGTCGCCAAGATAGCCCCGGCCAGCGCCAGCGTGGTGAAGGCATTCAACACCATCTTCCGTAATGTCCTGGAGAAGGGCCGGCCCAACGTCCTTATCGCGGGCGATAATGCGCAAGCCAAGGCGCACGTGGCGGCGTTCACGGAAAGCCTAGGGCTGCGCCCGCTGGACGTCGGCGGTCTGAAAATGGCCCACTGGCTGGAAGGAATGGGCCTGGTCACGGTGGGCCTCGCCGGCAACGGGGTCGGCCACTGGGACTTTGCCCTCGGCGTCAACGAATTCGCCGGCTGAGCCGCGAGAGCCGAGCAGTCACCGGTCAGGGCGACGTGCGTCCTGACCGGTTGATGGATCTAGGCCAGCATCCCTCCCAGCGTCCCAACGGTCATTCGCACTACTTGGTAAGCCTTCACGCACAGCTCACACCAGCGCAGCCAATGAACCGGAGCGTGGCACGATAGCCGCGCATCAGAAGGACTTGTGACCTCAAACCATTGCAGCAATCTCTTGGACTGCCTGCGTCAGCGCCACCATGCATCCAGGGCCTCCATGCCCTTCATCTTCGATGATGATGAGTCGGCTTGAGTCCCAGCGCCGGTGCAACTGCCAAGCGGTGACGGCTGGGCCGCTGATGTCCCGCCGACCATGAATGAGATGGCCGGGGATGCCGTTGAGCTCATGTATCCGCGTGATGATCTCTTGTCCGTCGACTAGGAATCCGTCATTGGACCAGTAGTGCGTGACTAGAAGAGCGAACGTCATGCGCTCTTGCTCGTCTTCAAACAGTGGGCCAGGCAGCCAGTTGGGGTCCAGCGATACGTGCGTGGATTCCCAACGGTCCCAGGACAAGGCGGCCAGTCGGGCGTCGTCGCGATCCTGCCCTGCCAGCCGACGGGCGTAAGCCTCGACCACGCGTTCGCCAGGTTCTGCATGCGCTGCCTCTAAGAAGTCACTCCAGGCTTCGGGGAAGATGCGTCCGACGTCTTCAGTAATCCATTGGATTTCGTCTCTGCTGCTTGTTGTCACCGCTACCAAGGCGATACCGAGGACCCGATTGGGATGTTCCAGGGCATAGGCGAGAGCAAGAGTGCTGCCCCAGGAAACGCCGGTGACGATCCACTTCTCTATACCTAGGTGCTCTCTCACTGTCTCGATGTCTTCGATCAAGGCTTGGGTCGTGTTCTCCGACAGGTGGTCAATATCGTCTTGGACGTGGGGGCTGCTCTTGCCGCAACCGCGCTGGTCCAGGCCGACAACCCGGAACCGGCTGTGGTCGTGGCGCTTACGGTAGCCGCCTCGACCAAGGGAACCACCAGGGCCTCCGTGAAGGTATAGGACTGGAATGCCGGCAGGTTCGCCGGTGGCTTCCCAATAGATTCTGGCATGGGGCACGTTCACCCAGCCGCTGTCAATCTTTGATTGTTCGCCCGTCACCGCTCCACAATATTGGGAGCCAGGGCCAAAGGAGGGATGTTCAACGCGTTCCGAAGAGGGAAGGTCTACTGGGGAGCCCTGACTGCTTCGGCCCAAAGGGACTCGTTGTCCCTCACGAACTGGGTCACACTGGTCCAGTGGTCCCCGTGGCCGGTGGTGAACATCGTCCCCCACGGTTCGGCTCCCGTGGCATGGGAATTCTTGAGGAGTTCGTACATGGCAGTTGTCCGTTGCCACATAGTGGCGGGGAGCGCTGCCCGGAGCTCGTCATCGGCACGGTAGCCGTCAATGAAGGATGCCAGTGCCCGCGCCGCCTCAAGTGGGTTCGCCGATGCGTCGTTTAGCGTGAATGCCTGTGCGGCGTACGCGAGATCCCATGTAGGCCCGAGTCCAAGCCGCCCCGCAAGCTCGCCATCAAACTGCTCCCGCGTCTGGTCGGCGTCGTCAGGATCCGTTCCCTGTCAATCATTTCAGGCGGAACATGGCCGTGATTGCTTTGGCGGAGGCTATCGGGGACCGTAACGCTGCACGTGGAGTTGCGCGTCGGGCATTGGATCTCGCGGGTCGTGGGCCCCCCTTACCGGTGCGCAAGATGGTCGCTTATTGAGACGATGGGGCCGTTTTCCAGTGGGCGTCTGGGGACAGTTCACGCCCCGCGGGAGCACGGCTCTTCATTAGCCGACATGTGCCCCAGTCAGTAACATCACCGTGCGACGGGCGCGTTCCAAGCGCGCGCTGAATCCTGCTGGCATTTGAGTTGGCAAGTCGTTGATCGGGAACCATCGGACGTCCTCACTTTCATCACTCACGGAGATTTCGGCGTCTGGGGTGATGGCCGCAGCGAACCCCACATCCCAATGGGCGGTACATGAGAATCCCGCGTGCAGGTCGTGCCGGTCAAGATCCACGATCGCCGGAGAAAGCAGGACAAGGTCGCCGATTCCGGACTCCTCACGGGCCTCCCTCTGTGCGGCTTCCGCCACCGATGCATCCTTCGACTCAATGTGACCGCCGAACTGCACCCAGAACTGCCCCTTGCGATGGAAACACAGGAGAACGCGATCGAATGTAGGCGAAAACACGAAGCAGGACCCGGTGACATGCTCAGGGCCGCCACTTCGACGCAACGCGGAGTCCCCAGCTAAGTTCAGAAACCGCAGATATGCGTCTCGCGGTCCTGATTCAGGAAGTGCCATGAGGCTGGTGAGCAGATTGGCAAGAGGCATCCTGCCATCTTGCCGCACCCGGCAACGAACAATTTACCGGCACGGCGAAGGGGCGGGTGACGGCTGTCGACCCGCGCCCGTTAGCCGGTCGCCAGCGGGGCAAGGGACACGGGCCTAGGCTGACATTAACCGCGGCGAAATGCCGTCACTTAGCGCCGCGGTTCACCGCCGGCGAGCAAGCCTCAGATACGCCGCACTCAGGCGGGGAACGACGACGTACACGGCGATGGGGACCACGACGAGCGTGATCGCTAGGGCCCGAAGCACGGGTGGCCATGGCCCGATCAATGGTGAGAGCGCCCACTGGCTGAGCGTGACGAGCGGGAAGATCGCGCCCCACGTGATGACGGCCCGTTCATGCACCGTCGGCGGTGCGGGGGTCCGGGTCGGGGTTGGTGCTGTGGCGTACATGGCGGGCTCCTATCGGTTGTATGCCTTTTTCTGATACCCCAAAGATAGGATTCGAGGAGTGGCCAAGACATCGGGGCAACTACTCAAGTGCCTACTCATTTGGGGACTGGACACCCTTCTTCCGCCCCGCAGATACTGATGACATGGCCAGGGCAACGCTTTCCACGACACCGATGGCGCGTGTCCCCGGGCGTCTTCCGGCGTCTGCTAGCAGCTTCGTCGGCCGCACCATCGAACTCGCTTCGGTCACCGACGCTCTCCTGTCGAGCCGCCTCGTGACGCTCGCCGGGCCAGGGGGCGTCGGGAAGACCCGTGTAGCTCTCGCCGCGGTGCACGCCGCCGGGGACCGACTTGGCCATCCGGTGTTCGTCGACCTCACCCGTATCCCCGAAGGCGCCCCGGTGGCGCTCGCGGTTGCAGAGGCCATGGGCCTTCGCGGCGTCAGGAGGGAGGGTGCCCTCGACGCGATCCTGTGGTGGCTCGACGGCGGAGAACAGGTGCTCGTCGTCCTGGACAACGCAGAGCATGTCCTTGAAGAGACGGCTGCCCTCGTGGCGGAGCTCCTCGAAGGGGCCGTGGACTGTACCCTCCTGGTCACGTCCCGGCAGCCCCTCCACGTTGCGGGCGAGCATACTATTCCGGTCGGGCCAATGCTCGACGACGACGCCGAGACTCTCTTCTGGGAGCGTGCGTTAGCGGTGCGGCCGTCGCTCTCAGTCTCCACTGAGTCCCGCTCCATGGCCCGGGAGCTGTGCGTGCGGCTGGACCGGCTTCCGCTGGCCGTTGAGTTGGCAGCTGCCCGCATGTCCGTCATGACGCCGGCTGAAATGCTGCCAATGCTTGAGAGCCGCCTGCTTGACGTTGGATCCGGATCTGCCACAGCGCCCGCCCGCCATCGCACTCTGAGGGCATGCATCGCTGCGAGCGTGGACTCGCTGGGGAAGCATGAGCGCGCCGCATTCGAGGCATGCGCCGTCTTCGCGAGCCCGTTCGATGCACGGGCGGCGGCCGCCGTCGCGGGTGCGTCTCTCGAGAACCTCGAAGACCTCGTCACCCGATCCCTGCTCCAGCCATCCGTCGACAGTGCAGGCCACACGGTCTTCCGCCTTCTCGAGAGCCTGCGCGAGTTCGCCCGCGAGGGGCTCGACGCCGGACGGCTCGAGGAAGTGCAGAGACGCCACCTGGCGTGGATCGCGGCAGAGTTCGGCGCCGAACGGCCATTGAGCGTGATGGAGCGCTCACGCAACGGGCAAGCGGTCGATCGCCTGCCCGACGTCCGGGCGGCCCTCGACTTCGCGGTCGTTGCAGCGCCCGCTGAGGGCCTCAGGATCATGGGCGCTACGCGCGAGCTGTGGTTCCGCAGTGCCCAGGACGAGGGGCTTTCCCGGGCCGCTGGTCTTCTTGAACGTCATCCAACCCCCGATGACGCGCGGGCCGAAGGGCTGGTCACGGCTTCTGTCTGCCACACGTCACGGCAGGAGACCGAGGCCGGGAACCGGCTCGCTGGGGAGGCGCTCGCCATCCTCGATCGGGATTCGGCAGGGGCAGCGGCCGCCTTTTTCTATCAGGCCATCGCCCGCTGTCTTGCCAAGGACACCGAGGGTTCGGTGGAGTCGTGTCGGGCGGCACTGGATGTGTATACGAAACTCGGCGATACGGCCGGATGTAGCAGGGCCGTCGGCATGCTGGGGATGGCGGCAGTGTGGGCCCATCGCGACGACGACGCGATCGGCATCCTCCATGAGGCCCTGGACCTAGCCGTCGCCGCCGGAGACCTCTGGGCCCAGGGACAGATCCTCACGTACTTGGGCCTAGCGGAGTCGAATTTGGGCCGTGCTGCCGTGGGCCGGGCAAGGCTCCTCGAAGGCGTGAACGCCTTCGCTCAAGTGGGCGACATTTCCTACCGCGGCGTCGCGCTCGCCCGCCTGGCGGCCCTGACTGTGGCGCGGGATCCGACGACGGCGGTGCGCGCGGCCGCCGCAACCACGCGTCGGGAGGGTGCCGGCGGGAGGTTCCACGAGATCGCCCTGGCAGACTTCGCCCAAGTGCGGTCGATCGCGGAGCTGCTACTCGGATCGCAGAGCTTTGCGGCCGCGTGGGAGGCCGGGGAGAAACTCTCCTTCGCGGAGGCCGCGGAGGAACTTCGTGCCGTCGAGGGTGGGCTGCAGCCGGGCATGCTGACGCCCCGCGAACTCGAAATCGTCGAGCTTATACGCCGGGGCCTCGGCAACGCATCGATCGCGAGGCAACTCTCGCTCTCGGTGCGCACCGTCGAGAACCATGTCGCGCACGCCCTGACGAAGTTGGGGCTGCACAGTCGCTCGTCCTTGGCTGTCTGGGCGGCCGAGCACGAGCACCGTGAGCCACGGGCCTGAGCATAGTATTGCCAGCAGCGGGACAACGATTTTCCTCCTGCCCCTTGACTGGGCCCCTGCTGTGACCGCCAGCCCAAGGGCTTTCACTGAATCCATCCCAGGCTCGCCGCCTCCGTGCGGGGACGCAGGTTCGAAGTTGAAGATGAGAGCCTAGAGCATGACAGTGCCTTGGATGCAGGTGGCCGATTCCCCGCCAATCCAAATGTCCCCGTCCTGAGCCTTCACATGGATACGTCCTGCCCTGCCGAGTACCGTTCCCTGGGCAGCCACATATTCCTCGGGTGCGCGGCCGCTTCTGATCAGCCATTGCGCCGCGCCGGCGTTGAAACTGCCGGTAACCGGGTCTTCCACCATGGCCTCACCTGGAATGAAGGTCCGGACTTCGAAGTCCGTTCCGGCGCCCGGCTCCTGGGGGCCGATCACACCCACCTTGAGGTCAGCCAGCGCCGCCAGATCGGGTTCGATCGCAAGCACCTGCGCGGCGGATGCAACCAGGACTCCAATCCACTCAGGTCCGTTGACCAGCCACGCTGCGTCCAACAGTGCGTTCTCCGGAAGCCGCAGTCCGGCTGCCAGCTGCGAACGGACGGCGGAGTCCACTGGACCGAAGCGGGTTAGCGGCGGGGCCGCGAAAGCCAATCGTCCGCCGTCGTGCTTCACTCGAACCAAACCCGCGCCGCACTCCTGTATCAGGACGCCGTCAGTCTTGGGCACCCCGCCGGCCTGGAGCCAGGTGTGCGCAGAACCCAGCGTCGGATGCCCGGCGAACGGGAACTCCTCGCTGCCAGTGAAGATGCGAACGCGATAGTCGGCCTGCGAATCCGTAGGAGGCAGGAGGAACGTGGTTTCCGAAAGATTGGTCCAGTTTGCGAACTGCTGCATAGTCTCGCTACTGAGGCCCTCGGCATCGACGACGACCGCGAGTGGATTGCCTAGATAAGGCTGGTCCGAGAACACGTCGACTTGATGGAACGGGCGCAGACGCGAGGCTTCTAAAGTCACCGCCGCAGGATATCACCGGCGCTCGCAAGGCATGCCCTGTCTCCCGATCTACGAGCATGCCAGAGAAGGCTCTTATCAACCGTGAGGAGCGTGGAGATGCCTTGGCGGCCCGGGCTCGGCGTCCGTCGAAGGACCGTCCGGCAGGCTGTTGAATCGGCTACCTCCAAAACGCAAACCGAGGAGGGGGATACAGGCCCGGCTCATTGACGGGCACGGCACTCAGGAATTCTCGTACTGCTAGGCGCCTTCCGGGTATTTCCCGTCTGTCACGTATTTCTTTGCAATTTCATCCCCCAACTGAGTGTTGGCCAGCCAAGCGCTGTCCCGAATGGTTTCGCGCCCGCCCTCGGCGGGCCAGAGGACCTGGATGGTCTCCAGGGTTTGTATCGTGCTCTTCTGCCACGGCACCAAGGTGTTTCCTGAGAGGTTCCCAACATGCAGGTAGCCTTCGTGGAGCATGTGGTCCAGGTATGCGATACATCGTTCACGCAAGATGGCGGCTGGAACGCCGCCCCAAGTGCCGATCTGGTGCGAGAAGAAGCCCAGGCTCATGTGGTCATTGACGTTCTCGGCCAAAAGTAACGCGACGACGTCCTGCCTGGGCACGAACGGGGTATCGACGTCGACTTCGGTGCCCTCGTCCCGTGCGTCTTGTCGGACCGAGCCAAGCGAGGATTCCTTGGCGTCGCTTGATTTCTTCATGTCTTTCACCTTTTTCTCGGTCCTTATGGTCGTGACTGACTGTAAATAGGTTTGGTAGAGCTTTGTGAGGCTCAAGGCAAGTTTGGGAACGCTACGGTTGGGGACCACTTCGATGCAGGCGGATTGGAGACCGGCGCAATGCCTGCGGGAGCCGCCCTCAAATGGCCGGGATTGAATCGCCGTTGCTTGCTTCCTTGCCGATATCGGCGTTCCTGAGTCTCTGGGCAGATTGAGTTTGCAGATCGTAGGTTGTCCGGAGGCCGGAACGGGCCCGGGACAGCAGAGGGGAGACCGCCTAGGGTTCGATGCCAAGCAACGGCGGGATCTCACGCATAGGCAGGTCCATCACCTCGGCGTACCAGAGCACGATGCGCTCGTGCTCGAACGCTGCCTTCCCGGCGAGGCTACAGCTGGGAGGACGATCGCATCCCGGGTGGGGCGGGCTAGCGCATCAGCGTTAAGCCGCCGGGCGGCGCCGGGTGACCCGAGCGCCGCCACGGCAGCATGCGGAAAGATGTACCGACATGGGAACAACTCCGGCAAATCCGTCCCGGGAATCACAGATCGACGGCTATCAGAATTTCCGCCCGATTTTTTGCACCGTGCAGTCCCCGGTGTCAGTGGGAGAAGTCCGCTGAGATCTCGGCGAGGGTGCGCCCCTTCGTCTCAGGCGCGAGCCATTGCGAGAGGACTGCGCCGAGTAATGCGACGGCGGCGGCCACGACCATGGTTGCGCCCAGGCCGATGTTGGCGATCGCCCATGGCAGGGCGAAGGTGCCGAGTGCGGCTCCAATGCGGCTGAAGGCCGCGGCGAAGCCCGTGCCGACGCCGCGCAGGTGGCCGGGGAATACCTCGGCCGGGTAGACCTGGGTCATCGTTGTGTAGCCGGCATTGAAGTAGGAGAAGGCGAGAAACAGGACGAGCACGAGGATCGCTGGCGCGTTCCCCCAGACTCCGATGACCAGCAGGATGCCCGCGCAAAGCCACTGCCCGGGCACGGTGAGGATTCGGCGGCCGAGCTTGTCAATCAGAAGTACGCTGGTGACAACGCCCGCCACCGCAAGTGCGGACAGGCCGACTCCACCGGCCCAGCCGCCGCCGAAGCCGAATTTGTTGAGCACCTCGTCGGCGAAGGTCGCGATCGCGAAGTACGGAGTGACCGCGCAGAACCAAAAACCTGCAGTGAAGACGGTGGCGCGCCAGTACTGCCTCGAGAACAGCATTCCGAAGGAGGCGTTCTTGATTTTGGTCCCACTCTTCGCGGCTTGGGCCTCCTGGATCATCCTCAGATCCATCTCTCCGGTGATGCTGTCGTGCATCTGGGGCGATTCGATATATCGGTGTGCGATCGCGAGTGCTTCCTCGTGCCGTCCCTTCGTAATGAGCCAGCTCGGCGATTCAGGGAGGCCCAAGCGGGCAATGAACAGGGCGAATGCGAGTATCGCGCAGGTGCCGAGTACGAGGCGCCATGGGGTACCGGCGTCGTGCAGGAGCGTGCCGACGATGAATGCCATCATGAAACCGGCGTACCAAGCGATCAGGGTCAGCCCGAGCAATCGCCCGCGGAGCTTTGGAGGGGAGAACTCTGATAGCAATGGTCCACCGATTGAGTACTCGCCGCCGATCGCGACGCCCATTAGGAACCGGATGATGGCCAGCTGGATCACGGCCCCCTCTCCGGAGGTTACGAAGAACTGGGCCGCTGAGACGGCCAGGAACAGGCCCATGTCCACGAGGAACATGGGCTTGCGTCCGAACTTGTCAGTAGCCCAGCCGGCCAGTGGGGAGCCGACGAAGATACCAGCCAGCGGGCCTGCAGCGATCATGCCCAGAGATAGTGCATCGAGCTGGAGATCTGAGCGCATGGATCCGGCGACGGGGCCGATGATTCCGAGGATGTACCCGTCGAGGAACATCCCGCCGATGAAGACAGCGACAAGCCGCACCATGAAGCGGCGTTTGAACTTGGAGCTGCTCTCTTTTGATATGGAGGTGCCGACGGAGTCCGTCGTCCTGGTCAGATAGGTCATTGAGATTTGTTCCCTTCTGTCTTCAGCGCAAACCGCTGACGGCACCAGAGCGCCGTTTCAGCGCAAACCGCTGACGGCACTAGAGTGCCTTCTTGAGCATCGGCTGGTTGACGACATTAACATCTGACACTTTGAGTCGGCGGCGACCGATCGGCTTTGGTCTCTCGCTACGTTTATCGGCACTGACTTCACGATTGCTTGTCATGAAAGGTTCCCTTTACTGAGTGTTGCGGGTGCCTCAGATTTGCCGTCGACGCATCAAACCTGGGCTGGCAGGTTCGATGCTTCGTGGCAGGTGGTGCAGTTCCCCCGGGAGCAAGTTCAAAGAGCGGCGGTAGTGCATGGAGCACATCTTCACGCTTCAAGGGGCGGTCGCGAAACTGCTGGGGCACCGCTTCGACTTGTTCCGTATGGAGCAATAGGTTTCGCTATAAGCAACAGAATGAAGCACCTCACCATTGTTGTCAAGGACTTTTTCCATAGCCTGATTGAATCTTGACTTTCGCGCCGCTTGAATTTTTGCCCCTGCGGCCAGGATCAGGCTCCGGAATTGCTACTGCCAGCGCCTGAATTCCCGAATAACTTCTAGGGGTCAACATCCGCAACTGCGGGCGGTGCTTCATCAGCGGACTCCTGGACTGGTACAAGCACCACCATCAGCACTACGAAATCGGCTTCCGCGCGCCCGTGAACGTCCACTGCGGCCACGGCCCCCGGCCTCGCCGCCTAAGCTCCCCTTGGTAACGCCCAGCTTGAATGATTCGGGTGGGGACAGATACGTCCGTCCAACCCGGGGCCAAGGATTGACATGGTCATACTTTTGCTCCATGACCGGATCTGACCCTGCCGGGTGCCTGGGACATCGAGTGGGAGGGCACAATGAACTATGGCTGCATCCGTGATCTTGATAAATGGTCTCCCAGGTTCCGGTAAGACCACCCTGAGCAGGCTCCTGGGCGACGAGCTGAACATACCTGTTGTCTCCAAGGACGACATCAAGGAAGCCCTGGCGGATATCAGCCGTGGGCAAATCAGCAGCAGAAGGCTGGGCGGGATTTCCTCTGAAACGATGTGGCAACTGGTCTCCGCGATTGAGGGTACGGTCATCGTCGAGTCCTGGTGGTACGGGCCGCGTGATCGTGGTTTTGTCCTTGAAGGGTTGGCCCATTCGGGTAGTCCTGATGTCGTTGAACTTTGGTGCGAAATTCCTTCCGACGTCGCATGGAGACGGTACTTGGATCGTCAAAGACATGAGATTCATCCGACAGTTCCCCTCTGCAGCGACTGGGAGGAATGGTCGGCGAATGCCAGCCCACTCGGGATAGGGCAGACGATTGGCGTGGATACATCGGAGGCGGTCGACGCAGCCACGCTCGTGGAGCAGCTGCCAGCTTTCTTGAGCGCTTAGACCCCAGCCTCTAACCATGACCTGGAATCAGGGAACCGGCGCCACCATGACCGAGTAACGGACGGACCTGGACCGGACGGTGCTCGTAGAGGGGCTCGGCCGGTCTGAAGACCTGGTCGGCTTCGGTGTACGAGCGGGTTTGGGGCGCTGACATGCCTCTTTGCAGTGGACGAGAAACCTCTGGTCATTTATCCGCCTATTGTTAAGCGCATAAGCTTTCAGGGAGGGGAGTGATGGCAGTGGTCAAAGGTCCGACGGTTTATGACGTTGCGGAGCGGGCGGGGGTTTCGATTGCAACGGTTTCCTTTGCGTTCAGTCAGCCTCACCGGGTCAAAGATTCGACCCGGAATGCGGTCCTTGATGCTGCCCGCGCGCTTGGGTATGTCCCCAGCGCGAGTGCCCGGGGCCTGGCGAGGGGCCGTACAGGCGCCCTTGGGCTCTTCTCGTTCGACTTCCTGAATTTTCTGCCCGATGCCGAAGGGATGAAGAAAGACCGTGCCGCCGCGGTCGTGGCACCCAATGATGATTGCCGGTTGTTCCCGGTATGGGTCGACGAGGTTCAGCGGGGTGTGGAGCTGGAGAGTTTCAGCCGTGGCTATGCCCTGATGATCGGCGGTGGCAACAGGGCCAGCAGTGAGAGGGCCGTGACTGACATTGCCGGCCGCGTCGACGGCCTGATCATTTTTCCGCGGACCATTCCCGATGAGGTCACGCGACGGATCTCTGCCCGCATTCCTGTTCTTGAACTCTCTGAACCCTCGCACGGCGACGGGCTTCACCACGTTACGGTGGACAACGCCTCGGGCATGCGCCAGCTCATGGAACACCTGATAGACGTTCATCAGTTCCGGAAATTCGTCTTTGTCAGCATCCCCAATGTCGAGACCGAAGCAAGATACGAGGCTTTCAACGCTGTGCTGCGGGACCACGGTTTAGAGGTTCCGCCCGTGGTGGAGAGCAGGCCCGGCGCCAGCGGCGTAACCGCCGAGCTGGTCACGAAGCTCCTAGGTTCCGGTGCGCTTCCGGACTGTTTCGTTTGTGCCAATGATGAAGAAGCGCTGGTGGTGATGGAGACACTCAAGGCCGCCGGCGTCTCGGTCCCTGATCAGGTGGCAGTAACTGGTTTTGACGGCGTAGTCGCCGGCCGCCTGGTCAGCCCAACGCTGACCACGGTCCGCCAGCCGATGGAACTGATGGGTCGCACCGCCGTGGAAATCCTCGTGGACGCCATATCGCAACCCCTTGCCCCTCTGGTCGAAAGACAGTTGCCTGTGCACCTTGTGGTGCGTGAAAGCTGCGGCTGCGCGAAAACCTAATCTGCATTTCTGGCGGAAAAGTGTTGTCAAAGTCACAGTAATGCGCTTAGATTGGACTCAATCCGATCTAAGCGCATTGACATTCTGCTTCCCAGGAATCTAAGCGCATTAATTGGAGTTCTGCTACTTGGCGCTGCTTGAGGCGTCTGACCGAAGGGAACGAAGATGATCCAACTAAATATGGGTGTGCGTTTGAGGCAGGTTGCCGCACTCGGGCTTGCTGCCGGGCTGCTGCTGACCGGCTGCGGCCGGGACAATGCACCCACTAACACTACGGAGACCGGCAAGGCGATCGCGGGCGGTGCCGCTACCGGCACGATCAATGTGTGGGCACAGGGGGGCGAAGCGACGCTGCTTCCCGAGCTTATGAAGGATTTCGAGGCCGAGAACCCTGAGGTGAAGGTCAATGTCACGGCCATCCCCTGGGATGCCGCGCACAACAAGTACCAGACGGCCATCGCCGGAGGTACCACACCGGACCTCGCCCAGATGGGCACCACCTGGATGACCGATTTCAGCGATGCCTTCGATCCAAAGCCGGCCGAGATTGCTACCTCCGGGTTCTTCCCCAGCTCCGTCAAATCAACCGAGGTCAGCGGCGCCACACTAGGTGTGCCGTGGTACGTGGACACCCGGGTCCTCTACTACCGTAAGGACCTGGCCGCGAAGGCGGGATACCCGGAGTTCCCGACTACATGGGACGGCCTGACCTCCATGGCAAAGGCCCTGAAGTCACAGGACGGCGTGAAATACCCACTCCAGCTGCCGGTGTCCGGTGCCGATTCCTTCCAAGGGATGCTTCCGTTCCTGTGGTCAAACGGCGCACAGTTCATCAGCAAGGACAACTCGAAGTGGACCTTTGACACCCCTGAGATCGTGGACGCACTGAAGTACTACCAGAGCTTCTTCACGGAGGGGCTGGCCAACAAGAACCCCGCAACAGGGGCAGGCGCCGGCGAAGCGGCCTTTGCCAACGGCGAATCGCCGGTGATGATCCTGGGGCCGTCCGGCCTCGCCCAGATCAACAAGGCAGGCGGTCCCGGTTTCGAGGACAAGTACATGGTGGCGCCGTTCCCCAAGAAGGTCAGCGGAACCTCCTTCATCGGCGGTTCCGATCTGGTGGTCTTCAAGGACGCCAAGAACCGGGACGGAGCCTGGAAGCTCGCACAGTGGCTGTCCAAGCCGGAAATCCAGATCAAGTGGTACAAGCTGTCGGGGAGTCTCCCCGCTCTGCAGAGTGCATGGAAAGACCCCAGCCTGGCCGATGACAAGAAGCTCGCCGTCTTCGGGGAGCAGCTGAAGGACACCAACTTCCCGCCCACCATCTCCACCTGGACCCAGGTTGCGGCCGCCGCAGACACGCAGCTGGAAAAGATCGTCAAGTCCGGCGAGGACCCCGCGGTGGCGATGAAAGAGCTGCAGGCCACCGCCGATTCCATCGGTACCGGGAAGTAATCATGGCCACCACAACGGCAACGGGGCAGAATGGCAGGACTCCGTCCGCTGGCCTGCCCCGGACGCCGGAATACCGCAGTCCTGCCTCCAGACGCCGCCGTAAAACCCTGGTCGCATGGATGTTCGCCCTGCCGTTCGCCCTCATTTTCGGGCTCTTCATGCTGATGCCTTTACTGTCTTCCTTTGTGATGTCCTTCACGGACTTCACCAGCAAGGATGTCCGGAACCCGTTCGCCGTGGGCTTCGTCGGCCTGGACCAGTTCGCCGCGCTCTTCGGCAACCAGCAGTTCCTTCACTCCATGCTCAACACCGGCTACTTCGTGATCGTCGGGATCCCGTTGACCATGGCAGCGGGACTGGCCCTGGCGGTGGCGCTGAACAACGGGATCACCCGATTCCGGAGCGCCTTCAGGGTCGGCTTCTACACGCCGGTGGTGACCAGCATCGTCGCCATCGCCGTTGTATGGCGGTTCATCCTGCAACCGGACGGGCTTCTGAACCTCATCCTCGGCTGGGTGGGCATCGCGGGGCCGGACTGGCTGAACAGCACCGAATGGGCGATGCCGGCGATGATTCTGATGGCTGTCTGGCGCAATATGGGCACCCTGATGATCATCTTCCTGGCCGGGCTGCAGAACGTCCCCACCGAGGTCCTGGAAGCGGCCGAGGTGGACGGCGCCAATGCCTGGCAACGGTTCTTCACGGTCACCCTCCCGATTCTGCGCCCCACCCTGCTTCTGGGCGCGGTCCTGCTATCGGTCGGGTTCCTGCAGTTCTTCGAGGAGCCGTTCGTGATGACCAAGGGCGGCCCCCTGGACTCCACGCTTTCGGTGAGTTACTTCACCTTCAACCAGTTCGGGTTCGGTAAGTATGGCCTGGCCTCGGCCGCCAGCTACGTGCTGTTCATAGCCATCGCCCTGCTGAGCCTGATCCAGTTCCGTACCCTCCGCTCCAAAGACTGAAGCGAGTACACGATGACCGATACAAAAACCGCTCCCGCGGCGCCGGCTCGCCCGGCACCCCGGCGGGCCGTCACACTCCGCAAGCAGCGCTCCACCATCGGAAAACAGGCTTGGGTTTACGGCGGCCTGGTTCTTGCCGGAGCCGCGACCATACTGCCCTTCGTCTGGATGCTGCTCGGATCCTTCAAAACCCAGGGAGAGCTCCTGCGCAGGCCCGTCACCTGGTGGCCGCAGGACCCCACCCTGGACAACTACGTGCGCTGGTTCACCGATCTGCACATCGACCGCTTCTTCATGAACAGCCTCATTGTTGCTGTCGTCACGGTCCTGGGGAACCTCCTGTTCTGTTCAATGGTGGGCTACGCCCTGGCCAAGATGGACTTCGCCGGCAAGAAGGTCCTGTTCCTGCTGGTGATGGTAACCCTCATGGTTCCCGGCGTCGTGACATTCGTTCCGCTCTTCGTGATGGTCAGCAAGCTGGGCCTGGTCAACACCTACCCGGCGCTGATCCTGCCGTTCCTGGTCTCGCCACTGGGCGTTTTCCTGATGAGGCAGTTCATGATGGGGATACCGGATTCCCTTATCGAGGCGGCCAGGATCGACGGAGCCGGCGAACTGCGGACCTTCGCTAGGATCGTTATGCCCCTTTGCGGGCCGCCGCTGGCAACACTGGGGATCCTCACTTTCCTCGGCTCCTGGAACAACTTCCTGTGGCCACTCGTGGCCGCCCAGAGCGAAGACAAATACACGCTGCCCGTCGCGTTGTCGCTGTTCTCCACCGGTCAGAACGCGACTGACTACGGCCTGCTGCTGGCCGGCTCGGTGCTGGTCATCGCCCCCATCGTGGCCCTGTTTATCGCCCTGCAACGCTTCTTCATCCAGGGAGTAGCCGCGACCGGCATCAAGTAAACCCTTGGGTTCCTGCCCACACCGCGGCTACCCAGCGCACCCAGTTCGGCGGTCTTGGGGTTGGATGAATAATCCAGCAGGATCGTCCATCCAACCCCAAGACCCGGGGCTGACGCGTTCTAGTGAGAAATTGTGAGACCGCTGCGTGGCGGCCTTTGAGCCAACTCCCTTTCGCCGTTGCTCCAACGGGAAACCGCCTCTTCATCCAAGGGCCCGCCCCAAGGGAAATTCGGTGATACTCCACAGTCTTTCCCATCACAGCCCACCTACAAGGAAACGAATGTCATATTCAATTCAACTGTTCACCCTCCGCAACGCCATGCAGGACGACCTTCCCGGCACCATCCGCAAAGTCGCAGAAATCGGCTTCACCCAGGTTGAGCCCTACGACTTCGTGGCCACAGCCAAGCAGCTTGGCGCGGCCCTTGCCGAGAACGGTCTGTCAGCACCTTCCGGCCACGCCCCGCTGATGAGTCAGGATCAGGACGAAATCTTTGAGGCCGCCAAGGAATTGGGCATCGCTACGGTGATTGACCCCTTCCTGCCGGCAGAACACTGGCAAAAAGCCGAGGACATCTACGCCACGGCCGAAAAGCTCAACGCCGCGGCGAAGAAGGGCACCGCGTACGGCATCCGCGTGGGCTACCACAATCACCAGTGGGAACTGGAGTCGATGATCGAGGGCCAGACCGCCCTCGAGTACTTCGCCGGGCTGCTGGACGCGGAGGTTGTCCTGGAGGTGGACGTTTACTGGGCAGCAGTCGGAGGCCAGGATCCCGAAGCCCTCCTCCGGCGCCTCGGTGACCGGGTGAAGTTCATCCATATCAAGGACGGCCCGATAACTGCCGACATCAAAGCCCAGCAACCCGCAGGCCAGGGCCGCATCGCCGTCCTGGATGTCATTAAGGCCGCCGGGTCCCTTGAGGTGGGTGTCGTTGAGTTCGACGACTACTCAGGGGACATCTTCGACGGCATCGCGGAAAGCCTGCGCTACCTCGAGAATGCAGCAGTGAACGCAGGAGAGCTGGCATGAGCGGCGTCGCAAGCGGCAGCGGGCCGGTCGGCGTCGCCGTTATCGGCGCCGGCAACATCAGCAAGCAGTACCTGGACAATTTGACCGTATTCCCTGATCTGAAGGTCCACATAATCGCGGACCTGTTCGAAGAAGCCGCGCAAGCACGGGCGAAGGAGTACGGCATTCCGGAGTTCGGCGGGGTTGACGCGGCGCTTAACCATCCCGACGTCGAAATCATTGTGAACCTGACCATCCCGGCCGCGCACGTGGAAGTGGCAACCGCAGCGGTCCGGGCGGGGAAGCACGTCTGGACCGAGAAGCCGTTTTCGCTGGACCGGGAGTCGGGGCTTGGTCTTCTGAAGGCTGCTGACGCGGCAGGTGTGCGGCTTGGTTGCGCCCCGGATACGTTCCTGGGCGCCGGGCTGCAGACGGCGCGGCGGATCATTGAGCGCGGTGATATCGGCACGCCGCTCACAGCCATGACGACGTTCCAGACACCCGGCCCGGAATCCTGGCACCCCAATCCTGGCTTCCTGTTCCAGTACGGCGCCGGCCCGCTGTTCGACATGGGCCCCTACTACCTGACGGCCCTCGTCCAGACCTTCGGGTCAGTCCGCAGGGTCGCGGCTCTTGGGTCCAAAGCGAAGGACGTGCGCGTGATCGGGTCGGGCCCGAAGGCAGGCGAGGAATTCACCGTCGACGTCCCCACGCACGTCTCCGCGATGGCACAGTTCGACGGCGGGGCATCCTCCCACAGTGTCTTCAGCTTCGAATCCCCGCGGGAACGCATGGGATTCGTGGAGATCACAGGGACGGACGCCACCATTTCCCTTCCTGATCCGAACGAATTCGACGGTGATGTCCGTATCTGGCGGGCTGGCGACGGGGACTGGACCACTGTTCCGGCCACCGGCCCTGCAGACGGCCGCGGTTTGGGCGTGCTGGACATGGCCCGGTCGCTTCGAGCAGGCGTTCCGCACCGCGCTACCGGCGACCTGGCGTACCACGTCCTGGACACCATGGTCTCGATCTCCGAATCCATCGAATCGCGCGCTTTCATAGATGTTGAAAGCTCCGCCCCGGCCTCCGCTGCACTCCCGGAGGACTGGGAACCGTCAGCCCGGACACTCTAGGAGACCTCGCCATGTCAGCAGAACCAAACCCCCAGCTGGAACAGACCCGTCCCCTCGGCGTGGCCATGATTGGGTACGCCTTCATGGGCAAGGTCCATTCGAATGCGTGGCGGAACGTGGGCAGCTTCTTCACCGTCCCGGCCTTCGAGCAAAAGGTCCTGGTGGGCCGGGACGCCGCCCAGGTCGCCGCTGCAGCGTCGACCTACGGCTGGAGCGAATGGACCACCGACTGGCGGGAAGTCATCAGCCGTGAGGACATCGACGTCGTCGACATCTCCGCGCCAGGGTGGATGCACGCCGAGATAGCCATTGCTGCGCTGGAGGCGGGCAAGCATGTCCTCGTGGAGAAACCCCTGGCCAATACCCTGGCCGAAGCCGAAGCAATGGTTGAAGCAGCCCGGGCCGCGCGTGGAAAAGGGGTTCAGTCCATGGTCGGATTCAACTACCGCCGCGTCCCGGCGCTGGCTTTGGCACGGGAACTGATCGCGGAAGGCCGCTTGGGCACCATCCGGCACGTTCGCGCCGCCTACCTGCAGGATTGGCTCTCCGACGCCGAATCGCCCATGACCTGGCGCCTTCGAAAAGACGCGGCAGGCTCCGGTGCACTGGGCGACATCGCCTCCCACGCCATTGACCAGATCGGCTACCTCACGGGGCAAACAGTTCTTGAAGCCTCGGGCGTCCTGCGGACCTTCGTGACACAGCGCCCGGGTCCGTCCGGGTTGGAGGACGTCACGGTGGATGATGCGGCGTGGGCGACCTTCTGGCTCACCGGAGACATGGGAGCCTCTGTCGAAGCGTCACGGGTAGCTACCGGCCAGAAGAACAGCCTCCAGATCGAGGTCTACGGCACCGGCGGAGCACTGACATTCAATCTGGAAAACCTGAATGAGCTGAACTTCCTTGACGCCACCGCCCCTGTCCGGGAGCAGGGATTCCGCCGGATCCTGGTCAACGAACCCGAGCACCCCTATCTGGAGGCCTGGTGGCCCCAGGGACACATCATCGGCTGGGAACACACGTTCACCCACCAGATCCGGGACTTCCTGCTGGCAATCAACTCAGGCGAGGAGCCGTCTCCATCGTTCGAAGAAGGACTCCAGGTGCAACGGGTCCTTGCCGCCGTCGAAGAGTCAGCCAACAACAAAAGCACCGTGATCCCCGTTCATCAATCCGTAGTGGCCGGTTCAGCGTCACAGATGCAAGGAGCCTGACATGTCCCGCCCGTTTACCCTGTTCACCGGCCAGTGGGCCGACCTCCCCTTCGAGGAAGTCGCCAGGCTGGCGTCCGGCTGGGGCTATGACGGCCTAGAAATCGCCGTCTCCGGAGACCACCTGGACGCCTGGCGCTGGGAGGAACCCGGCTACGTCGACTCCAAACTCGCCGTACTGGAGAAATACAACCTCAAGGTCTGGGCCATCTCCAACCACCTCAAGGGCCAGGCCGTCTGCGATGACCCCATCGACTTCCGCCACGAAGCCATCGTCGGATCCAAAGTCTGGGGCGACGGAGACCCCGAAGGCGTCCGGACCCGTGCCGCAGAGGAAATGAAACACACCGCCCGCCTCGCCAAAGCCCTGGGCGTGGACACCGTCGTCGGGTTCACCGGCTCCTCCATCTGGCAGTACGTCGCGATGTTCCCGCCCGTCCCGGAAAAAGTCATCGACGCCGGCTACCAGGACTTCGCGGACCGCTGGAACCCGATCCTGGACGTCTTCGATGACTGCGGCGTCCGCTTCGCCCACGAAGTCCACCCCTCCGAAATCGCCTACGACTACTGGACCACCGTCCGCACCCTCGAAGCGATCGGGCACCGCGAAGCCTTCGGCCTGAACTGGGACCCCTCCCACTTCATGTGGCAGGGCATCGACCCCGTCTCCTTCATCTGGGACTTCAAGGACCGGATCTACCACGTGGACTGCAAGGACACCAAGCTCCGGTTCACCGGCCGGAACACCGTGATGGGCTCCCACCTGCCCTGGGGCGATCCCCGGCGCGGCTGGGACTTCGTCTCCGCCGGGCGCGGTGACGTCCCCTGGGAATCCTCCTTCCGCGCCCTTACCGCCATCGGCTACACCGGACCCATCTCCGTTGAATGGGAAGACGCCGGCATGGACCGCCTCCACGGCGCCCCCGAAGCCCTCGCCGCCCTCAAAAAGTACGACTACCCGGCCTCGCAAACCTCCTTCGACGCCGCCTTCAGCACCAAGGACTAGCAGCGGCGGTACCGGCGCACCAGACGGCCCGGGCCTGACAACTCCAGGGGCACGTACTGCAAAGGATTCGGATCATGATACTGCCGGCCGTCAGAGCAACCCGGGCGCACCACCCTAAGCCAAGCATCGAAGACGTGGCCGCGGCGGCCGGTGTTTCCACGGCCACTGTATCCCGCGCCATCAGGGGTCTTCCCAGAGTCGCCCAACCCACACGGACGAGAATTCTCGAAATCGCCCAAGCCTTGGGCTACGCTGCGTCAGCCTCCGCGGCAGGGCTCGCCACTGGCAAAACACGAAGCATTGGCGTTGTCACTTCCTCCGTTCGCCACCCCGACTACGGCGCAGCTGTTGAAGGTGCCGCGCGGGCACTCCGCGGGCGGGATTACTCCCTTGTTCTGCTGCATCTCCCGGATTCCTCTGCCAGTCCACGGTTCCCTCGAGACCTGAACATGCTCTGCCGACGTGTGGACGCGCTTCTGGTTCTGGGAGCGGCCACCCTGGAAAAGGACGAGATCGATCAACTGCAGCGGAGCGGGATGCCGCACATCGTGATCGGTCTGCACGGCGAGCAGGACGACAGTGACCTGGACGCCGCAACCACCGCAATTCGCCACCTGGTTCAGCTTGGGCACACGGACCTGGCCTTCTTCCATGGCGGACTTGGGGCCCAGTCCCGGAACGGTCTGCTGGCAGCCGTGCGGGAACACCGGACGAGCGCTCTGAACGCTGATGGCCTCAAGCTAAGGGAAGTCCGGATAGAAGATCAGCCCGGGGCGATCCGCAACAGCCGGACCGCGTTCAGCCTTCTATGGGCCGAGCCCGGATCAAAGCCGACCGCCATCGTCTGCGCTTCCGACCAGATTGCTTTGGGCGTGCTGTTGGAAGCCGGGAACGCTGGCCTGAGGATTCCGGAAGACCTGTCCATCATGGGAATTGATGGCCAGGACCTTGGCAAATCACTGGAATTGACGACGGTCATTCGATATTCAACCCGGAGGGCGGCGGAGGGAGCACAAAGTCTCCTCGCCGCCTTGGAAGGTGACCGCAGCGTCACCCACCCGGCACTTTGGTCTCCAGAGCTCATGATCCGGCAGTCAACAGCAGCACCACAAGGAACCGGCCGGCAATCACTGCCGATGCCACAACAGAAAAACAGTAAGAGCGTGTAGGGCTGGTGCCTGGGTCAGTCCACGTTCGCCTCTAGTGCCCAGCGTTGAGCTTGCCTGCCAGCCGCTCCCGCATCTGGATGCTGGCCGAGTTCAGCCCGATCAGCTCCACTTCGCGCCCGTGCCGGCGGTACTTTTCCGTGACGGCATCGAGCACGGCGATGGTGGAGGCGTCCCACAGGTGCGAGGCGTGCAGGTCCACCACCACCCGGCTGATGTCCGGCTCCGCATCCAGGGCATATTCGAACTGGGTGTAGAGGTCGTTGGAGGAGGCAAAGAACAGTTCGCCGTCCACCGTATACGTGGCCACCTTCTCGCCGTTCAGCTCCACCACCGTACGTTCCACCGTGACGAAGTGGGCCACCCGCCGGGCGAACATGGCCATTGCTGCCAGGACTCCCGCGCCCACGCCGATGGCCAGGTTGTGCGTGGCGGACACCACGCCGACGGTGATCAGCATGACTGCGGTCTCGGACTTGGGCATCCGCCGCAGGGTCCGCGGGGCAATGGAGTGCCACTCGAACGTGATGGCGGAGACGAAGATCATTACCGCCACCAGGGCGGCCATGGGGATGAGGCCCACGACGTCGCCCAGCACCACTACGAGGACAAGCAGGAAGACACCGGCGAGGAAGGTGGATACCCGGCTCCGT
The DNA here is from genome assembly GCF_030816475.1 of Arthrobacter pascens. Taxonomy (NCBI): domain Bacteria; kingdom Bacillati; phylum Actinomycetota; class Actinomycetes; order Micrococcales; family Micrococcaceae; genus Arthrobacter; species Arthrobacter pascens. The sequence goes on along the minus strand of NZ_JAUSXF010000001.1, from coordinate 4,150,297 downwards.
GCGCCTGAGCCCTTGACGTTGATCATGGTCTGGCCGATCACCGCACAGCCGCCCATGCCACCGAGGAAACCGGTGACGATGTTGGCCACACCCTGGCCCCAGGCTTCGCGGGTCTTGTTGGAACGCGTGTCCGTGACGTCATCCACCAGTTTGGCCGTCAGCAGTGATTCCAGCAGCCCTACCAGCGCCATCGACAGGGAGAAAGGCGCCAGGACCTGGAAGGTCTCCCAAGTCAGCGGGACATGCGGGAAGAACAGTGTGGGCAGGCTCTGCGGCAGCTGGCCCTTGTCCTGGACCGTTGGCACGTCCACCCCTGCCAGGACAGTAAACAGCGTGAGCAGCACAATGGCCACCAGCGGTGAGGGAACCGCCGTCGTGATTCTTGGCAGAGCCACAACAATCACCAGGCCAACGGCCACCAGCGGATAAACCATCCACGGCACGCCGATCAGCTCAGGCAACTGCGCCAGGAACACCAGGATGGCGAGGGCATTGACGAAGCCCACCATCACCGAGCGCGGAATGAACCGCATCAGCCTGGTAACCCCCAGGACGGCCAGCAGGATCTGGAAGACGCCGGCCAGGATCACCGCGGCAATGAGGTAATCCAGGCCGTGGCTGCGCATCAGCGGGGCAATGACCAGTGCTACCGCTCCCGTGGCCGCGGAGATCATGGCCGGCCGTCCGCCCACGAAGGAGATGGTGACAGCCATCGTGAAGGAGGCGAACAGCCCGATCCGCGGATCCACGCCGGCAATCACTGAGAAGGCGATGGCCTCCGGGATCAGCGCCAGCGCCACCACCAGCCCTGCAAGCGCCTCGGTCTTGAGCCGGCGGGGTGAACGGAGGGTGGCCCGGACGGATTGGAGCTGCAAGGGCTGCATGGATCCTATTTCTTGGTCTGGCGGTAGCGATCGATCTGCTTCAGTCGCAGCAGGAGGCTGTCGCGCCGCGGGTGCGGAACGGCGTCGGGCGCCTCGGCGGTGAGGTCGATGTGTTTGGGGCCGTACTGCCAGAGCAGGAGATCATCCAGCAGGCGGTCCGGTCCGGGGGAGTAACGGTGGTCCAGTGCCTTGCGGACCTCGGTGATCCGGTTGGCACTGAGCAGGCCGGCCAGCTGGACGGTCTGGTTGAGGCCATGCGCAGCCATGAGTTCGGCGGCCCAGCCCCAGTCATCATCCACTTTACGGTCCACGTGCGGGAGCAGGGTACGCCAGACGTCCCGGATCCTGTTAGGGGTGAGCGGCGCAGCGCCTTCACCCTCCATATCCCAGTAGCTGCGGACTTCCTCGTAGCGTTCGTGCAGGTCCGCGAAGGCGCTTTCAACTGTTTCCAGCATGGCGGCAGTGGCGGTGAACTGCCGGTCGAAATGCGGTGTCCAGGCGCGGGGGTCCTCGGCCTTGAACCGGATATCGTGCTCGATCTCGCTCCACGCATGCGCGAAAACAGTGCGGATCTGGCATTCGAAGAAATAGCTGCCGTTGGGCTGGACATCCGGATTGAAGACCTGCTGGTACTCCTTGACGGCCTCGTTCTGGATGGTCCGCAGGATGAGGTGGCGGCTGGAGTAGCCGTAGGTACCGGACTCGATGGAACCGATGTCCTTCTCCCGGTCCCCGCGGCAGTCAAAGACCTGGCGCTGGCGCTTGATGAGGTTTGCCACGGACGCATTCTCGGCCGGAAGCTTGGTGATGACCCGGACGCCAACCATGTCATTGAGCGTGCGAAACGGGTCCGGAAACTTCAGCGCCGGCGGTCCGCCCGGCTCCAGCGGTTCCTCGATGCGGGAGATCTTCTCCCGGAACGATTCCACCGACTTGGTCCGGCCGGTGACAAACAGGGGAGTGACCTCGGTATCCTTGAGCATGTCGCGGAGGATATGGAGGACATCCTTGGTGACCAGCTTCAGGGCAGGGCGGACGCGCTCGTACAGCTCCACGTTTTCCTGCACGGATCCCCGGAGGCTGACGTCCAGGCTGTCCCAGTTACTCGGCATGGTCCCAGCTTACGGCGGAGGTCTGACAGTGCGGGCGCCTATCTGACGCCGAGGAAGTCCTCCAGCAACACCACTTCAAGCCCGGCCTCCAGCTGGGCCTGGCGGAATGCTCCCAGGTCAGCGGCGAATTCGGGCCGGAAATGCATCAGGACTATATCTCCCGGACGCAGAGCGTTGCCATACTGGTAGTCCATTTTCCCGGCGTTGGCTTTTGCCTCCCAGGTGATCACGGCCTTCAGGCCCGCATCGGCAACAGCCTTCCTCATCACATTTGAGTAGGCACCGCCGGGCGGACGGAAGAGGGTGGGCAGCCTTCCATATTGGTCTTTGACGAAGCCCTGCATGCCGGTGATTTCGGCGAGCTGGTCCGCGTAGCCCAGCTTCTGCACCATGTTCACGTTATGGCTGATGGTGTGGTTTTCGATCAGGCTTCCCTGCGACTCAAATTGCTTGAAGAAGGCCGGATTGTCCTTGACGTAGGTCTGTGCCAGGAAAATCGTTGCGGGGTAGTCATAGCCGGACATGAGCGCAGGCATGTCCGGATTCTTCGTGCCGCCGTCGTCGATCGTGAGGAAGACGACCGGATGCTTGGTAGGGATCCGGGTGATGACTGGTGCGAGGCCGTTAACTATAGGCGGAAGGCCAACGTCCGGAATGAAGCTCTTCCTGATTCTTTTCGTTGCAACCGGAACCGGAACCGGCGGGGTGGCGGCAGCGCCCGCATCAGCCAGTGCCGCCGCCTGGACTGCATCCGGGGCAGCCAGGGCGGAAGTGTTGCCGGCCGGTCCCGGCGGGCCGTCGGAGCAGGCGCCCAGTCCTGCCACCAGTGATGCGGTCAATGCCGAAAGGGCGAGGCGCCGGCTGACGGCCGGGCTGAGGATCGCGTGCCCTTGGCACATGCACATTCCTGGTTCTGTTCGTTCTTGTGGCTTCCCAGCGAACAATACTGCATGGGTGGACCCGGCACGGTCATGATGACGAAGTGGCCCGTGTCGGGCCGGCAGATGGAAATGCCCGGTCGGTTGTTGCGAACTTCGGAACCTCCCGGACCGGCCGCGAACCTCCCTGTAGGCTCGGAGGAGGGCTGATGCCCCGGGGCCGAGCCTTTCCAAGGACGGCGGCCCGCGGCGGCAGGTGCCCCAGGGGGACGTACAGGAGGATGCAGTGAAGCGGCACAAGTATCAGTACGGCGGGGATCCAAGCCAGTGGGGTGAGCTTTTCCTGCCCGAACTGCCCGATGGCTCGTCGCATTTCGGCGTAGTGGTCGTGATCCACGGAGGCTACTGGCGCTCGCAGTACGGCGCAGAACTGGGGGAGCCGATCGCCAAGGACCTGGCCGCGCACGGGATGGCCGCCTGGAACCTTGAGTACCGCCGCGCGGGTAATGGCGGAGGCTGGCCCCACACCTTTGAAGACGTGCTGGCCGGAATCGACAAGCTCAGGGACATCGCCGCCGCCCATGCCCTCAAACTGGGCTCTGTGGTGGCGCTGGGCCATTCCGCAGGAGGCCATCTGGCAACCTGGGCCGCCGGCAGGAGCAGGCTCTCGCAGCTTGGCCTGGCGGACGCGGACCGCCAGGTCAGGCGAAACGCCGGTGACCAGGCCGTGCTCCTGACCGGCGTGGTGAGCCAGTCCGGGCTGCTCAACCTTGCCGCGGCGGAGAAACAGGACCTCAGCAGCGGTGCCGTGAGCAACCTGATGGGCGGATCGTCGTCGAAATATCCGCTGCGCCACAAGTATGCGGACCCCATGTCCGCCCTCCCGCTTGACCTTCCCGTCCACGTTGTCCATGCCACGGCGGACGCCGACGTTCCGTTGAGCCAGTCGGAAGCGTATGTGGCAGCCGGACGGAGGGCACCGTTCCCTCCGCAGCTGACCAAGGTTCCGGGCGACCACTACGCGCTCATCGATCCGAGATCCGCCGCCTACAAGAAATGCCGCGAACTGGTACAGGGGCTCCTGGGCCAGCCAACCCGTATTTCCCGGGCCCGCTTCTCTGGGAGAGTATAAGCATGCTCACCGTCATCGGCGAGGGCCTGGTCGACGTTGTCCAGCGCGCTTCAGGCATTGAAGCCCATGTGGGCGGCAGTCCCCTGAATGTTGCCGTGGGCCTTGCCCGCCTTGACCACCCGGTACAGTTCATCGGCCGCTACGGGCGGGACGCCTACGGGGATGCGGTGGCTGCGCACCTCCGCTCCAGTTCCGTGATGCTTCCGCTGGGCCCTGACGATCTTCCCACCAGCGTTGCCACCGCCCTGATTGACGACGACGGCGCCGCTGCCTACACGTTCGACCTCACCTGGGAGCTTCCCGGCCTGAAAGACCGCCTGGCCTTCATGCTGCAGGGAACCACCCTGCTGCACACCGGATCCATCGCCACCATGCTGGCCCCCGGTGCCGCCGACGTGCTGGCCGCCGTCGAGCAGGCCCACCCCTTTGCGACCATCAGCTTTGACCCCAACTGCCGGCCCAGCATTATCGGGGACGTGGACTACGCGCGCCGGCAGGCTGAGAAGTTCGTCAGCCTGGCGGATGTCGTCAAGGCCTCCGATGAGGACCTGGGATGGCTTTACCCCGGGGAAGACGTCCTGGATTCGGCCCGCCGCTGGCTTAAATTGGGAGGCTCCGGGGGACCGGCCATGGTGGTGGTCACCCGGGGGGCGACCGGTCCGTGGGGCATCACGGCAGCCGGCGAAGCCGAGTGTGTCCCTCCCCGGGTGGACGTGGCGGATACGGTGGGCGCAGGCGATTCCTTCATGGCGGCGCTGCTCTCCGGCATCGTGGACCGCGGCCTGGACGGCGCCCAGAACCGCAAGGACCTCCGCGAGCTTCCGGCCGAGGGACTGGAGGAACTCCTGGGCCACGCGTCCCGGGCCGCCGCCGTCACCGTGTCCCGGCCGGGAGCGAACCCGCCCACGCGAGCAGAACTGAATGCCGTTCCGGGCTTTTGAGCTCGACGGCCAGTGGGGGGAGGGTGCCCTTCTCGCGCCTTTGGCCGGATCGCCGTATTGTGGCTGCACAAGCAAGCGGCCGACGGCGGCAAAGGAACAGTGCGTAAGGGCCGCCTGAACCGAAGGGAGCCTCCGTGGAGCAGTTGACGGCAGAATTCGGCGGTTCGGTCCGTCGCGGCATCGGTGTGGGCCCCGTCCTGGAAAAGTTCGACGGCGTCTCCCGGATTGCGGTCCTCCGCGGCGGCGGACTGGGAGACCTGATCTTTGCCATTCCCGCCATGGCCGCGCTCAAGGCTGCCTACCCCGGGGCGACGGTCACCCTGCTGGGAACGCCTGTGCACCAGGCCCTCATTGAAGCGACGAACAGTCCTGTGGACGAGGTGCGCCTCCTGCCGTTTGCCGAGGGGGTCCGGCCCGGTGAAGAAGACCCCGATGAGCTGGACCGCTTCTTCGCGGAGATGCGGGAGCAGCGCTTCGACCTTGCCGTCCAGCTCCATGGCGGAGGGCGATACTCGAATCCGTTCCTGCTCCGCCTCGGAGCCCGTCATACCGTGGGCACGCGAACAGCGGATGCGGCCAGCCTGGAGCGGACAGTTCCCTATCTCTACTATCAGCATGAGCCGCTGCGGGCCTTGGAGGTGGCCGGATTTGCGGGAGCCTTTCCGGTGGACCTGGAAGCGAGGCTGACCGCGGCAGACTCCGTCGGATTACCGGAAGGTATCGCGGAAACAAACGCCCAGCCGCTGGTGGTACTGCATCCCGGTGCCACCGACCAGCGACGGCGCTGGCCCGCGGACCGCTTTGCGGAGCTGGCGATCGCCTGTGCCGCCGACGGCTGCCACGTGGTGGTAATCGGCGACAGGTCCGAAAGGCAGCTGGCAGAGCGGATCGTGACGCTGGCAGGATCTGCAGCTATCCGTTCCGTGGCGGGAGAACTGGACATGGCAGGCCTCGTGGCGCTCCTTTCCCGCAGTGCAGTGGTGGTTGGCAACGATAGCGGTCCCCGGCATCTCGCCCAGGCCCTCGGGGTCCCCACCGTGGGCATTTTCTGGGCCGGAAACGTCATCAACGCCGGAGCTTTGGGCCGGAGCCTTCACCGCGTCCACGCTTCCTGGGTGACCACCTGCCCGACCTGCGGGATAGACGTCACACAGGTTGGCTGGACGGCACCGCGATGTCCCCACGATGACTCGGTAGTGGCCGAGGTCGGCGTGCGGGAAGTCCACGAGGACGTCCGCAGCCTCGCCGCAACTGCAGCCTTTTCGGGGGATTGGAAGGCATGACGCTCCAGGACGGGAAACAGGACGGGAAACCTGAACTGCTGGTGCTGCGGGCGCTGAAACTGGGCGACCTTCTGGTGGCGGTTCCGGCCCTGCATGCCCTTCGCCGCGCCTTTCCCGGCCACAGGCTGCGGTATGCGGCGCAGGCGTGGCTTACCGAAGCCCTCGGTCTGGTAGGCGGCTATGAACTGCTGCCCACGCACGGGCTGGATGAACCGTTGCCGGTGAAACCCGGCCTGGTGGATGTGGCAGTGAACCTCCACGGCAGCGGTCCGGAGAGCCAGGACAGGATCGAGGCCCTGCGTGCCCGCCGGACCATCGGCCACCGCAGCCGGTACCGTGACGGGCCATGCTGGCAGCCGGAACTCCATGAGCGGGAAAGATGGGTCAGGCTCCTGGAATGGCATGGGATCGAAGCGGATCCCCTTGACTTCCGGCTCAGCGTTCCCGCTGTGGCCAGCCCGGTACCGGGGTCAACGGTGCTGCATGTCGGAGCCGCCTACGGAAGCCGGCTCTGGCCCGCGGAGCGTTTCGCCGCCGTCGCCGCGTACCTTGCGGGGGCGGGTCATCACGTTATTTTTACCGGCGGGGCAGGTGAGCGTGAACGCGCGCTTGATGTGTGCCGCCGTGCAGGCCTGTCCGATACCGCTGTCCTGGCGGGAAACTTGAGCCTCGGCGAATTTGCGGCAACTATCGCCGCAGCCCGGCTCGTCATCTCCGCCGATACAGGTGCCGCGCACCTGGCCACCGCGTACGGCACGTCCTCGGTTGTTCTATTCGGACCGGCGCCACCTGAAATCTGGGGGCCGCCGCCCGGTCCGCATGTGGTCCTGACGCGTGCTGAACTGCGGCGAGGCGACACTTTTGCCAAGGACCCGGATCCGGCGCTGCTGGCCGTTTCGGTCCCTGACGTTCTTGCGGCAGTCAGGGAGTTGGGCCTTCTCTAAGCAGCGGGCCCCCTGCCACCTGAGCGTTTCCCGCTGTGCCGGTACAATGCGTGCGGGACAGCCAATACCGGCTCTGCTAGGCCCGTTCGCGCCGCAGGTCCACGCCTGTCCTGGCGCGCACGAAGGACGTCCAGTCGGTATGCCTGATCCAGTCCTTGGTGTCCATGAAATGCAGCGTCCAGGCAAGCACCCGCGAAAGAGCTGCTATGTCCGCTACGTCGATGCCGTAGCTCATGCTGCCCGAGTCCGGGTCACAGGCACTGTGGTGTACCCGCCATTGAACTTTCTCGGGCTGCTCTGCGGTATCCGGTACGGGCCCGAGTCCGCCTGTTGCAGGCGTGCCGTGATGGATCTCCCGCTCCTGCCGGGCCCGCTCGGCAAGATTCACGGCGGGCATGTCAACGGAAAGGTAGCCTTCTGAGCCTGCAACATCCCCGCCGCACTTGTCGCACTGCCATTGCACGATCTGATCATTTGTCATAGCAATTCCCCCTGGACAGCTGTGCATCACACCTTACCGTCGGAGCGGGGCAACGTCGACGAAAACGCACCGCGTGAGTGCTGGTCCGCATTCCGGACCAGCACTCACGCAGCCGGGGATCACTATGCTCTGGGCTACTCCTTGCCCAGCCCGGCGGCTGAGGTCTTCTCCCCGGTGACTTCGTTAAGGGCCGTCAGGTCGAAGATGCCGTTGATGTCGGCCTGCTTGGTGGTACCGGCAGTGACGCCGTCCTGCAGGAGTTTCTTGTAGGTGCCAGCCAGCGGGTCCACTGTAAACACAATGTTCTGCAGCGACCGCTGGATGACATCGGAACTGAGCTCGGCACCGGCAGCGGTCTTGAGGGCGGTATTAATGACGCTTGCCTTTTCGTCAGCCGATGCCGTGTTGAGCCAGTCCACTGACTTGGCGTGGCCCTTGAGCAGTGCCTTGACCGTGTCCGGGTGCTCGGCGGCGAATTTCTTGTTCACGATCAGGATGGTGGTGGGGAACTCTCCCGGTTTGCCGGAGAGCGAGCCGTCCCACAGGTCCTTTTCGTCCACCAGGACCTTGGCTCCGGCCTGGAGCACCAGGCGGGAGGCCCAGGGCTCAGGCAGCCAGGCGCCGTCGAGCTTTCCGTCCTGGAACAGCTTCAGCGTCTGGGCGTTGTCAGTGGGGTTAATCGCCACGTCCCCGCTGCCGTCCACGTTGGTCTTGTAGCCCTGGCTGGTGAGCCAGGCACGCAGCGCCACATCCTGGGTGCCGCCAAGCTGCGGGGTCGCCAGGGTCTTGCCCTTGAGGTCCGCTGCGGAATTAATGGTCGGCCGGACCACCAGCTGCGCGCCGCCTGCCGCGGCGCCGGCGATGATGCTGACGGACTCGCCCTGGCTCTTGACGAAGGAGTTGATGGCCGGGTTGGGACCGACATACGCGGCGTCGATCGCGCCGGCGTTCAGCGCCTCGATCGCTGCCGGGCCGGCGTTGAAGACCTGGGTGCTGAGCTTGGTGCTGCCCAGCGCGTCCTGGAGGAAGCCCTTGCTCAGGCCCACCAGCGCGGGAGCGTGCGTAACGTTCGCGAAATAGCCCAGCTTCAGCTCAGCCGCAGCGTTGTTCGCAGGTGCCGCTGCCTGCTGGGTTGAACTGCTGGCGTTGTTTGCTGACACGGAGGAGGCAACGGCTACGCCGCCGCCCACCAGGGCCAGGATGCCGGCCACAATACCGATCTTGAAGCCAAGGGGGCGCTTGGGGGAGGCTGTCTGGCCGGCAACGATGCGGGTTGAGCCCGGTTCGTTCTGCGGACTCTTGTCCTGGGGTGCTGACATGGAAATTCCTTTGCTGGGGCGGTTACTGGAGACGAGATTACGGAGAGCTGCGGCAGTGCCACAACGATGCCTGACACGCACAGTCACGCGGCGTCGCGCAGGCTCAATACGGCGTAGTGAAGCGTCAAGAAAGGTCTCGGGGCGACACACTTCCGGGCAGCGAAGGCCGGTCCTCCGGGGTCCCGGGGACCTGAGCCCACGTAGACTGGCAGGATGCGGCTGGTAGCAAGTGACATGGACGGAACGATTCTTGGGCACGACGGAAAGATCAGTGACCGCACAGTCCGCGCCTTCCACGCCTGCCGGGACGCTGGCATCGAACTCGTTTTCGTGACCGGCCGCCCACCGCGCTGGCTCCACCCCCTGGAAGAACAGCTCGGCCACGCCGGCACAGTGATCTGCTCCAACGGGGCAGTGGTCTGGAACCTGGAGACAGACCAACTCGTGTCCGCGCGGACGCTGAGCCTCGAAGCTGTGCTGGAAATCCGGCGGATCATCAAGGACCTGCGGCCGACAGCCCTGTTCGCAGCAGAGACCCTGACCGGATTCCACCTGGAGCCCGGCTTCATCGAAAACGGATCCAGCGAACTGCTGGGGGAGTTCAAGCCCGCACCGCTGGCCGAGACGCTGGCCGCCGATGATGCAGTGGTGAAGTTCCTCGCGATCGTGCGGGAGGGCACAGCGGACGAGTTCCTGGCCGAGGTGGGACCCGCCGTCGCGCATCTGGCTGCCACTACCCACTCCGCGCCCACCGTGGCCATGCTGGAGCTGTCCCGGCCGGGCGTCAACAAGGCCGTCACCCTCGCCGAGTACGCGAGGTCGCTGGGGATCGACGCCGCCGACGTGGTGGCCTTCGGCGACATGCCCAACGACATCGAGATGCTGCGCTGGGCGGGACACGGTTATGCCATGGCCAGCGGCCACCCGGAGGCAATCCGTGCCGCCGGCCAGCAGGCGCCCCATTTCGACGACGACGGCGTTGCCCAGGTCCTCGAAGCCAGGCTGGCGGCCCTTGGCGTCAAGCTTCCGTAGTCTTCAGCGGCTGGCCGGGGATTTCACAGCTGATGCTCACCTGGCGTTTACCTTCGGACCGTAGCGTGGCTGACGGAGACCGATCCGCGGTTTGAGGGGACATCATGGCAAAGAACGTCAACGAGCGTGCAGCTGAGGCATCGCTGCACGCTGCGCAGCCGGAAGCCCATTGGAAAGAACTGAGGCAGGGCGACCGCGTGGGCGTTCGCCTTACGCCAGGCTTCGAAACCGGCGGCCTCGTGGATGCCATCACGTGGGACCACACGGCTGTCTGGGTCGACCTGGACGGCGGCCGCGGCCGCATCCTGCTGCACTGCAGCGACGGCGTGGAGATCGTGCCAAGGCACGACTGAAGAGGCGTCGCTCGGGTACGCTCGCAGCGTGACCGAGCCTTTTTTCGACGTTCCGGGTGCTGCCCGTCCCCCCCGCCCAGTGGCCCTGGCCCACCGGGGTTTCTCGCCCGAGGGGCTGGAGAACTCCATGGCCGCGTTCCGCGCCGCCGTCGAACTCGGTTACCGGTACCTCGAAACGGATGTCCGGACCACTGCCGACGGCGTGCTGCTGGTTTTCCATGACGACACCCTGGATCGTGTCACCGACAGCCGCGGCCGGATCTCCGGTCTCACCGCCGCCGAGGTTGCCGCCGCGCGCATCGGCGGGAGGGAGCCTGTGCCGCTGTTCGATGACCTCGTGACAGCGTTCCCTGACGTCCGCCTGAACGTTGACGTCAAGGACTGGACCTCTGTGAAAAGCCTCGCCGCTGGAATCGAACGGCACGGCGCACACCACCGGGTGCTGGTGGCCAGCTTCTCGGACCGGCGGCGCCGGGCTGTGCTGAAACTGCTCAGCCGGCCCGTGGCATCGTCAGCAGGGATGACGACGAATACCCTGGTTTTTGCGCTGGGAAACCTGCTGCCTGTCCGCTTGCTCCGGAGTGTGCTCCGCCGCGCCCTGCGCGATGTACACGCGCTTCAGGTCCCGGTCAGGTACGGCCCCTTCCGGGTGGTGACCCACGGCTACATCCGGCGTGCACATGCCCTGGGCCTGGTGGTGCACGTCTGGACCATCAATGATCCGGCGGAGATGCGGCGGCTGCTTGACCTCGGCGTGGACGGCATCGTGACCGACCGCGCGGATCTGCTCAAGATGGTCATGCTGGAACGCGGCGAGTGGGCCGGCGGCTGATCCCCGGATCTCCTCACCTGCGTTATTTGCCTGCCTCAGCGTCGGCGGGTCAGCTTCGTCCCAGTCCGGTGGAGGGATCCTCGTCGCCCTCGCCGGGGTCGGCGCGCAACGCGTCCGGATCCCCCTCGGGCAGGCCCGCGGATCCGGGAACGTCGCGCGGAACGTCCGGCGCCCCGGTAGGCGAGCCCGTGTCCACGGATTCGCCGGTGTCAGATTCGCCGGTGTCTCGGCCGCCGGGCTGGTCGCTGGGGCTGGCCGGATTCCCTGATACCGGTCCGGTTGCCGGGCCGGTCTTCAAGCCGGGAGCCTTTTCCTTTTCGGCTTCCATGGCGTTGGAGCCCTCGCTGATGGAGGAATGCACTTCAACGTCGCTGTTGGGGTCTGTCGGTTCGGGGACGTGAGCGTCTTCAGTGGGCGTGGATGTCCCCGCCAGGTCCTCCATGGCGTTCTCTGCCGCTTTGCCGATGCTGTCGCCGATACCCATGTGGCTACTCCTTCTAGACGTCTCACGCCGGCTGCCTGGGCCAGCGCCTTACCCTTCCAGAATTATCAGCATGCTTACAATTAGTCCAGAGCTGAGGAAGGAACCGCAGCCCGTCCGAGGAAGGAACCAGCACCATGAGCAGCTACCATCCGGAGAACGATCCCGCCAACCCTGATCAGCCAGGGAAACGTCCTGATAAGGCAGGCAACAACACCGCCGCAGCGCAGCAGGGCCAGGCCGATTCCGCGAATCCCGATCCGTTGGAGGGCAACATTACTGGCCTTGAGCCTGGCGGCGGAGTGCCGCCGGGGGAGACGCCACCGGCCGAGGACCAGATGAGCGGAGACCAGGGGCACAGCGAGTAACTTGCTGACGATGCGCCCCGCCCGGAGCAGGCGGGCTTAGAACAGGCGGGTCAGTGCTTGTCGCCCCCGCCTGAATCGTGTGCCAGCTGGTCTCCGGCAGCAACGTGGCGCCCGAGCCCGTCGGGGTCGAGAGCTGTGTTCCACGCGTTCCAGTCCTGGGGGCGGACTGACGGGCGGCCCAGCAGGTAGCCTTGGCCTGCGCTGATGCCCAGTTCGGTGAGAACGCGCAGTTCGTCGGGTGTTTCGATGCCTTCGGCCACCAGAACGGCGCCGATCTGGTCGGCGAAGTCCACCATGCAGGCTGCCAGGGCGTGCTGGGAGGGGTCGGTGTCCACTCCGCTGATGACATTCCTGCCCAGCTTGATGAAATCGGGGCGCAGGTGCAGCATCCGGCTCAGGGCGCCGGCACCGGAGTGTGAATCGTCGATGGCGATGCGGAGTCCGCTTTCGCGGAGCGGCGTAATGGCGGAAATGAAATGCAGGTATTCCTCGTCCGGTATTCCCTCAGTCAATTCAAGGACAATGCGGCCGATAGGCAGTTCGATATGGTCGAACAATTCGGGCAGCCGTGGATCAATGCAGGATGTGGGCGAGATGTTCAGCGACACATAAAGGTGCGGCGGAAGGTTTGCGGCCGCTGCGGCAGCGGAGCCCAGGGCGGAGAATTCCAGATTGGCGCCAAGCCCTACGGAGGCGGCTTCGGCGAACCACAACTCCGCACTGGCGCCGTCGTCGCTGACAAAGCGGGACAAGGCCTCAACGCCCACCACGCTCCCGGCCGCCAGGCCGTAGATCGGCTGGAAAGCGGTCATCAGCATCTGGTTCTCAAGCAGGGTGCTGATCCGCGACTGGCTCCGCAGCGTTTGTAATTGCTCAACCAGGTGCGGGGGCATGCTCTCCACCGGCAGCGGGCTGTGGACTACGTCCGGTTTGCCCTCGCTGAGGGCATCCTGCTGCCGGGTTTCCAGAAGGTGTTCCAGGAGCGCCCGCTCCGGAACTCCGGGGTTTTCATCGAGGCGGTCGCTGAGGCGCTGCCGTATTGCTGCGCCGGCAGGATCCTGATCCGCTAACACCGCGGCAATGAGTCCCCACGCTTGTACCCGAACCGACATTAGCTACGCCCCCAGTTGACGAAGTAATGGCCCGTTGGCCCTATTGTTTTTCAAATTTCCAGGCGCCTTCGGAATTCGTTACTTCTTGTTTAAGTCCGATTTCGTTGGTCCTAAAAATCGGCATCGCATGATGATCGTATATCGGGACGGACAAAAGCGCAGCTTATGGCGCATTAAAGCCTAGGTCGCCCTCGAGGACTGCGCCGCCACGAAGGCGGGGATCTGTTCCGGCGGAAGCGGCCTGCTGAAAAAATACCCTTGGGCGCTGAGGCATCCCAGGCTTCTCAGGTGCTCGGCCTGCTCTGCAGTCTCCACGCCTTCCCAGACCGCTTCCAGGCCACAGGCCCGGACAAGCTGGAGGACCGCTGCCACGAGCGCAGGCTGGGCAGGATCGGTGCCGAGGCCGACAATCAGCGAACGGTCAACCTTGACGCGGTCCACGGGCAGCGACCGGAGGTAGCTGATGGAGGAATAACCCGTCCCGAAGTCGTCAATCTCGATGCCTACGCCCAGGCCCCGAAGGCCGGCCAGGGAATAGCGGTCCAGTTCGTTGCCTTTCACGATGGCCATTTCCGTCAATTCCAGGACAACCTGCTCGGGACGGACGCCGGTTTCCTTGAGCACGCCGCGGACGTCCTCAATGAACTGAAGGCTTTGGAGGTCGCTAGCTGAGATGTTGATCCGGACGGAGAACCTGCTGTCCACCACTGAATCCGCGATCCAGGACCGGAGCTGTCCCACGGCCTCCTTGAGCACCCAAAGCCCCAGCTCGGAGATCAGCCCCGCCTCTTCCGCCAGAGGGATGAATTCGTCGGGCATGACGAAGCCGCGGGTGGGATGGTTCCACCGGATCAGCGCCTCGACGCCCTCGATCCGTCCGGTGGCCAGCTCCACTACGGGCTGGTAGTGCATGACCAGCCCTTCGCCCCTGATGGCCGCACGGAGATCTTCCAGCAGTTGGCTGCGGAGCCGGCGGACCAGCAGGAGTCCGGGCTCGAAGATGTGGAGCCTGTTCTGCCCTTCGGCCTTTGAGGCGTACATGGCGACGTCGGCCTGCATGAGCATTTCCTCAGGCCCTTGCCCCTGGTCTCCCACGCTCAGCCCCAGGCTGGCCGCGCAGCGGATGCTCCGGTCCGGCAGTTCGATGGGCGCGCTGAGGGCCGCCAGGATACGCCGGCCCACAATGGTGGCCTGGTCGGTGCCGGTGGCGGGCATGACGACGGCGAACTCGTCCCCGCCCAGCCGGGCAACAACGTCGGTGCTCCGGACGGAGTCCTGGATACGTTCTCCGACAGTGATCAAAACCTGGTCGCCCGCCGTATGGCCAAGGGTGTCGTTGATGGACTTGAACGCATCCAGGTCAAGCAGCAGGATAACCGGCGGCTCACTCGTGGCACCGTCCCCCTGCGCGGATTTCAGGGCGGAGAGGAGGGCAGAGCGGTTGGCCAGGCCTGTGAGGGGATCCTGCATGGCCATTTTCTGCATTTCAAGATGGGCCTCATGGAGCATCTGGGTACGGACCTCCACCCGCTGCTCCAGTTCCTCATAAATGATCTGCAGGTCCTCGGCCAGCAGGTTGGTTCCCATGATGATGGCATCGAGCTCATCCCGGGCTGAGGAGACTTCGATGCGGGATTTCAGGTCGCCGGAGGCAAGCCGGACGATGCCATCGAGCAGCTGGGAGAGCCTGGGATCGTTGTCAGCAAACATCTGGAGTCCTCCTCACCCTGTCAGTTGGCTTGGTTCCGGCCGTTGTCCAAGGGGAGGCTTACGGTGACGGTAGTGCCTGCACCCAGTTCCGACGCGACGTCGATCCTGCCCCCGTGCCGGCTCACGATGTCCTGGGTAATGGCCAGCCCCAGGCCAGTGCCAGGGACCGCCCCGGCCATGGCATTGGAGGCGCGGTAGAACCTGGTGAATACATGGGCGAGCTCGTCGCTGGAAATGCCGATCCCTGTATCCGCCACGCTGACGGTGGCCCAGCGGGTCCCGTCAGCTGCCGCGTGCGACACACTGCCCACATGGATCTTCCCCCCGCTGGGCGTGAACTTGATGGCGTTGGAAACCAGGTTGGTGAAAACCTGTTCCAGCTGAACTTCATCCCCCATAATCTCAGGATCCTCCTGTACGGGTTCCAGCGCTATGGTCACGTTCTGGAGCTTCGCCAGCGGCCTCAGGGCGCCGGTGACAATATCCAGCGTGCGGCCAAGCCGGACGGGTGTCAGGTGCAGCGAGCTCTCCGTTTGGCCGTTCCGGGAAACGCTCAGCATGTCTTCTATCAGCAGCCTCAAACGTTCGGTGTTGCGGACCACGATGTCCAGCATCTGATGCACCTCACTGGACACCGGATTGACAGTGCTCTCCTGGATCATGTCCAGGTACGCGATGATCGACGTCAGCGGAGTACGCAATTCATGGTTGACCGTGGCCAGGAAATCGGTTTTGGCCTTGTCCAGCTGCTGAAGCTGCTTGACAACCTGTTGCTGGCTGCTGATCAGGTGGCTTTGGATCAGCCCGTGGGCGGCATTGCCGGCCACGTGCTGGATGAGCCCCAGTTCGGCCCGCGACCAGCTCCGGGGCTTGTCCAGGAGGGCGATCCAGATGAGGCCCAGCGATGAATCGCCTTCCCCCATCGGAACCAGGACTGATGCAGAGGCGTGTTTGGCCTCCAGGGAGCCGGGGAGCCAGCTGCCGGGGGCGGCATCAGAGCTGTCCCATCCGTCCGACGTCAGCACTTCTGCCCTGGCCCAGAGGAGATCCGCGGTCCGGAGGGCCGAGTCCTCGTCCGTGAGACTGCCGTCCGGCAGGGCCTCGAGCCCGGGGCGGCTCCACTGTGCGGTAATGCGTGGCACCCTGTCGTCGTCGAACGTGGTCAGCCATACGCGGTCCGCCGCGAAGGTCTCACCGAATCCTGACACCACGCAGTCCGCGATCTCGCGGGGATCGTTCGTTGCACGGATGGCCGAAGAAACCAGCCGGAGCCGTTCCCTCAGGGCTTCCGCTTCCCGCCGTGCCTCGGTGCGCCGGGCGACGAGGTTGATGAGGGCGGTGGCACGTTGGACAAGTTCCTTGGCCGCCGGAGGTTTTGCGACGCAGTCGCGGATGCCGGGCCGCTCCAATGCCGCGCTCTCGGCCTGGTTGTCCAGGTCCACCAGGACCAGGACGGGAATATCGGTCTCCAGCATGGAAAGTGAACTGTCGACCACCAGCACTGACGGGATATCGTCGTCGAGCAACCTGGACAGAGTCCCGGGGTCCCCGGCAACGTGAACGGTATAACCGGCAGCACGCAGGGCCCCGGCGGTGAAGTCCCGGCGTCCGGCGTCTGGATCCGCCACGATGGCGGTGTGCGGCCCAGTTGCGACAAATGGTGTGTCCCCTTGCACCGTGCCCCCTTCGCTCCTGATTGAGTACATTCTAGGGGGACACGGGGCAGCTGCTCCGTTATCGAAGAGGCTGCAGAGTGCGTCAGGACATATATTTGGACGGTGTCCTCGCCTGTAGCTGCCGTGCGCTCCGCTTTGCGGAAGTACCTGATGGTTCCCAAGCTCATCCGGTTGTCCCGTTCTGCGCCCAAAGACCGGCCGCTGGCCTGGGACCGGTACTGGGCCGGGATTGCCGCTACGGGCCCCCGCGGGGAGGTGCTCTGGGACTCGGGAAACGACCACGAGCTGCTTGGCTACCTGGACGCGCTGCAGAGGCATCTGGACCCTGGCCTCCCAGTGGTGGACATCGGATGCGGCCATGGCAGCTTCACCCGCGGCCTCGCGGCATTCTTCCCGCAGGCCATCGGTGTTGACGTCTCGGACCACGCCGTGGCCCGGGCCAGGAGGGAATCCGCGGGCATGGAGAACGTCAGCTACGTGGTGCGCGACATGACGGCGCCCGGCGCGGGCCACGGCCTGGCCGGGCCCACCGATGCCAACGTTTTCATCCGCGGAGTGCTGCATGTCCTCGAGCCGGCAGACCAGGCAGCACTGGTGGGCAATCTCAGGGATCTCGTGGGAACGCGGGGTACCGTTTTCCTGGCGGAAACCAATTTCCAGGGTGACCCTGTGGACTATGTAACGCATCTGGGTGCAACCATCCGGGATATCCCCGCGCCGCTGGAACGGGCCATCCGTGAGCTGCCGATGCCGGGACACTTCGGACCATCGGAATGCGGCAGGGTGATGCCGCCGGAGGCGTGGGAACTGCTGGAGGACGGCCCTGTGACCATTGAGACTAACCGTATGACGGATGTGGCCGGAGAGAGCCTGATCCCGGGATATTTCGCCGTGCTGAGGGCGCGCCACTAACGGAAAGCGCTATTCGCCGCGAGGAGCTCCGCGCGGCGCACTTGGGAAACCCGTGGTTGGGAAACCCGCGCTTGGGAAACCAAGCAGCCGCCTGACGTCTTCTACATCCGGGTATGCCGCCTGCGTTCCCTTCCTGGTGACCGCCAGCGAGGAGGCGGCAGAAGCAAAAGCGGCGGCGTCCTTGAGGGAAGCACCCGCGGCAAGACGGGCTGCCAGGGCACCAGTGAAGGCGTCACCGGCACCGGTGGTGTCCACCGCCTTAACCTCCACTGGCGCGACCCGGACGACTTTACTGTCTTCGTCCGCCGCCGAGTCCAGGACCACCGACCCGTTGGCTCCCAAAGTGACGACGACACACTGCAACCCCAGCTCGGCAAAGCGCACGCGGGCCCTTTCCCAGCCGGCCTTGTCTTTACCTTCGGGTATTCCACCTTCAGAAATCGCGGCACCGCCCAGGAACAGGGACGCCTCATGGGCGTTGACCAGCAGGATGTCAACGAGCCCCACCAGTTCCTGCGGGATGTCGGAATACGGCGAAAGGTTCAGCAGGACCGTTGCCCCGGCTTCGCGTCCTGAACGGGCAGCGGCCACCACTGTTTCGAGGCTGACCTCCAGGCAAAGGCAGATCACGGAGGCACCGTCGAAGGCGTCCCCGGAGGCGTGGACGTCGGCAGGGCCAAGCGTACCGTTGGCTCCCGGCGAGATGATGATGGTGTTCTCGCCATAGGAGTCGACCGCGATGACCGCCACGCCGGTAGCCGCTGTTTGCGAGATCCGCACACGTGAAATGTCGACGCCCGCGCCCGCCGCGGAGGCCGTGAGCATGGCGCCGTTGGTATCGTCGCCGACAGCGCCGATGAGGCTGACCGCTCCGCCGAGCAGGCTCGCGGCGACGGCCTGGTTGGCGCTCTTACCGCCCGGATGGACGGCGAAACCGCTGCCGTGCACCGTTTCGCCGGGAAGCGGAAGGCGCTCGCAGTAGACGGTCAGGTCCGCATTCAGTGATCCGACGACGACGATCCGGCCGGCCGTTCCTGCTTGCACGTCTACTCCATTCAGCATGGACTAGACCGTACCGGCGTGTCTGGTCCCGGGCAAAAACGGGTTCTGCAAGCCACGGGCACGAATCAGATGTCGCAGCCGTCAGTTTGCGCTGTCCGGGCGAACGCATAGAGCTGGCAAGCGCTTTCCGTCAGATAGCTGGCATGATGGACGGCATGCGCATTCTCATAGCTCCGGACAAATTCAAGGGTTCCCTGACCGCTGCCGAGGCCGCGGCTGCCATTGCTGAAGGTGCGCTGCGGGTCTATCCCGATGCGGTGGCCACCCAGTTTCCCATCGCGGACGGAGGCGAAGGGACCCTGGAGGCCGCCGTCTCCGCCGGTTATGAAGAGCGAATCAACGCCGTCGTGGGACCCATTCTGTCGCCTGTCGGCGCTGCGTGGGCCATCCTCAAGAAGGCCGACGGCGGGGCTACGGCCGTGATCGAGACAGCGCAGGCTTCGGGGCTGGCCCAGATGGAACCCACGCCGGCAAATGCCCTCAGGGCCCACAGCTATGGTTGCGGCCAGCTGATTGCCGCCGCACTGGATGCCGGGGCCACCGAGATTGTGCTGGGCCTCGGCGGGTCGGCCATGACCGACGGCGGAAGTGGCGCCCTGCGTGCGCTCGGCCTCAGGCCGCTGGATTCCGCCGGGAACGTGGTGCCGCTGGGCGGCGGATCGCTGGCGGACGTGGTGGCCCTGGATACCTCAGGACTGGACCCCCGGCTGTCGGCGGCTTCCTTCCGCATCGCCGTGGACGTGAGGAACCCGCTGTACGGGACGAACGGTGCAGCCCATGTGTTTGGGCCGCAGAAGGGTGCAGATGAAGCCGCAGTGGAAATGCTCGACGCCGGGCTGCGCAACTGGGCGTCCCTGCTTCGGGAAGCCACTGGCCGGGACGTCAACGTCGAGGGGGCTGGTGCGGCCGGCGGCTTCCCGGCGTCGTTCATTGGCTTGGCGAACGCCCGCCTGGAAGGCGGCTTTGCGCTCGTAGCCGGGCTCACCGGGCTGGCCGGGCAGCTCGACGACGCTGACCTGGTGATCACTGGCGAAGGGTCGATGGACTCCCAGTCGCTCACAGGCAAGGCGCCCATCGCACTCGCGCATGCCGCCCGGGAACGGGGCATTCCCGTGGTCGTCGTGGCGGGACGGATCCTGGTCACGCCGGAGGACCTTGCCGCGAATGGCGTGGTGGCCGCGGCGCAGCTGCTGGACGTCGCGCCCAGCCTGGAGGACGCCGTCGAGCATGCTGCAAAGTACTTGTCCCGGGCCACCGTGCAGCTTCTGGAAGGCGCATAGCAGGGCTGGGTGTGCCGCTGCCGCCTAGACGATGGTGGTGTTGCGTCGCCGGCGCCAAATCAGAACAACCACCAGGGTGAGCACGGCAATTGCTCCGATCACCAGCGGCGCGTAGTTAGTGCGGGTCGCTTCCGCTTCGCCGGTTTCCCCTGTCCCGGGATTGGCGGGACCGGTGGAGGCCGGATCTGTGGGCGAGGGGCTCGTGGCGGAGGCGGCCGCGGCCGACTGTAAGGTCGTTGCCGACTGTACGGTGACGGCGGACTGGACTTCCGGGCGGTGTACGGCACGGACCGCGACGGAGCCCGGGGCGGCCTGGGCGGAGGCGACGAACACGGGTGCCGCCGCGGCCAGCGCCACCGCCAAGAGGACTGTTCTCAGGATTGTTCGCATGGCATTCCTCCTGCCCGGCTAGCCGGCCGGTTACTCAGGCCACCCGAATGAAGGATGTGCACGGCGCTCAGGCTGCTCAGGCGCCTGTCTCATAGTGCGGCTCGGCAACCGGCTTGGACTCGGGAGAACCCTTTTCGCGCAGATACACTGATGCGCCCACGAGGACAGCGACGGCCAGGAACTCGCTCTGCCAGTTCTGGAACGACTCGAACCAGAATCGGCTGGTTCCGAGGTAGCCGAGCATCGTGACAGTGGGCTGGCCGTGACTTTGCTGCTCCTCGTTGTACGCCGCCGTGCCGCCGGCCGCGTGCAGGGTGAAGGATGCGACGAAAAGCAGCAGCAGCAGTATGGACAGCGAGTGTTCGTACAGCTTCAGCACGAGGCCGCCGCGCTTCACCGGCCAGGGCGTGGCGTCCTTGATCTTCGCATCCCGCGGATCCTCGTCCTGAGGCGACGATTTGCCCATGGGCTTGGACTCGGACGAGCCCTTCTGGAAAAGGAAAACCGTCAGCACGACGTACATGGCCATCTGCAGGAACTCGGATTCCCAGTTTTCAAATGTCGCTTCCACAAAGTCTCCGGTGGCCAGGTACTCCAGCACGGACACACCGGGCTGGCCGTGGGCTGCCTGCTCCTCGGTGTAGGCGGAAGCACCTGAGATCACCATTCCGCCGAAAAACACCACGAACAAGGCGATGTTGGCGAGCAGTAGTCCGTGTTCTTTGGCCCATTTGCGCATCTTTCCTCCATTAGTTGTCTGAGATTCGAGTAGTCAGCCAAGAATGTGGTCAGTCGGGGATCGAACCGTTCCTTTCCGCGGCCCGCCTGTTCAGGTGCATCGGGACATACACCATCAGGACGAGGAGGATGGCCAGGAGGGCGCCCCCGGCGGCGAGGCCGGTCACGCGCCCGGCGGTGACGTCAAAGACGAGGGACGCCGTTCCCACGCTCAGCATTCCAACGCCGGCCAGCGCGATCTTGGTGATCGCATCGGCGCTCGAGACGAGGGTTTCCTTGAGCCGCTTACGGAACAGCCGCCGGTGCACGCTGACGGGCAGCAGGATGAACGCCGTGGTGATGGTGGCCATCACCACGTTGGCCAGGTAGAGGCCTACCTGGAAATCATCCAGTTCCCGGAAGCGCTGCTGGAACGGGAGTGTCAGCAGGAAACCGGCCAGAATCTGGACACCGGTCTGCAGCACCCTCAGTTCCTGGAGCAGTTCACCCCAGTTCCGGTCAAGCTGCTCTTCACGGGTTTCGTTCCGTCCGCTTCTGCTGGTGAAGTCCTCCACGTCCGACATCAATGTTCCTCCTTGCGCCCCGGTGTCCCGGCGTGGTTCCTGCCTGCGCCTGGTGCTCCAAAACCGGGCCCGGGTTTCGTCAACATCAACATTTGATAAGTTTACTGATTATTTGCACAAACGGTGGACTTTGCTCAGTCCGCCGCGATAGTTTCGAAGGGCCGGTGCACGGCGGAGCCTTAAGAAACCGACAGCGAGTAGGTGGATCATGAGCGACACGCAGAAGCAGACGGACCAGCCTGCAGACCCCAGGGGCGGTTACCACCAGGAGCCGTTTCCCCAGCAGGAACAGAAGCAGCCCGGCCTCACGGCGCCTATGGATCCCAAGCCTGACCACGGCGAGCTGAGCTATGAGGGACATGGCGCGCTCCAGGGCAAGGCTGCACTCATTACCGGCGGCGATTCCGGAATAGGGAAGGCCGCGGCGATCGCATTCGCCCGCGAGGGCGCCGACGTCGCCATCTCCTACCTCCCGGAGGAGGAAGACGACGCGCAGGACACCGCTGAGTGGATCCGCAAAGCCGGGCAGCGTGCCCTCCTGCTCCCGGGGGATGCCCGTGATGAAGAGTTCAGCACCCGGATTGTGGAGGAGACCGTGGCCGAGTTTGGCGGCCTGGACGTGGTGGTGCTTAACGCGGCCTACCAAAAGAACAGGGAGAGCCTCGAATCGCTCCCCACCGAGGAATTCGACCGCGTCTTCCGGACCAACCTCTACTCGCTCCTGTGGACTGCCCGGGCCGCTGTCCCGCATCTCAAGGCCGGCTCTTCGATCATCACCACAGCGTCCATCCAGGCCTTCAATCCTTCCCCTGAGCTCATTGACTACGCCATGACCAAAGCAGCCCAGGTGGCCTTCACCAAGGCACTGGCACAGGAGCTGGGCCCGCAGGGCATCCGCGTTAACGCTGTTGCGCCCGGTCCTATCTGGACCCCCCTGATTCCCGCCACGGAGTGGCCGGACAAGCTGCCCAAATTCGGCCAGGACACCCCGCTGCAGAGGGCCGGCCAGCCCGCCGAGCTCGCCCCGGCGTACGTGTTGCTGGCCTCGGAACAGGGATCCTACATCTCCGGAGCCGTGCTGCCTGTGACCGGGGGCAAGGGACTTTAAAGAGTTTTCCAGGTCAGATTCATCCACATCCACAACAGGAGGAACCATGAGTCAGGACAACCAGCATGCGGCTCCCGAGGAGGAAACGGGCGGTTACGGAACGCCGACCGCCGAGCAGGAGACGGGCGGGCCGGACAACAGGCAGTTTGCCCAGCCCCGGGAGGAAGAGGATTTTGACGCCGCAGGCCTGAACCAGGACAGCCCCACCGGGGAAACGTTCGCCACCGGTTCTCCCAACCTCAGCCATTTCGAGGAGGAGGACCAGGACAGCGCGGGCGAGCCGGGGGCCGGCCGCTTCGGCGGCATCGACGCGCAGTATCACGCCGAGAGCGACACGAACGATCCCGGGTTCGAGCCCGGGGAGCCGCCGGTCCCCAGGGACGCCGACGTGCCCTCAGCCGAGGCCGGAATCGACGAATCCAATGCCGACACGCAAGGCTCGGCGGCCTTCTCCTCCGAGCCCGATCAGGATGCTGCCGGACTCCCGGACGGCAGCGGGAACGACCTTCCCCGGGAGAAGTCACCGAACGACGACGACGAGGAAAGTTTCGACGCCGGCTGACCGCACGGGGCGCCGGGGGTTCAGGCCGGCATAGGGGAAGCCGGGCACGTGCCAGGGGCATATTTTGCGGACCATTGGGGTACCTGTCCATAGCGGACCCGCCGAGTCTGGGACCGCAATCCCGGAAGCCCAGAGGTGTGCCATGAGCAGAAGATCATCGGAGCGCTGGGCGCAGCGCGGCATCCCCGGGCAGGTCGCTGTGGACGTCCTCGTTCCCACCTGTGACCGGCCGGCGGAACTTGCCGTCACCCTCGCGGGTCTCGCGGGTCAGTCCGATCCCGATTTCGGCGTCATTATCAGCGACCAGTCGCGGGACGCCCCGGGCTGGGAACACCCGGCGGCGGCAGCGATGGTCCGTGTCCTGGAAGCAGAAGGCCGGCCGGTGACTCTCCTCCGCCACCTGCCGCGGCAGGGGCTCGCGGAACACCGGCAGTTCCTGCTGGAGCAGTCGGCCGCAGACAAGTGCCTGTTCCTGGACGACGACGTGTGGCTGGAACCGGGTTCGCTGGACCGGCTTAGTTCAGCGCTTGACGAACTCCGGTGTGGCTTTGTGGGAATGGCGCCGCAAGGGCTTTCCTACCTGGACGACAGGCGGCCCGACCAGACAGAGGTGTTCGAAGCCTGGGAGGGCCCTGTGCAGGCGGAAAGGATCCGGCCGAACCGGCCGGAATTCCGCCGGTGGCCCCTTCACAGCGCCGCCAACCTCAGCCACCTCAGCTTGGACCTTTCCCTGCAGCCAGGACAATGGGTGCCGTACCGGGTGGCCTGGCTGGGAGGCTGCACGTTGTACCGCAGGGATGCCCTCGTCGAGTCCGGAGGATTCACCTTCTGGCGGGGCCTTCCGCCGAACCATGCCGGAGAGGACGTTCTTGCCCAGTGGCAGGTGATGGAGAGGTTCGGCGGAGCGGGGATCCTGCCGTCCGGCGCGGTCCATCTTGAATCTCCCACCACAGTGGGCGACCGAAGTGTGGAAGCCTTCGACGTCGTGTTGAACCATGAGCGGCCTTCCACCGATCGTGAGGGGCTCTGAACACCCCTTCCGGCCGGCAGCGGACGTATCCTTGGAATATGGCCTTGCAGTGGGCCGATGGGTTTCGAACCTAGGCGTGGAACATGGCCGTGGAGACCTCAGGGGGCGATCGCTGGGAGCCGCTGCGTGCCCCCCAGGACGTTGTTTTCGAAAGCAACGACGTCGAGAATTTCCTGAGCGATGTCACCGCCGAATTCATGAGGGACATCCAAGGCGCCCGGCGGGATATCAACTGGGCCGCCACCTTGTTCAGCCGGGGGGAGGCACATACCCTTGCGGCCGGAAGCGCACAGGCGCTGGCTGCTGACCGGGAGCAGTGCTCCTTTGCTGACGGGCCGCTCCTGCAGGCTGTGCGCTCGGGCGACTTTGTGCATGTGGCGGATCTGGCGCAGGACAGGCAGTGGCCCGGATACGCCGTCGCTGCTGCCAGCCACGGAGTGGGGTCCCTCCTGTCCATGCCCATTGTGTCCGCCGCCGGTTCCAGCGCCGCCATCAACCTGTATGCCGCCGTCCCCCACGCCTTCACCAGTGAGGACATTGTCAGGACTCGCAGCTATGCCAGGCATGTTGCCCGCGCCCTTCGGATGGTGCTGCGGCTGGTGGAACGCGCCGAGGCGAACGCGGAACTCGCGGTTGCCCAGACCTCCATGGCGCTGATGGACCTGGCGGTGCGGACGCTGATGAGCGACTACGGACTCAGCCATGAGGGGGCCTTTCAATATTTGCGGACCGTGGCCCTGCACAACAACCTCGGACTCCGCGATGCTGCGTTGAGCGTCGTCTCGTCCGCTTCCGGAAGGGGCCAGCAGGGTCCCGGCCAGGAAGCCCAGGAAATCCAGAGCAGGACAGCAGCCGATTCCACGCTTCCGAAGGTGTCACCGCCGCGGATCGCTTCAACGCAGGAAAGTGTCCCGCAGCGACGGGCCGCATCACCGCGCCGAACAAGGAGCAGAGCATGAACGTCCCGGAGCCTTCGGGCCTGCAGCCAGCCACCACCGACACGAGTCCAGGGCAGAATGCGCACCCGTGGCACCGCTTCGTCGCCCTCGGCGACTCCTTCACGGAAGGGATAGGGGATCCCGAGCCGCACAGCCAAGGCGGGCTGCGTGGGTGGGCTGACCGGGTGGCAGAGGAACTCAGTGCAGGACAGCCGGACTTCTCCTACGCCAACCTGGCGATCCGGGGCTTGTTGCTGCGGCAGATACTGGACCAGCAGTTAGGACCGGCACTGGCGCTGAAACCTGATCTTGTCACTCTTTCCGGTGGCGGCAACGACGTGGTGTTCCGCCGCAGTGATCCTGACCGCCTGGCCGAAAAGATCGACGCCGGTGTGGAACTGCTGACTTCAACCGGCGCGACGGTGGTCCTCTTCGCAGGTCCGGACTGGGGGGCAACGCCTGTGCTTAGCCAGATCCGTGGCAAGGTGGCGATCTTCAACGAGAACCTACATACAGTGGCGGCCCGTCATGACGCGGTGATCGTTGACCTCTGGTGCCTGCGCGAGCTCACCGGGCCCGGCATGTGGGACCCTGACAGGCTCCACTTCTCCCCCCTGGGCCACCACACGATTGCCTTGGCGGTATTGAACGCCCTGGGCGTACCGCACAGCCTGCAGCCACTGGAGCCTAAGCAGTTACCGGCGCGGAGCTGGAAGGAGGCCCGTGCAGAGGACCTCGTCTGGGCCCGGGAGTACCTTGTCCCCTGGGCGCTCCGCCAGCTCACGCAAAGGTCATCGGCAGACGCGCTGCGGGCCAAACGTCCCCGCCCGGGTCCTGTTTTTGGAGTCGGCAGGCCGCCCGGTCCCTTCCTGGGCAATTCCGCAGCCTGACTTCCGGTTCCGCCGGCCGGAGGTGTCAGCGCTTCTTGGGCGCCCGCTTGGCGGCGGCGTTGACTGCCGCCTTCACCGCGGGCGGCAGGCCCGCCTGTTCGCTTTCGGGCTCAGCCACCGAGCCACGGGCTTTCGCGATGGCCTTCATGCCGTGGTAGATCACCAGCGCAGCGGCCGAGCCCAAGGCGATCCCGGTGAACTTCAGGTCGCCAACGGTCCAGCTGTAGTCCGCGATGCCGATGATCAGTGCGACGGCGGCGGTGGTCAGGTTTACCGGGTTGGCAAAATTCACCTTGTTCTGCACCCAGATCTTCACGCCCAGGACGCCGATCATGCCGTACAGCATGGTGGCTGCACCGCCGAGCACGCCCGGAGGCACGGTGGCAATCAGTTCGCCGAACTTCGGGGAGAAGCTCAGGAGGATGGCAAAGATGCCCGCCACCCAGTACGCCGCCGTCGAATACACCTTGGTAGCCGCCATGACGCCGATGTTTTCCGCGTAAGTGGTGGTGCCGGAGCCGCCGCCCAGGCCGGCGAGCACGGTCGCAGCGCCGTCGGCCAACAGCGCGCGGCCGGAGACGCCGTCGAGGTTCTGGCCCGTCATTGCCGCCACGGACTTCACGTGACCGATGTTCTCCGCAACCAGCACCAGCACCACGGGGACGAAGAGGCCAAGCACACCCACATGGAATTCAGGCGTCTGGAACTGGGGGAGGCCGATCCAGGCGGCTGCGTCCATCTTGTCGTAGTGCACTTCCCCGCGCATCATTGCCACCAGGTAACCGACCACCACGCCCACCAGAATGCTCAACCGCCCCAGGATGCCCCTGAACAGGACGCTCACCAGGATGACCGTCGCCAGTGTGATCACGGCCGTAACCGGGGCCGCATCGAAGTTTTGCTTGGCCGCCGGGGCAAGGTTCAGCCCGATCAGGGCCACAATGGCGCCGGTGACGATGGGTGGCATCAGCCGGTTGATCCAGCCCGCACCGAACTTCTGCACGATCGCCCCGATGAGGGCCAGCACGACGCCGGCAAGGACCACTCCGCCCAGTGCGCCCGGCACGCCGAACTGCTGCTGGGAGGCCATGATGGGGGCGATGAACGCAAAGCTCGACCCAAGGTAGCTGGGCACCCTGCCTTGGGTGATGACCAGGAAAAGCAGCGTGCCAACGCCGGAGAAGAACAGAGTTGTAGCGGGCGGCATTCCCGTCAGGATGGGTACGAGGAACGTGGCACCGAACATGGCCACCACGTGCTGCATGCCCACGCCGATGGTCAGCGGCCAGGTCAGCCTTTCATGCGGCGCCACCACATGGCCGGGCCGGATGGTCCTGCCGGTGCCGTGCAGCTTCCATTTGGTTCCAAGCATGCTCATGGCGGGGGCCTTTCAAAGGGGTTGCCGCGGGGGGCGGGGATCTTCCGGTGCAACAATACCGCGCCGGTTTTAGACGTGCCCAACGTCACCTGCCGTCATGGGAAGAGGACACAACCACTTGAAGTTGCAACCATGGAAAGCAGAACCGCCGCAGCCGGCAGGCATGCGGGCCCAGCGAAAGGTAAGCCAATGACTATTGCCCATGAAGAAGCGGCCATCGATGCGGCCGCCGTCGACGCCATTTTTGCCGAGGCCCGCACGGCCAACTC
Source organism: Arthrobacter pascens (assembly GCF_030816475.1). Lineage (NCBI taxonomy): Bacteria > Bacillati > Actinomycetota > Actinomycetes > Micrococcales > Micrococcaceae > Arthrobacter > Arthrobacter pascens. The sequence goes on along the minus strand of NZ_JAUSXF010000001.1, from coordinate 4,122,639 downwards.
GTTCACCGGCGAGGTGACAGAGGATCAGGCCCGCGCCATCTATGAACTCACCAAGTTCGGCCCCACAGCGTTCAACTCCCAGCCGCTCCGCGTGACCTATGTACGCTCGGACGAAGCCCGGGCCACGCTCGTTGACACGCTCGCGGCCGGAAACCGGGCCAAGACCGCTTCGGCCCCGCTGGTTGCCATCCTCAGCTATGACACCTCGTGGGCCGAGCAGTGGGATACCTTCCTGCCGGGCTACAACGCTCCTAAAGCGAGGTACGATTCCTCGCCCGAGCTCACAGCGACCACTGGCAACAACAACGCGCACCTCCAGGCCGGCTACTTCATCCTCGCGGTCCGCTCCCTGGGCTTTGCCGCAGGCCCCATGACCGGCGCGGACTTCGCCGCCATCGATGCGGCGTTCTTCCCGGCCGAGGACCGGAAGAGCTTCCTGCTGGTCAACATCGGCCAGCCCGGCGAGGACGCCTGGGGCGACGCGAAGCCCAAGTTCGCCTACGAGGACGTCGTCCGCACCGTCTGACGCTCTCTCACGTCCTGCGCCTTAACCGCCAACGCTCCCTCACGTCCTGCGCCTTAACCGCCAACGCTCCCTCACGTCCTGCTGTGAGGGAGCGTTTAGCTATTCCGGAGCGGGCTAGGCGATCACACCGTCCACGAGGGCCTTGGCTTCCGCCTGGACCTGCTTGAGGTGCTCCTCGCCCTTGAATGACTCGGCGTAGATCTTGTAGACATCCTCGGTGCCGGACGGGCGTGCGGCGAACCAGGCGTTCTCGGTGACTACTTTGAGGCCGCCGATGGAGGCGCCGTTGCCGGGCGCCTCGGTGAGCTTGGCGGTGATGGCCTCGCCTGCGAGCTCGGTTGCGGTGACGTCCGACGGCGACAGCTTGCCGAGTGCCGCCTTCTGCTCACGCGTGGCCGCAGCATCAATACGCGCATAGACCGGCGCGCCGAACTGATCTGTCAGGCCCTTGTAGAGCTGTGACGGGGATTTACCCGTTACAGCCGTAATTTCCGATGCCAGCAGCGCGAGCAGGATGCCGTCCTTGTCCGTGGTCCAGACGCTGCCGTCCTTTTTGTTGAAGGAGGCGCCGGCCGATTCCTCGCCGCCGAATGCGCCTTCGCCCGACAGCAGCCCGGGCACAAACCACTTGAAGCCCACGGGTACTTCCACAAGTTTGCGTCCCAGGCTGTCGGCCACGCGGTCGATGATGGAGGACGACACGAGGGTCTTGCCCACTACGGAGGCGGGGTTCCAGCCGCTGCGGTTGCGGTAGAGGTAGTCGATGGCGACGGCGAGGTAATGGTTCGGGTTCATCAGCCCGCCGTCCGGGGTGACGATGCCGTGCCGGTCGGCGTCGGCGTCATTCCCGGTGGCGACGTCGAACGCAGCTGAACTGCCGCCGTCGGACATCCGTTGGATGAGCGACGCCATCGCCGACGGGGACGAGCAGTCCATCCGGATCTTCTCGTCCCAGTCCAGGGTCATGAATGCCCACTGCGGGTCCACTGTCGGGTTCACCACGGTCAGGTTCAGGTGGTGGCGCTCGCCGATCTCGCCCCAGTAATCGACGGCGGCTCCCCCCATGGGGTCAGCACCGATGCGGACGCCGGCGTCGCGGATGGCATCCAGGTTCAGCACGGACGGGAGGTCGTCAACGTAGCTGCTGAGGAAATCGAACTTTCCGGTGGTGTCCGCAGCCTGGGCATCCGCGAGCGGAATGCGCTTCACGCCGCGGAGATCGTTTTCGAGCAGCTCGTTGGCGCGGTTGGCAATCCAGCCGGTGGCGTCCGAGTCTGCGGGGCCGCCATGCGGCGGGTTGTACTTGAAGCCGCCGTCGGCTGGCGGGTTGTGGCTGGGAGTGACCACGATGCCGTCTGCCTCGGGCGCACCGGGAAGGCGTGCCCTGTTGTAGGTAAGGATGGCATGGCTCAGCGCAGGTGTGGGCGTGTAGCCGTGACGTGCGTCGATCAGCACCTGGACGCCGTTCGCGGCGAGCACCTCAAGCGCCGAATTCTGGGCCGGCTCACTCAGCGCATGTGTGTCCTTTGCCAAGAACAGCGGGCCGGTGATGCCCTGCCCGGCCCGGTATTCCACGATGGCCTGGGTTATCGCGACAATATGCTTCTCGTTGAACGAGGCCTTGAGGCTGGATCCCCGGTGTCCGGAGGTGCCAAAAGCCACCCGCTGGCCGGGATCATCGAGATCCGGCGAGACGTCGTAATACGCGTCAAGGAGAGCAGTGATATCAACAAGGTCCTGGGGTTGGGCAACTGTGCCCGCGCGGCTAGCCATGGCACCAGCATGCCAGACGGGGGCCGGAGGAAAAACGACCTGACCGGATTACTGCCCCTGTGACGGAAGATTTCCCCACAATGCGGTGGGAACAGCGCGTGGAAAACAGGTAGTGAAACTGAGTACTCGGCCCAAAAGTACTTATATACCGCCAGCCCGCGCCGCTGCTACTTTCAAGAAACTCCGCAAAAGACTTTGGATGGACAGGGAAGTACGCGGGAGATTTGCGAGGCAACGGACGACGGCGCCAGCACCGCCGTCGCGGACGTCAGGAAAGCAGGGCGTGTGATGGGGGCAGGCGACGGGGCAGCCGAACAGTCGAGGCTGGCTGCCGAGCGGGTGGCGCGGTTGAAGCGCCAGCTCGACCAGGCCGAGCGGGCGACGAAACCGTGGGATGTCGGCGCTCCCTGCGAAAGGCTGGTGGCGGACAAACTGAGCGAGCTCATTCCCCACGGCTGGTACGTGCTGCATGATGTCCACTGGCCCGGAAGGCCCAAGGCGAACCTGGACCACGTGCTGGTGGGACCGGGCGGTGTAGTGGTGGTGGACGCGAAGAACTGGACAGGAGAGGTCCGCGTCTCCTCCGGTGTGTTGTGGCAGGGCCGCTACTCGAGGACATTAGCTGTCGAGGGAGCCCTGGCCCAGTGCGCTGCCGTGGCTTCGGTCCTTGAACCACCGCTCCGCCGGTTCGCCCGCCCCATGATCTGTATGTCGGCCCAGCCTGACGTTTTTGGAATCACCAGCTCTGATGTTGCCGTCGCCGGCACCGACCGGGTGGTGGACGCCATTCTGGCGCTGCCCCGGGCCCTTGACCAGGACAGCGTGGTGGGGCTGTATGTCCGGCTCGGCGAGCAGCTGACCCAGGAGCAGGGCGAGGGTTTGTCGTTGCTCCCTCCGGCGGACAAGTCGCCGGCGGGCGGGTCACCGCGCGTCGGTGGACCGCGCGTCGGCGGACCGGGCGGGGCGACGCGCTTTGGCGGACCGGGAGATGGGGGACCGATGCGCCGGGTACCGGCCCGTGGAGCGAGTGAAGCCGGGTCGGGCGCAGCCACGTCACCTGCAGCCAGCTCACCCGCAGCCACGTCGCCTAAGGCTGGGCGACAGGGACCAGCAAGCGTGCGGCCGGGACTGCGGGAAGCAGCGCCGGGACTCCGGAAACCAGCCCCACGATCCAGTGGCATGGCCGCCGCGACGGGAATGGGAAGGCTGTTCTTCCTGGCTGCCTTCGTGACTTTCGCCGTGTATGTCCTGCCGTATTGGGGGCGGTAGGACATCTGACGGTAACCGCGGCGGTAGGCTGGGAAACAAAGACTTTGGAGGGGGAAACCATGAGTGACCAGCCGACCCAGCGCCCGGACTCAGAGGGACCAGACGAACAGCCATCCGGCGATACGCCCGAGGGCTACCAGCCGCCAAAGTTCGTGCCTCCGCAGGGGTCCGAGATCCCGGCTCCACCGCCACCGGAGCGCGGCCAGCAGCAGTTTGGCCAGAACCAGGACAACCAGCCGCAGTTCGGGCAAAACCAGTACGGCCAGCCGGGCGAGCCGTACGGCCCGCCCTACGCTCAGCCTCCCAGCCCGTACGGCCAGCCCGCAGGACCGTACGGCCAGCCTCCCAGCCCTTATGGTCAGTCCGCGTACTACGGCATGCCGGCGGAGCCCAAAGGCCTCAGCATCGCCAGCATGGTGTGCGGCATCGTCTCTGTGATGCTCGGCTGGTTCATGCTTCCCCAGATCGCCGCAATCATCACCGGCCACCTGGCGCTTCGGCGCGAACCTTCCGGCAAGGGCATGTCCATCACCGGTCTGGTCCTCGGATACCTCTGCCTGCTCGGCTACGGGGCATTCTGGGTTTTCGTGATCATTGCCGCAACGATGTACCGTTCCAACGGAAGCTACACCTACTAGGCCGTCCGTGGCAGCCCGCTATTGACCCCGGGCGCAACACAAGGTCCCTTTAGAAAACCGACAATCCGGTCCTGGTGGTGAACTCGTCCAGGGCTGCCACTCCTGCCACAGAGTTTCCGGACTTCCCCAGGCCGGGACTCCACACGCATACCGTGCAGTTGTTCGGTACCACAGCGATGATTCCGCCGCCCACTCCGCTCTTGCCGGGCAGTCCAACGCGGTAGGCGAATTCCCCTGCGGCGTCATAAGTCCCGCACGTCAGCATCACCGCATTGATCCGCTTTGTCTGCGGCGAGGACAGCAGGGCGGTGCCGTCGACCCGCACGCCGTTGTTGGCGAGGAACCTGCTGGCCAAGGCCAGGTCCGTACAGCTCATCTCCAGCGAGCACTGCAGGATGTAGTTGTCCAGCACGTCCTGCACGGGGTTCTCGAGGTTGCCGCAGCTCGCAAGGAAATGCGCCAGGGAGGCGTTCCGGTTGCTGTTCCTGGCTTCGGACTCGGCCACGACGTCGTCAACCCCGATCGAACTGTTGCCGCTTTCCTGCCGCAGCAGGTCAAGGACGGCTCCGGAGGCATCGCCGGTGATGCTCAGGAGCCGATCGGTGACCACCAGTGCGCCGGCGTTGATGAACGGGTTCCGTGGAATCCCGTCCTCGTGCTCCAGCTGCACGAGTGAGTTGAACGGGTTGCCCGAAGGTTCGCGGAAGACCCGCTTCCAAATACCGTCGCCGTCGCCGGCCAGGACAAGGGCCAGCGCGAAAACCTTGGAAATGCTCTGGATGGAGAAGGGCACGGCAGCGTCGCCGGAGGCGTAGACCTCGCCGTCCCCGGTGGCGACGGAAATTCCGAACTGGCCGACGTCCACTGCCCCCAGCTGGGGTATGTAGTTGGCCACTTCGCCCTGCCCCAGCCGGGGTCTGACGGATCCGACGATGTCGTCGAGGAGGTTTTGAATGTCCATGGATGGTGTGTTCTGTTCTTTCGGAGGTAGCTGGTGAGGAGGTAGCTGGTGAGGGAAAAGTCAGTTGTTTCGGGACCGTGTCCACAGCCGGATCTGAAGGTGCGCCAACAGGCGCTGGCCCGGGTCCTGAAGATCGATCCCGGCCACTTCGCAGGAGCGGCGCAGGCGGTAGTGCACGGTGTTGCGGTGGATCACCAGATCCTCCGCGCACCGGTTGACGTCGCCGAATGATTCCAGGTAGGCCAGCAGGGTTATGGCGAATTCCGGATAGCGGTCACAGAGTTCCGTGATGCCCTTGTGGCGGATTTCCTGCCGTGATCCCACAAGGTCGAGCAGCTCATTGACCAGCACCGTGGTTTCCACTTCGCTGAAGGATGCAACCTTGAGGGTGGGGTCCGTGTGAAGCACCGTCAGGACGTTCCTCACGTGCTCCAGTGATGTATGCAGCTTGTCCAGGCGCTCCACAACGGGCGCCGATCGCGGCCTTCACCTGCAGGTCAAGGTGCGCTCCGGCGTCGCGGACGATCACGTTCACCAGCCTGCTGATGGCGGCCGGGGACTTTACCGGATCCAGGTCAGGCAGGATGATGGCCGTCTCCAGGCCGAGGGCCCCCACTACGGCCCCGGGCCGGTAGGCGGCAGCGTGGATCGACACCAGGTTGGCCAGTTCCCCGCGCTGGAGCTGAAGACCCGGCGCTGACTGATGCAGACTGCCGGAAGAGACCAGCACCAGCGCTGCAGGCCTGGAAGGATCGAGTCCGGCGGACTGTGCCTGTGAGTGGATTTGGGCGGTGCCGCTCAGAAGACTGGAGACCCGGTCGCGGCGCATGGACTGCGATTGTTCGTTGCGGTGCCTCACCAGTTCGATGGCGGCATGCCGCGCGGAACCCACCATGATCCTGTCAGTGTTGGCTGCAAGCTGTTCCGTCCCCTCCTGCAGCCAGATGTAGCCCAGGATCCTGCGGCCTGCGAAGATGGCGATCGCCACCCTTTCACGAAGGCCTTCCTCCGGGTTGGCAGGGATGTGGATGGGCACCTCTCCGCCCTGCAGATGCTTGTAGACCCCGGATTCCTTCAATAGTTTCTGGTAACGCTCCGGACCGCGGCGGGCCAGGATGGACAGCCGCCGCAGCTCGTCGACGTCATTTGAGGCGGGCGAGTACGCCAGTACCCGGTTGGCGGTGTCCTCGATCACCACGTGGCCCCGGGTGAGCGTGGCCGTGGTCTGGGCGATGCCAAACAGGTCCCGCTGCATGAGTGTGGACGCATCCCCTGAAGGGAGTGATTCCCGGAGGCGGTCTATCGCTATCCCCTCGAGCTGGTCCCAGCGGGCTCCTGCAGCAACGGCAATAAGCCCCGTTCCGGTTCCTTCCATCACCTCGCGGACGGCAGCCAGTTCCGTCTCGGAACCCTTGATGGCTATGGCCACGGGCCGGCCGGCCAGCAATGCCCGGACTGCTGGCAGTGACGCCCGCCCTCGCGCCCCCACGAGAAACACCAAGGCGCCGGGTGCCACGGCCGCGCCGTCCTCAGGGTCAACAATCGCGGTTTCGCGGACCTGTTCATTCTTCGGCCCGGGAGCCATCAGCAGCCTGGCGTTGTCGACCCCGATGTCTTCCAGGACGTCGCTCAGTGTGACGCCGACGGCGTCGACGGTTTGCTCTTCAGGCCTCACGTCTTTGTTCAGACCCTTTCTGGTGCTTATAAAGTTTCATGCTCCGCGGAGCCGGCAGTCATTGCCACAGCCATGTACCTTACTCGCGTTCCCGCTGGCCAAAATTGGCTGGCGGCACAAAGGGGCGCGGCTGAATTTGGCGGCCGTCCCAAAACAAAGCTAGCCCCGGATCCCTAGAGTTGGATACCGGCCTCCAGCGGCAAAGATGCCCGGAGGCCGGAGTACGCACGGATTGTCCGCCGCCCCGGACGGCGCAGGAGTCAAAGGAGACCCCACGAAATGACTTGCCCTACTAGCCCCCTCGAACTGCCATGAACGCCACGCCTACGGGCACGCGACCGGAGGCGGACAGCCAGCCAGTGGCGGACTCCCTGGACCCGGCGGACGCCCTGGAGAACGGCCGCGAGCTGCTGGGGGACCGGTCCGCTGCCGCCCAGGACTTTTCCAGCGAGGAAGCCGGCTACCACAAGACCCTCACGCCCCGTCAGATCCAGATGATCGCGATCGGCGGTGCCATCGGCACCGGCCTGTTCATGGGTGCCGGTGGCCGCCTGAACGGGTCCGGTCCCGCCCTGGTCCTGGTATACGCCGTTTGCGGGTTTTTCGCCTTCCTCATCCTGCGGGCACTGGGCGAACTGGTGCTGTACCGGCCGTCGTCGGGCTCTTTCGTGTCCTATGCCCGGGAGTTCTACGGCGAAAGGATGGCGCATACGGCCGGCTGGCTCTATTTCCTGAACTGGGCCATGACCTCCATCGTGGACGTGACCGCCGTCGCCCTTTACGTGAAGTTCTGGGCCCCCTATTGGGAACCGGTGCGGGACATGCCGCAGTGGGCCATCGCGCTGCTGGCCCTGGTGGTGGTGCTCGGCCTGAACCTCGTATCCGTGAAGGTCTTCGGCGAAATGGAGTTCTGGTTCGCGCTGACCAAGGTGACGGCGCTGGTCCTGTTCCTGATTGTGGGCGTCTGCTTCATCGTTCTGGGTGGCAAGACTGACCTGGGAACGCCGGGATTCGGGGTCATTATGGACAACGGCGGCGCGTTCCCCACAGGCGCCGTGGCTCCGCTGCTGGCCATCAGCGGGGTGGTGTTCGCCTATGCGGCGATCGAGCTCGTGGGCACGGCCGCCGGTGAAACCGCCAACCCGGAGAAAGTCATGCCCAAGGCGGTGAACACCGTAGTGGCCAGGATCGCCGTTTTCTACATCGGCTCGGTGCTGCTGCTGTCCCTGCTCCTTCCCTTCACTGCCTACAAGGCGGGCGAGTCCCCGTTTGTCACCTTTTTCTCGCACGTCGGTTCGCCGGAGTCGGCCGCTGTTTCCGCCTCCGTCATGAACTTCGTGGTGCTCACGGCGGCATTGTCCAGCCTCAATGCCGGGCTCTACTCCACCGGGCGCATCCTGAGATCCATGGCCGTGAACGGGTCGGCGCCGGCCTTCACGGCCAGGATGAGCCGCAGCGGAGTTCCCTACGGCGGAATCCTGCTCACCGCCGTCGTTACCCTGCTGGGGGTTGGCCTCAACGCCCTCGTCCCGTCCCAGGTCTTCGAAATCGTCCTGGAGATCTCCGCCGTGGGCATTATCGGCGGCTGGGCCACGATCATGCTCTGCCACATCAAGCTCCAGAAATGGGTGCGGCAGGGCAAGGCTGTCCGGCCGTCATTCAGGCTCTTCGGTGCGCCTTTCACGTCCTATCTGACGCTGGCATTCCTGGCATTCGTCCTGGTCACCATGGGCTTTTCCGAGACGGGACGGTGGGTCCTGCTCGCATCGCTGGCCCTCATTCCGCTGCTCGGCCTCGGCTGGTACGCAACACGCCGCCGTCGGGCTGAAGCCGCGCTGGCGGCCGGAACAGCAGGGAAACCCAAAGCAGAGCAGAAAACGGAATGACAAGCGGAATGAAAAACAGCGTGAAGTACGACGACGTGTCCCCGGCTTTACGGGTCCCGCCGGCAGAGCAGAAGATCGGAACCCCGAGCCGCGTCTGGCGGATCCGTGCGGATTCCTGGGAATTCCTGGGTTACGCGCTGAGGCAACTCAGCGGCCGTCCGAGCGGTCCCGGGGCGACCCAGGAGTCCGGTTTGCTGGGACAGATCCTGCGGGCGACGGCCCTGCTGGACTCCGTCGAGCCCTACTGGGCGTTTCCGGGACCCGGCGTCATGAAACGCCTTAGCGGCCTCATCCGTGCCGGGCTGTACCAGGAGGCCCTTGACCTGGTTGACGGAATCCGGGCCAGGACGTGGCGCCCCAGGCCCGAGCAGCCTGCGCCGGGCCTTTCCGATTCGGCCGACGTCGGAGCCCCCGAGGCGGCCGAGACGGCTGTGGAGCGGCCGCGGTTTGAGGTGCTGGTGGTTGATGACATCCCTGAGCACGACGGCGAGGCGCTGAAGAGCGACATGCTGGCCCAGCGCCGGCCGGCCGACGCCTTTAGCTACGACGTGAACGTCGTTTCTTCCTACGAGGATGCCCTGGTGGCGCTGCTGCTCAATGCGGACATCCAGGCCTGTGTGCTCCGGCCCGGGTTCGCCATCACAGCTTCCGGTCCGCTGGGCTCGGACCTCAGGAGGTTCGTCTCCCGCTACGTGGAGGACGGCCTGGAGCGTCTGCGTCCCATCGACCGCATCCTCAGGCTCGCTGAACGGATCGCGGAACTTCGGCCGGAGCTGGACGTCTATCTCGTGGCGGATGTAGCCATTGAAGGGCTGGCCGGTTCCCTGACCCGCCGCTTCGCGCGGATTTTCCGCCGCGAGGACCGGCTGGACCTCCACCTGTCCCTGCTCGCGGGGGTGGCGGCCCGCTACGAAACGCCCTTCTTCACCGCCCTGCAGGAATACAGCCGGAGGCCTGCCAGCGTCTTCCATGCCCTTCCGATTTCCCGCGGCGGGTCGGTGGGGAACTCTCCCTGGATCCGGGACATGGCAGACTTCTACGGGCAGAACCTGCTGCTCGCTGAGACATCGGCGACGTCCGGCGGGCTGGATTCGCTCCTTGACCCGCACGGGTCCATCAAGAAGGCCCAGGCCCTCGCGGCGCGGGCGTTCGGAGCACACAAAACATTCTTCGTCACCAACGGCACGTCCACGGCCAACAAGGTGGTGCACCAGGCCATCGTGGCTCCAGGCGACATCGTGCTGGTGGACCGGAACTGCCACAAGTCCCACCACTATGCGCTCATGCTCTCAGGGGCGCAGGTGGCCTACCTTGACGCCTACCCGCTGGACCGGTACTCCTTTTACGGTGCCGTCCCGCTGGAGAGCATCAAGAAGATGCTGCTGGATTACCGGCGGGCCGGCCGGCTGGACGACGTCAAGATGATCACCCTGACCAATTGCACGTTCGACGGGATTGTCTATGATCCCGAGAGGGTCATGGCGGAATGCCTCGCGATCAAGCCCGACCTCGTCTTCCTTTGGGATGAGGCCTGGTTCGCCTTCGCCGGGTTCCACCCCGTGTACCGCCGTCGGACAGCGATGGCAGCGGCTGCGAGGCTCGAGGCTCAATTCCGGGATCCTGGCTACCGGCTCCAATTCGCAGAGCAGGCGCGGGAACTCGTGGATCCGGTGACCGGGGAACCTGCGGCCGACGAGGCCTGGCTGGGGACCAGGCTGATTCCGGATCCGGCCAAAGCCCGGCTCCGGGTCTATGCCACCCAGTCAACCCATAAGACCATGACGTCGCTGCGCCAGGGATCGATGATCCATGTGTTCGACCAGGACTTCGAACAGCTCAACGGCGAGGCGTTCCGCGAGGCCTACATGACCCATACGTCCACGTCGCCGAACTACCAGATCCTGGCGTCCCTGGACATCGGCCGGCGGCAGGCCGAGCTGGAAGGCTTTGCCCTGGTACAGAAGCAGGCGGACCTGGCCGTGAGCATCGCTCAGGCGGTGGCACGCAACCCCTTGCTGAAGAGGTACTTCCGCATCCTGGGCGCCCGCCAGCTTGTGCCGGAGCGGTTCCGGGAGACAGGCTACTCGATGCCCCTGAGCCAGGGGCTGTCCGACTTCGACGAGGCCTGGCGCTGTGATGAGTTCGTCGTGGACCCCAGCCGGCTCACGCTGGACATCAGCCTCACCGGGATTGACGGTGACACGTTCAAGCACGACCACCTCATGGACAAGTACGGCATCCAGGTCAACAAGACATCGCGGAACAGCGTGCTGTTCATGACCAACATCGGCACGTCACGCAGCGCCGTGGCCTATCTGGTGGAGGTGCTCGTGAAGCTGGCGGAATCGTTCGAGACGGAGAAGCGTCAGCTGGGTCCGCGCGGGCTCAGAGCACTGGAGGCGAGGATATCCGCGCTGAGCAGCGACCCGCCCGCCCTTCCCGACTTCAGCCGTTTCGCCCGCCGGTTCCGCGCCGGCACCAATACCGACGGCAACCTTCGGGCCGCCTACTTCGCGACGTACCAGGACGGAGCCACGGAATATGTGGATCCGGCCGAGCTTGCGGACCGGGTGGAGGCCGGCCAGGAAGTTGTCTCGGCCGGCTTCGTCACGCCGTACCCGCCGGGCTTTCCCATCCTGGTGCCAGGGCAGGTGATCACTGGCAACGCCCTGGCCTTCATGGCCGCCTTGGACACGCGTGAGGTCCACGGCTTCGACCCCGCCCTGGGTTACCGGGTTTTCACATCGGCCTGGCTCGCGGCGGACTAATCCGGCAAGAGCCGCGCGGCGGAGTGCGCGGCTAGGAGCGCGGTTGCCTCAGCCTCGACCTGTGGGCGTTGTACCTGAGCTGCAGGATCCGGGCACCACCCGAGATGGCCACCAGCACTCCGCCGGTGACGCTGGCAATGAAGAGGGCCATGCCCAGCGGGACCGATCCTTCCATCCCCAGGTATCTGATCGCGACCTGCTCCTGGTTCTGCATGATGAAGATGATGAGCAGGATGAGGAGAACCAATGCTGCAACCACTGCCGCCCACACCACCCCAGCCCGGGTGACGCGTTGTTCTGCAGCTGGAAGGGCCGGCGCTGGAGGGGCCGCCGCGGAAGGAGCTGCTGGCGCTGCCGCGGGGCCCGAGGCGATGGGAGCGGAAGCCGTCAGATGGGGATCCGATGCCTGCGCGCCAGGGACCATCCGCCGCTCCTCGCCACCGGCAGGTGTGACGTTTCCCGTGCTCATGATGATGATCCCCTTAACCGTAACTAATAAGCATACTTACAGTTCCACCATAATCGTACTGCGATGCCGCTGTATACCCGCCATCCGACGCATCCTCGCTACCGTTGCACCGCAGCAGCGGCGGCCGGTCATTGATGCGGTCATCCGAAGTGGGGGAACGCGACAGCGGAAAGGCCCCCGTCAGGGGGCCTTTCTTCGGGTGGATCAGACCTGCCGGTCAGACCCTCTCGCGGGTGCGGTCAGGTACCGGTTCCTGAGCTGCGGTTGTCTTCCGACGACGCGGAAAGGCCCAGAACTTGAAGTCCTGCGCCGTGACATGCGGCTCCGGACGGTCCGGCTGCGTTTCTTTACGCGCTTCGGGTTCCCGCTCGGCGTCCTTCCGGATGCCCCAGCCGAAATCCTTGCTCGATGAATAGCACATCGCAGACCTCCTCATAGTGACTGCCCTTTAATCGTCCTCCGCCCGGGGCTCCAAGTCGACACCTGGCTCCGCAAATCATGCGCACCCAAGGGCTCTGCCCCGTCCATTGACGGTTGGGCCGATATGTCCCATGATTTATCTACAACGATGTAAATCTCCCGGTCCCCGGGCACGATAGAAAAATGGCCCCTACATGCCCAGCCCCGAAACCGCTGCTGCTCCAGTTCCCGTAAGCGCCCTTCCCGACCTTCCGAACCCGCTCATCCGGCAGCGCGCCGATCCCTGGGTGATCCGGCACAACGGCAGCTACTATTTCATGGCGTCGGTTCCGGAGTACGACCGCCTTGTACTCCGCTCAGCCGCGACCCTTGGCGGGCTCGGTTCAGCTGAGGAAACGGTCATCTGGCATCGGCCGCCCTCGGGACCGCTGGGCGGCCACATCTGGGCGCCGGAGCTGCATCACTATGACGGCCAGTGGCACATCTATTTCGCGGCCGGAGACAGTGACGATCTTTTCCGGATCCGCATGTACGTTATGTCCAACCCGGGACCCGACCCGGCAGCCCCGGCCTGGGGCCCGCCGGTACGTATCGAAACCCACAAGGAAAGCTTCTCCCTTGATGCAACTACGTTCGATCACGGCGGGACGAGGTTTCTTGTATGGGCCCAGATGGATCCGGATTCCAGCCTCTTCATTGCCCCTTTGTCGTCGCCGTCCACCCTGGCGGGTCCGCCGGTACGCATCGCGGATCCCCTTATGGACTGGGAAATCAAGGGCCACCGCGTGAACGAGGGGCCGGCGGTCATTGAGCGGAACGACAGGATCTTCCTGACGTTCTCCGCCAGCGCCACGGATGCAAACTACTGTGTAGGGCTCCTGACAGCCGATTCCGACGCTGACCTGCTCGATCCGTCCTCGTGGACGAAGTCCCCGCTCCCGGTGCTGGCATCATCGGATGAGACCGGAGAGTACGGGCCGGGACACAATTCCTTCACCGTGGACGAGGCCGGAAACGATGTGATCGTGTACCACGCGCGGTCTGAGCGGGATATCGAAGGAAACCCGCTCCATGAACCGAACCGTCACACTCGCATCAGGCCCATTGTCTGGTCTCCCGAAGGATGGCCCCGGTTTCCCGCTCCTTCAACAGCCTGATTTCAAGGACGTCTGGCGGGCAGCCGCGGCTAGAAGCCAAGCTGGGCCGCTACCTGGAGAAGGAGGAGTTCCGATCCCATCGGGCCCACCAGCTGGATGCCCATCGGCAGGCCTGCTCCAGGTTGCCCGCCCGTCCAGTGCACTGGAATCGTGAGTGCCGGGAGGCCGCAGACGTTCACCATTGAGGACCACGGCGCGAATTCGCACTGCTTGCGGTAGTCGCCGTCGGCGTCTCCAGGCCACTCCGCAGCAGGCCAGTTGCCGTCCCCGTGCCCGGCCCCGGTAAACCAGCCCACGGGTCGGGGCGTTTGGGCCAGTGCGGGCATCAGCATCAGGTCCCACTGCCCGTACTGCGTCACGGTGTCGCGCTGGAACTGCCGCAGGAACGCCAGTGACTCATTGAGCTTGGCCGTGCTGCGCTGCTGCGCCCGGCGCCTGAACGTCTTGGTCAGCGGTGCCAGCAGAGCCTCCCGCCGGGGAGTGATCCTGGCCGTTCCGACGGCGGCAGTCCAGGCGGTGGTGAAGGCATCCGGGTAACGGTTGTCGTAGCCGATTGGCGCTTCCAGGACTATGTGTCCCGCATGCTCCAGGAGTTCCATCCCGGCATGCAACGCGTCCAGAGCCTCCTGCTCCGGCGTGAAAGGGAATGCGGTGGACCAGGGGCTGTCAAGGGTCAGGCCGATCCGCAGCGGACCCGGCACCTGTCCCACCGCTTCCAGGAAACTGCTCGCAGGCCCAGGTGCCAGGGCATCCATCATGAGGGCCGCGTCCTGCGCGGTCCGGGCGAGGGGGCCTGCCGCCACAAGCCGTGCCGGATCTCCGGAGCTCTCACCGGCGGGAACCAGCCCGCGGCCGGGCTTTAAGCCGACGAGACCACAGGCTGCCGCCGGGATCCGGACTGAACCGCCGCCGTCGGTCCCTGGCGCGAAAGGAAGCATTCCCGCCGCCACTGCGGCAGCGCTGCCTCCCGAGGAACCTCCGGAACTCCTGCTGGGGGCGTGCGGATTGCGCGACGGCGGGGCGATACGGTTTTCGCTGTAAGCCGTCAGTCCGAACTCCGGAACCTGTGTTTTGCCGAGAGAGATCACGCCGGCTGACTTCAGGAGGGTCACGAGCGCACCGTCGGTGAGGGCCGGTTTGTGGTCCAGGGCGGCGCTGCCGTGCGTGGTCACGACGCCTTCAACGTCCGTCAGGTCCTTGAAGCCCAGCGGCATTCCGTGGAGGAGGGGGAGGGCTTCGCCAGTCTGTTTGCCGGTCTGTTTGCGGGTCGCTTTACCGGGGTGCGCCTTTTGAAGCCGGGCGTAACGCTCGTCCGCGGCGCCCGCTTCCGCCATCGCCTTGTCCCCGGTGACTGTGACAAAGGACCCCAGCAACGGGTTTTTCGACTCGATGCGCGCCAGGTAATGCGCTGTGGCCTCCCGTGCCGACAGCGCCCCGGCCTGTAAGGCCACCCGCAGTTGGACTGCGGACAGCTCATGGATGTCAGCCAATGAACCGTGGTTCCCGCCGCAGGTCACAATCTCTCTGGCGCTCCTGGAACGGTGCCGTCAGCGGCTGGCCGGGGCGGCGGGATGCTCGGGCAGGCATGAGTCCTCCTAGGTTCATTCAGAAGCGTAACTTGTCCCCGGTATCCCAAGCGCCGTGAGCCGCTGGCGCTAGGCTGGGATAAGACCTGATTTTCCGAAAGAGGACTCCTGTGAGCGATTTCGATACCGTACCCGTCAATGACGTCCCGGCAGACGCCGTGATCCTGGATGTCCGTGAAGACTACGAGTGGGTGGCCGGGCATGCAGAGGGCGCCGTGCACATCCCGCTGGACCAGCTTCCGGCCCGCCTGGACGAACTTGATCCGGATGAGGACCTTTATGTCATCTGCCGGACGGGCGGACGATCATTCCGGGCCGCCCGCTGGCTCACCGGCCAGGGCTACGCCGCCATCAACGTGGCCGGCGGAATGGACCAGTGGCTTGAATCGGGGAAGCCGCTTGTCTCCGACAACGGCCTCAAGCCATTGGTGCTCTGAACCCTGCCGATCGTCCACCACCCACCTGTTCCATCACCACAAAGGAATAATCCATGCCGGCGTCCCCCGTTACCTACACCTTTCTTGGGCCTGAAGGGACCTTCACCGAGGCGGCGCTGATGCAGGTCCCGGGGGCTGCCGAGGCAACCCGCGTTCCGGCGTCCAACGTTAACGCCGCGCTGGACAAGGTCCGCGACGGTTCCGCGGGCGCAGCCATGGTCCCTATTGAGAACTCAGTCGAGGGCGGCGTGACAGCCACCCTTGACGCCATCGCCAGCGGCCAGGAACTCCGTATCATCCGCGAAGTCCTGGTGCCCATCAGCTTCGTACTTGTCGCGAGGCCGGGAGTGGCAATCTCCGATATCCGCCGGATCTCCACGCACGGGCACGCCTGGGCGCAGTGCCGGCTGTGGGTTGAGAATAATATTCCTAGCGCGGAATACGTCCCTGGATCTTCGACCGCAGCAGCGGCGGTGGGCCTGCTCGAACAGGACGCGCACTACGACGCCGCCATCTGCGCACCCATCGTGGCGCAGGAACAGCCGGGACTGTCCGTTCTTGCCGAGAACATCGGCGACAACCCAGGCGCCGTAACCCGTTTTGTCCTGGTCGGCCGGCCGGGGGTCCTGCCGGAACGTACCGGAGCGGACAAGACCACAGTGGTAGTGCCACTCCCTGAGGACCGCCCCGGTGCCCTGATGGAGATCCTGGACCAGTTTGCGACCCGCGGCGTGAACCTCAGCCGGATCGAGTCCCGGCCGACAGGGCAGTACCTGGGCCACTACTTCTTCAGCATCGATGCCGACGGCCATGTTGGCGATGCTCGCGTGGCTGACGCCTTGGCCGGGTTGCACCGCATCAGCCCGGCCACCCGCTTCCTGGGTTCGTACGGCCGGGCCGACGCGCAGAGCGCCTATATAGCGCCGCACACGTCTGATGAGGCATTCCGGGCGGCGCATGAATGGGTAGGAGCCATCCTCCAGGGCGAGCCGATCCCGTCCGAAAGCGTTTCCGGAGCTTCGCCCACAGCGTAGGTAAATGCCATCCGGAGTACTTCCGCACGCTTGGTACTGTGCGTATGCTTACTTGATCCACATTGGGGGATGGCCCCTAACGAAGGGAGCGGGTCATGACTACCAGTAGCAGCGACAATGACGGCCAGGGGATGATCGTCAACCCCAAGCCGACCGCCGACAACCAGGACTGGGACGGCGACGAAGCAGACCGCGCCGACCGCCTGCGCTTCGAAGAGGAACAGGCAATGATCCGCGAGCAGTCCGAAGCCCGGGCCGCCGCCAAAGCCGCAGCTGAAGCCCAGGCAGCCAAGAAGGCCACCGCCTGAACTGGCTTGCACCGTTCCGCCCGACTACTGCCCCCAAACCTGACCACATGCCCTGACCGGATTACTGAATACTCATATCCGCTGCTGGCCCTTGACCCGGATCAGGAGTGAGCGCGGTTCCACCCGCACGCTGAGCTTCGTTGCCTCACCGGACGTGTCGCCGTCGAGCTGTGTCGGCATTGGCTCGGGACACTTGATGACAACCTTTCCCGAGCGGTACATCGTCATGACCGGCAGGTTTCCCTTGTGCTTGAACACAATCTTCGCGTACATGGCCAGCCAGCCGATGGCACTGCGGGGGCTCATCACCACCACGTCCAGCATCCCGTCGTCGATCATTGCCTGCGGAATGAAGTCGATGCCTCCCGGCACCAGTCCGCAGTTGGCAAAAAGCACGCTGCGGATGTTCCGTACCTGCTCTGCGCCGCCGTCCAGGGAGATGGACACTTTCTTCCGCCGGCCCGGCATATGCCGCATCCCTGCTTCCGTGTAGGCGAGCCAGCCCACAGCCTTCTTCAGGCCGTCATTGGTGTCGGCCAAGACCTCTGCGTCCATCCCGATTCCTGCGATCACCAGGAAGGCGTGTTCGGAAGAGTGGCCGGTCCGTGAGTTTTCGATGCCCATCCTGGCGGTGTCGATGTACCGCTGCTGGCCGAACAGGGCCGTCTGGACGTTGGAGTGGAGGTCGTAGACGTCCAGATCCACGTTGCGGGCCAACAAATTACCGGTCCCCAGGGGTATGAGGCCCATCGCGACTCCTGTATGGGCCAGGGACTCTGCAACCACCCGCACCGTACCGTCGCCGCCGCCCACCAGGACGACGTCGGGCCTGCAGTCCAGCGCTGACTGGACCTGGGAAAATCCGGGGTCCTCTGCGGTCGTCTCGAAAAAGAGCGGGGCCTCCCAGCCTGCGGCCAGGCAGGCGCGCTGGATGGCTGCCCTCGCCTCGGCGGCGCGTGCTTTGATGGGATTCAGGACCACTGCCACGCGCTGCTGTTCGAGGCCGGCGTCATGCGCGTCACCGCCCACGGCGCTCCTGACATGCAGCGCTTTGAGCTTGCGCACGCCCCACCAACTGGAGACGGCGAAAGCCAGTGCCGAGGCACTCAGGAGGTAAAGCAGCCAGTCGCTCATGGTGGTTCAACAGTATCCCGGCCCGGGGCACCGCGTTCCCGCCTCCTGCTGGCCGCGCCGCCGCCGCCGGATTGGTTACTCTTGTCTGGTGATCGACGTAAAAGACCTCAGCGAAAACCCGGACAAGTTCCGAGCCAGCCAGCGCGCCCGTGGCGCGGACGAATCAGTGGTGGAGGCGATCATCTCCGCAGACTCCGCCCGCCGCGCAGCCCTGATCCGCTACGAGAATCTCCGGGCGGAGCAGAACGTCTTCGGCAAGAAGGTGGCGCAGGCCAAGGGCGACGAGAAAAAGGCCCTTTTGGCCGAGGTCAAGGAACTGGCGAACACGGTGAAGGCGGCCTCGGCTGAGGCAGATGCCGCCCAGGCCAAGCAGGACGAACTGCTCCGCGTCATTCCCAACCTCATCGAAGACGGCGTTCCCGCAGGCGGCGAAGACGACTACGTTGTGGTCAAGACAGTCGGTGCACCCCGCGAATTCCCCGATTTCGAGCCGAAGGACCACCTGGAGATCGGCGAGCTGATCGGCGCCATCGACATGGAACGCGGCGCCAAGGTGTCCGGCTCCCGCTTCTACTTCCTCCGCGGCGTGGGCGCGAGGCTGGAGATGGCGCTGCTGCAGATGGCCATGGACCAGGCGATCGATGCCGGCTTTATCCCGATGATCACGCCCACCCTGGTGCGCCCCGAAACCATGCAGGGCACAGGTTTTGATGTGAAGCACGACGCCGAGATCTACCGCCTCGCCGAAGACGACCTTTACCTTGTGGGCACCTCAGAGGTGGCGCTGGCCGGCTACCACGCGGACGAGATCCTGGACCTGTCCGCCGGGCCGGTCCGGTATGCGGGCCAGAGCTCGTGCTACCGGCGCGAGGCCGGGTCGCACGGCAAGGACACCCGGGGCATCATCCGCGTGCACCAGTTCAACAAGGTCGAGATGTTCATCTACACCACGGTTGAAGAGGCAGCCGGGGAGCATCAGCGGCTGCTTGCCTGGGAAGAGGAGATGTTGGGCAAGTGCGAGATCCCGTACCGCGTGATCGATACCGCGGCCGGCGATCTGGGCATGTCCGCTGCCCGCAAGTTCGACTGCGAGGCCTGGGTTCCCACTCAGGGCGCCTACCGCGAGCTGACCTCCACATCCAACTGCACCACGTTCCAGGCCAGGCGGCTCAACATCCGGGAGCGCGTGGTCAATGAGGAAGGCGTGTCCAAGGGAACCCGCGCCGTGGCCACCCTGAACGGCACCCTGGCTACCACCCGCTGGATTGTGGCCATCCTGGAACACCACCAGAACGCCGATGGCTCCGTCAACGTCCCGGCCGCGCTGCGGAAGTACCTGGGCGGCCTCGAAGTCCTTCCGGTGCTCTAGGACGGGCGGCAGTCCCCGTCATGTGGTCTATTCCCCCGGTACTGGCGCGGGGAATAGACCATTCGGCGGGGATTTCCGGGCTGTGATCCCCGCCGCCGCGTCCGGGCCAGCGACCGGGGGTCGGTCACTGCCGTCCAGTCCCAGCGGACCACTATGTAGCCCAGCGACCTGAGCCGGTCCTCCCGCTTTTTCTCAGCCAGAATCGCCAACCGGATGCTGTTGCCGCCCAGCAGCGCGTCATCGAGATACTTGGCGTCGCCGTCGAACTCGCCGATCACCCCGTATTCACGCCAGAAGAAATCCGCCCTCGCCACGAACCCTTCCGCGTCATGGAACGATTGCTGCAGAACAGGTGCCGGCAGCCCCAGTACATGGATGAGAACCCGGCTCCGGGATTCCCCGACAGATTCCGCGGTCTCGTCGGCCAACGCCAGGACCTCCAGGACGCGGGACCGCTTTGTCGCAGAAGTGATGAGCGCCGCCGCACGCTTCACCTCATCGCGGGTCAGCCGATCGCCCTCCTGTCGCCGGGCGCTCAGAACTTCATCGACGACGGCGACGGCCTCGGGAAGCTCCATGCGCACTATCGAGTCGGTCACGGTCTGGATCAGGGAGGTGACGGCAAATCCCCGGCGCTGTACGACATCGGCCGTCCAATGGTGCCGGGCGATTCCATAGCTGCTGACGTTCTTGAGCCCGGTGACACCTGTTTTCGGGTCCTTCGCAGCCGTAGTGGTGGAGGCGTGGCGGCCGGCCTTGTGCGGTGAGGCGGTCAGGATATGGATATGCCCTGGTACTCCTGGAACTGGCAGCCTCCACAGGCGGAGCCCCGTCAGGTAGCAAAACACGGCGGAAGGGTCCCCGCTCGCCACAGCGGCCGTGGTCACGGCGTAACGCTCCCACGCCTTGATCGAAATCCATGCCGCCTTGCTGTAGTAAATGCCATGCCGGACACGGACCAAGGTCCCCTTGGCGTAGGCGCGGCTCAGTTCACGGCTGGTACCGCGCATGGCACGCCTGTTGCGGGCAAGGATGAGGGCAGGCGGGTCGGCTTCCATGTCCCAATGCTGGCCCCGGCTGGCCGGGCGCAGCCAGAGGAAACCCCCTGCATGTGGACAAAGCCGG
Source organism: Arthrobacter pascens (assembly GCF_030816475.1). Lineage (NCBI taxonomy): Bacteria > Bacillati > Actinomycetota > Actinomycetes > Micrococcales > Micrococcaceae > Arthrobacter > Arthrobacter pascens. Next base: position 4,102,104 of record NZ_JAUSXF010000001.1, on the reverse strand, counting down.
CACACGTTCCCCTCTCCTCGTCAGATCCCCCGAAAACGCCGCGGGGAAATGACCATGGGAGGGGGAACCGGGGGCTGATGCGAGCGGAGAAGGCCTCGGGTTAACACTCACACCGGGGATAAACCTGTGAATATTAACCCTGCGTTCATGAGCTGCTGTGGCCTTCGTCCTAGCCGGTATCGGGGGTATCTGCTCTACTAGATGGATGACTACCTTGACTGAAACCTCAGTCGCTGGCAACGATGACCGGCGAGATAACGAAAACACCAAGACAAGCACCAAGCTCATGATCGCCCTGGACGTTGACGGGACATTGGTGGACCACGACGGCCACATGTCCCCGGGAGTCCGGGAAGCCGCCCAGGCCGTGGTCGCGGCCGGACATGAGGTCATGATTGCTACGGGCCGCTCCAGAAACGCGACCCTGCCCATCATTGAGCAGATCGGCATCGATCGCGGCTACGCCGTCTGCTGCAACGGCGGCGTGACCCTGCGGCTGGACCCCGGGCTGGCCGACGGCTACGAAGTCATCCACAGGGCAACTTTCGACCCCGCCCCTGCCCTGCGGGCGCTCCGCGAACAGCTTCCGTCCGCCAAGTACGCGCTCGAGGACGAGGACGGCAACTTCCTCTCCACCGAGCGTTTCCAGGACGCCAGCTTCGGAGTGGAGGCGATCGGCGTCGAGTTCCACACCATGCTGGAATCCACGGCGGTGCGCGTGGTGGTGTTCAGCACGGAGAACACCCCGGAAGAGTTCAAGCAGGCGATCAAACACGTTGGCCTTGCCGGCGTCACCTACTCCGTGGGCTGGACCGCCTGGCTGGACATTGCCGCCGCAGGCGTGACCAAGGCCAGCGCCCTGGAGAAGCTCCGCAGCAGGCTCGACATTGAATCCCACCGGACGGTAGCGATTGGCGACGGGCGGAACGATATCGAGATGCTGTCCTGGGCAGGCCGGGGAGTAGCGATGGGCCAGGCGCCACAGGAAGTAATCGCCGCCGCTGATGAGGTCACCCACTCCGTGTTCGACGACGGCGCCGCCTACGTTCTGCGCAGCCTGCTCTAGCAGGTAGGCAGGTAGGCGGGGCCAGGCAGCAGCCCGGTCAGCGCACCTCGAGGATCAAAGCCAGCAGCCGGGCCGCGGCAGGCCGGGCAGCATGCTCCTCGTTCCATTGCGCCCTGGCCACCGCCTTACTGACGGCCTGGGTGGTGATGCCGAGTTCATGGGCCACGGCCTTCTGCTGGCCGCGGACGCCTGGGGTCATGAGGTCCAGGACACGCCACTCGGCACCGGTTCTTCCCCGGACGATGTGACCCATCAGCCGAAGGACGGCTTCCGCCTCGTTGGCCAGGTCAGCCAGCGGACCTTCCACTGCCACCGGCACCCGGTCCTTGCCGTTCCGGAGGCGGTCCACGGCGCGCCGGGCGTAGACAAGGCCATGCCCGGAGGCATCCTTGATCTGGTTGGGCAGGGGCTCATTCACGGGGCCTACCCCGATCCCCACATACCAGGATCCGCAGCGCAGGGCGATGAGTGCCGCCTCTACCGCCTGGTGCGGGCAGTCCACGATGCCTTGCACCTCATCCTCCACCGACCTGTCGAAATCAAGGCGTGCCGGAATGTGCCGCAGGTCCTTCAGCAATTGAGGGACGCGGTCGCCGTCGCGCCGGCTATCCGTCTGGTTGATGGTCAGGGTGAACATTGTGGTCACAGACTACCGGGTGGCCGACAAGAGGCAAGGTGGCTGAGGCCGTCCTTTCGGCGCGTTTCCCCGCTCCTCAGTCCAGCGACATGGCGGAGCGCAGGACGATCGGCGGCAGCGTCTGGGGGCCGATACTGGCGTCCGCGACTCCTGCCTGCCGGAGGCCATTCCGGATGATGCCCATCAGCTGTTCGATGTTTTCCCTGGTGGCGAACGTGAAGAACCGTGAAGTGCCGCTGCCTGAACCTGCCGATGCCGGAGGGTTCAGGGGCAACTTCGAATCCGTGGCGCGGAAGACGACGGCATTAGGCCCCCGGACACCCAGGGAGGTCTTGTCCCCGGGGGACCGGGTTTTGAGGAACCGGTCGACATCATTGCCGTCCGAAGCCGTCACCGAGCGGAGGGTTCCGGCGTCGATGTCTTCCCAGAGGATGGCCCTGGCCGCGTGTTTTTGGCTGTAGCGGTAGAGAAGGCCCCGGTCGAAGATGAGGAGCCGGCGGAAACTCCACAGGAGCGTTATTGACCAGAGGACCAGCCCGGTGAGGAGGCTCGCCGTGATGTACAGCGGAAGGTTGGAGAACAGGCCGGGACCCCGTGAGGAGGTGGGCTGGCCGGTGAACTCTGCGATGGCGGCGAACACGAACCCCGCCGCGATGAACCACGGCAACAATCTCCAGCTGATGTGCCAGGAAAGCTCCGAATGCCGCAGCCTTCCCAGTTGGGGCCCGTAGAGCCTCTCGGCCCGGCGGACCAGCCAGGTCCGGCCCCGTTCAGCCACGTGCGTTCGGGTTGCCGTAGAGCCTGGGCAACTGATCATGCTCGTCCGCTGCGGCCCTCTCGGCGGCAGCAGCCCGGGGATCGCGGACAGGGGCTGCCCCCTCGGAGAGGCCCGACCGGAGGTCGACGGCGGTGAACTTCGCCTCGAACGTGTCCCCGCCGCCCCCACCCAGGGCAGAGGCGAAAACCACAACATAGTAGAGGGGGGCGAAGGACCAGCAGACGGCCCGCCAGCCGCCCAACCATGCTCCCGACGTCGTACCGTCAGCGATCCTGACCGAACGCATGCCGGCGGCAGCATCACCCAGGCTCCCGGCGGTTCCGGCGACCATGCCGTAGGCGAAGACAACCAGGAACCAGATGGCGGCGAGGGCTGCCACGAAAAGCCCGTTGCTGGAGAGAAGCGCAAGCGATAATGAGCCCAAAGCGAGATTCTGCACGAGCGAGTTCAGCACAGCCATAAGGATGCCGGAGGCAACCATCACTACGAGGGCGTCCAGCGCGCGGCCCCAGAAGTGCGGCCAGCCGGCCTTCCGCACGTAATGCTTCCCGGTGTCCGCATGCACGAATACGGGCTGGCCGTTGGCGGCATCGACCAGCCCGGTGCTGCTTTTCGGCCTGCTGCTCACCGTTTGGAAACCAATCCGGCCAGAGCGGCTTCGAGTGTGCCCCTGGAGGTCTCCTGGAGCTCAAGGCTGACGGGCCCGACGTTGCCTGACGCCTGGATGGGCAGCGGCGTCAGCACATGGACTCCTGCCGGACCGGTGTAGACAGTGATCGTCGGGAAGGCATCGGAGCCGGTGCTGAAAGCCACGACGTTGCTGGCGGCGCGCGTATCCCCCAAAACGGTGGGGGCGGCTGCCTCGAAGTCGGGCTCGGAGTAGGACACCGTTTCCGAGTCCCGCACGGCTGCCCCCTCCGGGTCGACAAACTCCGCCAGCCTGGCCGTCAGCCGTTCGGGAGTAATGACAGAAAAGCCGTGAAGGCCGCCGTCGTCGACTTCCTCCAGCAGCACCCCCTCAACGTGGATATAGGCGTAGAGCCAGCGTTTCCCCGTTGAGACCGTCCGTTCGATGGAAACAACGCTGTCCCCGCTGCGGCGGAGGGTCAGCGCCCCGGTAATGTCCTCCAGCGCATGCAGCCTGGTGGGCTCGCTTTCGCCCTCGAAGATGACCGGGTAGACGAGTTCCTTCGCCAGGAGGCCCCGCAGGGCGACTGCGCACAGGATCTCCTTTTCGGTGGTCTGGGCCGAAAGCCAGGGGAGCGCCACGATCTGCTCGTGCTGGACCCCGTCGAGGGCCACGACTTCCTCATCCGTGAGCGTCGGCAGCGCAATTCCATCTGCGCTGGCTGATTCCAGCACCTTGGCTGCGCACTCGACGTCGCGCTGGGTCCATTTCATGGTGTTCGTGCTCATCCGAATATTCCTCCGACAAATTTACCGACTGATTTGGCCGCATCGCCGACCCCATCTGCCACCCTACTGCCTGTGTCTTTCGCAAAATCTGCAACCTCACCGGCTCCATCCGCGATGTAGCTCCCGGGGTTGCGCGCAAAGTTGCTGATGGAGTCCCAGTTGTCAGCGACAAGGTTGCCCACGGCCCATGCGCCTGCCACGATCCCGGCGCCGATCACGATGGGAGCACCGATCGGCCCCAGCATGGCGGCTCCGCCGGCGGTCATCAGCATGATGCTGCCCACGCCGCCTGCCACCGAGAGTCCACCCGCCACGCGGTCTCCGGCCCCGCGCCAACCGTCGTGCTCGGGGCTCACAATGTCGCTGATGCCTCCTACAATGTTCAGCGGTGCTGCCAATGCGCCGGCTATGCGGAGTCCCTTGGAGAACCTCGTGGCGTCCTGGAAGGCCTGGCTGTAGGGGATGTTGGCCTTGAGGTCGGCGATGACGTCTGTGATCTTGCCACCGTTGCGGAGCGAGTCGAGGGCCTCGTTCAGGACAGTGCCCCCCGCCCGCCAGTTGGTGAGAACCTCACGCGTCTTCGCCCAGTCCTCCCAGCCCAGTTTGCCGAGCTTGTAAGCGCTCCAGAGCTGGGCTCCGAGGTCCTTGACGCCCATTCCGGTGTCGTACACGTCCTTGATGACCCCTACGGAACTTTCGCCGCTCTTGTGGCTGGCGAACTCCTGCTGGTTGGCGTGCTCCTTAAGCTCCTTGGCACTGGAGCGCAGCAGCGTGACCGCCTGGATCAGGCTCTGCCGGTGGCTGGAGTTCCAGTCACTTTTGAAATGGGCGGCATCCTGGCCCTTCCACGAAGCCGTGGAGTTGATCACGTTGGTCAACTGGGTGCTTTGCAGTGCAATGGTGTCGGCCGCTTTACCCATCACGCCCGCGAGTGTTCGCAGCTGGCTGATATCAGCACCGTAGAACCCGGCCATCCGTTCTCCCCCAATTCGGTCAGGAAATTCTTAAGTTTCCCCGACAGCCTAGACGGTTGCACGCAAGGCAGCGATGGGGAGTCCTCCCCGCAGGTGGTTGTCTCGGGCCGGCGCATCTGCTGCGATGGGGGAGGAGCGCCGCCGACGGGCGGCATGACCTAACGGGAGGAATGCCATGGCCAACACCCGCGACCAGGACGCCCACAGTGGCGTCGCGACTCATGAGTCCGGAACGGGGCTTGCGGAAGGCGACGGACTGGAACAGGTGGACCGCTGGTGGCGGGCCGCGAACTACCTTTCCGTCGGGCAGATTTACCTGCGCTCCAACCCGCTCCTTCGCCGGCCGCTCACCGCCGAGGACACCAAATCCCGCCTCCTGGGCCATTGGGGAACCACGCCCGGACTGAACTTCATCTATGCCCACTTGAACCGGCTGATCCGCAGGAATTCCCAGGAAATGCTGTTTATCGCGGGCCCGGGTCATGGCGGTCCGGCAGTGGTGGCGAATGCATGGCTGGAGGGGACCTACTCCGAAATTTACGGCCACGTGGGCAACGACGAGGCCGGCATGGCCGAACTGTTCCGTCAGTTTTCGTACCCAGGCGGCATTCCCAGCCACGCCGCCCCGGAGAGCCCCGGCTCCATCAGCGAGGGTGGTGAGCTTGGCTACTCGCTGGCCCATGCGTACGGTTCCGTGTTCGACAATCCCCAGCTGATCACCGCCGTCGTGATCGGAGACGGTGAAGCCGAAACCGGGCCGCTTGCGGCGAGCTGGCATTCGCACAATTTCCTTGACCCGGCGGCGGACGGCGCCGTGCTGCCCATTCTGCATTTGAACGGCTACAAAATCGCCAACCCCACCATCCTGGCACGCATGCCTGAGGATCAGCTGGAACAGCTCTTGCGCGGTTACGGGCACGAGCCGTACTTCGTCACGGTGGACGATCCGGACAAAACTGCGCAGGCGCACCAGGATTTCGCGTCGGCGCTGGAGGCCTGCCTGGCCGGAATCCGCGCCATTCAGGAAAGCCGCCGTGGAATTCGGGCGGGCGGCGCTGATGCGGAGGCTCCGCAATTCCACTCACAAGAAGACAGCGCGCCCCGGTGGCCCATGATCGTCCTGCGCTCGCCCAAAGGCTGGACGGGGCCGCGCACAGTGGATGGACTGCAGGTGGAAGGAACCTGGCGGAGCCACCAGGTCCCGTTGGCGGAGGTCCGCACCAATGGAGAGCACCTGAAGCAGCTCGAGGAATGGCTGCGGTCGTACCGTCCCGAGGAATTGTTCGACGGCGGAGGCCGGCTGCGGCCGGACATCGCGGAAGGCGCACCCACCGGGGACTTCCGGATGAGCGCCACCCCGCATGCCAATGGCGGTCTGCTGCGCCGGGCTCTAGAGCTACCAGCCTATGAAGACCATGCGGTGGAGGTGCAGGCACCCGGGACCGGGCGGGTCAGCCCGATGCTCACGCTGGGCGCATGGATGCGCGATGTGATTTCACTGAACATGGAGACATTCCGGCTTTTCGGGCCGGACGAGACCGCGTCCAACCGGCTGCAGAAGGTCTATGACGTCACGGACAAAGTGTGGCAGTACAGAATGGACGACGCCGACGAGCACCTTGCCCGGTCCGGGCGGGTCCTGGAGGTACTCAGCGAGCACCTCTGCCAGGGCTGGCTGGAGGGCTACCTCCTGACCGGCCGGCACGGCGTGTTCAACTGCTACGAGGCGTTCATCCATATCGTCGATTCCATGTTTAACCAGCACGCCAAGTGGCTGAAGGTGCATCGGAAGCTTCCGTGGCGCCAGCCCGTGGCGTCGCTGAACTACCTGCTGTCCTCGCACGTGTGGCAGCAGGACCACAACGGGTTCTCGCACCAGGACCCGGGCTTCATCGACCACGCTGTGAACAAGAAGGCCGAGGTCATCCGGGTGTACCTTCCGCCGGATGTGAACACCCTGTTGTCCGTCATGGAGCACTGCCTGGCATCAACGGATTACGTGAACATTGTGGTCAGTGGAAAACAGCCCTCACCCACCTGGCTGGGGCCGGCCGATGCTGCCACCCATTGCCAGCGCGGGCTGGGGATCTGGGAGTTCGCCGGGTCAGAGGTCCCCGGCGAGGCGCCCGACGTCGTCATGGCCTGTGCCGGCGACGTGCCCACCGTGGAAACCGTTGCCGCAGCGGAGCTGCTCAGGAAGGGCGCTCCCGGACTGAAAGTCCGCGTGGTGAATGTGGTGGACCTGATGCGGCTCCAGGACGCGGGGGAGCATCCGCACGGCCTGACCTCGCGCGACTTTGACGGGATTTTCACGCCGGACAAGCCCATCATCTTCGCGTACCACGGCTATCCGGCGCTCATCCACCGGCTGGCCTACCGCCGCACTAACCAGGAGGGCCTGCACGTGCGCGGCTACAAAGAGGAGGGGACCACCACCACGCCTTTCGACATGGCCATGCTGAACGGGATCGACCGCTTCCAGCTGGCCATCGACGCCCTTGACCGGGTTCCCGGCCTGGCAGAAAAGCACTCATTGTTGCGGCAGAACCTGCAGGACCGGCAAATCCGGGCCCGCGAACATACCCGCACCCACGGCGAGGATCCGGAGGAGATCCGGAATTGGCAGCTCGGCTAGCAGGCCAGTTCCGTTAGTCTGCCCGCCGGCAGATGGATCCAGCCCTCACTCAGGGCAGCTGCGGCGTGGGCGTCGTCCGGGACAATCGTGAGGCCGACGGCGACGGCGCGGGCGGTGAGGGACGCGACGACGGCGTCGAACAGGTCGTCCGAGCCGGACAGGCGGTCCTCGTGGCCGCCAAGGTCCAGCCACGGCGCCTGCCGACGCAAATTCCCCAACAGCAAGGACAGGCTTTCGGTCTCGGACTTGCCTCGCCCCTTGTAGCTGCGGGCCTTCAAGCCCCAGATCTTCAACGAGGCGGCAGGATAGACCTCAGCCAGGCGGCCCGAGCCATCCCTTGGTTGCGCGCCGTGGAGCGCCGCGATCCTTGCCTGGATCACGGCGCACCTCATGGCCGGATGGGCCAGACGGTCCGCCGAGACGCTGAGCGGAATCAGACCGGTCCTGGCGGTGACGAAGCGGTCTGTATCCCTGTAGGCGAGCAAGCGCCTGCCCTCGATGCCGTCGTATGCCAGGACGGGGCCGGCATCAAAGTTCAAATGCCCGGTGAGGAATGGAATAAGGGCCCGTGGCCAGCCGACCGGACAGTCAATGCCTGTCATGTCCGCAAAGTCGAAGAGCTCCACGATTTCGTGGTCATCCACATCCAGTGCCAGATGCACTAACCGGACTGAGTCCTGGCCCCACTCGAGGACCGCCACGGCTGTCTTTTTCGTGGCTGCCGCAAGGTCGACGCCCAGAGTCCTCAAGGCACTGACCGGAGCTGCAAGGCCCCTGGTATGCCACCCGATCTGCCCACGTCATCCCCCCGGGCGAATGCGGCCCACAGGCTCCGCAGCTGCCGGCCCACGCCATTGACTTCGTCCCAGGAGGCACCGGCCAGGAGGCCGGCTCCTTGCCAAGTAAGCCTGTTACCGAAGAGCAGCGGCAGGTCCACCGTATGGGCGGCCCGGTAGTAGTTTCCCGGCGCTCCCCAGGAAAGCAGGTAGCCGTAGGCCTTGCCTCCCGCCTTGCAATGCCGCCGGGCGAACTTCCGGGCCGGCCTGCCGTACACCGCTTCGGTGACGGCCCAGTTGGTGGCTTTAACTACCGCGGAGCCGAGGAACGGAATCCCCGACAGACGCTTGATCCAGGGGTTTTCAGGCAGGAACAGGCGTGCCTCGTCAGCCGTGTGTCCGATCAGGACCTCGATGCCGGGGGCGGCTGTGTTCCAAGCTGCTTCAATCTTCGCTTCCGAGGGCAGCGGTGGGTGTCCGTACTGGGTGCCGAACGGCATGGCGGCCCTCAGGCCAAACTTGCGGGCAACGTGGGAAACATGATCCTCGATGCCCACGACTTCCATCGCAGGAGTTTCCTCGGTGACGGCCTCGGCAGCGACACCCATCACGTGGTTCATTTTGGTCCGGCCGCGGGAGATCCCCAACGGTGCGCTCTGGATGATGGCCCGCTGGAACAGGGACGGCGCCTCAGGAGTGGCCATGAGGTGGGCGATAGCGTCACCTCCGGCCGACTGGCCGAAAGCCGTCACACAACCGGGGTCACCGCCGAACGCTGCAATGTTCCGCTGCACCCACCGGAACGCCTCGAGTTGGTCCAGCAGCCCCAGGTTGCCCGGCCGGCCGGAGCTGGTGGCGAGGAAGCCGAACAGTCCCAGGCGGTAGGTTACCGAGACCACGATCACCCGGTTTTCGGCGACCAGCACAGCGGGGTCGAAAATTGCGAGGTCACCGGAGCCGGTGGTGTAGGAACCGCCATGGATCCAGACCATCACGGGCAGCCTGTCGCCCGGGGCAAGATCTGCGGGCATGGTGATGGAAAGATTCTGGCAGTCCTCGCTGCCTGGCAGCTCACCGTAGCGGGTGCCCAGGATGTCATCGAGGAACGGCACCGGCCCCTGCGGACAGGCAGGGGCGGGGGAGGTTGCTGACAACGGTTCGTCCCAGTCAGCTGCCTGAACGGGAAGCTCGAAACGTCCGGCCTTGGCGTAAGGGATGCCGGTGGCGCGGATGACATCGCCGGCGCCGGAGTGGTCCCGCCAGCCGGTGACCGGACCGCAGGGCGGGTTGAAAATAGGTGCGGAGCTCACCGATTCACCTTAAACCACAACGCGGGGTCACTTCCGGCCCAATCCGGCGGCCGGATTGGGCGAAAAGTGACCCCGCGTTGTCAGGTGAGGGGAGTGCGGGGACTAGTGTGCCACCGGAACGTAGCGCTTGATCGACGCTTCGAGCTCGGCTTCGGCTGCAGCCCGGTCGCCCCAGCCTTCAGCCTTGACCCACTTGCCTGGCTCCAGGTCCTTGTAGCGGGTGAAGAAGTGCTCGATTTCCTTGATCAGAAATTCGCTGACATCGCTGACTTCCTGGATGTGGTCAAAGCGGGCGTCAACCGGGACGCACAGGACTTTGGCGTCGCCGCCGCCGTCGTCGGTCATGTTGAAGACGCCGATGGGGCGCGATTCAACAATGACACCCGGGAGCAGGTCGAAGTCCTGCAGGAGCACCAGTGCGTCCAGCGGGTCACCGTCCTCGCCCAGCGTGTTCTCGAAGAAACCGTAGTGCGTGGGGTACTGCATGGAGGTGAAGAGGACGCGGTCCAGGCGGACGCGGCCGGTCTCGTGGTCGACTTCGTACTTGACGCGGGACCCCTTGGGGATCTCGATGGTCACGTCATGCTTCATGGAATGCTCCTCGGCAATTGCAGGGGTTCGCGGCACACTTGACCTCCGCCAAAAGGAGTGTCAGTGCCGCCGACTACTATTGAGGATATAGCGAGCGGCCCAAGTTTCAGGAACTATGGGGAATTTTCGGGACTTGAGGACCAGCACCACGATGAAGGAAACAAGCAGCCAACCGGTTGCCGACGACGCGCCCTTGCGCCCCGCCAAAGACCCTGTCAAGGGCAGGGTCACGCGTCTGCTGAAGGCCTGGCCCGAGGCTCTGCTGCTTCTGCTGACCGTGGTCCTGGCCATACCTGTGGCCATGATGGCCGGGCCGGCCTTTGTCGGCCCGGGCCAGCCGCTTTCCACTCCTGCACCTCCGGCGTGGCAGCGGCCACCTGCCACGCTCGCACCGCGGCAGGGCCTGCCCCCGCTGCAGGATTCCGCGCCGGTGCCGCTGCCATCCGCTGTCAGCACGCAGCTGGAGGCGCTGTTGAAGGCCGACGGCGGAGGCGGCTTTACGGGGCTGGTCCAGGACGCGCTCACGGGCCAGGTCCTGTTTGACCGCGGCGGCTCAGATAACAGGATTCCGGCCTCCAACATGAAGTTGCTCACCGCCGTGGCTGCTTTGCGTGCCCTCGGCCCCGACCACCGGTTCAGCACGCGGGTCCTATCTGGTCCGGCGGCCGGGCAGGTGGTGCTCACCGGGGGCGGCGACGTCCTCCTGGGCGCCGGTGATTCCATGCCGGCCCAGGTGATGGGCCACGCCGGGCTCGCGACACTGGCGGTGTCAACGGTTGCGGCGCTGAAAGAGAAAGGTACTGCAGGGCAGGTGACAGTCCTGGTGGACGATTCCCTGTTCAGCGGACCGGCCCTGAACCCCGCATGGGCGCAAGGTGACGTGGAGGCGGGCGAACAGGCTCCGCTATTCCCGCTCGCACTGAACTCTGCCCGCTTTGACCCAGTAGCCACCACCGGCCCCCGGCCCCAGGACTCGGCGGTCACCGCTGCGCAGGCGTTCGCGGCGCAGCTCAAAGCGGCAGGTGCAGCTGCGGGGCTCAGCGTGACGGACGGCGTCGCGCGGTTCCAAGCTTCGTCCGGGCCTGCTCCTTCCGGGCCTGCTTCGTCCGGGCCTGCTCCGTCCGCGCCTGCTGCAGATGGCGGTGGACCTGCCGTCCTCGCGGAGGTGCAGTCTGCCACGGTCAGCCAGCAGGTCGACCTCATGCTGCAGACTTCAGACAACTACCTGGCCGAGATCCTGGGACGGATGTCCGCCGTCGCAGCGGGGCAGCCAGGCAGCAACACGGGGGCAACGGAGGCAGTACGGAAGCAGCTCACGGAGCTGGGCATTCCCACAGACACCATGAGGCTTGCGGACGTGTGCGGGCTGGCGCTGGATAACCAGGTCTCGGCCCGCCAGTTCGCCGAAGTGGTCCGCGCCATCACTTCAGGCACGGACACAAGGCTTCGCACTGCGCTGGCCGGGTTCCCGGTGGCAGGCCTCACCGGGACCCTGGGCGCCCGCTATGGGGACAACGCCACCGCCCGCGGCGCCGGATTGGTCCGGGCCAAGACCGGGACACTGAACTCGGTGATCGCACTCAGCGGCTATGTGGTTGACGCAGACAGCCGCCTCCTGGTCTTTTCCTTCATCGGTAACGGCCTCACGCCCGGAGCCGCAGGCAACAAGGAAGCCCTGGACCGGGCGGCCACGGCGCTGGCTGCCTGCGGCTGCCGCTAGTACCTCCGAGCCTCTTTCCCCCCGTTATGGTCTTTTCCCCCCGGAGTACCGCGGGGAAAAGACCATAACGGGGGGATAAACCGGTCCCGGCGAAAGGGAATAGGATAAAGCCCAGCCGAAACTTTTGGGGGACAGGCAGTGGAACCAATCATGGTTGAAGGCGGCAAAGGCGCGGTAGCACTTGAGGCCGACCAGATTATCCACCTGGTGTGGAAGCCAAGCGTCAGAATTGAAGCCGTGGATGCCCATGCCGCGATGGCCGCGGTCAACGAAGCCGCCGACGGATCGGAATATCCGATGCTGGTGGACATGGCCACCACCGAGTCCGTGAGCCGGCAGGCACGTGGCGTTTTCTCCATCCCTTGTGCGGCCAACCGGATAGCCCTGCTGGGATCAAGCCCTGTCGATCGGGTTCTGGCCAACTTCTTTCTCAGCATGCATGTCCCACCCTGTCCCACCCGTTTTTTCACGTCCCGTCCCGAAGCGATGACCTGGCTGCTCGAAGGCTCTACTCCAAGTAGCTGAACCCGGGCATGTGAACCTGAAATCCGGCCGCAGCCGCTCGCCCGTCAGCGAACTTAAGGCCGATCCGCCGTCGGCTGTGGTCTGATGGGAAGTATGGAGTCCACAACACGTGATTCGTCCGCCGCTGCCTCGCCCAGCCCGGCCCAATCCCTGATCAACTGGGACCTTGCCGCCTCCACCGCAGCACGCCTGGCGTCCGCGGGGCCCATGCTGGACTCGGCCGAAATCGGCGACGCCGTGGACAGCCTGCGCAGCCTGGCCGATGCCTCGGTGCCGCACGTTCATGAAATCACCGGCCTGGAGGCTGCACGGGACCTCCGTGACTCGTCCGTCCTGGTGGTGGACCGCGCCAACTGGGCGAAGGCCAACACCCAGAGCTTCGCCGTAATGCTCAAACCTGCCATGGAAAAGATGCTCGAAAGCCGCCGTGGCAATGTCAGCCCCGCTGCAGCCAGCGTCAGCGGCGCCATCACCGGCAGCCAGCTCGGCGCCGTGCTGGCCTTCCTGTCCAGCAAGGTCCTGGGCCAGTACGATCCTTTTGCAGCCTTGGCGGAAGGTTCCACCGCACCGGCCGGCGGACGGCTGCTGCTCGTAGTGCCCAACATCGTTTCGGTGGAGCGCCAGCTGAACGTCGTCCCTGAAGACTTCAGGCTCTGGGTCTGCCTGCATGAGCAGACCCACCGTGTGCAGTTTGCGGCCGCGCCCTGGCTCCGCCATCACATGCTGGCCGAAATCGACAACCTGAGCGGGCACCTGCTGGGCAACGTGGACTCCCTCATGGAACGTGCCTCCGCTGCCGCCCGTTCGCTCAAGGACCGCAGCGCGGGCGGCAACGCGCCAGGCCGCGGTGCGATCCTTGACCTTCTGCAGAATCCGGAGGAGAAGGCGTCGTTGTCCCATCTGACAGCAGTCATGAGCCTCCTCGAGGGCCATGCCAACGTGGTCATGGACGGCGTGGACGAGAGCATCATTCCGACCGTTAAGACCATCCGGCAGCGCTTCAACGACCGCGGCAAGGACCGCGGCGTGATCGAAAAATTCATCCGAAACCTGCTCGGTCTGGACGCGAAGATGCGCCAGTACTCCGACGGCGCGAAATTCGTCCGGGCGGTGGTCGACGTGGCCGGGATGGACGGGTTCAACAGGGTCTGGGAATCGGCCGACAACCTGCCGACAGAGCCCGAAATCCACGACGCCAAGCTGTGGCTTGACCGGATGGGCCTGTAATTGCACGAACTTCCAAGCGGACGACGCCGGCCCGGCAGGCTGGCGCCCGTCGTTGGCAAGGCGCGGAAAATGGTCGGGGACGCCCTGGCCCTGGCCGGATACCCGGAGCATGTGCTGGTCGCATGCAGCGGCGGCCCGGACTCGCTTGCCCTTGCATCGGTGGCCGCCTATTTCGGCCGCCGTGGCCACGTCAACGGGCACGCCATAACAGTGGGCGCCGTAATAGTGGACCACCAGCTTCAGCCAGGCTCAGCCAGCGTCGCGGCGCAGACTGCCCTTGCCCTGGAGGACCTGGGACTTTCGCCGGTGGAAGTCAGGACAGTGGAGGTTGCCGGCACCGGGATGGGTCCCGAAGCAGCCGCCCGCGAGGCGCGCCATGCGGCGCTGGAAGCAGCCGCTGCAGGACAAGGGGCCAGCGCAATCCTGCTGGGTCACACCCTGGATGACCAGGCCGAACAGGTCCTGCTGGGCCTTGCCCGGGGCTCCGGCACGCGTTCCCTGGCAGGAATGAGGCCTGTCCGCGGAATCCTGCTCCGGCCCTTCCTGGGATTGCGCCGCGAAGACACCCTGGAGATCTGCCGGGTTGAGGAACTCGAGCCCTGGCACGACCCCAGCAACGCGGATCCGGCCTACGCCCGTTCGCGGACAAGGGTGGAAGTACTGCCCCTGCTTGAGGAAAAGCTGGGTCCCGGCGTCGCCGAGTCACTCGCCCGGACGGCCTCCATTCTGCAGCTGGACGCCGACTACCTTGAAGACGTGGCGGAACGCACGTTTGCAGGCATGGTTGAGCGTTCGGGCGAGGAAGTCAGCCTTCCCGAGGACGCGGTCGCGAACCTGGCCCCGGCGATCAGGTTCCGGGTGATCGCCAGGGCAGCAGCCGACGTCGGGGGTCAACAGCCCAGCTATCAGCGCCTCCTGGCGGCGGAAGCGCTGCTGCGGCGGCGGGGTTCCGCAGGTCCGGTGGAGCTGCCCGGGGGGGTGAGCGTGTACCGCCTGTCGCTGGCCCAGCTGGATGCAGCCCGCCCCCGCGCCTCTGCCGGTGTCCAGGCCGCCGGGGATGCTTCCGTTCCCCGTGAAGGCGCCCGCTGTGGGAAGCTAGTATTCCGGCCTCAAAAACCGCCCCAAATATAGTCGCACCCGCATCTACACAGGAGTCATTGGTGGATTCAAACGACGTCCAGGCAGACCTCAAGCACGTTCTCTACACCAAGGAACAGATCCAGCAACGGATCACCGAACTCGCTGCCGAGATCGACAGGGACTATGAAGGCCGGGAAATCCTCATCGTCGGCGTGCTCAAGGGTGCAGTGATGGTCATGGCCGACCTTGCCCGCGCGCTCCACAGCCACATTTCCATGGACTGGATGGCTGTTTCCTCCTACGGCTCCGGCACCCAGTCATCGGGAGTAGTACGTATCCTCAAGGACCTGGACACCGACCTGATGGGGAAGGACGTCCTGATTGTTGAAGACATCATCGACTCGGGCCTCACGCTGTCCTGGCTGAAGACCAACCTGGAATCGCGCGGCACGGCATCGGTGGAAATCTGCACCGCCTTCCGCAAGCCCACGGCCGCGAAGGTCCAGATCGACGTCAAGTACGTCGGCTACGACATCCCCAACGAGTTCGTGGTCGGCTATGGCCTGGACTACGCCGAGAAATACCGCAACCTGGACTTCGTCGGCACCCTGGCGCCGCACGTCTACGAGTAATCTGCGCCTCCCAGGCTCCGGCCATGGCCGTGCCCCGCTACGCCCAGAGGGAACTTTTAAGCGACACCGTGCGTGATTCACTCCGAACGGTGTAAAGCTAGAAGCTGACGCAGCACCACACGCGCGCAGATCACTCGCCGTGCAGGACTACCAGGAGGGACGGGGCCAGCCCCGAACAGATGAAAGCTAAGAGTTTCTTCAAGGGCCCGGGCATCTGGATCGTTGTCGTAATCGGCATGCTCCTCGTGGCTTTTGCAACGCTGGCTCCCGGCGGCGCGGCAAGGATCGACACGGACAAGGGCCTGGGCCTCCTTGCCGACGGCAAGGTTGAGCAGGCCAGGATCTTCGACGGCGAAAACCGTGTGGACCTCACGCTCAAGGACGATCTCCAGATAAACGGCCAGGACAAGGGCAAGAGCGTCCAGTTCTTCTTCGTGGACGCCCGCGCCGTGGACGTGGTCAAGGCCGTCACGGACGCCAAGCCCGCCAGCGGCTACACGGACCAGCCTATTGAAAGCAACTGGTTCTCAGGCCTGCTTTCCCTTCTGATCCCCGTCATCCTGCTCGGCGCGCTGTTCTGGTTCCTCATGACCCGGATGCAGGGCGGCGGCTCCAAGATCATGCAGTTCGGCAAGTCCAAGGCCAAGATGGTCAACAAGGACATGCCGCAGGTGACGTTTGTTGATGTTGCCGGTGCGGACGAAGCGGTTGAGGAGCTCCAGGAGATCAAGGAGTTCCTGCAGGAACCGGCGAAGTTCCAGGCTGTGGGCGCCAAGATCCCGAAAGGCGTGCTGCTCTACGGCCCTCCCGGAACCGGCAAGACCCTCCTGGCCCGTGCTGTCGCCGGCGAGGCGGGCGTGCCCTTCTTCTCCATCTCCGGCTCCGACTTCGTCGAAATGTTCGTCGGTGTGGGCGCCTCCCGCGTCCGCGACCTCTTCGAGCAGGCCAAGGCCAACTCGCCCGCCATCATCTTTGTGGACGAGATCGACGCCGTCGGCCGTCACCGCGGTGCCGGGATCGGCGGCGGCAACGACGAACGCGAACAGACCCTCAACCAGCTCCTGGTTGAAATGGATGGCTTCGACGTCAAAACCAACGTCATCCTGATCGCAGCCACCAACCGTCCCGACGTCCTGGACCCCGCACTGCTGCGCCCCGGGCGTTTTGACCGCCAGATCTCCGTCGAGGCCCCTGACCTGATCGGCCGCGACCAGATCCTGCAGGTACATGCCAAGGGCAAGCCCATGGCCTCGGGAGTTGACCTGAAGGCCGTGGCCAAGAAGACCCCCGGCTACACCGGCGCCGACCTTGCCAACGTCCTGAACGAGGCAGCGCTGCTGACCGCCCGCTCCAACGCCAACCTCATCGACGACCGCGCCCTGGACGAGGCCATCGACCGCGTCATGGCCGGACCGCAGAAGCGCAGCCGGGTCATGAAGGAGCACGAGCGCAAGATCACCGCGTACCACGAAGGTGGACACGCCTTGGTGGCTGCGGCCCTGCGGAACTCTGCACCGGTCACCAAGATCACCATCCTGCCCCGCGGCCGTGCCCTGGGCTACACCATGGTGGTGCCGGACAACGACAAGTACTCCATAACACGCAACGAGCTGCTGGACCAGATGGCCTACGCTATGGGCGGCCGGGTGGCGGAGGAGATCGTGTTCCACGACCCCTCCACCGGCGCTTCCAACGACATCGAAAAGGCCACCGCCACGGCCCGGAAGATGGTCACTGAATACGGCATGAGCGAACGCGTGGGGGCCGTACGCCTTGGCCAGGGCGGCGGCGAGCCGTTCCTTGGCCGCGACGCCGGCCACGAGCGCAACTACTCCGACCAGATCGCCTATGTGGTGGACGAGGAAGTACGCCGGCTGATCGACCAGGCGCACGATGAGGCCTACGCCATCCTCACCGAGAACCGCGACGTCCTGGACATGCTTGCCCTCGAGCTCCTGGAACGCGAAACCCTTAACCAGGCCGAGATCGCATCCATCTTCTCGGACATCCGCAAGCGCGACTTCCGCGAAGTCTGGCTCTCGAAGGAAACCAGGCCCGTCCAAAAGGAAGGCCCGGTGGAGTCACGCCAGGAAAGGGCAGAACGGGAAGCCCAGCAGGAAGCCACGGAAGCGCGGCTCGAGGAGCCGCTGGACGCCCAGCCGCCGCACCCGCAGGGTGTTCCGGAGGACGTGCCGTTCCAGGGGGGCATCCCCGACTCGGGGCCAGACGTCCTCCACGGCTAAGCTTCTTCTGTGACTCACTTCGACGACGACGACGCTCCCTCCTACGCCGGATCATCGGCGGAGGACGGATCCCACGCCAAGAAACACCCGAAAGTGGACCGTCCCCGGATCGAGGCAGCGGTGCGCGAGATCCTGCTCGCCATCGGCGAGGACCCGGACCGCGGCGGCCTCCAGGAGACGCCGCGCCGGGTGGCCAAGGCTTACGCCGAGGTGTTCGCCGGGCTGCATCACGACCCGGCGGATGTCCTGTCCACCACGTTCGACCTTGACCACGAGGAACTGGTCCTGGTCAAGGACATCCCCTTCTATTCCACCTGCGAGCACCACCTGGTGCCGTTCCACGGGGTTGCCCACGTGGGCTACATCCCCTCACATGACGGTAAAGTGACCGGGCTCAGCAAGCTGGCACGCCTTGTGGACATCTACGCCCGGCGCCCCCAGGTGCAGGAACGGCTCACTACGGAGATCGTCGAAGCGCTGGTCAAGCACCTCAAGCCCCGCGGCGCGATTGTCGTCGTCGAATGCGAACACATGTGCATGTCCATGCGCGGTGTCCGCAAGCCCGGAGCTAAGACCGTTACCAGCGCGGTACGCGGGCAACTTCATGACCCGGCCACCCGCGCCGAAGCCATGAGCCTCATCATCGGAAGGTAATTATCAGACCATGGACTCATTAGCTGCAGCCCCGGGAACCGGGCCCGCAACGTCCCCGCTGCCCATCCTGCGTAAACCGCGGCCGGCCGCAAAGTTCGAAGACCTGCCCACGGACCGCACTTTGGTGATGGGCATCCTGAACGTCACACCGGATTCCTTCAGCGACGGCGGCAAGCACCCAACCGCGGACACGGCCATCGCGGCCGGGCTGCGGATGTTCTATGCGGGAGCCGACATCATCGATGTCGGGGGCGAATCGACACGTCCCGGTGCGGAGGATGTCAGCCCCGAGGAAGAGCAGCGCCGGGTACTGCCCGTCATCGAGGCGCTGGTGAAGGCAGGCGCCCTGGTCAGCATTGACACCACGCATGCCTCTACGGCTTCCGCCGCTCTGCACGCCGGCGCCGCCATCATCAATGACGTCTCGGGCATCAGCATCGAGCCGGAGATGGCCGAGCTCGTCGCGACGTCCGGGGTGCCCTACATCCTCACGCACCGGCGGGGGGATGCCCGCACCATGAATTCGCTTGCCGAATACCAGGATGTTGCCGCTGAGGTGGTGGCCGAACTCGCCGGCGTCCGGGACAAGCTCTACGCCGCCGGGGTGAACCGCGAGCAGATCATCGTGGACCCCGGCCTGGGCTTCGCCAAGAACGACGACCAGAACTGGGAGCTGCTGCAGGGCCTGGAGAAGTTGGACAGCCTGGGGCACAAGGTCCTGGTGGGCGCGTCACGCAAACGCTTCCTGGGCACGCTGCTCACGGTTGCCGGCAAGTCTGCCGTACCGGAGGAGCGGGACGCCGCAACCGCGGCGATCACTGCCATCAGCGCTTTCCGCGGCGCCTGGGCCGTCCGCGTCCACGACGTCGGCCCCAACCTTGACGCCGTCAAGGTCGCCTCGCGCATCGCGGCCGTACGCATTTCCCACTAGGGCCGGGGGACCCATGGACAGGATCACGCTGAGCGGCGTCACCGCCGTCGGCCATCA
The DNA here is from genome assembly GCF_030816475.1 of Arthrobacter pascens. Taxonomy (NCBI): domain Bacteria; kingdom Bacillati; phylum Actinomycetota; class Actinomycetes; order Micrococcales; family Micrococcaceae; genus Arthrobacter; species Arthrobacter pascens. The sequence goes on along the minus strand of NZ_JAUSXF010000001.1, from coordinate 4,082,852 downwards.
CGGCGTGTTCGATTTTGAGCGCCGTGAAGGCCAGCCATTTATTGTGGACGCCGAGCTGCACCTGGACTTCGCCAAGGCGGCGGAATCCGACGACGTCCGGGACACGGCGCACTACGGCGAGGTGGCGGAGCGTATCAAGGACTGGATCACGGGCCCTCCGCTGAACCTGATCGAGGGGCTTGCCGTTCGAATCGCCGACGACCTGCTCAGCACATTCCGGATCCAGGCTGTAGACGTCACCGTTCACAAGCCCAAGGCGCCGATCGAAGTGCCGTTCGGTGACGTGGCCGTCAGCGTGCATCGCGCCCGGAAGGACGGGCAGGGAGTATGACCACGGGCTACACCAGGGCTGTGCTGGCTCTCGGCAGCAATCTGGGCGAACGCAACGACACACTGTCCGAGGCCGTTGCGGACCTCGTGGATCCGCCGGAGGTCCGGCTGCTGGCCGTTTCCCCCGTGGTGCAGACCAAGGCTGTGGGCGGCCCCGCCGGCCAGCCCGACTTCCTGAACATGGTCGTGACCGTGGAAACGTCGCTGCCCCCGCTGAAGCTGCTGGAGCACTGCCAGTCCGTGGAAAACAAGCATCACCGTGTCCGCGATGTCCGCTGGGGGCCGCGGACGCTCGACGTCGACATCATCGTCTACGGCGACCTCGTCAGCGATGACCCGGTGCTGACTCTGCCCCATCCACGCGCCGCCACCCGTGCTTTCGTGCTGTATCCGTGGTCCCTGATCGAGCCCGCGGCCACGCTGAACGGGGAACGCATCAGCTCCCTTGCCACCCGCGCCGCCGATTTTGGTGACCTAGCGCCGTTCGATGGTTTTGGTGACTTTGACGGCGTCCCGACTGCCGGGGCGGTTGAGTAGCTTATGAAGCCGATCAATCCGCTGAGGCTCATGCTCATCGGCCTCGTACTGGCCGTCGCCGGCTGGGCCGCGACCGCCATTACCAACCGGTTCAGCATGGCCACACCGGTCCTGCCTGCCACGGCGTTGGCCACCATGGCCGTCATCGTGGCCATCACACTGGTCCTTGGCATCAGGGTCCTGAGGTGGCGCAACAGCAACCGCGACAGCAGCAAGAAGAAAACAGCCCTCGACCCCATCCTGGCGGCACGGACGCTCGTGCTGGCCCAGGCGTGCGCCTATGCCGGAACCGTCCTGCTGGGCTGGCACACCGGCATCTTCCTGGACCAGTTGCGGGTCTGGAGCCTGCGCAGCGACCAGGGGATCACGTTACTGGCCCTGGCGATGGCCAGCGGCGGCCTGGCCATGATCGTGGTCGGTCTGCTGGTGGAGCGCTTCTGCAAGATTCCCCCGGAGGACGGCGAAACTCCGCCCGGCGAGGGTCAGCCCGGCCGGGGTGCACGGGGCGAAGCCGCAGGGGAAGGCGAATATGCCTACCGAGGCGATTGATCCGCCAGGCATCACCTGGCAGCGTGTCTCGCCCAAGTACGTCACGGTGGGCCTTGTGGAGTGGGCGCTGGGTAACCTGGTGGCCGTGCTGGTCCTCAGCCTGCCGCTCATCCTGGTTCTTGCCGGCTGGTGGGTGTGGCCGCCGCTGTGGCTGGCGGTCACAGTCCCCGCGGTGATGCTGGCCCTGGCCATCTGGCGCCTCCTGCTGATCCCGAGGCAGGTGCGCGCCATCGGCTATGCCGAGCGCGACGATGACCTGCTGATCCGCACCGGCATCTTCTTCCAGCGCACCATGGCCGTTCCCTACGGCCGGATGCAGTACGTGGACATAGCGGTGGGGCCAGTGGAACGCGCCCTGGGCCTATGCACCCTCAAGCTGCACACCGCTTCGCCCGGAACGAACGCACTGATCCCCGGCCTGCCCGCCGCGGAGGGGGCGCGCCTGCGTGAGCAGCTCTCAGCCCGCGGTGAAGCCAGGCTGGCAGGACTGTGACAGCCGAGGGCACTCCTTCGGATCGGGCACGACTGCCGGCATCGCAACCAGGACCCCCAGTTTCACCCCCGGCCTCGCCGGAAGCGCCAGACGGCGAGTGGTTGCGCGTGCATCCCGCGTCACCGTTTGTGCGCGGCTGGGTGGCGCTAGCCGCCATCGGCTACTTCTTCGGGCGGGACATCTTCGAACGGATGCTCCAGGGCAGGCCAGTCCTGGAAAACGGCTTCGCCGGCCGTGTGCCATGGCTCATTGCCGGCGGCGCAATAGTGCTTCTGATCGCGGTGCTCGGTTTCATCCTGACCTGGTACTTCACCAAGTACCAGGTTTCCGAAGGCTACGTCCGGGTCAACACAGGCTTCGTGTTCCGGCAGCAGCGCCAGGCCCGGCTGGACAGGGTCCAAGCTATCGACATCGTGCAGCCCCTGCTGGCCAGGATCTTTGGCCTGGCCGAGCTCAAGTTCGAAGTGGCGGACGCGGGCGAATCTGCCGTCCGGCTTGCCTACCTTCGGATGGACGATGCCCGGCAGCTTCGGGCAACCATCCTGGCCCGGGCTGCCGGAGTGGTGCAAAGCTCAGGCCGTCCCGAGGGGGCAGCACCCGAAGCGCCGGAATACGCAGTGCTTTCCGTGCCGCCGTCGCGCCTTTTCGGCTCGTTGCTGCTCAGCGAGCAGAGCTTCTTAGTAGTGCTGGGCGGTATTGCGTCGGTGGTCCTGTCCGCCGTGACCGAGAACCGCAGCTTCTATTTCTACCTGATTCCGGCTGTGCTGGGCCTTGCCGCCAGCTACTGGCAGTCCTTCAACAAGGGCTACAACTTCACAGCGGCTATTTCGCCTGACGGGATCCGGCTGCGCTATGGACTCCTGGATACCCAGGCCCAGACACTGCCGCCAGGCCGCATCCAGGCGCTGAAAGTGGTGCAGCCGCCGCTGTGGCGGATTTTTGGCTGGTACCGGATCCAAGTGAACGTGGCCGGCTACGGGGCTGCTGGAAACAACGGTGAGGCGGCTTCCCGCACCACGCTGCTGCCTGTGGGTAAACTGCCGGACGTGATGACGATGCTTTCGCTGGTACTGCCTGACCCCGGAACCCGGGAGCCCGGAAAGGTTTTTGCGGCCGGGTTGGCCGGCTTGGATTCCGACGGCGGCTTTGTCACCACGCCCCGCCGCGGGAGGCTGCTGGCCCCGCTGGGGTGGCGGCGTAACGGGTTCGCCGCCACTGACACGGCGCTGCTGATCCGCTCGGGCCGCTGGTGGCGTCAACTGGTGATGGTGCCGCATCAGCGGACTCAATCCATCGCCCTGCACCAGGGGCCGCTGGCGCGGCGGTTCCGGCTGGTGGACCTTGTGCTCCACACCACTGCCGGTCCGGTCCAGCCCCGGCTGATCCAGGCGGACCTGGACGAAGCCAGGGCTTTGTTTGACGAACAGTCGGCCCGTGCACGCCTGGCCCGAAAGCGGCAGACCAGCGAACAGTGGCTGGCACAGCTGGACCCCGGCCAGGTGGAGCGGCCCAGGGAGACCATCCCGACTACTACTCCAGTTCAGGAAGGCCAGCAGGATGGCTAAGCCCGGACGCCTCGGCGTCGGAATCATTGGCGCCGGCAAAGTGGGCGCCGTCCTGGGCGCGGCATTACGAGCCGCGGAGCACGCCGTCGTCGGGGTTTCCGCCCTGTCCGAATCCAGCCGCGAGCGGGCCGAAGCCCTGCTTCCCGGTGTGCCCGTCATGGAGGTCCAGGACATCGTGGAGCGCTCGGAACTGGTGCTCCTGGCGGTTCCGGACGACGCCCTCGCCGGACTGGTGCAGGGCCTGGCAAAACTTGGGGCCTGGCAGCCGGGACAGCTCGTGGCCCACACGTCGGGGAGGTTCGGTGTAGGCGTCCTGTACCCGGTCCGGGCGGCCGGATCCGTGCCCCTGGCGCTGCACCCGGCCATGACCTTCACCGGCATGAGCCTGGACCTCACCCGGCTGCTGGACTGTACCTTCGGGGTCACGGCCGATGCTGCGATGCTGCCTATCGCCCAGGCGCTGGTCGTGGAGATGGGGGGCGAGCCCGTCGCCATCGCCGAGGGCGACCGGACACTCTACCACGCGGCCCTGGCCCACGGATCCAACCACCTGGTCACCCTGGTGGCGCAGGCCTCCCAGCTGTTGCGGGATGTAGGCGTTGAATCACCGGAACGGATGCTGGGGCCGTTGCTGCGCGCAACACTGGAGAACGCGCTTGCCTCCGGCGAATCGGCGCTGACCGGGCCGGTGGCCCGCGGGGATGTGGGAACGGTGGCGGCCCATGCCGAGGCCTTGCGTGAGTACGATGCCGGTTCCCAGGGAGACGTGCTCGAGGCGTATCTCGCGATGGCCCGGGCCACGGCCCGGCGGGCAGAAGGCCGCGGCCTGTTGAAACCGGGCCAGCTCGAGGCCGTCCGCGAGGCCTTGGAGCCGGACGGAAACCATGTCGGCGGACAGGACGCTGAACAGGACGGCGGAGACGGCGTCGAGCAGGACGTCCAACATGACGGCGGGCCGCAGGCCCCGGAAGGACACTAAAGATGCCCATCAAACTGGTGACCACGGCGACGGAACTGCGGGCAGAGAGCGCGCGCCTGCTGACGCAGAAGCAGGGTGTGTCGCAGGGTCTGGTTCCGACCATGGGTGCACTTCACGAAGGCCACGCGCAGCTGGCGCGCACCGCCGCCGAACAGAATGATGTGGTGGTTGCGTCCATCTTTGTTAATCCGCTTCAATTCGGTGATGCGGTGGATCTTGACCGCTACCCCCGCACCCTCGACGCCGACCTGGCCCTGCTGGAGGAGCAGGGGGTGGACCTGGCGTTTGCCCCCTCGGTGGAGGAGGTCTATCCCGGCGGGGAGCCGATGGTCCGAGTGACTGCGGGACGGCTGGGGGAGAAGTGGGAGGGTGCATCGCGGCCCGGGCACTTCGATGGCGCCCTCACGGTCGTGGCCAAACTGCTGCACTTCGGCATGCCGGGGGCAGGGTTGCAGGCCGGCGGTGCGTTTGTTTCGGGCAGCGCCGGTGGCCTGCCGGCTTACCGGGCCTATTTCGGCCAGAAGGATGCCCAGCAGTTGGCGCTGGTTCGTCGCATGGTGGCCGACCTGAACTTTCCGGTGGAGATCGTTGCCGTACCAACAGTCCGCTCCAGCGAGGGCCTGGCATTGTCCAGTCGCAACCGGTTCCTCACTCAGGAGCAGTCCGAAGCGGCGCTGGTGCTGTCCCGCGCGCTCAGTCTTCTCGAGGAGCGTGCCAATGCCCACGAGCCGCTGGACCTCGAGTCGGCCGAGGAACTGGTGGCGTCACAGCCGCTGGTCGAGGTGGACTACTTCGACGTCGTGGATCCGCGCACGCTCGAGCCACTGGCCGAAAACTGTAAGGAGACCCCGTTCCGCGGCGAGGGCCTGGCAATCATTGCGGCCAAGGTAGGCCCGGTCCGGCTGATAGACAACGTGCCCCTGAATTCGTGAATTCCTCGTTCCTGAATGGTGTCACGTGCTGCGGGCTCATCGCGTTGACGTTTTTGCGGACTACTTTTGGCTGACTAGTAGTTGGCTGACTAGTGCGGGACGGCCAGACTGAGCCGCTCCACGCCGTGCATGGCGTCAGCTGCCCGGACCAGGGCCAGATGGGAAAAGGCCTGCGGGAAGTTACCTGCCATCCGCCGTTCCTCCGTCGCATATTCCTCGCTCAGCAGGCCAAGCTCATTGCAGAACCCCACCAGTGTGTCCATGAGCTCCCTTGCTTCATCCTTCCGGTTAGAACGGGCGTACTGCTCGACCAGCCAAAAGGAGCAGGCAAGGAAGGGGTGCTCCCCCGGTTCAAGCCCGTCGACGCCTGTCTCGGTGCGGTAGCGCAGCAGAAGACCATGCCCGGTGAGTAATTCCTTTTCGAGCTGTGCCACGGTGCCGAGCATCAAGGGGTCGTCGTACGCGAGGAAACCAACCTGTGGCATGGCCAACAGTGCAGCGTCCGTCTGGCGGCCGCCGTAGGTCTGCGTGAAGGAGTTGAGCTCCTGGTTGAAGCCCCTGTCCATGATTTCGGACCGCAGGCGCCGCCGCAGTTCGTCCCAGTGTTCCGCCGGCCCCGGCAGCCCATGGTCCCGGACGCCCCGGACGCCGCAATCGAAGGCCGCCCACATCATGACCCTGGAATGCGTGAAGTACTGTGCTGAGCCCCGCATCTCCCACAGGCCGAAGTCCATGTCATCAAAGTGTTTCTCCACAAATCCAAGCAGGGCCCGCTGAAGCGCCCAGGAGAACGCGTCCTCTTTGCCACCGGCGAGGCGCAGCCGCTCAAGCGCCACCATCACTTCGCCCACGACGTCGGCCTGGTACTGGGAGACCGCCGCGTTGCCGATCCGGACAGGTCTGGCGTCCTGATAGCCGGGAAGGTGGGTGAGCACCGTCTCCGGCAGGTCGCGTTCACCGGCGACGCCGTACATGATCTGGACGTCTTCCGGGTCGCCGGCCAGCGCTCGAAGCAGCCAGTTGCGCCACTGGAGGGCCTCAAATTCGTAACCATGGGTCAGCATTGACTCAAGCGTCAGCGCGGCATCGCGGAGCCAGCAATAGCGGTAGTCCCAGTTCCGCGAACCGCCGAATTCCTCCGGCAAGGAGGTGGTCGGAGCGGCGACGATACCTCCTGTTTCGTAGTGCGTAAGGGCCCGGAGCACCAGCAGCGACCGTTTGACCGCCTCCCCGTAGATTCCGCCCTGGCGGTAGTTGCCAGCCCACCGGTTCCAATAGCTCACGGTCTCCCTGAGAGCTGCGTCAAAATCGATCTGGGGCGGGGCCTCGCGGTATGAAGGAAACCAGGTCAGCTCGAACTCGACGGTCTCGCCCGGCGAAACTGAGAACTTCCCAAGGTGCATTCGGCCATGCGCTTCGGGCAACCGACGGCTATGAAGGGCCCAGGCATCCGGCCCGGCCATGGCTACCAGCGAGTCCCCGCTGCCGGGCGCAGTGGTTTTCCGCATGCGGCTCATCCACGGTGTTAGTGCCCCATACTGCGGGCGGATGATCAGTTCCTGGTGCACCGGAACGGTCCCGCTGAGGCCTGTCACACGTCGCAAAAGGGAGGATCGGCCTTGTCCGGGCGGCATCAGGTCCGTCACAAGAATCCGGCCGCCCGAGGTTTGCCAGGTAGTCTCCAAAACGAAGGTCGACTCCGCGTACTGACGATGTACCACCATGGCGTCTGGTTCGACTGGTGCGAGTAGCCACCGGCCGTGGTCTTCGTTGCCGAGGAGCGCCCCGAAGACGGACGGTGAGTCAAAGCGGGGGAAGCAGAGCCAATCCACACTCCCGTGCCGGGAGATCAGTGCCCCGGTCGCGAGGTCTGACAGGAGTGCGTAATCCTCTATGGGTTCCGCCATGCTCCTAGATAAGCACAACATTCGGTGCCGCGGCAGTGGCCAGCGAGTCCTTGTTTTTGGGAAGCAGGAGATGTTCCAGGTTTCGAGAAGCAATATCTGCCGGCCGCCGGTAATCGGGTTCTACGGGCAACAGAGCAAGCTGCCTCTCGGCTGATTAAATATGCCTTGACGCTCCTTGTGTTAGCGCTCACACTTAAGGGAGTTAGCGCTAACACCTCTCAATTCTTGAGGTGCAAGCTCGAAACAACTCATCTGAACCTGAGGAAACGGCCTGAAATGACCCGCGAAGAAGCTTATTCTCGATGCCCTGCGGACTCGTACGTGGAGTACTACGGCAGCCAGTGGCTGATCGTCCCATTCGAGCCCGTTCAGCAGCCCGGCTTCTTTGTCTGCCACCCTGGTGAACAGGCTGTTTACGTCTGACGGCTTACGTCCGACACCAAACCAGGCATGTGTGATCCTCAATCACCGTTGACCCTCCGAAGTCACAGCCTCCCGCATTTTCAGCCTTAGCCACACAAAGGCAATCTCAATACCTCACGACATCGAGTGCAATTTCCCGAGGCACTGCTCTAGGAAGCTCCGTAGCGCCGTCCGTGGGTACTGCTCGCGCAAGCTTCGTCACAGCCGGGCGCAGTCCAAAGGTGCGTGGATAAAGAGCGTGCGTGGATGACCTTCAGTCAGCGGGGGAACTCCGGGCGGCCCCGGACCCTTATGTAGGTCGCGATCATTCCCTGACTCTGGGTCTTCGATCAGCTCGACGCACAGGAGCTCGAAGTTCATTCGGCCACTGGGGTGGTTCCCAGTCTTGTTGTTCGCTTTGGTAGTGGCGTCCGGTGGGTGAGGTCCAGCCTGGTGGTTTGTTTTTGGTGGCTTGGGTTGGTTTCCAGGCGGTGGTGTGTCGGAGTTTGTGGTGTTTGCGGCAGGGTTGGCCGAGGTTGCTGATGCCGGTGGTGCCGCCGTGGGCCCAGGCGAGGCGGTGGTCTGCTTCGTTGTCCAGGGAGTGGTTGTTGCAGCCGGGGAAGGGGCATTTGCCATCCCGCATGCGAAGCCATTGCCGCATGGCTGTGGGGATGCGGTAGCTGGTGCGGCCGATTTCCAGGGGTGCGCCGTCGCGGGGGTCGGTCAGGACCCGGTGGAAGGAGTCGGCACCGTCGGCGACGAGCTTGCGGGCCATTGAGGCAGGGATGGGGCCGTAGCCGTCCAGGGTGGCGGGCTCATCAGTCAGACCCATCAGGGCGAACACCGGGACGGTGACCAGGACCTGGGCTTTAGGTGAGGCCACCCCGGCGGTGGTTGTTGTGCCGGTCGAGGTGCCGCCTGCATTGGTGCCAGCACTGCTGCCAGTGGCCGTGGTGCCAGCTGTGGTGCCGGCAGTAATGCCAGCGGTGCTGATGCCAGGCATGCTGCCGCTGCCGGTGGTGGTGCCTTCCAGGAACCAGGCCGCTATGGTGTCGGCGCGCAGCTGGGTCGGGGTCCTGCCCTCGTCCGGGCCCTGCAGGGCCCGCGCTGCGGTGGTGGTCCGGTCCCAGATCCCGGCCGCGGTGTCCGCGGGCAGGTAGGCCGAGAGCCAGGCCATGCCGTCCCGGTCCGGGGTAAATTCGACCCTCCGGTCGGCGACGCTCTTGGTGTGGCGGGTCTCGATGCTTTCGGCGTGGTGGCGCTCGCGCCAGGTCCGCGCTTTGGCACGGAACCGGGTCGGGACCAGCTCCCCGGCCGGACAGCTGCGGGAAGCGCCGGGCGCCTCCGCCTCCACGTTCAGCAGTCAGGTGCCAGGAAATGCGCCTCCAGTGCCGCTGCCCTGGCCGCGTCAATGCCAGTGGTTTCATCGACCACGACCCGGGCGTGCTGCCAGGAGATCGACCCGTCCTGCAACGCGGCCAGCGTCAAAGGAAGGGTACTGGTCAGGGCGTGGGAGTCGGCAAGGAGGGCACTGGCGTCACCTTCGCTCACTGTCAGGACACACGCGACCTCCGCGACCACGGCCATCTCCTGGGCGGTGTGCTCCTGCGGCGAAGCGGGCGGCGGCGCCATGGCCTGGGTTGCGCGGGTGAACCCGGCCGCGGCATGAACCACCAGGGCGGCCGTTGCGGCCTGCAACCTGGCGGACTCCGCCAGGGTGTCCAGCCAGTCGTCAGCCTCCTGCCGCAGAAGATCACACTCGCCGGCACCCTCACCCGCACTTGCAGAGCCACGGCCGCCGGGGACGATCTCAGCAAGCGCAGCAACGGAGGCCCTGAAGACCTCCAACGCCTCGGCCGCGGCTCTGCTTCCCATACCCCTACTCTCCCAAAGGGGTACGACGGTAATGATGGAAGCCCGCAGGCTCTTGCCGTTAGCTTTGCTCAACGCGGTAAATGCTCAGCTTGCTTATTAGTTGGGGCTTTTCTAGGCTGGATGGTGCCAGACAAACAACTCTCGAAGCGGGGCACTGCCGCGAGCCACGAGCGGGCCGGCCCCGCAGTGCAGAAGGAGGAAAAATGTCAGAGCGCACTATCGCAGGCAAGAAAGTCGCTTTCCTGCTGACCGAAGGGGTGGAGCAGGTAGAACTCACCAGCCCGTGGCAGGCCGTGAAGGACGCCGGCGGAGAGCCCACGCTGGTGGCGCCGTCGAGCGGGCGGCTGCAGGCTTTCAACGGCACTGACAAGGGCGATACCTTCAATGTGGACCTCACCGTAGCGGAAGCCGACGCCGCCGACTTCGACGCCCTGGTGCTACCCGGTGGCGTGGTGAATGCGGACCACCTCCGGGTGGACAAGGACGCGCAGGACTTCGCGCGGAAATTCTTCGAGCAGCACAAACCCGTGGCCTCCATCTGCCACGGACCATGGCTGCTGATCGACGCCGGCGTGGTCCGCGGCCGGAACGTCACGTCCTACCACACGCTCCAGACCGACCTGAAGAACGCCGGGGCCAACTGGACGGACGAGGAAGTTGTGGTGGACCAGGGGCTGGTCACCAGTCGCAGCCCCAAGGACCTTCCCGCCTTCAACGGCAAGCTGGTCGAGGAAGTCTCCGAAGGCCTCCACGCCGGGCAGACCGCCTAGGCAACTGACAGCATAGTCAGCTGACCGCGTACGCAAGGGGTCCCCTCAAGGAGAAGAAAAAAACCCGTGCGAAGGAATTACTCCAAGCGGTAGAGTGTTGGAACCTGCAGCGCCGAAGCCGCGCACAATCTCGCACTCCTTGGGGGGACACCTATGTCCACAGAAGTATCTTCGAATGCTCACGGTGAGCCCGTGAAGTCTGCCGGGGTGAAGCCGTCCGCGCCGGAGAAGATGTCCCGCGAATCGGTGACCATCATCGCCACGCTTCTGGTGGCCACGTTCGTGGTGATCCTGAACGAAACCATCATGAACGTCGCCCTCCAGCGGCTCATGGTGGACCTCCGCGTCGACGCGCCCACGGTGCAGTGGCTGTCCACTGGCTTCATGCTCACCATGGCCGTGGTCATCCCCACCACCGGTTTCATCCTGCAGAGCTTGTCCACCCGTGCCGTGTTCATGCTGGCCATGGGACTCTTCGCCGGAGGTACCGCCTTGGCCGCCGCAGCCCCGGGCTTTGAGCTCCTGCTCCTGGCCAGGATCATCCAGGCCGGCGGCACGGCCATCATGCTTCCGCTGCTCATGACCACCATCCTCACCCTGGTGCCTGTGGCCAGGCGGGGGGCCGTCATGGGCAATGTCAGCATTGCCATCTCGGTGGCCCCGGCCATGGGACCGACGGTTTCCGGCCTGATCCTGGAGCACTTCACGTGGCGCTTCATGTTCGTGTTCGTCCTGCCGGTTGCACTGGCAGCGTTCGCCATCGGGGCCAAATATCTGACCAACGTGGGCGAAACGGAGAAGGCCAAGCTCGACCTCCTCTCGGTGGCCCTCACCATTCCTGCCTTCGGCGGTGTGGTGTACGGCCTCAGCCAGATCGGCGGCGGGGCAGGCGGCCAGGGCGGGCCCAACACCATGGCAATAGTCGCACTGGTCATCGGGATAGCCTGCCTGGCCGTGTTTGTCTTCCGCCAGCTCCGGCTGCAGAAGGGGGAGGCGCCGCTGCTCGACCTTCGGGCGTTCAACTTCCGCATGTTCACGGTCTCTGTGCTGCTGATGGTCGTGGCGATGATGGCCCTGTTCGGCGGCGTGATCCTGCTGCCGCTTTACCTGCAGGAGATCCGCGGCCTGCATTCCCTGGAGACAGGGCTTGCCCTTCTGCCCGGCGGCCTTGCCATGGGCCTGTTGGGTCCCGTCATCGGGCGCATCTTTGACAAGGTCGGTCCGCTGCCCCTGACCGTGTCCGGTTCGGTCCTGATGGTGCTGGCGCTGTGGCAGTTTTCCATGCTCGACGCCGGCACTCCCGTCTGGTGGATCATCATCCTTCACGTCGGGCTGAGTTTCGGACTGGCGCTGCTGTTCACGCCGGCATTCACTACCGGCCTGAACCCGTTGCCGCCGCACCTCTACTCGCACGGCTCGGCCATCATGAGCACTACCCAGCAGGTTGCCGGTGCCGCCGGGACCGCGCTGCTGGTGTCCATCTTCGCCGTGGTCTCTGCCGCCTCAGGACTCGTCGCCGGGATGAGTGCGGCGTTCCTGACCGCAACTGTGATAGCCCTTGCCGCCGTCGTGCTTTCCGCGATGATGCGCAAGACGCAAGGCACCGCACCCGCCCACTAGCCCCACCAGGTAGCAGCAGGTGTCGTTCCGGGCCCCCAGAACGACACCTGCAGCTACTTACATGGTGGTCAGCCGGCGTAAAAGTCCCTGAGTTCGTTGATGAGCTTATCCGGGGCGCGGAGGACGCCGTCGTGCCCCAGCCCCGGCAGGATGGTGTAGCTGGAGCCTGATAGGACGTCGTGGATCTGGCCGCAGGCCACGCCGAAGTAGGCCGGGCTCTTCTCGCCGACCACGATCAGGGTTTCCAGCGGCAGTTCCAGGAACGGCTCGGCCGGCATGTCGGCAGCGATAATCGCCTTGATTTCCCGCACCCCCGTACGCATCAGCTCCCGCATCTGCTTGCCCATGGAGGTGCCCGCCGTGAGCTTGTTGGCGATGGTAAGCATGGACAGCGGCATCCGGGAGAAAGCCCCTCCGGTCTCCAGGCCCTTGATCAGGACGGCGAGGGCGCGGTCGTCGTCCCCGGCTGCCGTCGCGCGTTCGTATTCGGCGGTCCAGTCCGCCTTGACGCTGCCGTTCACGGAGACCGCCGGGTCATAGACCGCAAGCCTCTCCACGGGAAGCGTGCGGGCCGCGTGCAGGGCAACCGCACCGCCGAAGCTATGCCCGAAAACATCCGTGCTGGACGTGTGCTTCATTACAGCGTCGAGGTCCCGGATGTCCACATCCAGCGTGTAGTCCTCCGGCTGGGGTGAGGAGGATCCGCGGCCGCGCCGGTTGAATGTGTGCACGGGGCGGCCCAGGGCGGCGCTGAGTTTTTGCGCAAACTTGGTGTAGTCGGCAGCGGTCACCATGGAAGGCGGGACAACCACCACGCCGGAGCCGGCCGATGCCAGCTCAGCGCCTGTGGAGAAGAGCTCCAGCGTGCCGCCGTCGGGGGTCCTGATGTTCTCGCGCGTCATGTTCCGAGCCTATCCGAGGTACCTGCGTACTGGCAGCACGAAAGCGGTTCGCGGGATGGAAGTCGCAGGTTGGAAGTCGCACCATAGAAGTCACTGTCGGCTGGTTGGATGGGGGAGCGCAACAGGCGGAATCTATCGCCGCCGCCCCAGCCGCGGGGCCGGGCTGCCTGTGCCGTTGATGAACCGGGCGATCCTGACCGCCAGGCCTTTGCCCGGGCGGATGGGGCCCTCATGGAGTTGCCCCGGTACGATCGCGAACTCGATGGACGGCACGGCAGCGGCCAACTGCCGGCCCGTCTCTGCGAAGTACGCCGGGCTCCACCCGCCGCTGAGCATCAGGATCGGCGTGGTGAGGCGGGTGAAATCGTCCAGTTCGGCGTCGGCGTCCAGCACCGCCCGCATCTCGGCGACTGCGGTGGGCAGCAGCTGCCGCATTTCCGCTCCCACGTTGGTTCTTGCGGAAAGGATGCTCAGCATCCGCAGCGCACCAAGTGGCAGGTAGGAAACCGGGCCGGCAGTTGTCAGGCCCTGGACCAGGTGCGCCCACGCGCGGTTGAGCTGCCCTGCTGTGACGGCATCCTCGAGTTCCGGCCGCCACCGCTGCTTGAGGCTGCCGGAGAGTGAAACCGCGGCGTCGTAAGTCACCAGCCGGCCCATCGCGACAGTACGGGCGGCCTGTAAAGCAACGAACCCGCCATAGCTATGCGCCACCACGTCCGTGGAGCCGGTTTCCCGCATGACTGTTGCGAGGTCGCTGATTTCGGTTTCCACCGAGTAAGCGTCGGGCTGCGGCGTGGAACCTGCCCGGCCGCGGCGGTTGTAGCAGTGCACCGGCCGGCCCAGCAGGACGCTGAGCTTCCGGGCAAAAGGCCGGTACAGGGCGTCCGTCACCAAAGTTCCGTGGATGACGACGACGCCGGGTGGTCCCGACGTCGTCCGCTCCCTGTCTGCTGAGGTGCTGTCCGCTGGAGTGCTGTCTGTTGAGATGCCGGCAGCCTTGGAGGCCAGCGCCGACGACAACGTGGACGACACCGGGGAGGCCGTGGCCGCTGCGGTGAGGAACGAGTGCACCGCCAGGCGCCCGCCGTCGTCCGTTTCAAGTGTCCACGTCTCCACAGCCCGAGTCTAAGCCCGGAGACCGCCGGAAGCCGGTGACCGTAAGTCCCGGTAAACTTGGGGATTGTGACTTCCCAAAACACCCCCGCCCCCAAGAATGCCCCTGAGCCGCTCGACGCCAGCGAGCAGATGCGCATCCGGATGGAAAAGCGCGCCAGGCTTCTCGAACGCGGAACCGAGGCATACCCGGTGGGTGTGGAGCGCACGCATTCCCTGACCGAGATCCGCGAAAAGTACTCCCACCTCGAGGCTGACGACACCACGGGTGACATCGTGGGTGTCACAGGCCGGGTGGTGTTTGTCCGCAACACCGGCAAGCTATGCTTTGCCACCCTGCAGGAAGGCGGAACGGACGGCAAGGGAACCAGGCTGCAGGCCATGCTGAGCCTCGCCAACGTCGGCGAAGAAGCGCTCGCGGACTGGAAGGCGCTGGTTGACCTGGGCGACCATGTGTTCATCAGGGGCGAGGTCATCTCCTCCCGCCGCGGTGAACTCTCCGTCATGGCCGACTCCTGGTCCATGGCATCCAAGGCCCTGCGTCCGCTGCCGGTGCTGCATGCGGAACTGAACGAGGAAACCCGGGTCAGGCAGCGCTACGTGGACCTCATGGTGCGCGACGAGGCCCGGGAAATGGTCTACACCCGGGCAGCGATCACCCGCTCCATCCGCGAAACGCTCTTCCGCCACAACTATGTGGAAGTCGAGACCCCCATCTTGCAGCTGGTCCACGGCGGCGCACTGGCACGGCCCTTCGAGACGCATATGAACGCGTTCGACCAGAAGATGACCCTTCGCATCGCCACGGAGCTCTACCTCAAACGTGCCGTGGTGGGCGGGATCGACCGCGTCTACGACATGGGCCGCGTGTTCCGCAACGAAGGCGTGGACTCCACCCACAGCCCCGAATTCACCACCCTTGAATGCTATGAAGCCTGGGCTGACCAGTTCATCATGGCGGAACGCATCAAGGAGATTATCCTGGACGCCGCGGATGCAGTGGGTGCCGGCCGCACCCTGCAGACCGACGCCGGGGAGATCAACCTCGACGGCGACTGGGCCTGGCTTTCGGTCTACCCCGGACTTTCCGACGCCGTCGGCCAGGAAGTCACCCCTGACACCCCGGTCGAGGTGCTGCGCGAAATCGCGGAAAAGCATGAGGTCAAGGCAGACCCAAAATGGGACGCCGAGAAACTGGCCGTGGAACTGTTCGGTGAGATCGTGGAGCCCACCCTGCTGAACCCCACCTTTGTCTACGACTACCCGCCATCTGCCCAGCCGCTGGCCCGCCCGCACCGGAAGGACGGCCGGCTGATCGAAGCCTGGGACCTCATCATCGGCGGCATGGAGCGCGGCACGGCCTTCTCCGAACTGATCGACCCCGTCATCCAGCGCGAGCGTCTGACCGAGCAGTCCCGGCATGCAGCCGCGGGCGATGACGAAGCCATGCAGCTGGACGAGGACTTCCTCCGGGCCCTCGAGTACGGTGCCCCTCCCATGGGCGGCATCGGCCTGGGCATCGACAGGTTGGTCATGCTGTTCACAGGCGCCGGCATCAGGGAGACCATCCTCTTTCCGCTCCTTAAGCCTGAAGGGCACTAACCATGGAATATGTCGCCGTACTCCTCCCGTCGATTGTGGTGGGCCTGCTTTTCTGGTTCGCGATGAAATCGATCTTCAATGCCGATAAGGCCGAACGGCAGGCGGAAGCCCGGGCCCAGGCCGAGGCAGATGCTCGCAAGGCAGAGCCATTCAACGGCACCGCCTCGGATTGAGATAAATAAAACGAAAGAATTTTCTCCGAATATCCACAGGAACCATTCGGCGCTTTGACGCGTTGCCATAACGAGGGTCATACTTTTTACAGGACATCCTGCTTTTCTGAACCCCCGGCCCTTTTCAAGAGGAAGACAATTAAATGGCACAGAAAGTAAACATCATCCTCGTCGATGATCTGGATGGGGGAACCGCGGACGAGAATGTCCGCTTTGGCCTCGATGGGGTCAGCTACGAAATTGACCTGTCGGCTGCGAATGCCGCAGAGCTCCGCTCCGCACTCGAGAAGTTTGTGGCCGCTGCCCGTAAGACATCGGCATCCGTAGGCCGTCCCGCACGAACCAGGACAGCTACGGGCGCGCGGAGCAACGATTCGGCACAGATCCGTCAATGGGCGCGCGACAATGGCTACACCGTTAACAGCCGTGGCCGAATTCAGGCCGAAATCCAGGAAGCCTACCAAAAGGCAAATTCCTAGAACCCGGTTTCCGGGCGTCTCTTTAAGCCCTGCCTCTGCCTCCGGGCGAAGGCAGGGTTTTTGGCGCAAATTGGTTTTATGCGCGTCCGCAGCCGCGGCGATATGAAACTCCTGCGCATTTGCAGCTCCGGACCATGGCGGAAGGGCAATATTCATGGCACATTTCCAGGCCGGCGCGGCAGAGAGTGGCCGGAAGCGGCCGGCGGTACGCCTGCCGGAACCAGACGGCAGTGTCCGGTCAGGACCCGTATAGGGCCTCTGCCAGGTATTCCCGGCAGGGCTGCGGTTTCCCCCGTGGCGAACACGCTCCACAATGCCCGGTCCGCCACGTAGCATCAAAGTACGTCGTAGCTAGGAGTGTGGCGAAATGTTTGAGCGATTTACGGACCGTGCCCGTCGCGTAGTTGTGCTTGCCCAAGAAGAGGCACGCATGCTGAACCACAATTACATTGGAACCGAACACATCCTGTTGGGTCTGATCCACGAGGGTGAGGGCGTTGCCGCCAAGGCTCTCGAGTCCTTGAGCATCTCGCTCGACGGCGTGCGCGAACAGGTGCAGGAGATCATCGGCCAGGGCCAGCAGGCCCCGTCCGGCCACATCCCCTTCACGCCGCGCGCCAAGAAAGTCCTGGAGCTCTCGCTGCGCGAGGCCCTGCAGTTGGGCCACAACTACATCGGCACGGAGCACATCCTGCTGGGACTCATCCGCGAGGGTGAAGGTGTTGCCGCGCAGGTGCTGGTCAAGCTCGGCGCAGACCTCAACCGCGTCCGCCAGCAGGTCATCCAGCTCCTCTCCGGCTACCAGGGCAAGGAAACCACCGGTGCAGGCGTCGGTTCGAGCCAGCCCGAAGGGACCCCCGCCGGGTCAGTGGTCCTTGACCAGTTCGGCCGCAACCTGACCCAGGCTGCCCGCGAGAACAAGCTGGATCCGGTGATCGGGCGCGAGCAGGAAATGGAACGCGTCATGCAGGTCCTTTCCCGCCGCACCAAGAACAACCCGGTCCTGATCGGTGAGCCGGGCGTCGGCAAGACGGCCGTCGTCGAGGGCCTGGCCCAGGCGATTGTCCGCGGGGACGTCCCGGAAACCATCAGGGACAAGCAGCTGTACACCCTGGACCTTGGTTCACTGGTGGCAGGCTCCCGGTACCGCGGTGACTTCGAAGAGCGCCTGAAGAAGGTCCTCAAGGAAATCCGCACGCGCGGGGACATCATCCTCTTCATCGACGAGATCCACACCCTCGTGGGTGCCGGTGCCGCTGAAGGTGCCATCGACGCTGCGTCCATCCTGAAGCCCATGCTGGCCCGCGGCGAACTGCAGACCATCGGTGCCACCACCCTGGACGAGTACCGCAAGCACATCGAGAAGGACGCCGCGCTGGAGCGCCGCTTCCAGCCGATCCAGGTCAAGGAACCCTCGGTTGCGCATGCGATCGAGATCCTGAAGGGCCTGCGTGACCGCTATGAGGCGCACCACCGCGTCACCATCACCGACGGCGCCCTCGCCTCGGCAGCGAACCTCTCCGAACGCTACATCTCGGACCGCTTCCTGCCGGACAAGGCGATCGACCTCATCGATGAAGCCGGTGCCCGGCTGCGCATCCGCCGGATGACCGCCCCGCCGGAGCTGAAGGCCATGGATGAGCGGATCGCCCAGCTCAAGATGGAGAAGGAATCCGCCATCGACGCGCAGGACTTCGAAGGCGCAGCTTCGCTCCGGGACAAGGAGCAAAGGCTCATTACCGAACGTTCGGAGAAGGAGCGGCACTGGAAGTCCGGCGGCATGGACGACATTTCCGAGGTGGATGAGGATCTCATCGCCGAAGTGTTGGCCAACTCCACGGGTATCCCGGTGTTCAAGCTGACCGAGGAGGAGTCCTCGCGCCTGCTGAAGATGGAAGACGAACTGCACAAACGTGTCGTAGGCCAGAACGAGGCCATCAGGTCCCTGTCGCAGGCGATCCGCCGCACCCGTGCAGGCCTGAAGGATCCGAAGCGGCCCGGTGGCTCGTTCATCTTCGCCGGCCCCACCGGCGTCGGCAAGACCGAGCTGGCCAAGGCGCTTGCCGAGTTCCTGTTCGGTGAAGAGGACGCCCTCATCACCTTGGACATGTCCGAATACTCGGAGAAGCACACGGTCTCGCGGCTCTTCGGTGCCCCTCCGGGCTACGTCGGGTACGAGGAAGGCGGACAGCTGACCGAAAAGGTCCGCCGTCGTCCGTTCTCCGTGGTCCTGTTCGACGAAGTGGAAAAGGCCCACGCGGACCTCTTCAACTCGCTCCTGCAGATCCTGGAAGACGGCCGCCTGACAGACTCCCAGGGCCGGGTGGTGGACTTCAAGAACACCGTGATCATCATGACCACGAACCTCGGTACGCGGGACATTTCCAAGAGCGTTGCCACCGGCTTCCAGTCGGGCACGGACACGCAGACCGGCTACAACCGGATGCGCGCCCGGGTCACGGAAGAGCTCAAGCAGCACTTCCGCCCCGAGTTCCTGAACCGTGTGGATGACGTTGTGGTGTTCCCGCAGCTCACCCAGGACGAGATCATCGAGATCGTGGACATGTTCGTTACCCGCCTGGAGAAGCGCCTCAAGGACAAGGACATGGGCATCGAGCTCACCACCGCCGCCAAGGTGCTTCTGGCAACCCGTGGATACGATCCCGCTATGGGTGCCCGGCCGCTGCGCCGCACTATCCAGCGCGAGATCGAGGATCAGCTCTCCGAGAAGATCCTGTTCGGCGAGATCCACGCCGGCGACATCGTTGTGGTGGATGTGGACGGCGAGGGTGACGACGCCAAGTTCACCTTCGCTGGCAACGCCAAGCCACGCATCCCGGAAATCGCTCCGAGCGTCTAGGCGCTTCCGGACCGCCAAGGCCCCGCCCGCTCCCGAAAGGGAACAGGCGGGGCTTTTGCGTTACCAGCAGTCGTGGCTCAGTCCGCAGCAGGCACCTGCAGCGAAGCGAGGGTGCCGGTGGCATTTGTGTAGCTTGCGTCAGAGCGACGAAGGAGCAGCAAGCGGCAAATGGCACCGGTGCCGGAGCGCCCTAACCACCGAGGCCGCCACCGTAGGATTGAACCTGTGACTGACTCCTTCCATATCCGCCCTGCCCGCACCGGCGATGTTGCCGCCATCAAGCGACTGGTGGCGCCGCTGGCAGAGCAGAGAATCCTGATGGCGAAGGAGACGGTGGCCTACTACGAAAGCCTGCAGGAGTTCCGGATCGCCGAATCCGACGACGGCGAAGTCATTGGCTGCGGCGCCCTGCACGTGATGTGGGAGGACCTGGCCGAAGTACGCACCCTGGCCGCATCAGAGGCCTGGCGGGGGAAGGGCGTGGGCCATGTCCTGGTGGAGAGTCTCGTGCAGGAGGCGCGCACCCTCGGCGTCGCCCGGGTCTTCTGCCTGACATTCGAGGTGGACTTCTTCAAGCGCCACGGTTTCGAGGTCATGGCCGACCAGACGGCAGTCGACCCGACCGTCTACTCGGAACTCCTCCGCTCCCATGACGAAGGTGTGGCAGAGTTCCTGGACCTTGCCCGGGTCAAGCCCAACACCCTGGGCAACACGCGCATGATCAAGTTCCTCTGAACGCCGTGCTACCGCCGTTCCGACGGCGGTAGTAGGGTCAAAGTGACATCCTCCAGGAAGCACCACAGCCAGGAGTTCTGCCATGAAAAAACTCATCAACGACCCCCGCTCCGTAGTGGACGAGTCCGTGGAGGGCTTCGGCCTGGCCTATGCGGACCTCGTAACCGTCAGTACGAACCCCACCTACATCACCCGTAGAGACGCACCGGTTGCGGGAAAAGTGGGGCTGGTTTCCGGTGGCGGAAGCGGACATGAGCCGCTCCATGCCGGTTTTGTCGGGATGGGAATGCTCGACGCCGCGGTGCCGGGGGCGGTGTTCACCTCCCCGACGCCGGACCAGATCCTTCCGGCGACGCTCGCCGCCGACTCCGGCGCCGGCGTCGTGCATATTGTGAAGAACTACACCGGCGACGTCCTGAACTTCGAGACCGCCGCCGAGCTGGCACAGGCGGAAGGGGCGGAGGTCCGCACCGTCCTGGTGAACGACGACGTCGCCGTGGAAGATTCGCTGTACACCGCCGGACGGCGCGGGGTTGGCGGCACAGTGCTCGTGGAAAAAATTGCCGGCGCCGCGGCCGAACGCGGGTACGGCCTGGATGCGGTTGCAGCGGTCGGTGACCGGGTCAACAGCAACGCCCGGACCATGGGCGTTGCGCTCTCCGCCTGCACGGTTCCGCACGCCGGCACCCCCAGCTTCGACCTGGAGGACAACGAGATCGAGATCGGCATCGGCATTCACGGAGAGCCGGGCCGGCACCGGATCCCCATGGAGAATGCCGACGGCATCACCGACCGCCTGCTGGAACCGGTACTCGGCGACCTGGGCATTGCGTCAGGCGACAAGGTGCTGCTGTTCGTCAACGGTATGGGCGGCACGCCCCTAAGCGAGCTATACATCGTCTATCGGCGGGCCGCGCAGGTGATAGCGGACCGGGGTGCAACGGTGGAGCGCTCGCTGGTGGGGAACTACATCACCGCACTCGAAATGCAGGGCTGTTCCATTTCGGTACTGCGGCTCGACGACGAGCTGACGCAGCTGTGGGATGCCCCGGTCCACACTGCCGCCCTGCGCTGGGGCGTGTAGCCATGATGCTGGATGTGACTTGGGCCGTGAAATGGCTGACGCTTTGCGCTCAGGCCATGGCCGAGCACCGGGTGGAGCTCATCGAGCTGGACCGCGCCATCGGGGACTCGGACCATGGCGAGAACATGGACCGCGGCTTCCAGGCAGTGCTGGACAAACTGGCCGAAGCTCCGCCGGAAACTCCCGGCGCGGCCCTCAAAATGACTGCAATGACCCTGATGTCAAAAGTTGGCGGGGCAGCGGGTCCGCTGTATGGCACCGCGTTCCTCCGCGCATCCACTTACCTGGGTGACGTCGCCGAGGTTGATCCCGCGGCGCTCGCCGGAGCGCTGATGGCTGCCCGGGACGGCATCGTGGCAAGGGGCAAGGCAGAATCAGGCGACAAAACCATGGTGGATGCCTGGACACCGGCTGCCGAAGCCGCCCAGGCGGTAGCGGCCGGCGGAAGCGGGAACGTCCTCGCCGTGCTCGTTGCCGCCGCAGAGGCTGCCGAGGCCGGGGCAGTGGCGACGGATCCGCTCGTCGCCCGCAAGGGCCGTGCGAGTTACCTGGGGGAGCGGAGTGCAGGCCACCGGGATCCCGGTGCGGCCTCCAGCGCACTGATTCTCCGTGCGGCCGCCGGAGCCGCGGCGTGACCGTCCGCATCGTGGTGGTGTCCCATAGCGAAAAGATCGCCGACGGCGCGGTGGAGCTTGCCGCCCAGATGGCGCCCGACGTCGTGATCCTGGCGGCCGGCGGCACCCCGGACGGCCGGATCGGCACGAGCCTGGAGAAGGTCATGTCGGCGCTGGACAAGGCTGCGGGCGGTGACGGCGTGGTGGTCCTGACGGATCTTGGATCGGCAGTGATGACTGCCGAATCGGCCGTTGAATTCGCAGACGATCCGGCTGGCGTGCTGCTGGCTGACGCTCCACTGGTGGAGGGCCTGGTGGCCGCTGCCGTGGCAGCGCAGGGCGGGGCTGACGCCGAGACAGTAAAGCGTGCTGCCGAAGCCGCCTACCCTTCCGGCCCGGGCAGCGGTCCTGCTCCGGCGCCGGCCAGCCTGGTGTCTGAAGGCGCCGTCACAGGGGGCGGGCCCGACTTCACCGGAGACTTTGAGCTGATCAACCAGGCGGGCATGCATGCCCGCCCGGCGGCCAAAATCGCTGGCGGCATCGCCTCGTTGGACGCGGACGTGAAGGTCAACGGGGTGGACGGGGCCTCCATGACCGGCCTGATGACTTTGGCGGCGGGGAAAGGATCGGTCCTGCATGTGGAAGCGTGGGGTGCGGACGCCGAGCGGGCCGTGAACTACGTGGGCGGGCTGGTGCAGGCGGGGTTCGGCGAGCCGTAGAGTTGAATCCGGTGTGCTAACACCTGCCTTGGCCACCGACTGAAACGAGGTCACCTCATGACTACCCGTGCTGAAGGCGTCGGCTTCCGTTCCGAGCGCGGCCCTGTCCTCATCGCCCTGATGCTGTCGAGCGGCCTCGTGGCCATTGACTCGACGATCGTCGCGACAGCGGTGCCCTCGATAGTGCGGGATGTCGGCGGGTTCTCTTCGTTCCCGTGGCTCTTTTCCGCCTACCTGCTCGCGCAGGCCGTATCCGTGCCCGTGTACGCGAAACTCTCGGACATGGCAGGCCGCAAACCCATTATCCTTACAGGCATTGGCCTGTTCCTGCTCGGCTCGATTCTTTGCGGCCTGGCGTGGAGCATGCCGGCGCTCATTGCGTTCCGCGTGGTCCAAGGCCTGGGTGCCGGAGCAGTCCTGCCTATTTCCATCACCATCGCCGGCGACATCTATTCCATCGCCGAGCGTGCCAAGGTGCAGGGTTACCTGGCCAGCGTGTGGGCCGTCTCGTCCGTCGTCGGACCAACACTGGGCGGGATATTCTCCTCGCTCGGCATCTGGCGTGGAATCTTCCTCATCAACGTGCCGCTATGCCTCCTGGCCGGCTGGATGCTGGTCCGGGCCTTCCATGAAAACATCGAGCACACGAAGCACCGCGTGGACTACCTCGGAGCCGTGCTTCTGACTGTCTCCTTGAGCCTGCTAATCCTCGGAGCCCTTGAAGGCGGCCAGGCGTGGGCCTGGGACTCACCCATAAGCATCACGTCGTTCGCCGTCGGAGCCGTTCTGCTGGCCATATTTCTCATTGCCGAGCGGCGGGCTGCCGAGCCTGTCCTGCCGCCGTGGGTACTGTCCCGGCGCCTCCTCGGCACGACGACGCTCATCTCCTTCGGCGTCGGGGCGATCATACTCGGCCTCACCTCCTACGTCCCGACTTTCCTTCAGGGAGCAATTGCCACCTCGCCGATTGTCGCCGGGCTGGCGCTCGCGGCACTGACGCTCGGATGGCCGATCAGTGCCTCCCAGTCAGGGCGCCTCTATCTTCGGCTGGGGTTCAGGACCACAGCGCTGATCGGAATCTCGGTCACAGTCACCGGCTCGGTGATCCTCGCCCTGACCGCTCACACCCCTAACGCAGTCCTGGTCGCGGCCAGCTGTTTTACTGTCGGACTGGGGCTTGGCCTCGTTGCAACCCCTACCCTCATCGCTGCCCAATCCAGCGTCGAATGGAACGAGCGCGGCGTGGTAACGGGCACCAACCTCTTCGCGCGATCGATTGGCAGTGCTTTAGGCGTCGCAGTCTTCGGTGCGGTAGCAAACGCAATCTATGCCGGCAGTCCCAACGGCCACACGGACCCCCAAGCCGTCGTTGGGGCATCCAGCGCAGTGTTCCTGGCCGTTGTGCTGGCTGCCGTGATGACCGTCGGGGCGGTGCTCGCCATGCCGGCAGCGGCCCGGGAGCCGGTCCCGGACCAGGCTAGCGCCCACGTCCCTCGGGGCGGGACGGCTCCGCCCGCCGAACCCTAAGCGCGGGGATCCTCGGGGCGGGAACCTTAAGGGCGGGGTGCGCCGATTGCCGGCGCGCCTATCGCCGGCCTGGGGGCCTGGTCCCGGTCGCACACCAGGTTTCCGTCCTCGACGTCGAGCCGGGCCACCTGGATGGATGAACGCCGGCTGCGTTCGGTGGGGTGGTCCTTGCCTGGCCGCTCCGGATGGGTGAAGTAGAAGATCCAGGCGTCCCCACCGTCAACAACCACGTCCGCGTGGAGGCCCGGCCCGTTGTCGTCTGTCCGGGAGGGTTTATCACCGATGGAACCGGCCAGGATCTTGCCCGCCGGTGTCCACTGGTCCAGATCCTGAGAGCGGTAGGCGAGCTGGCCGCTCCAGCTGTCCACGATCAGCCAGTAGGAATCGCGGAAGAAGAAGACGTTAGGACCCTCGTGGCCACCCGGCGTCGACAGCACGCGGCCACGGACTGTCCAGTCGTAAAGGTTGTCGCTGTCCGCGGCCCAGGTCTCGGAATCACGGCCCTGGTCCTTGTACCACATCCTGAATCCGCCCTCAGGAAGCTGGATGATGCAGGCGTCAATGACGTTGTTCGAGCTCAGGGCAATCGGGCCGTGGTGGTCCCAGATGATGAGGTCCTTGCTCGTGTAGTGGTGAATGAGCGTCTCATCGTCGTCGCAGCCCAAGGGAACGCCCCGGATGTAGCTGACGTACATGTGGAAGATTCCATCATGCTCGAAGATCTCAGGAGCCCAGAAAGTATTGTGTCCCCACTCAAAGTCGAGCCCTTCGACGGTTCCGCGGTAACGCCAGGTGGCGCATCCGTCCGTGGACGATGCCACACCCAGGCTGGAACCGAAGAGCCAGCTGATCCCCTCGGCGTGCTGCACTGTCGTGGGCCTGTTGGTGTAGATCATCCACCACGCCTGCTCATGCGGGTTGTAGACCAGCACGGGGTCCGCCGCGCCGTCCTCCAAGGGATCGCGGTACAAAGGGGCCGGTGCGGACTTCGCGTCAGTGGCAATCAAGGGATTCTCCGGATGCTGGGGTGGTGGTTCCAGCAAATATACAACGATGTAGATTCAGGCGTCCATAGCCCTCCAAAGCCCCTAAGCAACGCGTGAACTGGCAGCAAATGAACCCAAAACGCGGGTTTTGAGGGGATCTGCTGCCAGTTCGCGCAGGTTGGGGCGGGTAAGGCGGGTCTTGGCGGGAGGCTAGCCCTGGCTGCAGAACTTGCTGTACGTGCTGCCGGCCTCTTGGTAACCGCCCTGGAGCGCGCTGAGCTTGCCGGCGTCCGGGCTCTCTTTCGCTGATTCGTCGGTGTATTCGATGATTGATTTCAGCGCGGCTTTCAGGTCATCCGAAGCCACGGCCTCGATGGGCCGGATCTGGTTGGCGAGGAGCGTCATCCCCGTCTTGCCGATGCCGTTGGCCGGGCTCGAGACAGCGATCTTGATCCGGTCGCAGGTTTCCGCCGTGGACAGCTTGGTCGGTCCGGCGCAGGCCGAGGCGGAGAGGATGAGCCCGGTGGCGAGCAGGGCCGTAGTGAGTTTCTTCATGGTTCCCTCAGTAGTTGATCGACGCTTTCATCCTACGTTGCCTGAAGAGGCCCCGATTAGGAAACGTCGTGCAGCCCTTCGGCGTCGAGCTTCACGGAGGCGGTGACAAACCGTCCGCACTGTTCGCCGTACGGGTAGGCGCCGCGGGGGCGGAAATCCAAAGTGCGCACCGGAAGGGCGGCCCCGTCCGGCGCGGTTCCGGTGGCGGTCAGGGCCATTGGCGCTTCGGTCAGGGAGTCCAGCATCAGGATCCCCATCATGGTCCCGTCCGGGGAGGCCGTGGCGGAGCAGACGCCGTCCGGCCCGCAGCCCTGGTCCACGGACACGCTGCCACCGAAGAGTTCCAGGTCCGCTTCCTTGCAGGCGCCCTCCTGGCAGGCCTTCAGCCGCAGGGTCTTCACCTGGGGAACATACTCCCGGGACACAGCCACGGACACCGCAGTTGCCTGGGCGATCGCCGGGCACGGAGCCGCGTAGGGGTAGCAGGCAGAGGTGAGTAAGGCCGTCGTGATCAGTACCAGCAGCACCCCGGGCTTGCCCATACTTCAGCGTAGGGCCGGCCGCGGCGGAGCCCAACGGATGTCAGGGAAGTGATGCAGACATCGTTATGGCCCCGCTCCAGAGACTGCCGGAATGAGACCTTGCGGGTCAGGCCGATGCCCGGAAGGTGCCCGCGCCGGAAGGTGGGCGGGCCAGGGATCACGCGGGGAGCCGGTAGCCGCCGTGGTGAAGCTCGGCGAGCCCGTCGCTGAGGAGCCCGGCCAGCGCGCGCTCCAGCTGCTCCGGCGCCGAGTTCAGCCGGTGAAGGGCGGACAACGGCGCACCGATTCCCTCAGCCTCGAAACCAAGGTCCGCGGGCTCCTGGACGAACATCTCCGGCGGGACCGGCGTTTCCGCGAGCCGCAGCACCGCCATCACGGCTCCGCGGACCTGGCGGTCGGTGCCGTGCCAGGCCTGGCCTTTTGGGGTGTACGACGGCGGCGGCTCGCCTGCTGCCAGCCACGCGCATTGTTCCCGGACGGGGCAGGCGGCACATTTCGGCGCCCGTGCCGTGCATACCAGAGCCCCAAGTTCCATCACCGCAGCGTTCCACCTGACGGATGTCCCGTCGTCGTCCGGCAATAGTTCAGCCGCGAGCCGCATCTCAGAGGCGGTCAGGGAAGGCGCCGGAAGGGCGACGCCGGAAACGAGCCGCGCGTGCACGCGCCGTATGTTGGTGTCCACCACCGTCTCCCTGCGCCCGTAGGCAAAGGCGGCGACGGCTGCGGCCGTGTAGCTGCCCACGCCCGGCAGCGTCAGCAGTTCCGCGTAAGTATCGGGGACTTTCCCACCGTGACCGTCAACGATCGCCACGGCAGCAGCGTGGAGCCTGAGGGCACGGCGGGGATAGCCCAGCCTGCCCCAGCAGCGGACCGCTTCGCCGGCGGGCTCACCGGCCAGGGCAGCAGGGTTTGGCCATCGCCTGAGCCACTCCTCCCAGACGGGCAGCACGCGTACCACAGGGGTCTGCTGGAGCATGATCTCGCTGACCAGCACGCCCCAGGGCGAGCATGCGGGTTCGCGCCAGGGCAGGTCGCGGGCAGTCTCCTCAAACCAGCCCACTATCCGGCGATGGAGGGCGTCAAGACCGGGCCCGAGGCTGCGGGCGTTGGCGGGCAGGGCTGGGGACTTGGTTGTAGCGTCGATCCCAACACTGTAACGGACGCGCCGTGGCGGACGGGACCGGAGCCGGAACAAACCGTGACCATAGCGATGGCCCGGCGCCCGGCGTGGTGGGGGAGCATAGTCCGGCCGGTTCCCTAGCCTAGAAGGATGGGCAGGCAAGGCAATTCATCACGAAAGACGGCATCCAACTCAAATTCCCGTGCAAGGCGCGGGACGAGTGACGCCGTCTACCGCCGTCGTCGGCTGTTCGTGGGAGCAGTCCTGCTGGTGCTGATCGCCCTGGTGCTCGGTGGATTTGCCGCCGCCGGAGCCTTCAGCGGAAACGCGGAAAAAGCCTCATCCACTGACGCTGCGCCCGCCGCAACCGGGGCCGCCACGGACACCCCGGCGTCCGCCGTCGCCGGCAGCACGGCGACTCCCAGCAGTTCCCCGACTCCCAGCAGCTCCCCGACCCCAACGTGCGACCAGAACCTCGTGACGGTCTCCGCCTCGACCGACAAGGCCGCCTACGGTCCGGCGGAGAACCCGTTGCTCACCCTGAAGGTGACCAACGGCGGGCAGATGCCGTGCGACGTGAATATCGGCACGTCCCAGATGGAGTTCCTTGTCACCAGCGGCGCTGACAGGATTTTCTCGTCCAGGGATTGCCAGGCCAAGAGCGAGGACCTGGTGAAGACCATCCAGCCGGGGGCGAGCGAGACGGCCAACTTCCCCTGGCCGAGGAACCGCACAGTGGAAGGCTGCCAGCCCATCCAGGCAAAGCCCGGAGCCGGCGGGGCGTACTACGTTTTCACCGCCAAGCTCGGCTCCAAGGCCAGTCCCAAGGCCGTTTTCCAGCTCAATTGACCCTTCCCCGGAACGGGGGTGTGCGGCTAGAGGAAGCGGTCCAGCAGGCTTGCCTCGGCCATGCGGCTAAGGCCTTCGCGTACGGTCCGGGCGCGTTGATCGCCGATGCCGTCCACGGTCATGAGGTCGTCGATGGTCGCAGCCATCAGGAACTGCAGCCCGCCAAAGTGGTCAACAAGCCTGTCGGCCACCGCCCTTGGCACTGCCTTGAGTCCGGAGAGCAGGCGGTATCCCCGGGGCTGCACGACGGCGTCGAGCGTGTCCACGCCGCCGGCGAACCCGATGATTCCGGAGATTTTGCCAAGGTCGATCAGCTCTGTTGGCCCCAGGTTCACCAGCGCGCTGACGGCCTTCTCGATGTCAGCGGCGGAGGCCTCGGGGCCAGCGTAGTCCCGGATGATGATGTCGCTGCCGGGGCCGCGGCCCACTGTCAGCTCGTCCAGTTGGAGCGACAGCAGGCGCCCGTCTTCGCCGAGTTCCAGGACGTACTGCGAGATCTCCTCGGAGATCCGGCGGACCATCTCCTGGCGCTGCAGGGTGACGGCTACATCCCGCACCGTCACCATGGCTTCGATTTCAAGGGCGGACAGCGAACTGGTGACCTGGTCCAGGCGGGAACGGTACCGCTCCAGCGTGGCCAGGGCCTGGTTGGCCCGGGCCAGGACTTTTTCCGAGCCCTCAAGCACGTGCCGCAGGCCGTTCACATACAACGCGATGATCTGCATGGACTGGCTGACGGAAATCACGGGCACGCCGGTCTGGATGGCCACGCGCTCGGCAGTGCGGTGGCGGGTGCCGGATTCCTGGGTCTCAATGCTGGAGTCGGGGACCAGCTGGACGGCTGCGCGGAGGATGTTCCCGGCGTCCCTGTCGCAGATGATGGCACCGTCCATTTTGGCCAGTTCGCGGAGCCGGGTGGGAGAGAAATCGATGCCGATGTCGAAGCCGCCGGAACAGATGGATTCGATGGTCCGGTCCGAACCCAGCACGATCAGTGCGCCGGTGCGTCCGCGGAGGATGCGTTCCAGGCCATCGCGCAACGGCGTGCCTGGAGCCACCCTGCCCAGAGTCGCCTTGAGCGATTCTTCGGGGCTCCGAGCCATAGGTGTTCCCTTCAAAGGTGCGGACGACGGTCCGCAAGTAGGCCGGTTTCCACTCTCCGCCGGCAGGGTCAAAAGTACTCAGTTTCCCGCTAGGTCAATGATAGAGGTAAAGAAGGGGCTGTTCCGCACCAGCAAGCCTCAAAGTGCCCCGTCGGGCGGCTCCGTAGCGGTGGGTGGAATAGGTGCGGAGCCGGTTGACGAAGGGGCCATTTTGGGGCATTTTGGCTGCTGGCGGCAGTTATAAGGAGCAGCCGCCGTCGTACCGGGAAGCTGGCCTCAGCGCTCCTTGGATCACTGCGATAAACTTGGACCTTGGCTGTGGCCAGTCCCGCGCCCATCAAGCGATGTCCCGTCAAGCGTCAGGGGTATCCCCCAACGCACCGAAAGTAGCACCGTGTCCCAAGATGTCCTCAGCCCCGCCCGGGTCCACGAGATTCACCGGCAGGCGGCCCGGCGTCGGACCTTTGCTGTTATTTCCCACCCCGATGCCGGAAAATCCACGCTCACCGAGGCGCTCGCCCTGCATGCCAAGGTGATCGGCACCGCCGGCGCGTCCAGCGGCAAGGCCAACCGCAAGGAAACGGTCTCCGACTGGATGCAGATGGAAAAGGACCGCGGCATCTCCATCAGTTCTGCCGCCCTCCAGTTCTCGTATCGCGATACCGTCATCAACCTGCTGGACACTCCCGGGCACGCTGACTTCTCCGAGGACACGTATCGTGTCCTCGCTGCCGTGGACTGCGCGGTGATGCTGGTGGATGCCGCCAAGGGCCTGGAAACCCAGACCATGAAGCTCTTCGAAGTGTGCAAGCAGCGCAACCTCCCCATTATTACCGTGATTAACAAATGGGACCGCCCCGGCCTGGACGCCCTGGCGCTCATGGATGAAATCACTGAGCGGACCGGCCTGCAGCCCATGCCGCTGACCTGGGCAGTGGGCATCTCCGGAGACTTCCGGGGGGTTTGGGACCTTCGTAACGACCGCTTTGCCCGCTTCCAGCGCAACAACTCCGGCGCCAGCATCGCCCTCACCGACTACTTCACCCCCGAACAGGCAGCGGAGAGCCAGGGCAGCAACTGGACCGACGCCGTGGACGAGGCCGGACTGGTGATTGAGTCCAACCTGGAGTTCGACGTCGAGAGCTTCCATGCTGGCAAGGCCACCCCCATCCTGTTCAGCTCCGCCGCCCTGAACTTCGGCGTCAAGGAACTCCTGGACGCGCTGGTTGACTATGCACCGCCTGCGGCACCCCGGCCGGATGTTAACGGCGCCCCGCGGGCCGTGGAATCGCCGTTCTCCGGGTTTGTCTTCAAGGTCCAGGCGGGCATGAACAAGGCCCACCGGGACCACGTCGCCTTCATCCGCGTCTGCTCCGGCATCTTCGAGCGCGGCATGGTGGTCACCCAGACGCGTACCGGCAAATCCTTCGCCACGAAGTACGCGCAGCAGGTCTTTGGCCGTGAACGCGAAGTCATCGACGAGGCCTACCCGGGTGACGTCGTCGGCCTGGTTAATGCCTCCTCCCTGCGCGTGGGGGACAGCCTCTTCCTGGAGGGCCCGGTGGAGTTCCCGGCTATTCCGCTCTTCGCACCGGAGCACTTCCAGGTGGCCCGCTCCAAGGACCCCAGCCGCTTCAAGCAGTTCCGCAGGGGCATAGAGCAGCTCGAACACGAGGGCGTCATACAGGTGCTCCGCTCCGACGTCCGGGGAGACCAGGCGCCCGTTCTTGCCGCCGTCGGCCCCATGCAGTTTGAGGTGGTGGAGGACCGTATGGCCCACGACTTCAGTGCCCCCATGCGGCTGGAACGCCTGCCCTATTCCATCGCCAGGATTTCGACGGCGGATGCGATGCCTGCGCTGGCAAACGTCCCGGGCGCGGAGGTACTGCTGCGCTCCGACGGTGAATACCTTGCCCTGTTCAATGACGTCTGGGCGCTGCGCCGGATCGAGAAAAACCACCCTGACCTGACCCTGGTGCCGATCGGAACGCATAACCCGGCAAAGTAGCCGCTGCAAGGAGCTGAATACATGGCGCTGAGCAACCGCCCTTCATTGCCGGAAACCCTGGATGCGGACCCGGATCAGCTCGCGGAGCGGATCCTGCGGAAACTGACGCCGGGTTCCCGATTTGTCCTGGGCCTGTGCGGGGCACCTGGCGCCGGTAAATCAACCTTTGCCGAAAGGCTGGCAGACCAGCTCGGCGGCGGCACCGCCGTCGTCCTGCCTATGGACGGGTTCCACCTGGGCCACGATGTCATCAAGGACACTCCGAAGCTTCACCGGAAAGGGGCGATCGACACGTTCGACGTCGGCGGCTACCGTTCCCTCCTGCAGCGAATCCGGACCCGGGACGAAGACGTTGTTTACGCCCCTTCCTACCGGCGAGGACTCGAAGAACCCATTGCTGCGTCGATAGCCGTCCCGAAGGAAGTCCCGGTGGTGATCACCGAAGGTAACTACCTGCTGGCTCCCGCACTCCCGTGGCTGGCAGTCCGTGCCCAACTGGATGAGGTCTGGTACCTGGAGACCCCGGACGAACTCCGATTGCAGAGACTCGTTAACCGGCACGTCCACTTCGGCAAGGCCCTGTCCAAGGCAGTGGAATGGGTGGAGAGCACTGATGAACCCAACGCGCGGTTCATCCGGACCACTAGGAACTCGGCCGACGTCGTCATACGGCTCCGGTGACAGGGCGGGCTCCGGTGACAGGCTTGTCCGGGCATCCGGTCCGGTTAGGGGCGGGCAGCCAGCTGAAGCTGAACGGACGTGAGAATGGCAGCCAGGGCAACGCTCCCGGCGCAAATCTGCAACGGGGATAGGGCGTCGAACCTGCTTCGTCGGTTCCCCCGTCCGGACCACGGTGGCTGTGAAACTGCGGTCCATCCGGTCAAGAGTCCGGCTAACACCAGGACGATCAGGCTGAGCACGTGGCTTCCACGGGCTGACTTCCGAGCGGCCCGGCGTAGCGGGCTGCGAACGGAATCTGCCTAGTTGGCGAAAACATCGCCGGCAACCAGCAGGTCATAGTCGTCCTGCACGTGGAACAGCCGTCGGTGACCGATGTCGTCGGTCACCCAGATCGTTTGACCGTCCTCGGTCCGATCTTCAACGAAGCCCTTGTGGCACTGGACCCCCCGACGGCTAAGAGTGACAACATCTCCCTGCTGGAGCGAAGCCCACAAAGATGCACGGCGGCTTTTTGGCATTATCGCTGCCTTTCATAAATCAGGTTGGAGTGCAAGGGGGGGCGGTCGACTTTTCAGGCCGGGTCACATCTGACCAATGCAGCCGTCCGCACGGGATTTCACGAAGCTAAGGATTCCGCTCCAAGCATATCGTCGATTGTTGACAATTGCTAGGAAAAGTTTGGATGTATCCCAAGAAAGGCAAGACCAGCGACCGAAACCGAAAGCCTCCGGGCAGCTTCAGCTGCTCGGAGGCTCTTGACGGTGCCGGAAGGGTACCCCGTTCGGCACCTGACCTGTTTCCGGGACTACGCCGGAGAAGATTCCAAGGTGGTATTTCCCTTCGCTTCCATGACGGCGGTGAGGTCCTCAACGGCTTTTTGCATGTGCTGATCGATCGCTTTGTGGAGTTCTTCCCTGTCGCCAGCCTCCAGCAGGTCCAGCAGGTTTTGATGTTCCTGGACCAGGGCGTCGATTCGGGGATAGGCGACGGCCAGGCTGAGAATGCACATCCTCGATTCAGCCGCCAGGGTCTGGTAGATCCGGATCAGGCGTGTGTTGCCCGCGCCAGCCACGAAGGCGGTATGGAATTGCATGTCCAGCCGGGCAATCGCCTGCCAGTCGGACACCGCAACCTGCTTCGCCATGTCGCTGATGATGGACTTCAGCTCCTGGCAGGTCTCTTCGACCTTTTCCTGGCCGGCATCCAGCAGCGCGTCTGCAGCGGCTGATTCCATGGCCTCGCGGACCGTATAGATTTCCCTGATATCAACGGCCGTAAGCTCCAGGACGAACACTCCCCGGTTGCGATGGCTGACCAGGATCCCCTCCTGGGACAGTCGCTGCAACGCCTCGCGGACCGGGCCCCTCGAAGTGTGCAGCTGGCTCGCCAGCACAGACTCGTTGATCTGCTCTCCGGGACGGAAAACCCCCTGGACGATTTGTTCGCGCAGCTGATCGGCGATCAGCTGCGCCGTGGGCCTTCCCTCCAGCACGAACAGTCCTTCCGGTGCCGCCATTGCTCTTCCCTCACTTCACTCTCGGGACTATTACGTTCCTTAGACAGTATTGGATTTGCGGCCCCTTGGAGACCACGGCGAGTTTTCCGTCCATGGTTTAGAGCACCTGCCTGAGGAATGCCTGGGTGCGGGGTTCCTTGGGGTTGGAGAGGATTTCGCGGGCGTCGCCGCGTTCGACGATGTAGCCGTCGTCCATGAAGATCAGGGAGTCGGCGACTTCGCGGGCGAAGCCCATTTCGTGGGTGACCACGACCATGGTCATGCCTTTTTTGGCCAGGTCCTTCATGACGGCGAGGACTTCGCCGACTTTTTCCGGGTCCAGGGCCGAGGTGGGTTCGTCGAAGAGCATGATCTCGGGGTCCATGGCCAGGGACCTGGCGATCGCGACGCGTTGTTGCTGGCCGCCGGAGAGCTGGGCGGGGTAGTAGTCCCCGAACCCGGCCAGGCCGACGCTGGCGAGCAGTTCGTGGGCGCGTTTGGCTGATTCTTTCTTATCGGCGCCTTTGACCAGGACGGGTCCGGACATGATGTTCTCGTGCGCTGTCATGTTCGGGAAGAGGTTGAACTGTTGGAAGACCATGCCGAGCCTGGTGCGCTGTTCGGCGAGTTTCTTCGGCGGCAGGGCGTGGTAGGCGTTCTCGGTTTCGTAGTAGCCGAAGTCTTCGCCGTTGACTTTCAGGACTCCGGAGTCCACTGTTTCCAGGCCGTTGATGCAGCGCAGGACGGTGGATTTGCCGGAGCCGCTGGGGCCGATGATGCAGCAGATCTCGCCGCTGGCGATTTCCAGGTCGATGTCCTTGAGGACTGTTTTGTGTCCGAAGGACTTTCGGATTTTCTTGGCGAGGATGGTTCCGTCTGCACTCATCGGGCGATACCTTCCGGGTCGGTGAGCACAACGGGTTTGGCCTTGCGGGGAAGCCTGGAGGTTGCGCGGGAGTATTTCTCTTCGAGCTTGGCTTGCGGGTAGCTCAGCAGCAGGGTCATTACCAGGTACCAGAGGCTGGCGACGATCAGCAGCGGGATGGTTTCGTAGGTGCGGGCGTAGATCAGCTGGGCGCTTTGGAGCAGTTCGGCCACGCCGAGGACGCTGACCAGGGAGGTTTCCTTGAACATTCCGATGACCTGGTTGCCGGTCGCGGGGATGATCGAGGGCATGGCCTGGGGGATGATGACCTTGCGCATCTTCGTCGCGGCGCTCATCCCGAGGGAGTCCGCTGCTTCGATCTGGCCCTTCCCGACCGAGGAGAACCCGCCGCGGATGATCTCGGCCATGTACGCGGCCTGGTTCAGGGTCAGGCCGACCAGGGCCGCGGTGATGGGTGCCATCAGGGCATTCACATCAACCGCGGTGCTGATGTCCGTAAACGGTATCCCGATCGTGAGATTCGGATAGAGTGCTGCGATGTTGAACCAGAAGATCAGCTGCACCAGGACAGGGGTTCCTCGGAACAAGGTGATGTAGACCCCGGCGGTGGCCGCGATCGGTTTGATGCTCGAGGCCCGCATGATCGCCAGTACCAGGCCCAGGAGAGTTCCCAGGGCCATGCTCGCCACGGTGAGGAAGATCGTGAGCATCAAACCACGAAGGATCGTTTCCTGCGTGAAGTACTTCGCCACCACGTCCCATTTGAAGTTCGGATTCGTCGAAACGGAGGCCAAGACGCCGATGGCGATCAGGCTGCATACCACCCAGGCCACATACTCGAACGTACTCCGGCGCTTGAGCCTCGGCTTAAGTGCGGGGTCAATCGCATTCATCTTGTTCCCGCTTCCGTGACTGGCGGTCTCCAGCATCGCAGCACCTCTCCTAGTTGAGCTTGGCATCTGTTATGGCACCTGCTTCCAGGCCCCAGTTTGAGAGCGATTTCTTGTATTCCGGGCTGTTCAGGACCGACTGAATGGCAGCCTGCAGAGCCGGGGTCAAAGGCGAGCCTTTTTTCAGGCCAACAGACGTCAGGTCACTGGAGCCGACATTGATCTGGGGAGTGAGGATCGTGAACGCACCCGGCTGCTGCTTGGCGGCCCAGGCGAGGGAGGTGGTGTCGTAGAGAATTCCGTCGACACGCTTCGAGGCCAGCTGGGTCAGCGCGTCCTGGACGTTGGGCAGCGTCACTGCGTTGATCGCGGCCTGTCCCTTGGAGGTGCAGGTCTGATCCGAGAGGGCAGGGAGGCGCTTGAGCTGGCCCGTCGAACCGGCCGTGACAGCAATATTCTTACCGCACAGGCTCTCGTTCGTGAGCTTCAGCGGATTTCCCGCACTGACGGCCACTGAATTGCCGGCCTTGAAGTAATCGATCATGTCCAGGACCTTCAGCCGCTCGGGCGTGGGGGACATGGTGGTGACAGTGAAGTCATAGCGGCCGCCGTCGATACCGGGAATGATGGTATCGAACACGGTGTTCTCGAACTTCAGCTTCAACCCCAGCTTCTTCGCCACCAGGCGCGCAATATCCGGGTTCAGGCCGATTGGAGTGGTGTTGTCTTCCGCAAGGAACGTCGTCGGCGGATAGTGCAGGTCCATCGCGACGGTGAGTTCGCCCTTGTCCTTGATGGACTGCGGCAACAGCCCAACGGCGGCCTGGTCCGGGCCGACACCTTCGGAGATGTCTGCAGTGTTTGACGTCGTCGAACCATCCTGCGCAGGACCGCCGCCGGGGCTCGATCCGCACCCGGCCAGCGCCAGCAAAAAGGCCAATCCTGCAGCAGCAGTCCGGACTGTGAGTCGGGTCTTCAAACGCGTGTCTCCCTTGGATGCTCCGCACAGTAGTGGATGCTCCCCCGTATCTACAATGCAACCATTGAATTCGCAGATCGTCGACAGTTAGCAGAATTTACTATGGGGTATCGCTGGGCGGCATCGCCGTCAGGGGCGCAGAGCTGGGACGCGATCAGGGCAAAAAAGAGATGGCCAGATCCCTTGGATCTGGCCATCTCTTGTGGAACGGAGCCTGAGGGAGAGCCTCAGACGGTGGCTTCCGTCTCTTCCCTTGTGCCCGTGAGGTCCTCAACCGCCTTCTCCATGTGCCGTTTGATGGCTATGTGCAGTTCTTCCCTGTCGCCGGCCTCGAGCAGGTCCAGGATGTTCTGGTGTTCCTGCACGAGGACGTCGACCCGGGGATAGGCGACGGCAAGGTTGAGAATGCACATCCTCGATTCAGCCGCAAGGGTCTGATAGATCCGGATCAGGCGTGTGTTGCCCGTTCCGGCTACGAAGGAGGTGTGGAATTCCATGTCCAGCTGGGCAATTGCCTGCCAGTCGGACACCGCAACCTGCTTGGCCATGTCGCTGATGATGGCGGTCAAATCCTGGCAGGTATCTTTGACCTGCTCGTCGCCCGCATCCAGCAGCGCGTCTGCCGCCGTTGATTCCACAGCCTCACGGACCGCATAGATCTCCCTGATGTCATCGGTAGCGAGCTCAAGAACGAAGACACCCCTGTTGCGGCGGCTGACGAGAATCCCCTCCTGGCAGAGCCGCTGCAACGCCTCCCGGACAGGACCCCTGGAGGTGTGCAGCTGGGTTGCCAGCACTGATTCATTGATCTGCTCACCAGGGCGGAACGTACCCTGAACAATCTGTTCCCGCAGTTGATCAGCGATCAACTGCGCCGTGGGTCTTCCCTCCAGTGCAAAGAGCCCTTCCGGTGCCGCCATTGATATCCCCCTCATCTCACTCCTCGGCATACTACATAATTTCTAGATTGCTATTGCGGTGTATTTGTACTCGAGGAATTCTTCGATACCGATCTTGCCGCCTTCGCGTCCCAGGCCGGACTGTTTGATGCCGCCGAAGGGTGCTATCGGGTTGGAAACCAGGCCGGTGTTGATGCCGATCATTCCGACTTCGAGTTCGGCGGAGAACCGCATGGCTTTGCCTGTGTTCTCAGTGAACACGTAGCCGACAAGGCCCCAGTCGGTGTCGTTGGCTACGCGGAGCACTTCGTCTTCGCTGTCGAAGGGGGTGATGGCGGCGACCGGTCCGAAGATCTCGGTGCTCATCAGGTCCGCGTCCAGGGGAACGTCGGTCAGGACGGTGGGGGTGTAGAAGTAGCCGGGGCCCTCAGGGCGGGTGCCGCCGGTCAGGACCCGGGCACCCTTGGACACCGCGTCGGCCACGAGGCTTTGGACCTTGTCCAGGCCCTTCTGCTCGATCAGGGGCCCGACCTCGGTGCCGTCCAGGGCGCCGTCGCCGACCCGCAGTTCGGACATCTTCTTGGAGAACTTCTCGGAGAATTCGGCCAGCACTGAACGGTGCACGAAGAAGCGGTTGGCCGCGGTGCAGGCTTCGCCCATGTTCCGCATCTTGGCCTTCATGGCCCCGTCAACAGCCTTTTCGATGTCCGCGTCTGCCAGGACGATGAACGGGGCGTTCCCGCCCAGTTCCATCGAGGAGCGCATGACGTTCTCCGCTGCCTGACGCAGCAGGATCTTGCCGACTCCGGTGGAGCCGGTGAAGCTGATCTTGCGGGCGATGCCGCTGCTGGTCCAGTTCTCCACCACCGGGGCGGCGCTGGCAGTGGTGACGACGTTCAGTACACCGTCAGGCAGGCCGGCCTGCTGGAAAATGTCCACCAGGGCCAGGGAGGTCAGCGGGGTCAGCTCCGCGGGTTTGAAGACCATGGTGCAGCCGGCGGCGACGGCGGGGGCGATCTTCCGGGCGCCCATGGCCAGCGGGAAGTTCCACGGGGTGACCAGCACGGAGGGGCCAACGGGTTCCTTGCTGATCAGGATCCGGGTGTTGCCATCGACTGAGGTGGTGCTGTCGCCGCCGACGCGGACGGCCTCTTCGGAGAACCAGCGGAGCATGTCGGCGCCGTAGGCCACCTCGCCCTTGGCCTCGGCAAGGGGCTTGCCCATTTCGGCTGTCATGATCGCGGCCAGCCGGTCGGTGTTGGCGATGACCAGGTCAAAGGCGCGGCGCAGGATGTCGGCCCGTTCCCGGGGCGTGGACTTGCCCCACGCTGCCTGGGCCCGGCCCGCGGCCTCGATGGCCAGGGCTGCGTCCTCGGGTCCGCCGTCGGCGACCTGGGCAATGATTTCGTTCGTTGCCGGGTTTTCGACGGCGAAGGTGGCACCACGGGTGGCCTTCCGCCAGGCACCGTCGATGAACAAGTCAGTATGAAGAGTGGTGGGATCAAAGGAAAGACTCATGTCACGCTTTCAGTGTCGTGGGGAAGGCATTCGCCGGGGCGGTGGGGTTCCGCCCCGGCGAAGTCCGTGCCTTGGGTTGTATTAGGAGGTGGCTGTCTTCAGCGCCTGGGTGAACCTGGTCAGACCAGCCTGGATCTCGTCGCTGCTGACATTAAGCGCCGGGATGATGCGGACGACGTTGCCGTGCGGACCGCAGGTGAGGAGGAGCAGTTCTTCCTTGATTGCCGCTTGCTGGACAGCCAAGGCAGTAGCGGCATCAGGGGTGCTGTCCGGAGACGTGAATTCGACGCCCTGCATGAGGCCACGGCCCCGTACATTTCCAATGACCGCGAATTCTGGCTTGAGCTTGTCAAGCCCCGCCCGAAGCTCATCGCCGCGAAGCAAGGCATTCTCTACCAGGTTCTCGCGCTCGATAACGCCCAGGGTTGCGACGCCGGCAGCTGCCGCTACAGCGTTTCCGCCGTAGGTGCCACCTTGGGAACCTGCCCATGCCTTGCCCATCAGCTCTGCTGATGCGGCAATTGCCGAGATCGGGAAACCGCTCGCGAGGCCCTTCGCGGTGATAACGACATCGGGGGTGATTCCCGCCCAGTCGTGGCCCCAGAACTTACCGGTGCGCCCGACGCCGGCCTGGACCTCATCGAGGATGAGTACAATGCCGTGACGGTCTGCGCGCTCCCGCAGGCCCTGAAGGAAAGCAGGCGGTGTGGGGATGTAACCGCCGTCGCCCAGGACGGGTTCGATGATGAAACCCGCAGTATCCGCGGGGCTGCTGATGCTCAGGAGGAGGTGATCCAGTTCCTTCAGGGCGAAGTTGACTGCGGTTTCCTCATCCCATCCATACCGGTAGGCGTGGGGGAACGGGGCAATGTGTACTCCACCCATGAGGGGGGAGAAGCCTGAACGGAACTTGGTGCCGGCTGTGGTGAGCGAAGCCGCGCCCACAGTCCGGCCATGGAAGCCTCCGTGGAACGAGATGATGTTGGGTCGTCCCGTAGCCATACGTGCGAGGCGGACGGAAGCTTCCACTGCCTCGGAGCCGGACGTGGCGTAGAAAACGCTGTCAAGCCCCGAAGGCAGGAATTCTCCCAGTCTTTCTGTGAGCTCAAGCAGGGGCTTGTGCATCACGGTGGTGTACTGGGCATGGACAATCTTGCCCACCTGCTCGCGTGCTGCCGCAACGACGTCGGGGTGGCAGTGACCTGTGCTGGTGACACCGATTCCAGTGGTGAAATCGAGGTACTTTTTGCCGTCGGTCGCGTGGATCCAGCTGCCGAGGGCATGGTCTACGACGACCGGAGTG
Source organism: Arthrobacter pascens (assembly GCF_030816475.1). Lineage (NCBI taxonomy): Bacteria > Bacillati > Actinomycetota > Actinomycetes > Micrococcales > Micrococcaceae > Arthrobacter > Arthrobacter pascens. Next base: position 4,043,271 of record NZ_JAUSXF010000001.1, on the reverse strand, counting down.
GCCTGCTTGAGGAGGGGGCTAAGTGTTGCCATGGCTTCATACTTTCTTACAGACTGTAGATTGTCAACAATAGGCGGAGTTAGAGCCACCCTTTGTTTGTTATCGGGGTTAGGTGGTCTTGAAGCGGTCAGGCCGGACGAAGTCCAGCCCATCGAAGGCCCGTTTGCCCAGCGCTTCATGTGCCGCGATTTCGCCGAATCCGGTGGCGTTCTTGAAGCCTCCGCCGGAGAAACCGGTGGCGTAGTAAATCCTGCTGTTTTCTGTTGGCCGGCCGAGCAGTGGGTTGTGGTCGGCGGTGTAGAGGTCGGGGAACGCGTCCGAGCGGACGATGTTGGGGACCAGGCCGGGGAAGAACTCCGTGACGGTTTCGGTCGTTTCCTGGATCTCTGCGGGCGTGAGGTTCCTTGGTACGGATTCGGCGTCTTTGGTGGGTCCGCCGCGGCCGTCCAGGGTTGCTTTGACGGTCACGCCGTCGACGGCGGGTGCCCCGTACATGGAGCGGTCCTCCTCGATCCGGATGAAGACGGGGAAGTTCTCGGGCGAGAATTCTGCCGCGTTTTTGGCCACGAACCAGGTCAGGAAGATCCGTTTGGTTTCCGTTGCGGCTTTCAGGTAGTCAGGCATGAGCCGTTGGGACCAGCCGCCGGAGGAGACGATGACGTTCTCGAAGGTCCAGGTTTTCTCACCGGAGGTGATGAGGACGCCCTCGCTGGTTTCGGTGATGTTGTCGATGGGGGTGTTGGTGTGGATTGTTGCGCCGTTGGCCTGGGCGGCCGCGACGGCGGCTGTGACTGCCCGGTCGGTGCGCAGGGCACCGGCGTGCGGGTCATAGACCGCGATGTCGTCGGTGCGGAGGTTGTGCTGGGGGTAGCGTTCGGCCATTTGTTCGCGGCTGAGGATTTGGTATTCGGCTCCGGTGGTGTGGGTGGTTTCCAGCAGGGCGGTGAGGTAGGCCCCGTCTTTGGTTCCGATGGAGAGTCCGCCGGTGCGGGCGAGGATGTTCTGCCCTGTTTCGGCTTCGAGTTCGGCCCAGAGATCCCGGGAGCGTTCCAGGATGGGGTAGAGGTCGGGGTTTCCGCGGTAGATCATGCGGAAGAGCCGGGTGTCCCCGCCCACGGCGCTACGGCCGTGGGCGGGGGACGCGGCTTCGAACCCGACGACGTCCTGGCTCAGGCGGGAGGCCTGCCAGAGGGCCATGCTCCCGAGGCTGCCCAGGCCGATAACGGCGAGTTTTCCGTCCATGGTTTAGAGCACCTGCCTGAGGAATGCCTGGGTGCGGGGTTCCTGCGGGTTCGCCAGGATTTCGCGGGCGTCGCCGCGTTCGACGATGTAGCCGTCGTCCATGAAGATCAGGGAGTCGGCGACTTCGCGGGCGAAGCCCATTTCGTGGGTGACCACGACCATGGTCATGCCTTTTTTGGCCAGGTCCTGCATGACGGCGAGGACTTCGCCGACTTTTTCCGGGTCCAGGGCCGAGGTGGGTTCGTCGAAGAGCATGATCTCGGGGTCCATGGCCAGGGACCTGGCGATCGCGACGCGTTGTTGCTGGCCGCCGGAGAGCTGGGCGGGGTAGTAGTCCCCGAACCCGGCCAGGCCGACGCTGGCGAGCAGTTCGTGGGCGCGTTTGGCTGATTCTTTCTTGTCGGCGCCTTTGACCAGGACGGGTCCGGACATGATGTTCTCGTGCGCTGTCATGTTCGGGAAGAGGTTGAACTGCTGGAAGACCATGCCGAGCCTGGTGCGCTGTTCGGCGAGTTTCTTCGGCGGCAGGGCGTGGTAGGCGTTCTCGGTTTCGTAGTAGCCGAAGTCTTCGCCGTTGACTTTCAGGACTCCGGAGTCCACTGTTTCCAGGCCGTTGATGCAGCGCAGGACGGTGGATTTGCCGGAGCCGCTGGGTCCGATGATGCAGCAGATCTCTCCGCTGGCGATCTCCAGGTCGATGTCCTTGAGGACTGTTTTGTGTCCGAAGGACTTTCGGATTTTCTTGGCGAGGATGGTTCCGTCTGCACTCATCGGGCGATACCTTCCGGGTCGGTGAGCACAACGGGTTTGGCCTTGCGGGGAAGCCTGGAGGTTGCGCGGGAGTATTTCTCTTCGAGCTTGGCTTGCGGGTAGCTCAGCAGCAGGGTCATTACCAGGTACCAGAGGCTGGCGACGATCAGCAGCGGGATGGTTTCGTAGGTGCGGGCGTAGATCAGCTGGGCGCTTTGGAGCAGTTCGGCCACGCCGAGGACGCTGACCAGGGAGGTTTCCTTGAACATGCCGATGACCTGGTTACCGGTCGCGGGGATGATCGAGGGCATTGCCTGGGGGATGATGACCTTGCGCATCTTCGTCGCGGCGCTCATCCCGAGGGAGTCCGCTGCTTCGATCTGGCCCTTCCCGACCGAGGAGAACCCGCCGCGGATGATCTCGGCCATGTACGCGGCCTGGTTCAGGGTCAGGCCGATCAGGGCCGCGGTGATGGGTGCCATCAGGGCGTTCACGTCAATCGCGGTGCTGATGTCGGTGAACGGGATTCCGATGGTCAGGTTCGGGTACAGGGCTGCGATGTTGAACCAGAAGATCAGTTGCACCAGGACCGGGGTGCCGCGGAACAGGGAGATGTAGACCCCGGCCGTGGCTGCGATCGGTTTGACGATGGAGGACCTCATGACCGCCAGCGCCAGGCCCAGGAGCGTTCCCAGGACCATGCTGGCTACCGTGAGGAAGATCGTGAGCATCAAACCACGAAGGATGGTCTCCTGCGTGAAGTACTTCGCCACCACGTCCCATTTGAAGTTCGGGTTGGTGGATACGGAGGCCAGGATGCCGATGCCGATCAGGCTGCATACCACCCAGGCCACATACTCGAACGTACTCCGGCGCTTGAGCCTAGGCTTCAGGGCTGAATTTATCCCACTCATTGTGGCGTCACTTTCTTCGGAGATCAGGGACTGCATGTACCCGTCCTTAGTTCAGTTTGGCAGTGGTGATGGCACCTGATTCCAGGCTCCAGTTCGAGAGCGACTTCTTGTACTCCGAGCTGTCCAGGACATCCTGCACGGCCTTCTGCAGGGCAGGGGTCAGGGCGGAGCCCTTCTTCAGGCCCACAGACGTAAGGTCAGTGGATCCGGTGTTGACCTGGGGGGTGAGGATGGTGAACGCGCCCGGCTGCTGCTTGGCGGCCCAGGCGAGGGAGGTGGTGTCGTAGAGGATGCCGTCGACACGCTTTGAGGCCAGCTGGGTCAGCGAGTCCTGGACGTTGGGCAGCGTCACCGCGTTGATGGCCGGCTGACCCTTGGAGGTGCAGGTCTGATCCGAGAGGGCAGGGAGGCGCTTGAGCTGGCCCGTCGAACCGGCGGTGACGGCAATATTCTTACCGCACAGGGTCTCATTGGTCAGCTTCAGCGGATTTCCCGCGCTCACGGCCACTGAAGTACCGGCCTTGAAGTAGTCGATCATGTCCAGGACCTTCAGCCGCTCGGGCGTAGGGGACATGGTGGTGATAGTGAAGTCGTAGCGGCCGCCATCGATGCCGGGAACAATGGTGTCAAAGCCGGTGTTCTCGAACTTCAGCTTCAGCCCCAGCTTCTTCGCCACCAGGCGGGCAACGTCAGGGTTCAGCCCGATCGGGGTGCTGTTGTCGTCAGCAAGGAACGTCGTCGGCGGATAGTGCAGGTCCATTGCGACGGTGAGTTCGCCCTTGTCCTTGATGGACTGCGGCAGAAGTGCGACGGCGGCCGCATCCGCCTGGACACCCTCGGAGATGTCTGCGGTGTTGGACGTCTTGGAGCTGTCCGGGGCCGGAGTGCTCGCCGCCGTGCCTCCACAGGCGCTCAGGGCCAACAAGACGCCAAGGGCTGCCGTGGCAGTCTGAACTTTGTTTCTGGTTTTCATGGTGCTTCCCTTCAAGAGGTTTCAGCTGAAGATGATCTGCTGAGATGGGTGCATTTCTTTCCAGAACCCTCCGTCCGCATCCATTGTTGCAGGATGCGAGGCGGTGCTGGGGGTGGTGCTCCATGCGGCTGTGATCAGGATCTCGTTTCCGCATCTAAGGCAATGCAACAGTCCAAATCGCCGATTGTCAACAATTGACGATAAATAAACCAACTATTTTTGAGGGCCTCTTCCTAGTTGCGAAAGAATCTCATAAAGAACTGTTGACAATCTACAATCAGCAGACCTAGAGTCAGAACAGCGGGCATCGGAGCCTGAATAGCCCCGATGGAACCGCAGGCGCAGACTTAAAGGAAGGCGGCAGGCCACACATCCGGGCCTCCCGTTCAAGACCGAATGAAACGGACGAATTATGGCAGACTCCAACCGGCCGAAGTACATCTCTTTTGATATCTACGGCACTCTGATCAACTTCGACATCGATCCCACCACGCGTCGCCTGCTCGATGGCCGCATCTCAGAAGAGCAGTGGCCGACCTTCAAGAAGCAGTTCCGCGGGTACCGGTTCGACGAGGTCTGTGGCGACTACAAGCCCTACGAGGCGATCCTTCAGGATTCCTTTGACCGGGTGTGCAAGCGCTGGGGCATCGGACCGACCGAAGGTGCCGGCGCAGCGTTCGCTGACGCTGTACGCGGCTGGGTCGCCCACGAGGACGTACCGGCTCCGCTGAAGCTCATGGGCGACAACTACAAGCTGGTTGCTCTGTCCAACGCGGACGACAGCTTCCTGGACATCAGCATTCCCAAGCTCGGCGCCGACTTCCACGCCGTTTACACCGCTGAGCAGGCCCAGGCCTACAAGCCCCGCTACCAGGCCTTCGAGTACATGCTCGACACCCTGAACGCCAAGCCCGAGGACTTCCTGCACATCTCCTCGCACACCCGCTACGACATTCATCCGATGCACGACATGGGCTTCCGCAACCTCTGGGTGCTGGACCGTGGCTACGACCCCATCGGCCCGGGCTACGACCTCACCACTGCCAAGTCCCTGGACGAGATCAACAAGCACCTCGGTCTCTAAACCGACTTTGAGGCGAAAGGCCAAACCGTGAAACTCATTCCTTACTGGCTGGATACAGCTGAAGCATCCGGAGACTACCGGCAGACTCCGGTTCCCGAGAACGTCGACGTCGCCATCATCGGCGCCGGATTTACGGGGCTGTCCGCAGCCCTTGAATTTGCCAAGCAGGGCGCTAGCGTTGCCGTTTTCGAACGCCACACCGTGGGGTGGGGCGCATCGGGCCGGAACGGGGGAATGGCGACCACCGGTTTGGCCATCAGCTTCAGCACCGCGGTCAAGCGCTACGGCGCCACGCGTGCCGTGGAGATGTTCCAGGAATACAACGACGCCATCGATACCATCGAGAAGCTGGTGCATGACAATGGCATCGACTGCGACTACAACCGCTTTGGAAAGCTCTCGCTGGCCTTCCACAAGTCCCACTATGAGGGCTTCCTGAAGTCGCAGGAGAAGCTGGCCAAACTGGCCGACCACCATGTCACCGTTATCCCCAAGTCCGAGATCCACAGTGAGATCGGCACGGACTTCTACCAGGGCGCGATGGTTGACCCGCTCGGGGCGGGCCTGCACGTGGGCAAGTTCGTGCATGGCCTGGCCGGGGTAGCTGTTGCCGCCGGAGCGGATATCTGCGAGAACGCGGCAGTGACCGAGCTGAAGAAGGTCTCCGGCACCGTGCACGATGTGCACACCACCCGGGGCATCACCAGGGCCAAGCAGGTCCTGGTCGCCACCAGCGGCTACACCGGCAACGTCACCCCCTGGCTGCAGCGCCGCGTGATCCCGGTGGGCAGCTTCATCATTGTGACTGACCCGCTGCCCGAAGATGTGGTCAACCGCATCCTGCCGAACCGCCGCCAGGCCTCGGATAGCAAGATGCTGACCTACTACTTCCGGATCACCCCGGACAACCGTCTGCTGTTCGGTGGCCGGGCCCGTTTTGCGCTGTCCAGCCCGGATTCGGACGTCAAGAGCGCCGAGATCCTGCGCAAGGCAATGCTCGAGCTCTTCCCCTACCTGTCCAACGCCAAGGTGGACTACATCTGGGGCGGACTGGTGGACCTCTCAATGGACCAGATGGTTCACGCGGGCCAGCATGACGGCCTGTTCTACTCTCTCTGCTACAGCGGGCACGGCGTGCAGATGGCCGCGCACATGGGCAAGAGGATGGCGCACTACATGGCCGGCGACAAGAGCGCCAACGTTTGGGAAGACCTGAAGAACCCGCCCGTTCCGGGCCACTTCGGGCCGCCCTGGTTCCTGCCCTTCATCGGCGCAGCGGCAAAAATCATCGACCGCGTCAAGTAGACGTTTCTCACCACCAGGCAAGATAAGGGTCCCCCATGTCATCAACAACGGTCGCTGAAGCGCGCCCAAAAACTACAGAGGAATCTGCCTACAGGCGCGCACAATTTGCCAACCTTCCCGGCGGAGCTTTTTTCGAAGGGCAGTGGCAGACAGCCGAGTTGACCTTGGAGGTGCGGGATCCTGAGGATGGTGTCCTGTTGGGGCGGGTGTGCACCTCCACGTCGCAGGACGTGGAGCGTGCCATCGGGCACATAGACCGCCATCTCCAGGCGGACGAGTGGCCGTTGCGTGCCCGCCGGCAGGCGCTGGAAAAGGCCGTGCTGCTTTTGGGGGAGCAGGCTGAGCGGTTCGCGAACATCATTGCTGCTGAGAGCAGTAAGACGATCACTGAGGCCGAGCGTGAGGTTCGGCGGTGCATTGAGACCCTGAGGCTTTCCGCGGCCGCTTCGGAGGAGCTGGCGGGGGAGACCCTGGGTTTTGAGGACAGCATGGCCGGTGCGGGCAAGATCGGCTGGTACAGCCGGCAGCCGGTAGGGATCGTCGCGGCGATCACGCCATTCAATGATCCGTTGAACCTGGTGGCGCATAAGCTGGGCCCGGCCCTGATCGGTGGCAACGGCGTGGTGTTGAAGCCTTCCACGCGGACACCGCTGACCGGCCTGGCTTTTGTCCGGCTGCTGCTGGAAGCAGGAGTCCCGTCGGGCCGGATCGCGGCGATCGTGTCCGGCCCGGGCGTGTCCGAGGCCGTTGTCACGGATCCCCGGGTGGACCTGATTTCCTTCACCGGCGGCCCCGCGACGGCGGAGCGGATCGCCGCGGCGGCCGGGGCGAAGAAGATCCTGTCCGAACTCGGCGGGAACAACGCCACGATTGTCTGCTCCGACGCTGACGCAAAGGCTGCGGCGAAGGCCATCGTGGCCGGCGCGTTCGGCGTGGCGGGGCAGAACTGCCTCTCGGTCCAGCGGGTCTACGTCCACACCTCCCTGTTCGACGAGGTCCTGGACCTGGTCACTGCCGGGACGAAAGCGCTGCGGATCGGGCCCAAGCTTGACCGCGGCACCGACGTTGGCCCGCTGATCTCGGAGGCGGAGGCCCGCCGGGTTGAGGAATGGGTCGAAGAGGCCAAAGCGGCCGGCGCGACTGTCCACGCCGGCGGCAAGCGCCACAACGCCTACTACGAGCCGACCGTCCTGGCCGATGTGCCCTCGGACGCAAAAGTGATCGCGGAGGAAGTCTTCGGCCCGGTGGTCAGCATCCTGCCCTTCATCGAGGTCCGGGACGCCGTGTTCGCGGCCAACAACACCGAGTACGGCCTCCAGGCCGGGATCTTTACCCAGTCCATTGACCTTGCCCTGACGGTCGCGGAGAAGCTGCACGTCGGCGCGGTGGTCATCAACGAAACCAGCGACGTCCGGATCGACTCCATGCCCTTCGGCGGGTTCAAGAAATCCGGCGTGGGCCGCGAAGGCGTCCGGCACGCGGTCCGGGAAATGACCGAACCCAAGAACACCATCATCAACCTTGGCGACTCCAAGGCCCGCTGGCAGGTCCTGGGCGGCCTCACGGACGGGGCATCCGCATGAGCACGCACAGTATTGCGGTGATCGCCGGGGACGGGATCGGCAAGGAAGTGGTCCCCGCGGCGATTGAATGCCTGGAGCGGATCGCCTCGATTCACGGGCTGGACCTGGCGTTCACGTTCTTTGACTGGGGCTCGGACTATTACGGCCGGCACGGGCGGATGATGCCCGTTGACGGAATCGAACAGCTGGCCAAGCATGACGCTATTTTCCTGGGCGCGGTGGGCTCACCGGAGGTTCCGGACACGGAATCGCTGTGGGGGCTGCTGATCCCGATCCGTCGGGAGTTCCAGCAGTACATCAACCTCCGCCCGGTCAAAACGCTCGACGGCGTGTCCTCGCCGCTGGAGGCGAAGAACCCGATTGACATCCTGATCGTCCGGGAGAACAACGAGGGCGAATACTCAGAGGTCGGCGGGCGGATGTACCGTGGCCTGCCGCACGAGACAGCGGTGCAGGAAACCATCTTCACCCGCCTGGGCGTTTCCCGCGCCGCGCACTTCGCCGCTGGCCTTGCAGCGTCCCGGCAGGGCAGGCTGACGTCCGCGACGAAGAGCAACGGCATCATCCACACCATGCCGTTCTGGGACGAGGTGGTCGCCGAAACCGTGCGCCAGTATCCCGGGGTGAGCGTGACGCATGAACTGGTGGACGCCCTGGCCGCGCACCTGGTCCTGAAGCCCTGGACCCTTGATGTCATCGTCGCCTCCAACCTGCTCGGGGACATCCTCTCGGACCTGGGCAGCTCCGTGACAGGCTCCATCGGCCTGGCGCCCAGCGCGAACCTGAACCCCGAAGGTGACTTCCCGTCCCTGTTCGAACCGGTCCACGGCTCCGCGCCGGACATCGCAGGGAAGGGCCTGGCCAACCCGGTAGGACAGATCTGGTCCGGGGCGATGATGCTTGAGCACCTGGGCCACCCCCGAAGCCGCCGCGCACCTGCAGGCCGCGTTCGAATCGGCCCTTCGTGCCGGTCACGGCACCCGCGACGTCGGCGGAACCTCCTCCACGTCCGAATTCACCGCAGCCGTCCTGACCTCCATCAACGCCCTCACCCCGGTCACAGCATGACCACCGCCGCAAGGGCGAAGCGGCCCGTCGTCGCCGCCCTCTACCGCGAGGCGCTCCCGCCCCGCCTGGCAGAGATCGAAGAACTCGCAGAAGTCCGGCTGACAAAGGCCGAGGGGCTGGCCAAGGCAATGGACGGCGCGGACGTGCTCTACCAGTGGCACTCCTTCTCGCCGGCCCTGCGTGAGAACTGGGACGCTGCCTCCTCGTTGAAGTGGATCCATGTCACGGCGGCCGGCGTGAGCCAGCTGATGTTTGATGAGCTGGCTGCCAGTGATGTGACCTACACGAACTCCCGCGGGGTCCTCAGCACCGCGATCGCGGAGTTCGCGCTCGGCTTTGTCCTGGACATGGCGAAGGACTCCCAGGGTTCCTACCGGCTCCAGCAGGAACAACGCTGGCAGCACCGGACCACCCGAAAGGTCCAGGGCCAGAGCGCCGTGGTGGTCGGCACCGGATCCATCGGACGTGAAATCGCCCGGCTCTTCCGCGCCGTGGGAATGGAAGTCGACGGGGCAGGCCGCACAGCCCGGCCAGGGGACACTGACTTCGGCCAGGTCCTCTCCTCCCGCGAGCTCGCCGCCGTGGTTCACGGCTACGACTACCTGGTCCTCGCCGCGCCGCTGACCGCCGACACCACCGGACTTGTCAGCACCGAAGTCCTCAACGCGATGAAGCCCTCCGCCCGGATCATCAACGTAGGCCGCGGTCAGCTGGTGGACACCCCGGCGCTGACTGATGCGCTGAGCTCAGGCTCCATAGCCGGCGCAGCCCTGGACGTTGTCCACCCCGAACCCCTGCCCGAAGGACACGCCCTCTGGAGCATGGAGAACGTCATCATCACCCCCCACATGTGCGGCGACACCGAGGACTACCTCGATGACCTCGGCAAACTCTTTCTCGACAACCTCAAACGGTACTGCAACGGCCAACCCCTCGAAAACATCGTGGACAAAGCCCTCGGATTCGTCCCGACCTCCGAGCCCTCGCTCACCTGAAAAGGAACACCGCAATGACTACGACGACGTCACTGACCACGATCAGCCATTTCATCAATGGTTCGGAGACTGTTGGTGAGGGTGATCTGACGCGGCCGGTTTTTAACCCTGCGACCGGCGCTGTCAGCGGGGAGTTGCGGCTGGCTAGTCGTGCGGATTTGGATGCGACGGTGGCGGCGGCGCATGCTGCTGCCGATTCCTGGGGTGATGTTTCGCTGGCGAAGCGCACGGGGGTGTTGTTCAGGTTCCGTGAGCTGGTGGCCTCGCATGTGGATGAGCTTGCTGCGTTGATCACGGCCGAGCATGGCAAGGTCCTCTCGGATGCGAAGGGTGAGATTGCCAGGGGTTTGGAGGTGGTGGAGTTCGCCTGCGGGATCCCCACCCTGCTCAAGGGCGATTATTCGGACCAGGTGTCCACCGGCATCGATGTGTTTTCCTTCCGTGAGCCCCTTGGTGTGGTTGCGGGGATCACGCCGTTTAATTTCCCGGTGATGGTGCCGTTGTGGATGGCGCCGATGGCGATCGCCACCGGGAACGCCTTCATTCTCAAGCCTTCCGAGCGTGACCCGTCCGCGTCAATGTTGCTCGCGAAGCTGTGGAAGCAGGCAGGGCTGCCGGACGGGGTGTTCCAGGTTCTGCATGGCGGGAAGGAAACCGTGGACGGGCTGCTTACGCATCCTGATGTGGACGGGATCTCCTTTGTTGGCTCGACCCCGATCGCCCGGTACGTCCAGGAAACCGCGACGAAGCACGGTAAGCGGGTGCAGGCGTTGGGCGGGGCGAAGAACCACGCGATCATCCTGCCGGACGCGGACCTGGATAACGCCGCTGATCATCTGGCCGCTGCCGCGTTCGGTTCCGCGGGGGAGCGCTGCATGGCGATCTCCGTTGCGGTCGCGGTCGGGGACGCCGCAGACCTGCTGGTCAAAAAAGTTCAGGAACGCGCCCTGTCAGTGAAGGTGGACAACGGCACCGTTCCCGGTGCTGAGATGGGTCCGGTCATCACCCCGGCCTCCAAGGAACGCATCGTCAAAATCGTGACCGAGGCCGAAGCCGCCGGCGCCGCGATGGTGGTCGACGGCCGGGACCTGGTGGTCCCCGGCCACGAGGACGGCTTCTGGGTCGGACCCACCGTGATCGACCACGTCACAACCGAAATGACCGCTTACACCGAGGAGATCTTCGGACCCGTCCTCGTCGTCGTCCGGGTTGATGACCTGGAGGAGGGGATCCGGCTGATCAACGCCAACCCCTACGGCAACGGCACCGCCATCTTCACCTCCTCCGGCGCCGCCGCCCGGACGTTCCAGCGCTCCGTGGACGTGGGCATGATCGGCATCAACGTTCCCCTCCCGGTGCCGGTGGCGTATCACTCCTTCGGCGGCTGGAAGGCCTCGCTGTTTGGCGATAAGCACATTTACGGCCCCGAGGGCGTCTCGTTCTACACCCGCGGCAAGGTCGTCACCTCCCGCTGGCCAGAACCTGCCCATGCTTCGGGTGCGTCCTATAACTTCCCTTCCAATTAAGGCGGTCCTGATGACTACTCTTGCCAGGGCGTATATCGCCGCGTCGGCCACGTCACCGCTGCAGCCCGGGGTGATCGAGCGCCGGGAGCCGGGCGAATTCGAGGTGCGGATCGGAATCAAATTCACCGGGATCTGCCATTCAGACATCCACACCGCCCGGGGGGACTGGGCCGGGGTGAAGTACCCGGTGGTGGTAGGCCATGAAATCGCCGGCATCGTTGAAGCCGTCGGCGCGAGGGTGACCGGCCACGCCGTCGGGGACCGGGTCGGGGTGGGCTGCTTTGTCGATTCCTGCCGGGAATGCGTGAACTGCCGGGCCGGGGAGGAACAGCACTGCCAGGCCGGACCGGTCAGTACATACAACTCGGTGGGCCGGGACGGGCTGCCGACCGCCGGCGGCTACAGCACCAGCATCGTGGTGGATGAGAACTACGTGCTGGGGATCCCGGACGGGATCTCACTGGAAGAGGCAGCGCCGCTGCTGTGCGCCGGGATCACAATGTACTCACCGCTGCGGAACTGGGGCGCTGGCCCGGGCAAACGCGTGGCGATCATCGGGATGGGCGGGCTCGGGCACATGGGTGTGAAGATCGCAGCAGCCCTGGGCGCCGAGGTCAGCGTGCTCAGCCAGTCCCTGAAAAAACAGGAAGACGCGCTCCGGCTCGGGGCCCAGGACTACTACGCCACCGCTGACACCGGGACCTTCGAGGCGTTAAAGGACCATTTCGACCTGATCATCAACACCGTCTCAGCCGAAATCGACGTCGACGCGTACCTCTCACTGCTCGCCGTCGGCGGCACCATGGTCATGGTCGGACTGCCGCCCCAGCCTCTCAGCCTGCGGACCTGGTCCCTCGCCGGATACCGCCGCAACCTCACCGGATCCAAAATGGGAGGCATCCAGCAGACCCAGGAAATGCTCGACTTCTGCGCCGCGCACGGACTCGGCGCCGAAGTGGAAATCATCCCGGCCAGCAAAATCAACGACGCCTACGAACGCGTCCTCGCCAGCGACGTCCGCTACCGCTTCGTCATCGACGCAACCACCTACTGAGGTCAGGCCCCTCCGCCTTGACCTGCCTGCTCCACGAGTTCCGACAGCCACGGCCGATGCCCCTGATGAAACACCATCCCCTCCGGCAGCCCCTGGACGGTCGGGACGGAGTCAGCGATATCGATCGTGATCCGGCCGCCGGCCATGGGTGCGTTGGTGATGTGAAGCTTGCCGAAGGATTCAGGGAGCACCGGATCCATCCACATGCCGCCGCGGGACACATGGGCGTCATACCGCATCAGGCTCGTGACCAGCTGGATTGGGGTGGTGGCTGCCCAGGCCTGCGGCGAGCACGCCGTCGGGTAGGGCACCGGCTCCGCGAACTGCTCCCGGCTGAAGCCGCAGAACAGCTCGGGCAGCCGGCCACCCGAAAACTCCGCTGCCTCCAGCAGCGCCGTGGAGATCCGTTGTGCTTCGGCCACGAAACCGTAGCGCAGCAAGCCGGCCTGGATGATGGCGTTATCGTGCGGCCAGACAGAGCCGTTGTGGTAGCTGGCGGGGTTGTAGGCGCCCATGTCACTTGCCAGGGTCCGCACGCCCCAGCCGCTGAACATTTCCGGGGACATCAGCCGCTCGGCCACGAGCGGGGCTTTGTCCTCATCCACGAGGCCATGCCATAGGCAATGGCCCATGTTGGAAGCGCAGGCGTCAACCTGCCGCTTCTTGCCGTCAAGCGCAACAGCGTAGTACCCGCGGTCCGGCATCCAGAACTGTTCATTGAACCGCTTCTTGAACTCCGCGGCGCGGGCGGCAAGTTCGTCCCCTAAAGCCGACTCGCCGCCGTCGTAGGCCATCCATGAACGGGCCATGTATGCGTCGTAGACGTACGCCTGCACCTCGCACAGCGCGATGGGCCCCTCGGCCATCGTCCCGTCCGCGAAGTTGATCCCGTCCCAGGAGTCCTTCCAGCCCTGGTTGATCAGCCCCTGCGGGTTGAGCCGCTCATACTCGACGAAACCGTCACCGTCCTTGTCACCGTAATCACGGATCCACTCCAGGGCGCGGTCGGCGTGGGGAAGGAGGGCCGAGATGGTATCAGCGGCGAATCCCCAGCGGCTGACTGCTCCAAGGACAATCACAAACAGTGGTGTGGCGTCTACGCTGCCGTAGTAGGCCGACTTGCCACCCAGGGACAGGCCGCTGGAAACGTCCAGCCTGACTTCGTGCAGGATCTTGCCCGGCTCCTCCTCACTCATCGGATCCACCACCTTGCCCTGGCGATCCGCGAGGGTTTGCAGCGTGCCTAAGGCCAGCGACGGATCCACGGCCATCGCCATGATTGATGCCCAGAGTGAGTCCCTGCCGAACAGGGTCATGAACCAAGGCGCGCCGGCGGCAACCACTACACGGTCCGGATGGTTCGGATCCTCGATGCGGAGGGCCCCGAGGTCGTCGTAGCTGCGGCGCAGCGTCCGCTCCACGGACTGGTTTTCCACGTGCACCACCGGGATCTTGGCCACCCACTCGCGCCGGCGCAGGTCGCGGGGGGACAAACCCTCCGCATCCGTATGGACGAACGACGGCGGTGGCGGATTGGCCGCCTCATTGCCAGGGACCAGGGGCACCACGGTCACTACAGTGCTCCACTGGCTGTGCGGCGCGACAGACACCCGGTACGACAGGGCATCTTCGGTGACGTCGGCCCCCGGAGCCTGGACAAGGATGCCCTTGCGGACATCCTGCCAGGTTGACCGGATGCTCAACGAGTCACCGTCCACGTCCCGGGTTTCCTTCCAGCGCCGCTGGATCCGTGCGTCTTTCACCTCGAAAAGATCCGCGAAATCCGCCTCCACCTGAAACGAGATCAGGCATTCGGCCGGTTCTACAGAGTAGTTCCGCACAGTGACCTGTTCCTGGATGCCCGCCCCTACCTCACGCAGCCGCTCCACGATCAAAGGGCTGTCCGCGTACCCGTCTGAGCGGGGAACCCGTCCCGCAAGCAGCGCCCGGTAGGGCTCCTTCGTCTCCGCAGCCAGCGGCTCAAGCGCCAGTCCATTGACCGTGAGGCGCCAGCCGGACAGGATGCGCGTGTCAAGGTGGAATACGCCATGCGGATGGTCAGGATGAATATCCCCGTTCTGCAAGGAAATGCAGAAGGACGATCCCTCGACCAAGGTGACCGTCCCGACCCCCACAGGCCCCGCTGCCGTATCAGCATTCCATCCGGCCATAACTGGCTCCTTCAACAGACGAGGGCCAGCGGCCCTGGCCCTGGGAAAATGCGGCTGCATCCACCAGCCACAACATTCTCTGACCGACGCTACTCCCGCTTGATCCCGTGTGCCAGAGCCCCTTGGCCTGCTGTTACGGCGCTGACTCAGCCGCTATCCGATCAGCAGGCTCAACGCTTCCGTGAGGTGTTCCACTTCCCGCACGCTGAAGCCGGCAGGCACCGGACCGGGGCCGTTGTGGCTGGCCGGAACCACCGCGTGCGTGAATCCCAGCCGGTGAGCTTCCTGGATCCGCTGGTTGATGCCGGGAACGGGGCGGACCTCTCCCGCCAGGCCTACCTCGCCGAAGGCGATCAGGCGGACGGGCAGCGGCTTCCTGGCCTTGGCCGAAGCCACGGCAAGGGCCACGGCGAGGTCAGTTGCTGGTTCACTGAGCTTGACGCCGCCCACCGTCGCCACGTAGGAATCATCCTTGTGCAACAGGCAGCCGGCCCGCTGCTGGAGCACGGCCAGCAGCATGGACACCCGGGAGCTGTCCAGGCCGCTGGTGGCCCGGCGCGGTTGCGAGTTGGGGCTTTCTGCCAGCAGGGACTGCACCTCAGCCAGCAGCGGCCGGCGGCCTTCCATGGTCACCGTGATGCACGTGCCGGAGACGGGATCCTTGGTACGGCTGACAAAGAGCCCGCTGGGATCCGCCAGGCCAAGGATGCCGTCCTCGTTCAGGTCAAAACAGCCGACGTCATCCGTTGGTCCGTATCGGTTCTTGACTGCCCGCAGCAGCCGAAGCCGCGAATGCCGCTCGCCCTCGAACTGGCACACCACATCCACGAGGTGCTCCAGCAGCCGCGGGCCCGCGATGGATCCGTCCTTGGTCACGTGCCCCACCAGCAGGGTGGTCATGTTCCGGCGTTTAGCTGCAGCGATGATGGACGCGGCCACCTCCCGGACCTGCGAAACACCACCGGCGCTGCCGTCCACATCGGCGCTGCTGAGGGTCTGCACCGAGTCCACGATGAGCAGCCGCGGTTCGATTTTCTCGACTTGTCCCAGTGCCTGCCCCAGATCCGTTTCGGCGGACAGGTACAGGGAATCCGCGACGGCGTCGATCCGTTCAGCGCGGAGCTTCACCTGCGCAGCGGACTCCTCGCCGGTGACGTAGAGGACGTCCTGGGCGGTGCGGGCGAATTTGGCGGCCACGTCCAGCAGCAGTGTTGACTTGCCGACGCCGGGCTCGCCGGCCAGCAGGATGACAGCGCCCGGCACCAGGCCGCCACCGAGTACACGGTCCAGCTCATCAACGCCTGTGGGCAGGAACGCCGCCGAGGTGGCGTCCACCTCGGCAATCCGGCGGGCCGGCTCCAGAACTGTTGTTGCCGCCGTCGTGCGCGCAACTGCGGCGCCAGTTTCCTCGACGGTGCCCCAGGCCTGGCACTCGCCGCAGCGCCCCACCCACTTGACAGCGGTCCAGCCGCATTCGGCGCACTTGTAGGCCGGCGCCTTGGCTGCCCGGGAAGTCTTTGTTGCCATGGGTTCCACCCTAGTGGCGGGGCCGGACATTCTCCCCGCCGGCACCCTAACCTCGCAAGTCCCCACCGGCTCCCAGCCTTCGCAGGCTCAGGCCGGCTCCCAGCCTTCGCAGGCTCAGGCCAGGGAACCCTGCGGGCGTGGGCCCAGCCGCAGGAGCTACAGCGCGGGCAGCACGTCCCTGGCCTCGCGCGAATCCATCCCCGTGGCCTCGAGCAGGTCCACCATGAGCGGCCTGAACAGCATCACCACGGTCTCTCCCTCCAGCCGCTGCACCTCCAGCAATTTCGGGTGCAACCGCAACGCTATGCCGGTCAGGTCCTGCTTGGCCGTCCGGAGATGCGCGCGCCGCACGCCGTCGTGCGACTCGGCCAGGCCCAGGGAAAGTTCGTCAATGGCGGCGGCGGTCTCCTGCAGAACCTCCGCCATGTTCTCCGTGGCCTCGTCAGAGAGCGCTGCGTGGTTGATGGCACTGGTAAGGCGGCGCGCAAATACACGGCTGTTGCGCAATGCCAGGTCGATGAAATCCAGCGACTGTTCCAGCCGGTCCAGCTCATCCCTGTGCCGGCGGTAGGCCGGCGAGAGCGTAGCCACCTCACCCGAGGCACGCAGCGACTGCCGCATGGAGTCGACCAGGGGCTGGCAATTCCTGCCCCGGATCAGCGCATGCCACGCCTGGGTCGAATCGCTGTCGCTCAGCGCAGTGGCGCATTCCCGGAGCACCTCGGCGAGTTCATGGAGCAGCTTCTGGACGTCCTTGCGCGGCTCCCGGCGCGGGTCCTTGGGAATCAGGATGGTCACCAGCAGGGCGCAGAGGCCGCCCACCACCGCATCGATGCTCCGCGTGAAAGGACCGCCGGCGGGCGCCGGCAGCAGCACCACCAGGAGGGACTGCAGCCCCAGCTGGGTGGTGAAGATGGTGCCGCTGTCCAGGAAACGGGCCAGCAGGATGGAGAACAGAAGCACGACGGCGGCCTGCCAGATCCCGCTGCCCAGCCAGTGGAGCAGGAGGTCACCCACCGCGATGCCGATAGTGCAGCCCAGGCCCACCTCCACCACCCGGCGCAGGCGCGGATCCCGCGAGAAACCCAGCGCAATCAGGGACGAGGTGGCCGCAAACAGGGGGCCGGAATGCCCCAGCACGTACTCAGCGAAGGCGTAGGCACCCACCGCGCACAGGGTCATCTGGATGGCCGGGACCAGCGAATTCCGGCTCCGGATCAGGCCGGTGCGGATGCGGCCGCGCAGGAAACGTCTACTTGCGGAGAGTCCTGCTGTGGCGGCCATGCGTTCCAGTCTATTCACAGGCCATGCACTAAGGCGGGTCATGTGATGTGCGCAATGGTGACGCAGCAGATGTAAGCAAATATGCCGCCGTCGTTAATTTCCTGTTCACTTTGGACAGCCAGTCCCGTTACCTGCAGCCCATAACTTCAGTGGAGGTACACAACGTACGCATCGCGCTGCAGGGCGTCTCCGGCCCTGCCCGCACCTGAATAACCCTGGAAGGGGTACATCTAGTGAAGGCACTCCGCTTTGGCCGCCACGCGGCTATCGCTGTCATCGCAGCCGGCGCTCTTGCGCTGACCGCCTGCGGTTCAGACAACGCCACGGGCACCACGCCTGCCGGCAACCAGACTTCTGCCGGCCCGAAGGTCACCGGCACGCTCACGGGCATTGGGTCATCCGCGCAGGGCGCGGCCATGGATGCATGGAAGACCAGCTTCGCCTCCGCCAACCAGGGCGCCACTGTCCAGTACTCCCCGGACGGTTCCGGTGCAGGCCGCAAGGCGATCCTCGACGGCTCCGCCCAGTTCGCCGGCTCCGATGCCTACCTCTCGGACGCAGAGCTCACCAGCTCCAAGGACAAGTGTGGCCCTGACGGTGCCATCAACATCCCCGTCTACATTTCCCCGATCGCCGTTGCGTTCAACCTCCCGGGCCTGACCGAGCTGAAGCTGGATGCCACCACCGTGGCGAAGATCTTCCGCGGCACCATCGTCAAGTGGAATGATCCCGCCATCGCAGCCCTGAACCCGGGCGTCACCCTCCCTGACACCAAGGTCACCCCGGTTAACCGCTCGGACGATTCGGGTACCACCAGCAACTTCACCGACTACCTGGCAGCAGCGGCTCCCGAGGTCTGGACCGACAAGTCCGCCGGTGTCTGGCCGGCGTCCCTCCAGGGCGAAAACGCCAAGGGAACGTCCGGCGTCGTCAAGACCGTGACGGACACCCCCGGCGCCGTGACCTACGCCGATGACTCGGCAGTCAGCGGCAAGCTCGGTGTTGCACAGATCAAGGTGGGCGATTCCTTCACCAAGATCTCCGCCGACGCGGCAGCCAAGGCTGTCGATGCGGGCAAGCCCGTTGACGGCCGTCCTGCCAACGATCTGTCCATCAAGCTGGACCGCAAGACCACGGCTTCCGGCGCATACCCGGTGGTCCTGGTTTCCTACCACGTGGTCTGCACCACGTACGCCAGCCAGGAAACCGTTGACCTCGTGAAGGCTTTCGAGAACTACGTAGTTTCCGACGCCGGCCAGAAGGCGGCCGCGGACTCGGCGAAGTCCGCCCCGCTGTCTTCGGCCCTCGCCGCCAAGGCCGTGAAGGCCATTGAATCCATCAAGGTCAAGTCCTAGTACCTGTCCCTGAGCCGAGTTCCCCGCCCTGCCGCAAGGCGGAGCGGGGAACTCGGCATTGCCCGGCTTTTGAGGACCACCACATTTTGAGCACCACCACAACCGAAGGGTCTGGAATGACCGCCACCTCGCTGAGAAGTCCCCAGGGCGCCGGCCGCGCCGGGGACAAGATCTTCTCCGGCGCCGCCCTGGCCGCCGGATGCCTCATCCTGGCCGTCCTGTTCGGCGTCGCCCTGTTCCTTGTGGTCCAGGCCATCCCGGCACTGACCGCTCCGGCGGACAAGATCCAGGGCGGGGCGGGTTTCTTCCCCTACATCTGGCCCATCGTCATTGGCACCCTCATCGCAGCGATCATTGCGCTGGTGGTCGCCACGCCCGTCGCGATCGGGGTGGCATTGTTCATTTCGCATTACGCGCCGAGGCAGCTCGCGGCAGGGCTGGGCTATCTGGTGGACCTCCTTGCCGCCATCCCGTCCGTGGTTTACGGCGCGTGGGGTGCCGCGTTCCTGGCCCGGGAAATCTCACCGGCCTACAACTGGCTGGCCGGGAACATGGGCTGGCTGCCCATCTTCCAGGGCCCGGCCTCCGCTACCGGCAAGACCATCCTCACCGCCGGCATCGTGCTTTCCGTCATGGTCCTGCCCATCATCACGTCCCTGAGCCGTGAAATCTTCCTGCAGACGCCCAAGCTCCACGAGGAAGCCGCGCTCGCACTGGGAGCCACCAGGTGGGAAATGATCAGGATGGCCGTCCTGCCGTTCGGCCGCCCGGGCATCATCAGCGCCATCATGCTGGGACTGGGCCGTGCGCTCGGCGAAACCATGGCCGTGGCCCTTGTCCTGTCCTCCGGGGTCCTCACCGCGAGCCTGATCCAGTCCGGCAACCAGACCATCGCCGCTGAAATCGCCCTCAACTTCCCCGAAGCCAGCGGCCTCAAGGTCAGCACGCTGATCGCTGCCGGCCTGGTCCTGTTCGTCATCACCCTGGGCGTGAACATGATCGCCCGCTGGATCATCACCCGGCACAAAGAATTCTCGGGAGCCAACTAAATGACCTCCACCCTCACTCCCGTTCGCAGCAAGAGGTCGGCCCTCACGAGGGGCCAGCTGCCCAAATACGCTCCGTACGCTGTCCTGGCGGCGGCCCTGATCATCGGCGCAGCCGTCCTGGCCCTGATCGGCTTCAACGCCTTCGGCTGGGGCGTCCTCTCCGCCCTGCTCTTCGCTGCCGGCCTGGTCGGCTGGAGCACCGCCGTCGAGGGATCACGCAAGGCCAAGGACAGGCTCGCCACCTGCCTGGTACTCGGCGCGTTCCTGGTCGCGCTGCTCCCGCTCGTCTCTGTGATCTGGACCGTGCTGGTCAACGGCGTTCCCGGCCTGGTCACACCCGGATTCCTCAGCAGCTCCATGAACGGAGTGACCGGCGTCTACGACAACAAAGCGGCTGAAGACGGCGCACCGGTGGTCGGCGGTATTTATCATGCGCTCCTGGGCACCGTCCAGATCACGCTCCTCGCCACCGTTATCTCCGTGCCTGTGGGCCTGCTGACCGCCATCTACCTGGTGGAGTACGGCAACGACGGCAGGCTGGCGCGGGCCATCACTTTCTTCGTGGACGTGATGACAGGTATACCGTCTATCGTGGCGGGCCTCTTCGCCGCGGCGTTCTTCTTCGCCGTCGTGGGGCCGGGCACCAAAACCGGCGCCGTTGCCGCCGTCGCGCTTTCCGTCCTGATGATCCCGGTGGTGGTCCGCTCCAGCGAGGAAATGCTGAAGATTGTGCCCAATGAACTTCGGGAGGCGGCGTACGCCCTGGGCGTCCGCAAGTGGCGCACCATCCTGAAAGTAGTGATTCCGACGGCGATCTCCGGCATCGCGTCCGGCGTCACCCTGGCCATTGCCCGGGTCATCGGCGAGACGGCGCCCATCCTGGTCACCGCCGGCTTCGCGACGAGCATCAACAACAACGTGTTTGGCGGCTGGATGGCGTCCCTCCCGACGTTCATCTACACCCAGATCCTGAACCCCACGTCCCCGTCCAACCCCGGCCCGTCCTCGCAGCGGGCCTGGGGGGCGGCTCTGGTCCTGATCATCCTGGTGATGATCCTTAATCTCGGTGCCCGGCTCATTGCCCGGATTTTCGCTCCTAAAACCGGCCGCTAGCCAGCCCCGGCAGGGCATTCCGGTTCGCCCCGCCGGCCCCCTAAACTTCAATACCTACCCCAGCAAGTGAAGGAACATCATGTCTAAGCGGATCGACGTCAAGGACCTGAACGTGTACTACGGCAATTTCCTGGCCGTTGAGGACGTCACCATCAACATCGAGGCCAAGTCCGTCACGGCGTTCATTGGCCCGTCGGGTTGCGGAAAGTCCACCTTCCTGCGGACCCTGAACCGCATGCACGAGGTCCTGCCCGGTGCCCGCGTCGAAGGCGAAGTGCTTTTGGACGGGGACAACCTGTACGGAAACGGTGTGGACCCGGTGACAGTGCGGTCCCAGATCGGCATGGTGTTCCAGCGGCCCAACCCCTTCCCCACCATGTCCATCCGTGACAACGTCCTGGCCGGGGTGAGGCTGAATAACCGGAAGATGTCCAAGGGCGAGGCTGACGCGCTGGTGGAGCGCTCGCTGCGGGGGGCCAACCTTTGGAATGAGGTCAAGGACCGGCTGGAGAAGCCGGGCTCGGGCCTGTCCGGCGGTCAGCAGCAGCGCCTTTGCATTGCGCGGGCCATTGCCGTGGAACCGCAGGTGATCCTCATGGATGAGCCGTGCTCCGCGCTGGATCCGATTTCCACCCTGGCCATCGAGGACCTGATCAACGAGCTCAAGGACCAGTACACGGTGGTGATCGTGACCCACAACATGCAGCAGGCGGCGCGTGTCTCGGACAAGACAGCCTTCTTCAACATCGCAGGGACGGGCAAGCCTGGCAAGCTGATCGAATTCGGCAACACTCACACCATCTTCAGCAACCCCACCGTCAAAGCCACCGAGGACTATGTCTCCGGCCGTTTCGGGTAGGAGCTACTCCGGAACTTCCAGCTGGAAGCCGCACCGGCACCGCAGGACCCTGGTGGGCAGTGAGACTGTGCTGAGCCCGCCGACACTGCTGCTGCGGTAGCAGAGGCGTTCGATTTCGAATTCGGCTTCTTCCATGGGAAATCCGCAGTGGATGTAGTCGTCACCGAACATGATGACCTTGGCCAGCGATGGCAGGTGGTGCAGGGCAGCGGCCACATCGCCCGCGTAAGCGAGATGTTCCTGGAACCCCCTGCAGTCATTGCAGGTGTAAGAGACAGTGACCAGGTCGCCGTTGGCTGCCCCCATGGCAGTGATGGCGTGGATGGTCAGGTGCTGTTCCGTTCCACAGGTCTCGCACCTGAGCTGCCGCGGCTGGGGCAGGGAGTGCCGGGGATTCGAGGTAGACATGGCGCCCGCCTTTTCCACGATGTGCATCCGTGCCGCCGGTATGCTGCAGCGGCTCAATCCGCGGCCCTGCACCCGGCGGCGGATGTCGATCCCCGTCGGCGGCATCGCTTCAGGGACCTACTTTTGAATTTACGTCACCGCGGTTCGCCTGTATAGGCCCAGTAGGAACCTGCCGAACGTCACCCGTCCACGGGGTAGAGGGCCAGGGCAAGCACGAAGGCAAGGGCAGCCGTGGCCACTGGCGTCAGGACCCAGAGCCCCACAATGCGGATCACCAGCTTCCGGTTGGTCACCGAGAAGTTCTGGTTTTCGCCTGCACCGAGCACGGCCGAGGTGACCGTGTGCGTGGTGGAGACGGGCCAGTGCAGCCCGATGGCACCGACGAACAGCATGAGGGCGCTGAAGATCTGGGCCACGGATCCCCGCAGCGGATCGATCCGGGTGATCTTGTAGCCGATGGTGTGTGAAATCCGCCAGCCGCCGAAGAGCGTCCCGGCCGTAATGGTCACTGCGGAGAGTAGCGCAATCCACAAGGGCAGAGTATCGCCGTCGGAATAGCCCGCTGCCACCAGGGCGAGGAGCAGCACGGCACTCACCCGCTGGCCGTCCTGCAACCCGTGCCCGAACGCCACCGCGCCCGCCGCGATTGACTGGCTGCGCCGGAAGCGCTGGTTGATGACGTTTGGCTGGGCGTACCGTGCTGCCCAGGTGACCGGGAAGACCAGCAGGAACGCACCGCTGTAAGCCACCAGGGGAGACAGCAGCAGCGGCAGCACCACCTGGAACAGCAGTGACTGGTCCGCTCCGCCCAGGCCCGGACCGCCCAATGCAAGGCTGGCTACCCCGGCTCCGGCCAGGCCTCCCACCAGTGCATGGGTGGAGGACGCCGGGATGCCCCGCCACCACAACAGGACGCCCCAGGCGAAGGCGCTGGCGAGGCCTGCCACCAGCATGTTCAGGCCGTCCGAGCCGCTTGGCAGGTTGATCCATGTCTGGCTGACGGCCACCGCCAGGCTGGCGCTCAGCAGGGCGCCCACGAAGTTGAAGAACGCGGCAAGCAGCACAGCAACGCTTGGTGTGAGCGCGCGGGTGCGCACCGCCAGCGCAACTGAGGTGGAGACGTCCCTGAATCCGTTCAGGAACGCAAACGCCGCGGTCAGCAGGACCACGGCGCCGAAGATGGCAACGGTCACGTCAGGATTCCTTGACGATGATGCTGCCCACCTGGGTGGCTATGCGCCGCATTTCCTTAGTAACTTCCACGAGCTGGTTGGCGATGTCCCGGTTGCGGGCATACTGGGGCCACTTCATGTCAGTGATCATGTCCGCTACCCAGACCCGGTGCGTGCGTTCTGCGCGCTTGGCCAGGCGGAGGATCTCAATCCAGTAGTCCTCAAGGTCATCGAGGTTGTCGAGCCGGCGCATGGCGTCCACCGTGAGCTCAGCCTGCCGGCTGATGATCTCCAGCTGGTCAGCAGCCCGTTTAGGCAGCCGCTCAAGTTTGTACAGGGCCCACGAGCTCGCCGGCGGCGTCCAGCTTTTCGATGGCCTCATTAAGGTAGCGGGACAGGGCGTACATGTCCTCGCGGGGGAGCGGATTCACGAAGCTGGTGCGCATGTGGGTCAGCAGGGCAAAATGCAGCTCAGCGGACTTGGCCTCGTGATTGTGCATGTCCTCCACGAGCTTCGCGTGCTCGGCGGCGGGGACACCCAGGAGCTCGGCGAGGGTGGCGCTGGCCAGCACGATCTGCTGCGCCATCTCCGAGAGGAGGTTCAGCCCGGCGGGCTCCTGGGGGAAAAGGCGCAGCTTCACTGTGGGGTACCGGTCTCCGGAGGATGTACTGGGCTGGGAGCTGCGGCCTGGTGACTTGGCGCCGGCCTGCAACTGACGCTTACTCTACCTGCCCGGAACGGACCCAAAAAATGGGCAGAAAAATGGTGCCGAACCGGATACGCCTCTCGGCGGTAGGCCGCTCTAGGCGGCTAATTGTTGAAGCCCGGGGGTTTCGCGGCTCGACACCAGTTTCAGTGTTCTACGTTGGCTGTTCCAAGTCAACATTGACAGATCGGACCCCCATGGGGTTGAGCGCAGGTCAGTCCAGCTCGCCCAGCCGCCAGGCGTTGGCTGCGTGCTCAAGGTCTTCCGCCGTCTTCACGAGCTGGTGGGAGTTGCGGGTCAGCTTGCTGGCGTGGGCCTCGTTGGAATGCTCGGCGCCGTCGGCGATGGTCGCTTGGCCGAGCGCCACTACCCGGCAGAAGGCAGCGGAACGCTCCAGCGCGACGTCGAACTCGCCGTCGAACGCTCCTGACAGGATGGCGTCGGCCATCGCGGTCATTTCGTCGGCACCCGGCGGCTCGGCTGCACCGGCCACCACATTGGAGACCTGGGCGGTGTCCTTGCCGGCACGGAAGTAGACCGAAATCCGCTCCGGGTCCTGAACCGTGGCAGCCCGGATGGCATACAGCCGCCAGAGCGCCCCAGGCAGGGACCGCGCCGGGCTCTCGGCCCACATCTCGGCGATAGCCTCCAGGCCCTGCTCGTCGGCCAGCCGGACCAGCCGTTCGGTGATGACGGGGTCATCGCTTTCGCGGCCGTGGCGCACCAGCGCCTGGGCGGCAAGGTGTGCGGCCTCGGAGACGCGGGCGGGATCGGCGCCGCCCGCAAACGGTTCAAAATCAATGGGGGCGAAAGGCTTCGGCTTGTGATGCCTGTTGGCTCCGCCGTAGTGGCTGGGTCCTGCTTGCTCGCTCATGGCACCCACGCTACTCCTGTGCCACGGCGGAAATCGAGCATTCCGGAGGACGGCGAGGGGACAGTGCGCGGAAGGTGTCCGAGGCTTCCGGCGCCCGGACCGGTGCTCTGAAGGCCTCGCTGAAAATCAGGGCCGGAAAGGTTCGGCGGCTGCGCCGGCCCCGGGCGGAAGCGGCCCCGGGTGTGGGGTACAGTGTTAACGTCCAGAAATGGATGGGCTGTATCGGCTGTAATGGCCGTTGGCTGGGGCCTTTAGCTCAGTTGGTAGAGCATCGGACTTTTAATCCGTGGGTCGTGGGTTCGAGCCCCACAGGGCCCACTCTTTTAGCGAAGAGTGGAAAACCCCGGCCTCCTGTCACCAGGAGGCCGGGGTTTTTTGTATCCGCGATATGAGTGGCATCTGGCACCGGCTGCAGCAGTACAATTTCAGCGTTTTTGCAGGGGCGCCGTGTGCAGGGGGATAAATTGACACGCACCTATCGCGTGCGGGCCATAGGATATGGAGCAATACCCTCCAGTGGAAAGGCCCTTTTGTGGCGAACACCAACGGCCGCCGGCTACCGCGCCTCAATGACGTAGCTGCGCTGGCCGGTGTGTCACACCAGACCGTGTCCAGGGTGGTTAATAACCATCCCAACGTCAGCAAGGCAACCCGGGAGCGGGTGGAAGCTGCCATTTCGGAGCTCGGATACCGCCGCAATACCGCTGCCCGGAGCCTGGTCACGCGCAGGTCCCAGACCATTGGCGTAGTGGGCAGCGAGCTGTCCCAGTACGGTCCGGCCAACACCATCCTGGGCGTTGAGCAGGCTGCGCGGGACGCCGGGTACTTTGTCAGCATCGCTGCGCTGAAAACCGTGAACCGGGACACCATTTCCGATGCGCTGCGCCATTTCCAGGATCAGTCAGTGGACGGAGTGGTGGTGGTGGTTCCGCACTCGGACACGCTGAGCGCGCTGGACGAGATGGCTTTGGACGTGCCGGTGGTCACCGTCGGCTCGCTGGGCAACGACAGGATCAGCGGCGCCATGGTTGATCAGAAGCGCGGCGCGGAACTCGCCGTCAGGCACCTCATCGATCAGGGGCACACGAGGATCGCCCACATCTCAGGACCGCTTGACTGGATCGACGGTGCTGCCAGGGCAGAAAGCTGGAGCCAGACGCTGCGGGCGGCGGGCCTTGAGGATGACCTCCTCGTCCACGGCGACTGGAGCGCGGGCAGCGGCTACAACATCGGATGCGAATGGGCGGCGAAGCTTTCAGCCACGGCAATTTTCGTGGGCAACGACCAGATGGCCCTTGGGCTGCTGAGGGCCTTCAGCGAAGCGGGAATCAGTATCCCGGGCGACGTTTCGGTGGTCGGGTTTGACGACACCCCGGAGGCGGCCTACTTTGTCCCGCCGCTGACCACCGTGCGCCAGGACTTCGAGGAACTCGGCAGGCGTTGTGTGGATGCGATGGTGGGGGAAATCGAGCAGGGGGCCGATGTCAGCGGAGTCGTGGTTACTCCGGAGCTGGTAGTGCGGGAGAGCACGGGGCCCGTCTTACCGGCGCGTCTGACCCGGCGCTGACCCGCGTCTGCCACGGCGTCTAACCTGACAAGCGCGAACAGGCAGCTAATCCCCTCAAAATCCCAATCTGAGGGCATTAACTGCCTGTTCGCGAACTGCCTGTTCGCGAACTGCCTGTTCGCGCCGGGGCGTGTCAGGCGGTCCGTTTGGTAAAGAGCCGCTGCAACAGGATGAAGACCAGCAGCAGGCCGCCGATGACAATCTTGGTCCACCACGAACTCAGGGTGCCGTCATACGCGATAAAGGTCTGGACGATCCCCAGCACCAGGACTCCGACGACCGAGCCCAGCACGTAGCCAACCCCGCCGGTCAGCAGGGTTCCGCCGATGACCACAGCGGCGATGGCATCAAGCTCCATGCCCTGGGCGGCCAGGCTGTAGCCGGACAGGCTGTAGAAGGAGAAGAGGATCCCGGCAACCGCCGAGCAAAGCCCGCTGACACAGTAAACCAGGACTTTGGTGCTCTTCACGGCAAGGCCCATCAGCATGGCCGAATTCTCATTGCCGCCGATGGCGTAGACCGTCCGTCCGAACCTCGTGTGGTGGAGGACGAAGAACGCAAGGCCCACAACCACCAGGGCGATCAGGACGCCGGGGGAGATGAACAGCTCCTGCGAGAGGGGGATCCTCGCCTGCGCCATGTCCGTGAAGAAGCTGTCGGTGACAGGAATCGATTCGAGGCTGATCACGTAGCACAGACCCCGTGCCAGGAACATTCCGGCCAGTGTCACGATGAAGGGCTGGATGTCGAAGTACTGGATGACCAGCCCCATCAGCAGTCCCAGCCCGCCGCCGATGACCAGCACCGCCAGAATGACGACGGCGGGATTCCAGCCGTTTTGAAGCATCGTGGCGGTGACCATCATGGACAGGGCGACGACGGCGCCAACGGACAGGTCTATGCCTCCCGTAAGAATAACGAAGGTCATGCCGACGGCCAGGACGATCAGGAAGGTGTTGTCGATGAAGAGGTTCAGGATTACCTGGCCCGAGAGGAAGCTGGGGTACATTCCGGCGCCGACGATGAACATCAGGATGAAGAGGACCAAGGTGGCGAGCGTGGGTGCGTAGCGGGCTCCGTTACGCACCCGGGTCCGGACGGAGGAGGGCTTTTTGACTGCGGGCGGGGCCACTGTGGACAGGGGAGACATCAGACGGCCACCTTTTCCTTGGTGCGAAGCGTGCTTGCGGGCTTAAGGTTCCTCAGGAGGTTCCGTGCCTTGGGCGCCTGCAACAGGCAAACCGTGAGGACTACCAAGGCTTTGAACACCAGGGTGACCTCCGGTGGAATGCCCAGCGTGTAAACGGTGGTGGTCAGGGTCTGGATGATGAATGCCCCCACCACGGTGCCCACGAGGCTGTAGCGTCCGCCGGCCAGCGACGTGCCGCCGATGACGACGGCGAGGATGGCGTCCATTTCGATGTACAGGCCGGCGTTGTTCGCGTCGGCGGCGGTGACGTTGGAACTGATCATCAGTCCGGCGATAGCGGCGCAAAACGCGCTGAAAATGTAGACGATCCAGATGATGTTGCGTGCCCGCAACCCGGCCAGCCGGCTGGCGACGGGATTGATGCCCACGGCCTCTATCAGCGTTCCCAGCGCGGTCCGGCGCGTCAGGACAGCGGCCAGGATGAAGACGACGGCGGTGATCAGGATGGAGACGGGGAGGGTAAAGAGGTAGCCCGCACCGATCGCCTTGTAGCTGTCATTCGTCACCGAGACGATCTGGCCGCCGGTGACAAGCTGGGCAATGCCGCGGCCGGCTGTCATCAGTACCAGCGTGGCAATGATGGGCTGGACCCCGATGGTGGAGACCAGGAAGCCGTTCCAGACGCCAAGGACCAGGCCGGCCACAACGGCGATGACAACTGCTACTGCCGCTGTTGCCGGCGAGGCCGGTTCAGGAGAAGCGGCAATGTAGGAGCAGGAGGCGGCGCCGGCTATGGCAACCACGGCGCCCACCGACAGGTCAATGCCCCTGGAGGCAATGACCAATGTCATGCCGAGGGCGATGAGGATGGTGGGGGCTCCATTGCGCATGATGTCGATGATGCTGCCGTAGAGGTGCCCGTCCTGCATCCGCAGGCTCAGGAAGTCACCGCGGAACACCTGGTTCACCGCCAGCAGCGCAACGAGGGCAATGACCGGCCAGGCCAGCCGGTTTTTCAATACGGATCTCACTGGGCGCCTCCGGCGATGACTGTCAGGACGTCTTCGACTGAAACGTCGTCGTTGCTGATTTCTGCCACCATGGCCCGGTCCTTGATGATCGCGATGCGGTCGCTGAGCCGGAGCACTTCCTCCAGCTCAGAAGAGATGAAAAGGATGGACATGCCCCCGGATGCAAGCTTGTTGACCAGTTTCTGGATCTGCGTCTTCGCTCCGATATCGATGCCTCGGGTTGGTTCATCGAGAATCAGCAGATCCGGGGATGTGACCATCCAGCGGGCCAGCAGTACTTTCTGCTGGTTCCCGCCGCTCAGGTTCCGGATGAGGGCATCCGGGTTTGCCGGCCGGATGTCGAGGGTCTCGATGAACTCGGCGACGAGTTCATCCTGTATCCGTCGCGGAATCCGCCGTGCCCAGCCTTTGGTTGCCTGCATGGCCAGCACAAGGTTGTCCCGGACAGTGAGGTCGCCGATGAGGCCTTCCTCCTTCCGGTCTTCGGAGCAGAAGCCGATGCCATGGTCGATGGCAGTGCGTGGGGAACGCAATTTCAGCGGCTGGCCCTTGATCTTGATGGAGCCCTCATCGGCCTTGTCCGCGCCGAAGAGCAGGCGTGCCGTCTCGGTGCGTCCGGCCCCGAGAAGTCCGGCGAGTCCCACAACCTCGCCCGGATAGATGGAAAGGTCGACGCCGGAGACGGATCCTTTTCGGCCGAGTCCTTCTGCTTCCATGAACGGCTGTGCGGTGGCAGCGAGCCTGGTCTGTGAGCGGGCGGACGCCTTGTCCAGTTCTTCCAGGACCTCGAGGTCCTTGCCGATCATTTTTGAGATGAGGCTCATACGGGAAAGTTCGCGGGTCATGTATTCACCCACAAGCTTGCCGTTGCGGAGCACTGTCATCCGGTCTGACAGTTCGTAGACCTGCTCCAGGAAGTGCGAAACGAAAAGGATGGCAACGCCACTGTCGCGCAGATCCCGGATGACCCGGAAAAGCTGGTTCACTTCATCTGCGTCCAGGCTTGACGTGGGCTCGTCCAGGATCAGGACCTTGGCGTTGACTTCGACCGACCGGGCGATGGCGATCAGCTGCTGCACCGCGATGGAGTGTTCGGAAAGCAAAGAACCCGGATCCACATGTTCCAGGTGAAGCTGCGCGAGGACCTCTCGGGTCCGGGCGCGCACGCCGCGCCAGTCGATGAAACCCCGGCGCCGCGGCTCCCGCCCCAGCATCACGTTTTCTTCGACTGTGAGGTTGGTGCAGAGGTTCACCTCCTGGTACACCGTGCTGATGCCGGCCGCCTGGGATTCTGCAGGCGTGGAGAAGTTCTGCTGCTGCCCGAGGACAGAAATCCGGCCTGAGTCGATGGTGTAGACGCCTGTCAGCGCTTTGATGAGGGTGGATTTGCCCGCCCCGTTTTCACCCATGAGCGCATGCACCTCGCCTTGGAAAAGACGGAAGCTGACGTCGTCAAGGGCCTTCACCCCTGGGAATCCGATGGCAATGCCGGTCATCTCGACGACCGGAACGAGTTCGTTCATCCTGAGTTTCTTTTCTGTGTTGATCCGTGCGGTGGCGGCGCGTGGCAAGTTCTGCATGCGGGCGCCACCGCACGGACGATCAGGTGAGCGCTGGCTCAGTACTGACGGGTAGGCAGGGCCTTGGTGGCCTGTTCCTGCGTGAAGGTTGTTTCTTCGGTGACGACGCGCTCGGGTACTGTTTCGCCGGCAAGGACCTTCTTGGCCAGGTCCATCAGCTGGGTGCCCAGCAGCGGGCTGCACTCCACGATGTAGTTGATCTTTCCGGCGCTCAGGGCGGTCATCCCGTCCTTGACGGCGTCGATGGTGATGATCTTGATGTCCTTGCCCGGTACCTTGCCGGCGGCTTCGATGGCTTCGATTGCGCCGAGGCCTTCGTCATCGTTGTGGGCGAAGACGACGTCGATGTCCGGGTTGTTCTTCAGGAAGGCTTCCATGACCTGCTTGCCGCCGCTGCGGGTGAAGTCGCCGCTCTGCGAGGCGATGATCTTCAGCTTCGGGTTGGCCTTGATGGCGTCCTGGAAGCCTTCTTTACGGTCGTTGGCGGGGGCGGAGCCCGTAGTCCCCTGGATTTCGACGATGTTCACGGTGTCCGTGGCCGCCTTTGTCTCGGCGACGAGCCATTCGCCTGCCTTTTTGCCTTCCAGGACGAAGTCGGAGCCGAGGAAGGTCTTGTAGAGGGACTTGTCAGCCGAGTCCACGGCGCGGTCGGTGAGGATGACGGGGATCTTGGCGTCCTTGGCTTCCTTCAGGACGGTGTCCCAGCCGGATTCAACCACGGGGGAGAAGGCGATGACGTCCACCTTCTGCTGGATGTAGGACCGGATCGCCTTGATCTGGTTTTCCTGCTTCTGCTGGGCGTCGGAGAACTTCAGGTCGACTCCGGCCGTCTTGGCCGATTCCTGGACCGACTTGGTGTTCGCGGTGCGCCAGCCGCTTTCCGCGCCTACCTGGGCGAAGCCCATCACGATCTTTTTGTCTGCGTTGCCGCCGCTGCTTCCGCTGCTGGCGGCCTGGGTGCCACCGCCGCAGGCTGTCAATGCCAGGGCTGATGCCGCCATGACCGCGACTAAGGTTTTCTTGAACACAATCGTCCTCCCGGATGCGTGGATTACAGGCAGGCGGGAATTCGAAACACCGCCATCGCTGCAAGTGAGCTGCTGCTCTGGCAGCAAGTGTGAACGCTAACAATGTTGGCGTCAAGCTTCTCTGATCACGATTTGGATACTGCGCGTCGTTCCGTTGCCCATGGTCGTCCCGCCGCGTACATAGCGCCGCCCAGGCTTTCACCAGCCATTGGACGAAGTGGATGGATTTGCCTTCAGTTGTCCTGGGCGCCATTGTGCCGGCAGAGCCAGGGCGAATCCGGCCCGGTTTCAGCTGGCCTTGACGCTGCTCGTGTTAGCGTTCACAATTGTAGTAGTCCTTTCCTTTTCCAACGTGGGTAAAGAGGTCCTCGCCTCTACCTTGGAGGCACCTTATGCAGAGCAATACACCTCACCCTTCCAGCGGTCCCGATGCCGAAAACTACGTCATCGGCGTGGATTACGGAACTCTCTCAGGCCGTGCCGTAGTGGTGCGCGTCCGGGACGGCAAGGAACTCGGCAGCGGAGTGTTTGATTATCCGCATGCAGTCGTGACGGATGTCCTTCCGCGGGACGTCGCTGGCGACGGCGCCGCCCGGCTTCCCGGAGAATGGGCACTTCAAGTGCCCAACGACTACCGCGACGTGCTCCGGAACGCAGTACCCGCCGCCGTCGCCGACGCGGGAATCGACCCCTCAGCCGTCGTCGGCATCGCCACGGACTTCACCGCCTGCACCATGGTTCCAGTCAAGTCCGACGGCACGCCGCTCAACGAGCTGGACGGGTTCGCCAACCGGCCCCACGCCTACGTGAAGCTGTGGCGGCACCACGCCGCGCAGCCCCAGGCGGACCGGATCAACAAGCTGGCCGAGGAACGCGGGGAGGATTGGCTCCCGCGCTACGGCGGCCTCATCTCCTCCGAATGGGAGTTCGCCAAAGGCCTCCAGCTCCTGGAGGAGGACGCGGCGGCCTATGCCGAGATGGACCACTGGGTGGAAGCTGCCGACTGGATTGTCTGGCAACTGTGCGGAAAGTACGTGCGCAACGCATGCACCGCCGGTTACAAGGGCATCTACCAGGACGGCCGCTACCCGTCCGAGGACTTCCTGGCGGCGTTGAACCCGGAGTTTGCCGACTTCGTCAGCTCAAAACTGGAACACACCATTGGGCGCCTCGGGGACGCTGCAGGCTACCTCACCGCCGAAGCCGCAGCCTGGACCGGCCTGCCGGAAGGCATTGCCGTTGCGGTGGGCAACGTCGACGCGCACGTCACGGCGCCGGCAGCCAAGGCAGTTGATCCAGGCCAGCTGGTCGCCATCATGGGCACCTCCACCTGCCACGTCATGAACGGAGCAGAGCTCCATGAAGTACCAGGCATGTGCGGCGTGGTGGACGGCGGCATCGTCGACGGCCTCTGGGGTTACGAAGCCGGCCAGTCCGGCGTCGGCGACATCTTCGGATGGTTCACTAAATATGGCATCCCTCCGGAATACCACCAGGCCGCCGAAGCGGCAGGCCTGGGTATCCACGAGTACCTCACCGACCTCGCTTCCAGGCAGGCCATCGGCGAACACGGCCTGATTGCGCTGGACTGGCACTCCGGCAACCGCTCGGTGCTCGTGGATCACGAACTCTCCGGCGTCGTGGTGGGCCAGACCCTCGCGACCCGGCCGGAGGACACCTACCGCGCCCTCCTGGAGGCCACCGCCTTCGGAACCCGGACCATCGTGGACGCATTCCGTGATTCCGGCGTGCCCGTCAAGGAGTTCATCGTGGCGGGCGGGCTGCTGAAGAACAAGCTCCTCATGCAGATCTATGCGGACATCACCGGGCTTCAGCTCTCCACCATCGGCTCAGCCCAGGGGCCCGCACTGGGTTCCGCCATCCACGCCGCAGTCGCGGCCGGGAAGTACGCCGATATCCGGGTAGCTGCCGCAGCGATGGGTTCCGAACCGGGCGACGTCTACACTCCCATTCCTGAAAACGTTGCCGCCTACGAGGAACTCTTCCAGGAATACCGGACCCTGCACGACTACTTCGGCCGTGGAACAAACGATGTGATGCACCGGCTCAAGGCCATCCAGCGCCGGGCGAAGCCCGCCCTGGATGCCGCACATTCCGCGCCGGCTGAGTCCGACGCGGCAGAACGCGCCGTGGGTGTGTCCGTTTGAGCGCCCTGGAAGTCATCGCCCGCATTCGCTCCGAGGTCTGCGCCCTGCACGCGGAACTCACCCGCTACGAGCTGGTGGTGTGGACAGCCGGAAACGTCTCGGCCCGCGTCCCCGGCCTTGAACTGATGGTCATCAAACCCTCGGGTGTCTCCTATGACGAGCTGACCCCGGACCTAATGGTGGTCACCGATCTCTACGGGGTTCCTGTTGACGGTGACGCGGAAGGTGAGTGGGGCAACCCGCCGCTGTCGCCGTCGTCGGACACTGCCGCGCATGCATACGTCTACCGGCATATGCCTGAGGTGGGCGGCGTGGTGCATACCCATTCCACCTACGCCACCGCCTGGGCGGCCCGGGGCGAGTCCATCCCCTGCGTGCTGACCATGATGAGCGACGAATTCGGCGGTTCCATCCCGGTGGGCCCCTTCGCCCTGATCGGCGACGACTCGATCGGGCAGGGAATCGTGGAGACCCTGAGGGGCTCCAACTCGCCCGCCGTGCTGATGCAGAACCACGGTCCGTTCACCATCGGCAAAGACGCCAAGTCCGCGGTCAAGGCTGCCGTGATGTGCGAGGAAGTGGCACGTACTGTGCACATTTCCCGCCAGCTGGGGGAGCCGATCCCCATCGACCAGGTCCATATCGACTCCCTCTATGCCCGCTACCAGAACGTCTACGGTCAGTAACACCCGGCCGAGCCCGCCGACGTCACCCCACCGTGAATTTACTTGCAGGAGAACCCATGAACACCGCAGCAAACA
This sequence comes from Arthrobacter pascens, assembly GCF_030816475.1. Classification (NCBI taxonomy): domain Bacteria; kingdom Bacillati; phylum Actinomycetota; class Actinomycetes; order Micrococcales; family Micrococcaceae; genus Arthrobacter; species Arthrobacter pascens. The sequence goes on along the minus strand of NZ_JAUSXF010000001.1, from coordinate 4,008,973 downwards.
CCTCCCTTGACGGCTATGAAGTCTGGTTCCTGACCGGCAGCCAGCACCTCTACGGCGAGGACGTCCTTAAGCAGGTGGCCGCCCAGTCCCAGGAGATCGCCAACCAGCTCAACGCCTCCTCCAGCGTTCCGGTCAAGATCGTCTGGAAACCGGTCCTGACTGATTCAGATGCAATCCGCCGAACCGCACTGGAAGCCAACTCGGATGATTCCGTCATCGGCGTCACTGCCTGGATGCACACGTTCTCTCCGGCCAAGATGTGGATCCAGGGCCTGGACCTGCTGCGCAAGCCGCTCCTGCACCTGCACACCCAGGCCAACGTTGAACTGCCGTGGGCGGACATCGATTTCGACTTCATGAACCTCAATCAGGCTGCACACGGTGACCGCGAGTTCGGCTATATCCAGTCCCGGCTGGGCATCGCCCGTAAGACGGTAGTCGGCCACGTCTCCAACCCTGAGGTGGCGCGTCAGGTAGGTGTGTGGCAGCGTGCGGCGGCCGGCTGGGCCGCAGTCCGGACACTGAAGCTGACCCGGTTCGGTGACAATATGCGCAATGTGGCCGTCACAGAAGGCGACAAGACCGAGGCTGAACTCCGTTTCGGCGTCGCGGTCAACACCTGGTCGGTCAACGAACTCGCCGACGCCGTGAACGGTGCTTCGGACACCGACGTGGACGCCCTGGTGGAAGTGTATGAGGATCTTTACGACGTGGTTCCGGAGCTCCGCGCCGGCGCCGCGCGGCACGCTTCACTCCGCTATGGAGCGCGCATCGAACTGGGTCTGCGCAGCTTCCTCGAAGCCAACGGCTCCGCCGCGTTCACCACTTCCTTCGAGGACCTCGGCGCACTCCGCCAGCTCCCCGGCCTGGCCGTCCAGCGGCTCATGGCGGATGGCTACGGCTTTGGCGCCGAGGGCGACTGGAAGACGGCCATCCTGGTCCGCGCAGCCAAGGTGATGGGCTCCGGGTTGCCCGGCGGAGCTTCCCTGATGGAGGACTACACCTACCACCTGGAGCCCGGCGCGGAGAAGATCCTCGGTGCCCACATGCTTGAGGTCTGCCCGTCGCTGACCGCCGGAAAGCCGCGCCTGGAGATCCATCCGCTGGGCATCGGCGGCCGGGAAGATCCCGTCCGCCTGGTGTTCGACGCCGACGCCTCACCCGGTGTTGTGGTGGCGCTTTCGGACATGCGGGACCGCTTCCGGCTCGTTGCCAACGCCGTGGACGTCGTGCCCCTGGACCAGCCGCTTCCGAACCTTCCGGTAGCCCGTGCGCTCTGGGAGCCGAAGCCTGATTTCGCCACCTCCGCTGCCGCCTGGCTCACCGCGGGGGCCGCCCACCACACCGTGCTGAGCACCGCCGTCGGCATGGACGTCTTTGAAGACTTTGCGGAAATTGCCCGTACTGAGCTGCTTACCATCGACGAGGGCACCACCATCCGCCAGTTCAAGAAGGACCTGAACTGGAACGCTGCGTACTACAAGCTCGCCGGAGGTCTCTAAACCGATCCCGGGTCAGGCTGAAGCGGGTGCTGAAATGCCCGTTGGTCAACGGTGCCTGTTACTCAACGGTGGGAGGGCCGGCGACGGCTGGGGGAGAGACCTTGGTCTCGAAGGTCTCCTCGTCGCCGGCCCCGCTAATGCCCGGATTCGATTGCCGGGAAATCGCAAATAGCGGGTGAACGCACTGCGACTCACACCCCCTTGTGAGTCAAACACGTCCAATTCCTTAAGAAGAACCTAGTTCCACAGCCGTCAGGAAGAACGAGTAATCAGTACTCGACTTTCAGATTAGGTAGTACTTAGGTTGGCGGCCTGAATGCCATGGCCATGGAATTGAGCGCCCTTTCGCAGCGCATGCCGTGCATCCCACATAGTGGGACCGCTGTCTCGCCAGGTGGGATCAGGTCCTAGGCTGAACGTCATGACGGAGCACTCAGATTTTCCTCCTTTTGTTGACTTGGACTGGTGCGGCAGCCATTCCGGGGAGTTCGTTCTGGCTGACACGCGCTGGTACCTGGACGGTTCATCGGGAAGGGACGCCTACAACGCCGGCCATCTTCCCGGGGCGGTATTCATCGACCTTGACCGCTGGCTCTCAGGTCCGGCCTCAGAGGAAGCGGGGAGGAATCCGCTGCCCGATCCGGAGGTGTTTGCCCGGGGGATGCGTGAGGCGGGCATCAACAATGCGGACACGATCATCGCCTACGACGACGCGGGCGGCGTGATTGCCGCCAGGCTCGTGTGGATGCTGCGGGCCACGGGGCGCAGGGCTGCCATACTCGACGGCGGAATGGCCAGCTATTTCGGGGAACTCGAGTGCCAGCCATCCAGCCGCCCTCAAGGAGACCTGGGCGCGCGGGCCTGGCCGGAGTCCCTGTTGGCGGATATCTCCGAGGCGTCCTCCGCCGGCCGCACGGTGGTGGATGCCAGGAACCGGGACCGCTTCGACGGCAGCCAGGACCCGATCGATCCCCGCCCGGGACACATACCCGGCGCGGTGAACGTGCCTTGCCGGGAAAACCTCGATCCGTCCGGCCGGCTGCTCCCGGCGGCGCAGCTGTGGGAAAAATTCGGGCGCGCCGGCATCAGATCAGGTGGGGATGTCATCAGTTACTGCGGATCAGGGGTGACCGCCTGCCACAACCTGCTGGTCCTGGAATTCCTTGGGGCGGGGCGGGGCAAACTGTTCGTCGGCGGCTGGTCCCAGTATGCCCGCGCACTAAATCTTCCTGTGGAAACCGCCTAGGCAGATCTATTTTCCGAAGGGTCCTTGACTCATCCCGAAGCAACGCTAAGAATTGATTTCTATAACGTTGTAGAAATAGAAATGAGGACGTTTTCGTGGCAGCAGAATCTGGCGCAGCAAAAATCACCATCGACCCCGCGTACACCGTAGGACCGGTCCGTCGACGGACCTTTGGTGCCTTCGTGGAGCATCTGGGCCGGTGCGTGTACACCGGCATCTTCGAGCCGGAGCACCCCCAAGCCGATGAGGACGGCTTCCGCACGGACGTGCTGGAGCTGACGCGTGAACTGGGTGTCAGCACTGTCCGTTACCCGGGCGGCAACTTTGTCTCCGGCTACCGCTGGGAAGACGGCGTGGGCCCGGTGGAGCAGCGGCCGGTCCGTCTGGACCTGGCCTGGCACTCCTCCGATCCCAACCTGGTCGGCGTGGATGAGTTCGCCAAATGGTCCGCCAAAGCCGGCGTGGAACCGATGATGGCGGTCAACCTCGGCACCCGCGGGACCCAGGAAGCCCTGGACCTGCTGGAATACTGCAACATCGACGGCGGCACGGCACTCTCCGACCAGCGCAAGGCCAACGGTGCGGAGAACGGCTACGGCATCAAGATGTGGTGCCTCGGGAACGAGATGGACGGTCCGTGGCAGATCGGCCACAAGAACGCCCTCGAGTACGGCCGCCTCGCAGCCGACACGGCCCGCGGCATGCGCATGGTCGAGCCCGACCTGGAACTCGTGGCCTGCGGCAGTTCGTCCCCCGGCATGGACACCTTCGGCGAATGGGAACGCGTAGTCCTGACCGAGACTTACGAACTGGTGGACCTGATTTCCGCCCACCAGTACTTCGAGGACTTCGGTGACCTGCAGGAACACCTTTCCGCAGGCCATAGGATGGATGCCTTCATCAAGGACACAGTGAGCCACATCGACCACGTGAAGTCGGTCAAGAAGTCCGCCAAGCAGATCAACATCTCCTTTGACGAATGGAACGTCTGGCACGGCAGCCGCGCGGAATCCAGGACGCCCAGCGGCAAGGACTGGCCGGTGGCCCCCGTGCTGCTGGAAGACCGCTACACCGTGGCGGACGCCGTCGTCGTGGGTGACCTCCTGATCACCCTGCTGCGCAACACGGACCGCGTGCACTCCGCCAGCCTGGCCCAGCTCGTCAACGTGATTGCCCCCATCATGACCGAGCCCGGCGGCCGGGCGTGGAAGCAGACCACCTTCCACCCGTTCGCCCTCACCTCCCGGCATGCGGCCGGCACGGTTCTTCAGCTCGCCGTCGAGTCGCCTCTGGTCAGCGGCGGGAAGACGGCCGACTTCAACGCGCTGTCCGCAGTGGCCACGTTCGACGCCGGGACCGGCGAGGCCGTGATTTTCGCCGTCAACCGCTCAGCGACGGACACACTGACGCTCGATGCAGCTGTTGCCGGGCTTGGCGCCGTCTCGATCATCGAAGCGGTTACCTACACGAACAAGGATCCGTACTGGCAGGCCACGGCCGACGACTCGACGTCTGTCCTGCCTGCCGAGAACGTCACGGTGAAGGCCGACGGCGGACGGCTCACCGCCGAGCTCCCGGCGGTGTCCTGGTCCATGATCCGGCTGGCGGTGGGCTCCTAAGCCAGAAGCGGCCACCGTGCCTGCATAAAAGACCTGATGATGCGCCCTCAACCGCTGGAACACCGGCCGGATGAGGGCGCATCATCAGCTCAAATGCCCCGCCTGTCACGGACAATGACTCGGGCGGGAGCAGGTGGAAGGATGGAGGGCATGGAACTGCATATCACCGGGGATCCGGCTGCCGACACCCTTTTGAGCGATGACGCCTTTGCGCTGCTGACGGGCATGCTCCTGGACCAACAGGTGACCATGGAATCCGCGTTTGCCGGACCGGAGAAAATCCGGGCACGCGTCGGCTCAATTGAGCCGTCAGCCATTGCCTCCTACGATCCCCAGGCCTTTGTCGAGGTGTTCAAGGAGCGGCCGGCGGTGCACCGCTTTCCCGGCTCCATGGCCGGTCGGGTCCAGGCGCTCGCGGAAGCGGTCCAGCGCGACTGGGATGGCAGCGCCACCCTGATCTGGACCAAGGGTGACCCGGACGGGAACGAGGTGTTGCGGCGCCTGCGGGAGCTGCCGGGATTCGGGGAACAGAAGGCGAAAATCTTCCTGGCACTCCTGGGCAAGCAGTGCGGGCTCCAAGCGCCCGGATGGCGGGAGGCGGCCGGCAACTACGGTCAGGAAGATGCGTTCCTCTCTGTTGCCGACATCGTGGATCCGCAGTCGCTCGCCAAGGTGCGGGCCAGCAAACAGGCGGCAAAGGCCGCAGCCAAGGCGGCCAAGGGCTGATTTTGCCCCCGGCGCTTGCGGCTTCGTAACGGCAGGTTGTTCCGGGTGGGCCACCATCTGCAACGATGTACTGAAACGGATCGCAAGGAGAATCAAACACCAATGGCAGTCACGATGAACGACGTCGCACGGGCCGCGGGGGTCTCGCTCAAGACGGTATCGAATGTGCTCAACGACTATGAGTTCATTCGTCCAGCCACCAGGCAGAAAGTCCATGAGGCCATCGCCGAGCTGGGGTACGAGGCGAACCTGACGGCCCGAAGCCTGCGTTCCGGCAAGACCCGCATGCTGGGGCTGGTCCTCTCCGATCTCTCCGCGCCGTACTACGCGGAACTTGCCTCCAAGCTGATGAAGGTGGCGTCAGGCCGCGGCTACCGCGTCCTCGTGGAACAGTCGGGCGCAACGGTAGAAAATGAAACGAATGCGCTGCAGGGCCCTTTCCGTCAGCTGACCGACGGGCTCCTGTTCACGCCGCTGGCGATGGAGGCCGACGCCGTTGCCGCCGGGCGCGGCAACAAGCCGGTGGTGCTGCTTGGGGAACACATCCTGGACCCCCGTTTTGACCTGGTCACCATGAAAAACGAAGAAGCCGCGAAGGTGGTCACGGCGCACCTGCTGGCGGGGGGCCGCCGTCGAATTGCGGTGGTGGGCGTCCATCCCGAGCAATCGGAGGGCAGCGGCGGCATGCGGCTACGCGGTTACCGCAAGGCACTGGACGAGGCCGGAATCGAGTTCGACCCGGAGCTGCTGGCACCCTGTACGTGGCGACGCGATGAAGGTGCCGCCGCCATCTCTGCTTTGCTGGACCGGGGAGTTACGTTCGACGCCGTTTTCGGCCTGAACGACGCACTCGCGCTGGGTGCCCTGCACGAGCTGCTCATCCGGGGTATCGAGGTACCGAAGGACGTCGCGGTTGCCGGCTTCGACGACATTGACGAGGCGCGGTTCGCCTCCCCATCGCTCACCACAGTCTCACCCGGTATGGACGAGATTGCCGAACGTTCCATCGGGCTGCTCATTGACAGGATCGAGGGACTGGAGCCGACGGACGGCGGGGTTCATGTCGAAGCGGGCTTTATCCTGAAGATCAGGGAGTCCGCGCCCTAGGGCCGGTCCTGCCGTTTACTGCTACTGCACCTCTTCGACGCTGAAAGGGCTGGTCACATGATTGCCTTGCTGGTCATCGACATGCAGAACGCCTACTTTGAGGACCCGGCTCTCGCGGCCAAGCAGGAACGGCTGGTCAGTGCCTGCAATGAGTTGCTGGACGCTTTCTCCTCCAACAGCCACAAGGCGCTGCTGATCGGAACAGAACACGAACGGGACAAGTCCACGTGGTCGCTGAACATGCTCGACGACGACCAGGGCTTCATTTTCCGGGGCGGCACCCAGGCCGAATTCGTGCCCGGGCTGGACATCAACGGACTGCCCCAGCTGATCAAGACCCGGGACAGTGCCTTTGTGGGCACGGATCTCCTTTCCCGGCTCCGGAACTGGCGGGTGGATGAGGTGGTCCTGGCAGGGGTATCCACGCATAACTGCATCGCGCAGACTGCCGCCGATGCCTTTGCGAGGAACATCCGGGTCGCATACGCAGAGGATGCCATGGCGTCGGGAGATGCGGAGGCTGCCGCTGACATGCTCCGGATACTCTCGGCCGAATACCGCCAGCCCGTGCAGTCAAATGAAGTGATCCTGGGCAGGCTGCGGGACGGCGGCAGCCGACAGTAACCCCTGCTGCCGTACCCCGGCGTCAGGCAATCGGGGCGTCAGGCAGCCAGCGGAAGCTTGAGGGTGTGGCCGGTGTGGTCACGCTTCGCTGCCAGGTACCGCTCGTTTGCCGGGGACAGATGCACCCCGGTGGGGACCTGCTCCGTGATGTTGATTCCGAGGCCGGTGAGCTGCGCGACCTTGTCAGGATTGTTGGTCAGCAGGCGGACCGAGGTGGCCCCGAGGGCACCAAGCATCTGAGCGGCGGCGGTGTAGTCGCGCTCGTCCTCGCCGCGTCCGAGGGCCAGGTTGGCTTCATAAGTGTCCAGGCCGGCGTCCTGCAGCGCGTAGGCATCCAGTTTGGAATACAGGCCAATGCCCCGACCTTCCTGGCGGAGGTAAAGCAGGAAACCGCCGACGGCGCTGATCTGCTCGACCGCCTCACGCAACTGCGGCCCGCAATCACAGCGCTGGCTGCCGAAGACGTCCCCTGTCAGGCACTCGCTATGCAGCCGGACCAGGGGTGCCTCGCTTGCGGCCGACGTTTCAGCCAGGGCCGTCTGCCAATCACCGAGGGCGAGCAGCAGGTGTTCCTTGCCGTCGGCCAGGTTGTGGAAGGTGAATATCTCGGTTGTGGCGGTGAAACCATCCGGGAAGCGCAGCGGAACTGTCACCCGGCTGCGCACTTCGGCTTGAGCGGTACTGAAAGGCGTCGCCAGGCTCTCAAACAAAGCGGTCATCTCAGGTCCTCCGGAATTCTGGGTAGGCGGCGTGCTCACTACTTACTTCAAGATTGAAGTCAACCGTACAGTTAGTTACTTCATGATGCAAGTAATCCAACTCTTCTTTTTGTTCAGGCGTGAAGTAGTTTGGGCTATGCTGGCCGCATGGATACTTCGATTGAACCCCGCTGGCTGAGCAGCGAGGAGCGGCAGACCTGGCTCACCGTGGTGGGGGTGATGATGCGGCTCCCCGGTGCCCTGGACGCGCAGCTGCAGAGAGATGCCGGACTCAGCCACTTTGAGTATCTGGTGCTCGCCGGCCTCTCGGAGGCTCCGGAACGCACCCGCCGGATGAGTGACCTGGCCGGCTTCGCGGAATCGGGTCTTCCGCGGCTGTCCCAGGTGGTGGGGCGGCTCGAAAAACGCGGCTGGGTGCGTCGTTCACCGGATCCCTCGGACGGCCGGATCACCCTGGCCACGCTCACCGAAGAAGGCTGGGAGAAAGTGGTCCAGACCGCCCCGGGACACGTCGAAGCCGTGCGGACGCTCGTCTTTGACCCGCTTACCAAGGCACAAGTCCGCCAACTGACTGACATCGGCCAACGCATTATGCGTGCCATTGACCCGGACGACCGCTGCCTGCGCACCACCGACTAGCCCAAGCCTGCCAGCGCGTCAGGGGCTCTTCCAGGCCGGAGCGTGATTGGATGGGCCGTGATCGGATGGGGCAGGCCGGAAACCTCGCGGAAACCTGACCGGCCTAGTGTGGTCACACGCCATTTCCACGGCTGTTGAAGGGAACCAGATGCACTTGATGCCCCGCGAGCAGGAAAAGCTCATGATCGTAGTCGCCGCGGATCTTGCCCGGCGCCGGCAGGCCCGCGGACTCAAACTGAATTTTCCCGAAGCGGTGGCCATCATCAGTTATGAACTGATAGAAGGCGCCCGGGATGGCCGCACCGTGGCGGAACTCATGAGTTACGGGACCACCCTCCTCACACGCGAGGACGTCATGGAGGGAGTGCCGGAAATGATCCATGACGTGCAGATCGAGGCGACGTTCCCCGACGGCACAAAGCTTGTCACCGTCCACGACCCGATCCGCTAGGGGCAGGCCATGATTCCAGGAGAGTACGTCCTTCGGCCCGAACCCGTAACCGTGAACGCCGGACGGGAGGCGATCGACGTCGTCGTCGTCAATACCGGTGACCGGCCCGTCCAGGTGGGCTCGCATTTCCACTTCGCGGAGGCGAACCGCGCACTGACCTTCGACCGGGCGGCGGCCTACGGGCGTCGGCTGGACATCCCGGCCGGCACCGCTGCGCGGTTCGAACCCGGCGACAGCAAGACCATCCGGCTCATCGAACTGGCCGGAAGCCGCGAGGTCTACGGCCTGAGCAATGCGGTCAACGGCAGACTTGCCGGGGAAGAGGGAATCAGATGAGCTTCGACCTTCCGCGCCGGCAATACGCCGATCTCTACGGCCCGACGACGGGTGACGCCATCCGCCTGGCCGACACCGAGCTGTTCCTTGAGATCGAGAAGGACCTCACCGTTTACGGCGAAGAAGTGGTGTTCGGCGGCGGCAAGGTGATCCGCGATGGCATGGGCCAGAACGGACAGGCCACCCGGGATCAAAATGTGCCGGACACAGTCATCACCAACGCGATCATCCTGGACTACTCAGGCATCTACAAAGCAGACGTCGCGCTCAAGGACGGCCACATCTTCAGGATCGGCAAGGCCGGCAACCCGGACATCACTGACGGCGTGGACATCGTCATTGGGGCCAGCACCGAAATTATTGCCGGGGAACGGAAGATCCTCACCGCCGGAGGCGTGGACAGCCACATCCACTTCATCTCCCCGGACCAGGTGCCCACCGCCCTTAGCAGCGGCGTGACCACGATGGTGGGCGGCGGCACCGGACCGGCAGAAGGCACCAAGGCCACCACCGTGACGCCGGGCAAGTGGCACATCCAGCGGATGCTGCAGGCGGCGGAAGGCCTCCCCATCAACATCGGGCTGTTTGGCAAAGGCCACGCGTCCGCCGTCGAACCTTTGGCCGAGCAGATCCGTGCCGGCGCCATCGGGCTGAAGGTCCACGAGGACTGGGGCTCCACCACCTCCTCGATCGACACAGCGTTGAAGGTGGCCGACGAATACGACGTGCAGGTGGCCATCCACACCGACACCCTCAACGAGTGCGGCTTTGTTGAGGACACCATCCGGGCCATCGACGGCCGGGTCATCCACACTTTCCACACCGAAGGCGCAGGCGGCGGGCACGCGCCGGACATCATCAGGATCGCCGGGCTGCCCAATGTGCTGCCGGCTTCCACCAATCCCACGCTGCCGTACACGCGGAACACCATCGAAGAGCACCTGGACATGCTGATGGTCTGCCACCACCTGAACCCCGACATCCCTGAAGACGTGGCCTTTGCAGACTCCCGCATCCGTGCCGAGACCATCGCCGCAGAGGACGTCCTGCAGGACCTGGGGATCTTCGCCATCACGTCCTCGGACTCGCAGGCCATGGGCCGGGTCGGTGAAGTGATCACCCGCACCTGGCAGGTGGCGGACAAAATGAAAAAACAGCGCGGAGTGCTTTCCGATCCCTCCGGCGCCGGGCACGGCACCGAAAACAGCGACAACTTCCGCCTCAAGCGCTACGTGGCGAAGTACACCATCAACCCCGCCATCGCCCAAGGTATGGCGGACTCGATCGGCTCGGTGGAGGAGGGCAAGTTCGCGGACCTCGTCCTCTGGGACCCGGCGTTCTTCGGGGTCAAGCCCGAACTGGTCCTCAAGGGCGGGCAGATCGCCTACGCGCTGATGGGCGACGCCAATGCCTCGATCCCCACTCCCCAGCCGCGGACCATGAGGCCCATGTTTGCAACCTTCGGCAAGGCCCTGCAGCAGTCCTCCATCACGTTCCTGTCCCAGGCCGCGGTTGACGCCGGCGTGCCGGAGGAGCTGGGACTAGAGAAGGTGATCCGTCCTGTCTCCGGGATCCGCTCGCTGACCAAGGCGGACCTGAAATACAACGATGCCACCCCCGACATCCAGGTGGACCCGGAAACTTACCAGGTAACCGTCGACGGCGAAGACGTCACCTGCGAACCGTCAGACGTCCTGCCCATGGCCCAGCGCTACTTCCTCTTCTAGACCCCGGAGCTGACGTGATCATCGAAAAAGTCCTTGGCAACCTGCACGACCTGCCGGCAAGCCGGGCGCAGTACGCCGGATTGCATCAGGAAAAGGTAGTGCTGCCCAGCTCCCAGCTGGTCAAACGCATCCAACGCGTCACCACCGACCACGGCAATGAGATCGGCATCAGGCTTCAGCCAGGCTCCGGGGATCTGCGCGACGGCGACATCCTGCACCTGGCCGAAACCAACATGATCGTGGTCTCCGTCCTTCCCACGGACGTCCTCGTTATTGCCCCCCGGTCAGTGCACGAGATGGGCGTCGTGGCGCACTCCCTCGGCAACCGGCACTTGCAGGCACAGTTCTTCGACGGGGCCTCGGAGTACGGTGCCGAGGTCATGGTGTGCCAGTACGACCACACCGTCGAGGACTACCTTCGCCACGTCGGTGTGCCCTACGACCGCCAGGAACGCGTCATGCCTGTGCCCTTCCGCCATGCTGAACACAGCCACTAACTCGGCGCCATTGGCTTTGACGGCTGGGTGCGGCTTGGGGGCTTCGACGGGAGATAGGGGCCGTGCCCGCTTCGCGGTGCCCACCACGCCGCGGCCCCTATCTCCCGCCTCCGCCGATCCGAAGAGTCACCTTTTGTCGAGGTGCCTGTCATGACCTATCAGTTGGCGCTGCAGCAGCTTACTGATTCCGCCTTGCCTACCGGGGCTTTTGCGCACTCTCTTGGCTTTGAGACCTATATCGACGCTGGTGTGGTTCGTGATGAGGGATCTTTTGGGGTGTGGCTCGGGGCTTACATCTCGCAGCCGCTTTCATACTCTGACGGGCTCGCCATTCGGTTTCTTTATGAGGGTGCTGATGTTGTGGAGCTTGATGCTCTGCTTACTGCTTCTCTGTTGCCGCGGCAGGTTCGGGAGGCGAGCGTAAAGATGGGCTTGCGCCTGCTGGAGATCGGTTCCGAAGTTTTTCCGTCCGCGGAACTGGAAAGGTACCGGGAGCTGGTGGGCGCCGGCCGGGCCGCAGGGCATCAGGCGCTGGGCTTCGCCGTCCTCGCCCGTTCCCTGCAGGTTCCGCTTCCGGAGGCGCTCGCCGCCTACCTTTTTGCCGCTGTCACCTCGCTGACGCAAAATGCCGTCAGGGCCATCCCGTTGGGGCAGAACGCCGGGCAGCGGCTGCTGCGGAACGCGGCCGACGGCGTCGCTGCCGCCGTCGGGAAGATCGGCGACCTGACGCCGGACGACTTCGGGGCAGTGAGCCCGGGACTGGAAATCTCGCAGATGCGGCACGAGCGCCAACGCGCCCGGATGTTCATGAGCTAGCTGTGCTTTTTTCAAAGGAGGAAACAATGTCTGAACCCGTCAAGATCGGCATCGGCGGCCCGGTGGGCGCCGGCAAAACCCAGCTTGTGGAGCGCCTCACCCGGCACATGAGCCGTGAAATCTCCATGGCCGCGATCACCAACGACATCTACACGATCGAGGACGCCAAAATCCTCGCAGCAAACGGGATCCTCCCGGTGGACCGGATCATCGGCGTCGAAACCGGCGGCTGCCCCCATACCGCCATCCGCGAAGACACCTCCATGAACACCGCCGCCATCGAGGAACTCAAAACCCGGCACCCCGACCTCCAGGTCATCTTTGTCGAATCCGGCGGTGACAATCTCTCAGCCACCTTCAGCCCCGAACTCGTGGATTTCTCCATCTACATCATCGACGTGGCCCAAGGCGAGAAGATCCCCCGCAAGGCCGGGCAAGGCATGATCAAGTCAGATCTCTTCATCATCAACAAGACAGACCTGGCACCGCACGTCGGCGCGGACCTGAATGTGATGGAACGGGACTCCAAAGAGTTCCGCGGCGCTAAACCCTTCTGCTTCACCAACCTCAAAACCGACGAAGGCCTCGACGCCGTCATCAACTGGATACGCCATGACGTCCTCATGCTTGATCTGGCTTCGTGAGCACGACGGCGGCCCAGTTGGGTCCGGCGGCTTCACCGGATATTAGGGGCCGTGCCCGTCCCCTGGCGCTCCCAATCCTCGCAAGCTCGGACCGGGGCCCTCGCGCCAGTGGGCCCCCCACGAGAGCCGCCACGCCGCGGCCCCTAATATCCGGCTCCGCGGCCTCCGCGGTTGAGGTGCCTCGCGGAGTGCTTGAGCTCGTCATCAGTGAGCGTGGGGGGCGTTCCATTGCGTCCCGGCAATTTCATGAAGGCGCCTTGAGGGTTCTCCGCCCGCACTATTTGGATGACTCCGGGCAGGTTTGCTACGTCGTGGTGAATCCTGGCGGGGCCTATCTTGGCGCGGATCTGTTTGTTTTGGACGTGGAAGTGGGGGATGGGGCTGACCTTTTGCTCACCACACAGTCGGCTACCAAGGTTTACCGGACTCCGGGGTCCTTTGCCGAGCAGCGGATGGCGATTCGGCTGGGGGAGGGCGCGCGGCTGGAGTTGGTGCCGGACCAGCTGATTGCCTACCGGGAGGCCAGCTACCGGCAGAATACCCACATCACCCTGCGGCCGTCGTCGAGCCTGGTCATGGCCGAGGTGGTGACCCCGGGATGGTCGCCGGATGGCGCGTCGTTCCGATATGAGGAGCTGCGGCTCCGGAACGAAATCCGGGTGGACGGCGGCGGATCGGCGGAACCGACACTGCTGGCCCTCGACAACCTCCTGATCCGGCCGCCCCTGGATGATGTCACCGGCATGGGGTTCATGGAGGGCTTTAGCCATCTCGGTTCGCTGCTGGTGGTGGACGCCCGTGTAGATCAGGCGCTCGCCGATGAACTGTACGCGCTCACTGCAGAACATGATGCCTGCACGGGGATCTCCCTGACCCGCAGCGTGTGCGGAACCGGCGGATTGGTGCTCCGCTCGTTGTCCAACAGCACGGGCGAACTGAACCGTCTTCTGGGTGCCTGCATGGCACTGCTCAGGGAACGCTGGCACGGGCGGGAACCCCTGGATCTGAGGAAATACTGATGACCACGCTCACCCGGTTCGCCATGATGTACCGTGAGCGGGAAACCCTGCCCCTGAGGACGCGGCTGCTGTTCACCTTTGGTGCCGTGGGCGCCCTGCACGCCGCCGCCGTCGTACTCCTTCTTGCCGGGATGTTCGCATCCCCTGTCCCCGGAACGGGCAGCGAACAGCCGCTAGCGCTGGGACTGGTGCTGACCGCCTATCTTGCCGGCGTCAAACACAGCTACGACTGGGATCATCTGGCCGCCATCGACAATTCCACCCGCACGTTCGTGGCGCAGCGCCAGGAACCGGTGAGCGTGGGCTTCGCGTTCAGCCTGGGGCACAGTTCGGTGGTGATCCTGGCGGGCGTTCTCCTGGTTGCCGGTGCCACGATGGTGGGACAGCTCATGCAGTCAGACTCGGCGGGGAACGCGGTGCTCGGGCTCATCGGCAGCGGGGTGTCAGGATCGTTCCTGCTGGCCATGGGAATGTTCAACGGCTCCGCCTTCCTGCAGGCGGCGAAGATGTATTGGAGTGCACGTGCCGGCGGCGCCATCAACCTCGAAGACCTGGAGGCGAAGGGACTTGTGGCACGCCTGCTGGCCAGGCCCCTGACCCGCGTGCGGCGGCCACGCCACATCTATGTGATCGGCTTCCTGTTCGGGCTCGGTTTTGACACAGCCACCAACATCGGGCTGCTGGTAATGACGACGGCGGCCTCGCTGGCGGGCGTCTCGCCGCTCGCCCTGGTTGCGCTGCCGCTCGCGTTCACCGCCGCCATGACCCTGTGCGATTCGCTCAACGGGGTGGTGATGATGCGGATGTACCGCTCCGCGCTACTCAATCCGCGGCGCAGGCTGGGCTTCAACGCCGCAGTCACTGGAATCTCGGCACTGTCCGCGCTGTTCATCGCGGTCATCACACTTGCTGGCTTTTCTAAAGCAGCGTTCCGGCTGGACGACCCACTGACCGGCTGGCTGGGCGCCGTTGACCTGGGCGACGCCGGGCTGCTCCTGGTGATCCTGCTGCTGGCAGTGTGGGGCCTGGCGGTGCTACACGGCCGGCGCAGGATTTCCGGCTGAAAGCGCGCTTAAGTACGGGCTAGCCAGCCCCCACTTTCTCGGTGCTGCCCGGGCCGTAGCCACGTGGGTGGACGGGCCGGCACCTGGCGGTGGGATCCGCCAGGTGAGTGCCCCTGGCCTACTTTAGGCCGCGAGGCCGTGGTCCGGCCTGCGGGGCGGACGCTTCTCAGCCGGGCCGCGGCGTCGCCGGACTGCCTCTGCCATCACGCGTCCACGCTCGGGCACAGTCGTATCGGCGTGCACATGCGTCCCATGGCCGATCAGGGCCCCGGCTCCGATCCGCGAATGGCTTCCGATGTGGGCTCGGTTGCCGATGACCGATCCGTGGCCTACGTAGACGCCGTCGCCGATTACGGTGCGGTCGCCGACTTTCGCCTCGCGGTCGATCCAGCTTCCACGCCCTACCCGGGCGCCAGGACCGACCTGTGCACCTGGCTCCACATAGGTCATTGAACCGATACGGGCAGTTTCATCAACGTTGGCACCGGGTCCGACAAAGCCCCCGCCGTTAGGGTGCCGCAAGTAGCGGGTCACCTTGCCGGCGTCGTCTTCTACTGATTCGAACTTCCTGCTCATTCCGTTCCTTATCCAGCGCACGGGTGAGTTTCCCGCGCCATAAATGTTAACGTTCAAAGGCACGTGGGGATTCCCGTGAAACCCCGAAAAATGACGGCGCTGAAACCTTCGGAGCGAACAAGGGCCCCTTGCCGCAGAAGCTGCCCTTTTGCCGGGAAAACACCCGGGGTAAACTGTGGTCACCGTCTTTGCAGTAGGCGATCAACCTGGCTGGTAAGCGCTACAGCCACGCTGTGTGTTCAGGGGGGAACCATGGTAGCTGCCGAAGTCTCAGAAAATGACGTTTTCACGGATGTTGCCCAGCACCTTCAGGATGTGGTGCTGGACAATCCTGAAGTTGAGCACTTCCTCGGGGAACTGGCCGCGTACTCAGCGGCCCGGCTCAGCGGTCGCGGAGGCACGGTTTCCTGCGGGATTTCCGTTGTCAGGAGGAAGAAAACCACCATAGTGGCCGGCAGCAGCCCATCCGCCCGTGTGATGGACCAGTTGCAGCACCACTACGGGGATGCACCATGCCTGGCAGCCATCCGCGGCATGGTCACCGTACTGGTCCCCGACCTGAGGTTGGAGAAGCGCTGGCCGGCCTATGTCCAAGGGGTCACCGGCCTAGGGACACTTTCGGTAGTTGGCATTCCGCTGCCGCTGGAGGGTCCCAGCCGGGCGGCGCTGAACCTATACAGCGAGCAGCCCCACGCCTTCAGCGGGCAGGCGATTGCACGAGCGGAGGCCTTCGGCGAGCAGGCGTCCAAGAGTCTTCAGCTCGCCTTAAGACTGGCCCAGTTGCAGGAAACCCGCGATGACATGAAGGCCGCGATGAAGTCGCGGACCGCCATCGATCTGGCCACCGGTGCCATCATGGCCAAGAACCGCTGCAGCCAAAACACCGCGTTCAAGGTTTTGTTGCACGCCTCGAATACCCAAAACATCAAGCTCAATGAAGTGGCAGCCCGGGTCGTATCCTCCATTTCAGGAACCGGGGCAACCTCCACCTACTTCGACGAATAGTGGACGGGCGCCAGCCCGGTCCCTCTCGGCTTGGCCACGCGACGATTTGTCAGGCGACGACGGCGGCGGGTGCGTCCTTCTCCCCGGCCAGCATGCCGGCTTGCGGCCCGTCCTCAAGCAGTTCGGCTGTCAGCTCCGCGACCGTCGGCGGGTTGGCGCCAGGGCGGCGTACGGTTATCGCCGCCGCTTTCGACGCAGTCCGTCCCAGATTCTCCAGGGTGTCAGGCCCCAGGCCCTCGGTTTTACGTGCCAGCAGCCCATAGATCAGGGCCGCCATATAGGAATCGCCGGCACCGATGGTATCTGCAACCACCGACTTGACGGAGGGGATGTGGAGCGTGGTGGCCGGCGTTGCCAGGAGTGAACCCTCCGAGCCGCAGGTTACGACGGCCAACCCGGCCCCCAGCCCGAGGATGCGGGCCGCTGCCTCCTCAAGCCCAAGATCCGGGTAGAGCCAGGCGGCATCCTCGTCACTGAGTTTGACCACGTCGGTGAGCGGAACGAGCTCCTCAAAGATGGTGCGGGCCTCGGCGTGGCTCCCTAGGAGGGCGGGCCGGATGTTGGGATCGTAGGTGACCATGCACTCGCGGTGCGACTGCTCCAGGAGCGCCTTAACCGCAGCGGCACCAGGGGAGAGGAAGGTGGCGATCGATCCCGTGTGGAGCACCTTGGGCAGGAAGGCGGGCGCCACAGGCGCAAGCTTCCAGGTGATGTCGAATTCGTAGCTGGCGGATCCGTCGGCGGCGAGCGTCGCCGTGGCGGAGGCGGTGCGGCCGGCGGACTTTGAGCCGGGGAGGAGCTCGACGCCGGCACTCAGCAGGTGGCTTTCGATCGCGGCGCCCCGCGGGTCGTCCCCGAGCGAAGTCAGCAGGGCGGTGGCGACGCCCAGGCGGGCCAGGCCGTAGGCGACGTTCATTGGTGATCCGCCCGGATGCTCGACGGTGCCCCCGGCGGAGGTGACGACGTCAACCAGCGCTTCGCCGATGACAACAACGTCCGGAGCGGCCGGCGCCAAGGATGTGGGAGAGTTCTGGGGCACGACGAGGCCTTTCAGAGAGCCGTCCGCGGGCCTGCTGCAGGCCCGCGGACGGCATCGGGAGGGAGAGTTCTTACAAGGAGCCGGTCAGGCTGTGGCGGCACCGGTCATGATGGCCACCGCATCGGTCATTGAGTGCGATTCCGGCGTGATCGTTGCCGCGCACTTGCCCAGGCGCTGGATATGGATCCTGTCCGCAACATCAAACACATGCGGCATGTTGTGGCTGATCAGGATGACGGGCAGCCCCTGGTCCCGGAGGTCCCGGACCAGTTGAAGGACCTGGTTCGATTCCCGGACGCCGAGCGCTGCCGTCGGCTCGTCGAGCACAACCACCTTGGAGCCGAAAGCCGCGGCGCGCGCCACGGCGACGGCCTGCCGCTGGCCGCCGGAGAGGTTCTCCACAGGCACTGTCACATCCTGGAGCGTGGAGATCCCGAGCCGGTTCAGCTCATCCTTGGCCTTGCGGCGCATCCCTTTCGTGTCAAGGACACGGAAGATCTTGCCCATCGGCCCGGCAAGCCGTTCCTCCCTGCCAAGGAAGAGGTTGGAAGCAACGTCCAGGGCCGGTGAGACGGCAAGGTTCTGGTACACCGTTTCGATCCCATGCAGCCGGGCGTCCTGTGGCCGTTTGAAGTGCACCTGCTGGCCTGACACCATCAGCTCGCCGGAGTCCGGGATCTCGGCCCCGGTGAGGCACTTGATCAGGGTGGACTTTCCAGCGCCGTTATCCCCGATGATTGCCAGGACTTCGCCCGGGTAGAGGTCCAGGCTGACACCATCCAGGCCCACGACGCGGCCGAAGGTCTTGACGAGGTTCCGTGCTTGCAGGATGGGCTGGCCAAGCCCGGTTCCGGCCGGTTCAGCGTGCGTGGCGGTCATGATTTCACCTTTCGGATCCACTGGTCGATGGACACAGCGAGGATGATGAGGACGCCGACCGCGAGGGTCTGGTAGAGCACATCCAGCCCGGCGAGGGAGAGTCCGTTTCGGAACACGCCCACAATCAGCGCACCGAGGAGCGAGCCCCAGATGGAGCCGCGGCCGCCGAAGAGGCTTGTTCCGCCAATCACGACGGCGGTGATGGAGTCCAGGTTCAGATCCACGCCGGCGTTGGGGCTGGCAGCGTTCGTCCGCCCGATCTGGATCCAGGCACCGATCGCCAGCACCGCTCCTGCCGTCAGGTACACGCTCATCAGGACGCGGTTGACCGCGATGCCGGCCAGGCGGGCGGCTTCCTTGTCGTCACCCACTGCGTAGACGTGCCTGCCCCAGGCCGTCTTGCCGAGGATGAACGCCATGGCAATGTACAGCAGGAGCATCATGACGACGCCGGTGGAGATGCGCACCGGTCCAATCGGGAAGGTGCTGCCCATCCAGGTCAACAGCCCCGGCATGCTGGACCCGCGTACCGTTGACCCGCCCGAATAGAGCAGCGTCAGGGCGACGAAGATATTCAGGGTTCCCAACGTGACGATAAACGGTGGCAGCCGGAACCTGGTGACCAGGAAACCGTTCAGTGCCCCGGCGCCAAGCCCCACCACGAGGCCGAGGATGAGTGCCAGCGGCCCGGGGATGCCATTGCCGACGGACAGCTGCGCCACCACCATGGAGGCAAGGATCATGACCGCGCCAACGGACAGGTCGATGCCGGCGGTGAGGATGATGAGCGTCTGAGCGATGGCCAGGGTGCCCACGACGGACACCTGCTGGGTGATCAGTGAGAGGTTCTCAACCCGCAGGAACCTGTCGTTGAGGACCCCGAACACCACGACTGCGATGAGCAGCACGATGGCGGGACTCAGCGCCGGGTAGCGGTGCAGGACGTTCCGGATGCGGCTAAGCGGTGTCTGGCGGTCGAGGAATTCCTCGGCCAGGTCGGCATGCCCTGCTGCGGGCGGGCCTGCGGTCTGTTGCTGGGTCACGGTTACTCCCGGGTTTCTTCGGTCGGTTTCTACTTGCCCCAGCAGATCTGGCTGGCTTCAGAGGTGGTGATGCTCTTGACGCCGTCGGCCGGCTTGTCGGTGACAAGTTCGACCCCGGTGTTGAAGAAGTCGAGGCCTTCGGAGTTGGCCGGCTTCTTGCCGGTCTTGGCCAGGTCAACGATGGCCTTGACGCCGAGTTCTGCCATCTTGACCGGGTACTGCTGGGCGGTGGCGCCGATGACGCCGGACTTCACGTTGTTGACGCCGGCGCAGCCGCCGTCCACCGATACGATCAGGACGTCCTTTTCCTTGCCGGCTGACTTCAGGGCTTCATACGCGCCTGCCGCTGCCGGTTCGTTGATGGTGTACACAACGTTGATGTTGGGGTTCTTGGACAGCAGGGTTTCCATGCCTGTACGGCCGCCGTCCTCGGCGCCCTGGGAGGCCTGGCTGCCCACGATCTCGTAGTCGCCGCCCTTGCCGCCCGTGTACTTGCCGGTCTTGGCCTCGTCGCCGTTCTTCTTCTTATCGGCGGTGTCGATGCCCAGCCCGGTCAGGAAGCCCTGGTCGCGGTTGTAGTCGACGGAGACCACCTTGTCGTCAAACAGGTCGAGCAGGGCGATGGTGGCCTTCTTGCCGGCAAGCTGGGTGGCGGTCCATTTGCCGATCAGCTGTCCTGCCGCGAAGTTGTCGGTAGCGAAGGTGATGTCCGCGGCGTCTGCGGGGTCCGGCGGGGTGTCGAGGGCGATCACGAACAGGCCGGCGTCCTTGGCCTTCTTCAGTGCGTCCACCACGGACGGACCGTTCGGTGTGATCAGGATGCCCTTGTCGCCCTTGGAGATGGCGTTTTCGATGGCCTGGATCTGGGTGTCCTCGTCGCCGTCAGCCTTGCCGGCCGCGAGCTTGAGGTCCACGCCCTCGGACGCTGCAGCCTTCTTGGCGCCATCCTGCATGGAAACGAAGAACGGGTTGGCGGTGGTTTTGACGATGAGCGACACGCCCACCTTCTCGCCTGATGTTGCGTTGCCGGTGGAGCTGGGGCCGGAACTTCCGCCGCAGGCAGTCAGGCTGAGGGAGCCAAGGGTCAGGACGGCGCCCACGGCGAGCAGCCGCTTGGCGATGGTGCGGGGGGCTTTGGAAGTCAACATTGAATCTCCTGTTTATCGTGGCACTCCCGTGCCTGACAACGATGTCAGTCATCATGTAACCAGCATCACAGGGTAGAGTCAACGTAAATTCGAAGATAAAGGACGAAGTTATGACAACGATGTCTAATCGTTACCAAGCGGATCCCGGGAAGAGCCGGCCCACTATGCGCCATGTCGCTGCCCTCGCTGGAGTGGGCATCAAGACGGTTTCCCGCGTCATGAACGACGAACCGGGCGTCTCCGAGTCCACGCGACAGCGGGTCCTGGGCGCCTCGCAGCAGCTCAACTACCAGCTGGACATGGCCGCCGGTAGCCTAAGGCGCGCCGGTCGCCAGACCCTGTCGATCGGGCTCCTGTTGCCGAGTGTGGCCAACCCGTTCAGTAGTGAAATCCACCGGGCCCTGGAAGACACGCTCACAGCACGCGGCATTGCTGTCTTTGCCGCCAGCCTGGACGATGACCCCGAACGCGAAAAATCCCTGGTTGCCGCCTTCCTTGGCCGGCGGGTGGACGGATTGGTTCTTACCCCCATTGCCAAGAGCCAGTCCTACGTCATCCCGGAGCACTCGCGGGATCTGCCCATGGTGTTCATTGACCGCGAGCCTGTGGGCATCGAGGCGGACGCCGTGGTGACGGACAATGCGGTCGGGGCGGCCAGGGCCGCGGAGCACCTCATAGCCCACGGGCACACAAAACTTGCCTACTTGGGCGACCGCACCGATATCCAGACAGCCCGTGAGCGCCGGCGCGGCTTTATGGAGGAACTTGGCAGGGCGGGGGTCGCTACGTCCACGGTCCCCGTACGCGAAGGCCTCCATAACGAGGAGTCATCCTGCCTGGCGGCCCTTGAGCTGCTCACGTCCGAGGATCCGCCGTCGGCGATCTTCTCCAGCCAGAACCTCATTACGTTCGGCGCCATGCGAGCCCTGAAGCAGCTCGGAGCCAGCCGCCGCGTGGCATTGGTGGGCTTTGACGACTTCACGCTGGCGGACATGATGGACCCGGGGATCACTGTTATCGCCCAGCATCCTGAGCGGATCGGGAAGCTCGCCGCGGAGCGGCTGCTGGCAAGGATCGACGGCGACTCCAGCCCGGCGCGCACGTACATCGTTCCGTCAGAACTAATCCAGCGCGGCTCAGGGGAGCTTCCGCCGGTTTCCTGAGAAGGGCTTCCGACTGGAATTTTCAAGCAGAAAAAAATCTTCACCACCAAGATCCTCAACCATCGATATTTTCGACCACCGCAATTTTCAACAACTAACGAGCCCGGGCCAGCCGGCCCAACCAGCAACGAGGGGAAATACCATGACCAAAACGCTCTATGCAGAATTCACCGTCAAGCCCGGCAGCGAAGCCCGGGTTGCGGAGATGATGCGCGAATTGACCGAGCACGTGCGCCGTGAACCCGGCAACCAGCTCTTCCTCCCCTACACGCGGGAAACGAACCCGCGGGAATACTTCGTCTTCGAGGTTTACGAAAACGACACAGCTTTCCAGGAGCACATCAGCGCAGACTACGGTGCGAGGTTCAATGGAGAACTCGCGGACCACATCGAAGGGGACGGCTCAGTCCTGACCTGGCTCCAGCCGGTCGACTGAGTGCCACACCGCCTCACTGACAAGCTGGGGGACTAACTGACAACCTGATGGACAACGTTGTCATTGCAGGAGCGCCAAAGGGGTGGTCCTTCAAGACAGGTCATCGGACTGGATCAGACCCCCGGTGGCCCTGCAATAATCGGAACCAGCAGTGTGGTCGGGGGCCCGCAAGGTCTCCGGCAACAACAGGCAGCAGTGTAGGTTCAGGCCCATCAGACCGGACGAGGCGGACATCCATGAAGGCTCCAGACCAGCAGCAAGCGAAATCTTCAGACACACCGGTGATTTCCCCCGGGGTCGTCGACGCGGCAGGTCAGGGGTCCGTTGACCAGAATCTGCTCCGGCGGCTGGCCGATGCGCATGGCGTGGGCACCATATTCCAAGGCTGGGATGGCCTGCCGCACAGCGTTGCCGAGGAGACCTTGATCAAGGTGCTTGCCGCCCTTGGTGTCCCGGCCCATACTGATCAGCTCATCGAAGCAGCCCTCGCCGAAGCGGAACTGGCGCCCTGGCGGCGGATGCTGCCTCCCGCCGTCGTGGTTCAGGAAGGTGAACCCGCTCTGGTTCCCGTCCATGTCCGCGACGGGGCGACTGCACGGCTGAGCGTTGTACTGGAGCACGGCACGGGTCCGGAACAGCCGCTGGAGGCAGTCCAGCAGGATGTCTGGGTGCCGCCGCAGGACGTTGACGGGATGCCTACCGGCCGGGCGACGTTCGCCTTGCCCCAGGGGCTGCCTCTTGGCTGGCACACCCTGCATGCAGAGTCGGAGGGGATTTCGGCGCAGGGAACGCTGGTGGTGGTGCCCGCACGACTGACCACCGCCCAACCCCTGGCGGAACGCCGCGGCTGGGGCCTGGCCACCCAGCTTTATTCCGTGCGGTCCAAGCGGTCATGGGGAATCGGCGACTTCGCGGACCTGGCGGATCTGGCCACGCTGAGTGGCGCCCGGGGCGCCGATTATGTCCTGGTCAACCCGCTGCACGCGGCCGAGCCTGTGCCACCCGTCCAACCCTCGCCTTATTCGCCGTCCACGCGGCGCTTCTTCAACCCGCTCTACATCCGGGTGGAGGACATTCCTGAACTGGCCTACCTGAAGCCACGCAGGCGGGCCACCGTGGACACGCTGGTAGAGCAGGCCCAGGGCTTGAACCGGAACGGCGACCGGCTGGACCGCGATACCGTTTATGCCGCCAAGCTCCAGGCTTTAGAGCTCCTCTATCACGCCAGGCGGTCGCCTTCGCGGCAGGCGGCGTTCGACGATTTCTGCCGGATCTCCGGCTCCGGGTTGGATGATTTTGCCCTCTGGTCAGCCATTCGAGAGGACTTGGGGCCCGAGGATCCCCTCTGGACCGATCCGGGCCGTGCCCTGGGATCGGCCGAGGCCGAGTCCTTGCGGGAGAGGCTCGCGGACCGCATCGGCTTCCACCGCTGGCTGCAGTGGATCTGCGACGAACAGCTTGAGAATGCCCAGCGGGCTGCGCGCCGGGCGGGTATGAGGCTGGGTGTGGTGCACGACCTCGCCGTGGGTGTGGACCTGAGCAGCGCGGACGCCTGGACCCTCCGGCCGGTGCTCGCCCCCGGCATCAGCGTGGGTGCACCGCCGGATATGTACAACCAGCTGGGCCAGGACTGGAACCAGCCGCCCTGGCATCCGGGCCGGCTGGCTGAGGCCGGTTACGCTCCCTTCCGGAACATGCTGTCCACGGTGCTCCGGCACGCTGGCGGCATCCGCGTGGACCACGTTCTGGGTTTGTTCCGGCTGTGGTGGGTGCCCGCGGGCAACTCCCCCCGCGACGGCGCCTACGTCCGCTACGACCATGAGGCCTTGATTGGCATCCTGGCTCTTGAGGCGCAGCGCGCCGGCGCCGTGGTGATCGGCGAGGACCTTGGCACCTTTGAGCCGTGGGTACGTGACTACCTTGCCGCCCGGGGCATCCTGGGCACCTCCATCCTGTGGTTCGAGAACGACGGCGATTCGCCCCTCCCGCCTGAAAGGTACCGTCAGCAGGCGCTCGCCAGCGTTAACACCCACGACCTCCCGCCCACCGCCGGCTATCTCGCCGGCGACCACGTGGCGCTGCGCAGCCGCCTCGGCCTGCTGGAGCGGTCCGAGGAGGATGAGCGTGCAGAGCATACGGCCACCTTGGAGAAAATGCTGGGCCTGCTGCGGGAGCGCGGGCTGCTGCCCGACGGCGGCAATGCTCTCTTTGAGAGCCAGGGCAGCGAGGAGCGCACCATAGAGGCGCTACACCGTTTGCTCGCCCAGTCGCCGTCGGTCCTGCTGGGAGTCGCCCTGGTTGATGCGGTGGGCGAGCGGCGCGTGCAGAACCAGCCCGGCACTACCGGGGCGCTCTATCCCAACTGGCAGGTGCCGCTGGCTGGTCCGGACGGCAAGCCCGTCTTCCTGGAGGACCTTCCTGCCAACCCGCGTTTCAACTCGCTGCTGGCGGCGGTGCAGGAAGCTTTGGGCAGCTAAATGTAGGTAGGCGGGAAAGGACCGGATCATGAATGAAGGACCTGTGCTCGTGGTTGGCGGAACCGGGATGCTGGGTGGCCAAGTGGTTACCGAACTGCTGGGCCGCGGAAAACAGGTGCGTGCGCTGGTGCGGCCGGGTTCGGATGCCACACGCCTCGAGGCCGCAGGGGCCGCAATTGCCCGGGGTGACATGATGGACCCCGATTCGCTGCTACGTGCCATGGAGGGGGCCGATGCCGTCATCACGTCGGCGGCCGGTTACACGAGGCACCGCAAGGGTGACAGCCCCGAGATCGACACCGTGGGAAACGTCAACCTGGTGGAGGCGGCGAGCCGCGCCGGGATCCGCAGGTTTGTGCTCACCAGCATCCTGACCTGCGACCAGACCCCGCAGGTACCGCACTTCTGGCACAAGAAGCTCACCGAAGACCGGCTGCAAGAGCTGGGCGTCCCCTTTGTGGCACTGCGCCCCGGCGCTTTCCTGGACCAGGTCACCCGGTTCGGCGGCGATCCGTTCAGCAAACACAGGTTCATGTGGTTCGGGTCCGCCAGGGTTCCCCTGACTTTTGTGCTGACGGCTGACCTCGCCGGCTACCTTTCCGCTGCTGTGGATGCACCCGGAGTGGAAGGGCAGCGGGTGGACATCGGCATGGACCGGCCCCTGTCCATGCAGGACATCGCAGACATTTCGGGACGGCTCCTGGGAGAGCGCGTCAAGGTGCGGTCCGTCCCCGCCGGCGTCCTCCACGCCGCCGGGGCATTGTTGGGACGGGTCAATCCGATGGTTAAGGACCTATCCGCGATGATCGATTGGTTCAAGACCGGCGGCTACGTCGCGGACACCACACGCCAGCGGGAGGTCTTCGGCCCGCCGACTACCGCAGAGGACGCCGTTGCCAGGCTCATCGAAGGCCTCGGCCACCCGGTCCGGCGCTAGGCGACTCCAGGCCTCGGCGCCCACAGGCCTCGGAGCCACACAACGCGGGGTCACTTTTGGCCCGTCCTGGGCCTCAGGATGGGCAACAAGTGACCCCGTGTTGCCTGTTAGCGGGCGGTTATGAGGTGGGTGACATGGTCATACCGGAACGTGACCGGACCGCCGTCGTGGATGAAGGAGATGTTGGCGCCGTTGGGTACGCCGTCAGCTCCGTAGTTGACGTTCCAGGAGCGGTCCAGTGCGGCCTTGAATTCGTACGTCCCGGCCTCCAGGTCCGGCACGGACAGCTTCCACACCAGGTCCGCCGGATCAAGCGCCAGCTGCGCCTCATCGCAGTCAGGCAGCCAGTCCGCGGTGCAGCCAAGCGGCACCCCCAGGCTTCCGGCAACTGCTACGGCCTGCGGCTGTTGGGAAGGGTAGACGGCGGTCACCAGGTGCGAGGTGTTGTCGTACCGGAAGGTGACCGGTCCTCCTGGATGGTCCAGCACCAGGTTATCTCCGTTGGGCACGCCATTTGCCCCGTAGTTCTCATCCCAGCCGCCGTTCAATGCGGCCTTGTAGGAGTACTGGCCAGCGGGCAGATCCACGGTGAGCCGCCAGATATCGTCCGCCGGGTCCAGTGCCATCATGGCCTTCGGGCACGCCGGATCCCACCCAGCGCAGCCCATGTTCGTATTGAGGGTCCCGGCAACGGTCACCGAATGGGGCTGCGGCGCCTCGCCGACTGTCACGCTCCGCGGTTCGCTGGTCACGTTGAACCCGGTGCCGCTCATGATGGCGCGGTACTGCACCTTGGTACCGTCCGGGAGGTCCAGGGGCGACAAATCATCCCTCACGGAGTACACGGGGGATGAATCGTCGGAGCCAACGGCCGTCCATCGGCCGCCGTCCACGCTGCGTTCAAAGGACACTGTGTGGCTGGCTTTCTCGGGATCTGCGGTGGCGCTGAGCTCCACCGAACCTTCAACACTGCTGCCCTCAACAGGTTTCTGCAGGGTCAGTATCGGCGCCGGTACAACGGCCGCCCGGGACAAGCTGGTAGCCGTGTGGCCACCGTTATCCAGGACGGTGGCGCGGTATTCCAGCGACGTGCCGGGATCCAGGGCTGCGACGTCGTGGAACACCTGGTACGGGGCGGTGTCGTCTGTGCCGATCGGCTGCCAGCTGCCTTCTGCTGTCTTCGCCTCGAAGGTGACCTCGTAGAACGAACTGCCTCCGACGTCGGCCTTCACCTGGACCCGGCCGTTGTCTTCGGCGGCAGGGACAGGTTCCTGGAGGACGACGGCGGGCGCCGCCGGGGAGCGCGGGATGCGGCCTGATGATTCATACACCACCGCGGAAAGCGGAGGAACGCTGACGGCGAGGGTGCCCTCATCGGACGTTTTGATTTCGCCGGCTCCCTCACCATAGATGAGCGTGTAGTTGCGCTTCTCGATGTACGTCGGAATCTCGGCTGCCTGCTCCTGTTCGCTGTTGTTCAGGGCAACCACGTACTCGCGCTGGTCCTCAGCGCCGGTCCGGGAGAAGGCGTAGATGCCGGGGCCCTCCGTGGCATAGCGGTGCTGGTGGGCGCCGTCGCGCAGTGCGGGGTGTTCCTTCGTCAGGGCGGCGAGCTCACTGATCTTCCCGTACAGCGGGTGGCCAGGGTTGAAATTGTCGACGGCGTGCGTGGCGTCCGTGCCCAGAAGGTCGTCGTCGAGGTACTCCGGCACCTTGCTTGCGAAGAGCGTCTGCCGGGCGTCCTGGTCTCCGCCGGGTCCGGTGAAGCCCTGTTCATCGCCGTAGTAGACCACGGGATTCCCGCGTGAGAAGTACATCAGTTCGTGGGCCAGCTGGTCGCGGGCCACCTTCTCTGCGTCGGTTGCTCCGGGGTTGTCCGCCGCGATAAAGCTGCCGATGCGGCCCATGTCGTGGTTCCCCAGGAAGGTGGGCAGCTGGTAGACGTTCGAATCGGCGTCGGTGTACCAGTCGTCACCGGCAAAGAAGGACGCCAGGGAGCGGGTGTCCTGGCCCTTGGAGGCGAAGCCGCGGGCGGCGTCCTGGAACGGGAAGTCCAGGACTGCCTGCATCTGGTTCCGTGTGGTGAATTGGGACGTGAAGCTCTTGCTGGTGTCAAAAACTTCGCCGAACATAAAGAACTCGTCCTTGCCCAGTTCTTTGGCGTAGCCCAGGACGTCGGGTCCGAAGGCCTGCCAGAATTCATTGTTTACATGCTTCATGGTGTCGATGCGGAAGCCGTCCACTCCGAAGTCCCTGATCCATGATTTGTAGATATCCTCCATTCCGGCCACCACCTTGGGCTGTTCCGTGAAGAGGTCGTCCAGGCCGAAGAAGTCGCCGTATGAGGAGTCCTCGCCCACGAAGGTGGTGTCGCCGCGGTTGTGGTACAGCGTCGGGTCATTCAGCCAGGCCGGGACCTTCAGGTTCTCTTCGCCCGGATCGAGGAGGGGAACGTAGGGAAAGGATGATGCGGCGTCCAATGCGGGGAAATCCTCGGATCCGGCGAAATCCCGGTCATCGAAGTTTTTGCCGGCGGCCGTTTTGTAGGGATCGGCATCTTTGGAGACGTACGGCTTCCGGGCGCCTTCCTGATAGCCGATCACATCGGCCGTGTGGTTGGTGATGATGTCGAAGTACACCTTCATGCCGCGGGAGTGAGCCTTATCGATGAGGGCTTTGAGTTCCTCGTTCGAGCCCAGGTGGGGATCGATTTGGGTGAAGTCCGTGACCCAGTAGCCGTGGTAACCGGCCGATTTGTCCTCGGGCTGCACCGCCTTGTTCTTGAAGCTCGGGGTCAGCCAGATGGAGGTGGTACCCAGGCCCTGGATGTAGTCGATTCTGTCCAGCAGGCCGGACAGATCGCCCCCGTTATAGAAGCCCTTCCTGGTGGGGTCGAACCCGGACACCATGGGATCAGGGCCTAAACCGCCGTCGTCGTTGGACGTGTTCCCGTTGCTGAAGCGGTCTGCCATCACAAAGTAGAAGTTCTCGTCTGTTACGGGGCTGCGAAGGGAGTGGGAAGCCGACGGCGGTCCGGGGGGTTTTGGGACGGGGTGCGGCCTGGGCAGGCAATACCGCCACTGAGACGGCGACAGCGGTTGCCAGGAGGCCGGTTCCGGTCCGCCAACGTGACTTGTGGACCTGGGATGCGCGGGCTTGCGGCGAGGATTTGAGGCGTGGGGTAGCGCCTCGAGGGGTGCGGGAATTCACGGCAGGAGAGACCTTCCTGGTAGCGGCTTTGCTGTGCAGGTACTGGCCGGCAGCGTTTCAAGAGCGGCGGGCTGTGAACCAGGTCACAACAGTAAGCGCTTGCAGCTAATTTCTCCAGTCTTTTGAGTAAACCCCGCGGAGAGCTAGCCGGCAAGCACCAGGGCCGTGGGCGACGGGGTGCGGAGAGTCTGAACCAGGGGTCCGAGTAGCCCGCTGGCCGGGTCCAAACCGAACGTGGCAATGTCATCCGAACGCTCATGCGCCACATGGAGCCATTGGCCGCGGACCAGGTGGTGGCGGGGCCAGTCGCCTCCGCTGGGAAAGTCCTTTATCGGCGAGAGTGCAGTGCCGTCAGGGGATGCATGGAGGACGCTGATGAGGTTGGAGCCCCGTATTCCGACGTAGGCGTGGTTCCCGTCCTGGCTCAGGCAGATCTCCGCGGCCGAATCGTCCGGACCGCTGCCACCGGAAGTTGCCGTACCGCGGCTGATCAGCTCGAAGGTCCCGGCCTCCGGCCTGACCACGAAGACTTCGACCGAGTATTCGGAGACCACAAAAACGCTCCCGCTGGCATGCTGCACCAGATGGCGTGGGCCGCTGCCGAACGGGAGAGCCACCTCATGGTCCGCAATGAGCCCTGCCCCTGGGGCATATCGCCAGACCCGCAGCGTGTCATGGCCCAGATCGCTGGTCATGACCCGCCCGTCGGACAGCATCAGGCTGGCGTGGGCGCGGCTTTGCCGGGGAGCGCCGGGGCTCATGCTGCCGTGCGGATCAACCGAGGGCGCGGCCGGGAACCGACCTGTCATCCCGCCGTCGTGGTCCAGCTCGTAAAGCAAAACCTGGCCGTCTCCCCAGCAGGCCACGGTGATGAAGCGGGCCAGCGGATCCACCGCGACGTGGCATGCAGCCTCGCCGGCGTTCTCTGCATCTCCCAGCGCTTCCAGACCGAATTCACCGGCCCGGCGATAAGCCTGGACCGTCTGGGCCTGCTCGCCCACCCCGTAAACCACGGGTAAAGTAGGGTGCACCGCAACGAACGACGGCGAACTGGCCTTCACCGCTGTGCCCAGCCATGTCAGCGTCCCGTCCGGAGCCGACGAGATTGCGCCGATCCCCTCCGCCCGACCACCGCCGTCCGGCGTGTAGGTGCCCGTCCAGATCAGTTGGTGCTGTTCAGAGGATGTCATGGCTCCTATCCTGCCAATGAATGCGTCCGCGCGTTCGGATTGGGGCTTCGACTAGCATGGAGTTTTCCAGCTATGGCAGAAGGAGGTGGGTCCCATCACTGCTCGATCAGTTCCCGGTACTCCCGCATCCTGCCAGAGGGCCGTCAGGCCCGGGTGACGCGAGGAGTTCCCATCGGCTCACCGAAAGGCGGTCCCGTGCCAACTCCTGAATTGCGTTCCAACTCTACGAACGCCGTATTTTCCGCAAGCGTATTTTCCAGCACCGTATTTTCCGACACGGTTGCCAGTCTTCGTGCCGCGGGCTGTGTCTTCGCCGAAGACGAGGCGCACCTCCTTTTGGACTCCGCGGCCGATCCTGCCGAACTCCTGGGATTCCTTGAACGCCGGGTTGCCGGCTACCCTCTTGAGCACATCATTGGCTGGGCAGATTTCGGCGGACTTCGGGTTGCTGTTGACTCCGGGGTGTTCGTTCCGCGCCGCCGGACAGAGCTAGTGGTCGACGAGGCTGCCGCACTCCTGCGGGGGAACCCTGGCGGCCGCCGTCCATTGGCACACGTCGTGGTGGACCTTTGTTGCGGGTCCGGCGCAGTAGGTGCTGCCCTGGCCCGGCGGGTTGGCGGGATCGAACTGCATGCTGCGGATATCGATCCGATAGCAGTTAAGTGCGCGCGCAGGAACGTGGACGAGGCCGGAGGGCAGGTGTACGAGGGAGACCTCTATGAGCCGCTGCCTCCGCGACTCCTGGGCAAGGTGGGACTTCTGGCGGTCAATGCGCCTTACGTCCCCACTGAAGCGATCAGCATGATGCCCCATGAAGCCCGGGAGCACGAGTCCCGTATATCGCTCGACGGCGGCGCGGACGGTCTTACTTTCCACCGGCGGATCGCTGCAGGCGCTCCTGACTGGCTTGCTCCCGGTGGATATTTGCTCATCGAAACCAGCGAACGGCAGGCGGAGGGAACGGCCTCGATCATGGCTGCTGCCGGGTTTTCGATCAGGATCGTCCACTCCGAGGAGCTGGACGGCACTGTGGTTATTGGTCTGCGTGCACAGGCCACCTAAGCTCTGACCCTCCTGCTGAAGATGGCCGTTTGTGCGGCCGGACCTACCCTTCCTTGCGCGGAATCCTAAAGCCTCTACTCATCTGCTCCGCACAATCAATGCTGCTCTGCGCAGCCCCTACTGCTGTGCCCACCCGCACCGTTGTGCTGGAACTGTTTGCAGCTGTGCCCACCCGCACCGTTGTGCTGGAACTGTTTGCAGCTGTGCCCGGCCTACACCTATGGGCCCAGGTGTTTGTAGCTGTGCTGGGCCCAGTTAGTAGCTGTTCTCGACGGTTGCAGCAGTACCCGACCAAGACTCTGTACCCAGCCTGAACTCTGTGCCCACCATCCCGGGGCGGAGGATGTGCCTCGCGCCCCTGAAGGGTTATCGGGGGCGGACCTGCCAGGCGCGGCCCCTTCTATTCGCTGCCCCGTTGTTCGCCGCCCGCGTTATTCGTGGGGTGTTGGGGGTTTGAAGTAGTGGTTTTGTTGGGGTTTTTGGGTGGGGTCGATGTGGGGTGGGGGGATGAACCAGGGGATGCCGGTTTGGATTTGGATGGTCCATTGTTCTTTGTGGATGAGGTGGTGGTGGTGTGGGCAGAGGAGGGTGCCGTTGTCGGTGTTGGTGGGTCCTTGGTGGGACCAGTAGGTGATGTGGTGGGCTTCGCACCAGGGGGCGGGGATGGTGCATTGGGGGAAGGTGCAGCCTTGGTCGCGGGCGGTGAGGGCGAGGCGTTGGGTGGGTGTGAAGAGGCGGGTGGCGCGGCCGAGGTCCAGGATTTCGCTGTGGGTGCCCAGGAGTGCGGGGATGATGTCGGCGTCGCAGGCGGTTTTGCGCAGGGTGGTGGCGGCGACGGGTCCGGTGAAGGTGAAGTTCCCGGTGCCTGTACCCGCACCCGTATCTGGGCCTGTGCGTGTGTCCGTACCCCTGCCTGGCGGGGTGTGGTTGGGGTGGGGGAGGAGGTCTTGGTAGTTGATGGTGGCGAGGATTTGGGGGCGGTTGCCGCCGGTGGTGGGCAGGGTGTTGGTGGTGAGTGCGGCTTTGATGGCGGTGATGATGCCGTCGAGTTGTTTCTGGGATCTGGTCCGCTGGTCCAGGTCGGGCCCGGCTTCCTGCCGGTCGTGTGCGGGGCTTGCGTTGCCGTCTGTCCCGGTCCCTGTGCCTGTGCCTGCGGTGGTTGGTTCTGTGTGGGTGCGGGGGTTGGTGGCGGTGTTCATGACGGTGAGGAGGTGTTCGTATTGGTCGGTGGTGGCGAAGATTTCGAGGTGGTGGAGGCCGTGGCGGGGTTTGCGGATGAAGGCGCCTTGGGTGTGGCGGAGGGCTTCTTCGTTGGGTTCGGTGCCGTCGGCGTCGATGGTGTCGGCCCAGCGGCGGGCGACGCGGATGAGGAAGTCGGGGTCGGCGGTCGCGGCGGTGCGGGTGAGGTGTTCTTCGATCCGGGTGAGGGTTTCGGTGGTGGTGTGGTGTTGGAGGCGGTCCAGGGTGGTGCTGATGATGGTCCCGGCCCGGGAGGAGACAGCGGGGGCGGTGGCTTCGATCATGAGGTTGGGGTGATCTACGCTGCTGTCGGAGAGCCAGTGACCCGTGGGGGTGAGTGCTGCGGCGAGGCGTTCCAGGGCTGGGGGTGTGGTGTTTCCGGTGAGGGTGGTGGCGGGCAGGGTCTGTTGGGCCAGGCGTAGGCGGCGTCGGGCTTCGGTGATGCCGATCCGGAGCCTGATGCGCAGGAATTCGGCGGTATTCCTGCATCCGTCATCGGCCGGGGAGTTCGGCACGGGCCTGAGGTTGCTTTCGGTGGCCGGCCATTCCGCGTTGGTCTCGGCGACCGGGCAGGTCCCGCCGTCTCGGCCGGTCGTGTTGGCCGCTGTGTGCGTATGCCGGGTGCTGGCGGCCGCGATCGCCCGGGTCCGGGTGCGGTCCACGGCGCCGGCGGCGAGGACCTGGAAGTAGTCAACGGTCCGGGAGAGTTCCTCGACAAGCCCGGCGAAATCCGCAGCCTGGACATAATCGGCCATTGCCAGATCATCAGCTGTGGCGACGGCGGCGGCGTGCACGAGCGCGACCGCCTGCACAAGCGGGACAGCCTCCACCACCGGCACGGCGCGAAGCCGGGCCGGACTGCCGGCCGCTGAACCGCCGTCGAACGTTCTGGTGCCTGAACCGCCGTCGGACGCCGAAGAATGCTCAAAGCCACCGGAAGCACGCGTCAGCAAAGCGGTTGTACCGCCGTACCCAGCAAGCTGATCCCCCATGGCTTCCATAAGGAATACTCTGCCAAAGGGGTACGACGGTAATGATGGAAGTGGCTGTGTTGCGGTGTGACTCTGGGTACGACTGACGCCCGAAGGGTTTGTCTTCTAAATGATCTGTCCGCCGCAGCACAGCTGCAGTAAAACGCGGCGGCCAGGTGGACATGACCTCATAGGAGCCTGTTCAGTGGAATCCCATTACCGTCTTTGTCTGCCCACCCGGCCGGCGTGCCCTTTATGTCCCACCGCACGCAACGGAAGGTAGGGCCAGTTTCATCATGGCAAACGAGCACCGGAAAGTCATCGTCGGGATCGACACCCACGCCGATACGCATCACGTCGCCGTCATCACCGAAACCGGCGTCCATGTCGCCGATAAGGAATTCCTGGCCGTTGGGTCCGGCTACCAAAAGATTATCGCGTTCATCACCGGCTTCGGACAGGTCCTCGCCGCCGGAGTCGAAGGCACCGGCAGCTACGGCGCCGAGCTCTCCCGTGTCCTGACCAAAGAGGGCATCGAGGTCTTGGAGGTCATGCGCCCAAACCGGCAGGGGCGCCGGCTGAAAGGGAAGTCGGATCCGCTGGATGCCTACCAGGCCGCCGAGTCCGCGTTGGCCGGCCGAGGCACCGCCACACCCAAAGCCCGGGACGGAGCCGTGGAAGCCCTGCGCGTCCTGCGGGCCGAGAGGTCCACGGCGATGCGGGCGCGGGTCGCGGTCATGAACCAGGTCCAGAGCTTCCTCGTCTCCGCCCCCGAGGCGCTGCGCGCCAAATACCGTGGCCTGACCAGCGCCGCGATGATGGCCGCGCTGGAGAAGACCCGCCCGGCAGGGGACATATCAGAACCTTTTAAACGCCACCGCCACCGCGCTCAAACGCCTCGCGGTCCGCTACCGGGCACTGCATCAGGAATTGGCGCTGATCGATGCCGAACTCGACGCGATCCTCACCATCCACGCACCCATGCTCCGTGACCTGCACGGGGTTGGCACAGACGTGGCCAGCCAGCTGCTGGTCACCGTGGGAGACAACCCCGAACGGGTCGGGACCGAAGCCCAATTCGCGGCCCTCGTCGGCGTTGCACCGATCCCCGCATCCTCAGGAAAGACCAGCCGGCACCGGCTCAGCCGCGGCGGCGACCGGCAGGCCAACAAAGCCGTCCACCACGTCGCTCTGGTCCGGATGATGAGCGACACCCGCACGAAAACATATGTCGTCAGACGGCGGGGCGAAGGCAAAAGCACCAAGGAAATCATGCGCTGCCTCAAACGCTACATCGCCCGTGAAATCTATAACCAGCTCCTCCATCCGCAACCGGCACCGGACGCAGGAGCCCTCCGGGCACTGCGCAAAACCAAGAACATCACCCTCCAGGCCGCAGCGGACAACCTCCACGTCTGGCCCTCCGCACTGTCCCGGCTCGAACGGGGGCACACCCGCGACGACCTCTTCCACCAACGCTACGAACACTGGCTCAACGAACATTGACAGCTATAGGAGCATCAATAACGTGCCCCGTTAGGCGAGGAGAGCCTGCAGGCTGGTCCCGAAGCCGAATTCGGCTTGCTCAGCTCGGAATGGACGACATCATCGACGACATCAGCGCGGACATTTTGATAGTCGACACGACGATGGAGAGAACAATGACTCCGATCAGTATCCAGATGGGCACCAGCCCGCGTCCCGGTGCAACTTTATGGACAATCACTGAGCGGCCAATGACATACACCGTGCCGCTGAGGAAGCTCCAAGCCCAATGGAACGGCCTGACCACGCCGTCGCGCTTGAGCCGCTCTCTGTCGAAATAAGCCAGCAGCACCGAGACGCCGTATACGAGGAATCCGGAAAACACGAGCAGTAAATACTCCGGCGTGAAGACCGAGGCGGGATCCACGGTGGGTCTGCCCCGGCCGCCGATGTAGATGATGCGGAACTGCGGATTCCAGACAAGCAAGGGGACCAACGAGAGCAGCGGCAGAAGTGTGATGATCCAGATCATCGGGTTGTAGACCGGCGTTTCGGGGCTGATCCGGGGCCGCTCGAGGACGGGCGGGTAGGGATAGCCGGGCATTTGCTGTCCGGGCGGATGTCCCGGCGAATATGGTCCACTGACCTGATCTGTCCACCTGACGCCATCCCACCAGCGGAGCCGTCCTGACCCTGCCGGATCGGGATGCCAGCCGGGCGGAGGTGTTGGCCTGTTGCCGGGATCGCTCATCTTTGTGCCCTTCTCGTGAATGGCGGGGATGGTGTTGGAGTGAAGCTTAGGCTCTCTCAAGCTGAGCGAGGTAGTAGTTCTTGAACCAGTGCCGGACCCGCTGCGGCAGCGGACGGTAGACCATCCCGACCGTGCGCATGGTGCGGTCAAAATGGCGGCGGTGACGCGAGCTCCATCGCAATCCAAAGCCCTCACGCAGCTCGTCGGGCAGCAGTCCCGCGGTGATGAAACGGGCTGGCGGCATGATCAGGCGAAGCCAGAGAGGCCCGCTCGGGGGATGAAGCAGATTCCGGGCAACGCTCAGCGTCACGGCGTCAGTCTCAAGCATTTGAAGGGACTCGGCCCAGTATGCCGCGAAGGCAGCACGGTCGGCCGGCCATAGTTGCGGTGGGACCTGCAGAGTCGTCCCGATTCGCGCGTAGTCCTGATACACGCGGTCAGCTGTCTCCTCGTCCAGCTCGCCATAGATTCTTTCGTAGACAGTCACGGCAGTGTCATACAGGGTCGCAACGACCCAGAGCTGCGACTGCGCGTCGAAGGCGCTATATCCCTGGGAGCCTGAATCCGCCTCACGTCGAACCGGAGCATGGGCGCGATTGACCCTGCGACGGGCGGCGGCCCGCTGCTCCTCTGTGCCGTAAACCACTGCATAAACGTAGGTCATCGTTGCCTGAAGCCTGTCGAGGGGATCCTCGGCGAACCTGCTGTGCTCGGCCACGCCGTGGCCTACAGCAGGATTCGCGATCTGCATCAAAATGGCTCGACCTGCTCCGACGAGCAAGACGCTCTCAGCCCCGATGTTGGCAAGACCACGCACCATGACCACAGACTACCCTGAGAGACACTCAGGCACTCAGGCACTCAGGCACTCAGGCGGACTGAGGGACTGCCCAACGTTCCCCGAGCTCCATGCCACTTGGTGCGGGTGCTGAGAGCGTTCCGAAGGTTGGATTTGAGCGCATCCCGTCCATGATGAGGTCCAGGTAGCGGTGGCGCAGGGCCACGGTACGCGCCTCGTCAAGCAGACGGATGGCAGTGAGTTGTTCAAAAATCATCGGGACGTCATTGGCGTCAGCATCCGCGCGCAACATACCTCCGTCGAAGGCTCTCTGAAATATCGACTTCATCAGAAGGTCGGCGCGCACTGAGAGCTCGCCAAGTTCGGGCGTCGGAGTGAACGTACCTGCGAGCTTGACTGTCAGGGCGTGGACGTCCGCATCCACAATTCCCCGAACAAAGTCCTTGAGTGCGGTGAAAGGATCCGGTTGGCCGTCCGAATACTGTTCGGCAATTGAGATGAACGTCCTGAGCCCGTCTGCGCACAGCTTTTGGAGGAGCTGCTCCTTGCCCGGATAGCGGCGGTACAAGGCGGAAATGCCAACGCCTGCTTCTTTCGCAACAGCAGCAACCGGCGCCTGCGGGCTCTGCAGGAAGACAGTCCTCGCCGCGGCCAGGATGGAGTGATCGTTCCGGGCTGCCTGTGCGCGCCGACCATTCAGGCCACGGGGAGGCTCATGTGGCGGGGGTTGTACGGGGTCTTTTAGAGAACTGCTCATGAATCAACAATACCACTTGAACGGAATGCTTCGTTCCGCTATTCTGGTATCAGAACGGAATAAGCCGTTCCGATTGACCGGAATCCGTCCGCGAAGGAGAGCAGCAGGTATGGGCAAGACAGCAGAAGTACAGGTCAGCGACAGTACCGTGAGTCCGTTCCGGGTGAACATTCCCCAATCGGAACTCGACGATCTTCATGCGAGGTTGGATCGAACCCTGTGGGTTGACCAGATCCCCGGCTCGGGGGAGGTCTACGGAACCTCTGTAGAACGGGTCCAGCGGCTCGTTGCGCACTGGCGCCATCGCTTCGACTGGCGTGCCTTCGAGGCCAGGCTGAACGCTTTTCCGCAGTTCATCACGAAAATCGATGGCCAGAACATCCATTTCCTGCATGTGCGCAGCGGCAGGCCGGACGCAACCGGACTCATCCTGACCCACGGCTGGCCTGGTTCGATTGCCGAATATCTGGACATCATCGAGCCGCTTGTGGCCGACGGCTATGACGTGGTGGTTCCGTCGACGCCCGGCTTTGGCTTCTCCGGGCCCACTACAGAGCGCGGCTGGGACCAGTATCGAGTAGCCAGGGCATGGGTGGAGCTCATGTCCCGGCTTGGCTACGAACGCTACGGGGCGGTCGGGAACGACGGCGGGTCCATCATTTCCCCGGAAGTCGGGAGGCTGGACCCGGCCCACGTCGTTGGCGTCCACGTCACGCAGCTGTTCTCCTTTCCCACGGGAGATCCCGAAGAACTTGCAGATATGACGCCCGAGGAAGAAGCTGCCATCCAGCACTTGAACTGGTTCTGGCAGAATATGGGGGCCTTCAACCAGCTGCAGTCCCAGTCGCCACAGACGCTGGCGCACGCCCTGGCCGACAGCCCGGCAGGTCTTCTGGGCTGGAACAGCCAGCTTTTCGGCGACGACCTGGATGACGATTTCATTGTCGGGAACGTCGCCGTCTACTGGTTCACGCGAACGATGGCCTCGTCAGTCCGGTTCTACTACGAGATGGCCAAATCACTGCAACGTCCCGAAGAGCCGACCACCGTGCCCATAGCGCTCGCCGCAGGCGGAAGGGATTTCCAGTCGATCCGGCGCTTTGCCCAACGGGACCACAGCAACATAGCGTCCTGGGTTGTCTACCCTGATCATGGCCATTATGCGGCTCATGAATCGCCGGCGGTATTGTCCGCAGACATTCATGACTTCTACAGCAAGATAGCGACACCGATCGCACGTTAGCCGGGTGGCTCGATTGCCGCCGGAACGACGCTGGCCGCCGCGTCCCCCAAGGATCGCGACGGCCAGCAAGGTCGTTCAGTTCAGTGCAGATGGTCGGCGAATGATCGGTCGGGACTGGGCATTCGCCGAAAAATCCCTTTACGGACCCTGCGATCCGTCCCTTAGGGGATCCGCACCCGTGGCTCCGGCGGAAGCTGCTCCGCTTTCACCCGACGTGCCGAGGTTGGCGGTTTCGGGATGGGTGCTGTGGGCAGGAATGTGGTCACCGGTGCCGGCACCGAAACTTCCAGCTCCAGCTCCGGTACCTGAGGCACTCACGGTAGCGCCGGCGTCGGACGTCTCCGCCCTGCTGGTCTTGCCGTTACCTGTCTTGCTGTCCCCGGCCAAGTCGTCATGGTGAATGGCGGAGCCGATCACGGTGCCTGCCCGGCGGGCCGCTTCACCGAGCTGGTCCGCTACCTCCGGGGCCTTTTCCTTGATCACCTCGGTGGCCGCGGCAACCTTGTCCTGGACAGGCTTGCTGTCCCAGATGCTGGCAGCCCGGGCCTTGAGTTTGTCATACGCAGCCCGGCCGGACCGGGATCCCAGGACGTAGCCTGCTGCGATTCCAACGCCCAAAAGAAGTTTTGATTTCATGGTGAACTCCTGCTCTGTGAGAAGGTTTCAAGCCCGGCCATACGGCCGGGAGATGGGAAACCGGCCCAGGGATTGTGCCCCCGGGCCGGTTTCCTGGCCGAGTGCCGCAGTTAGCTCCGGACGCTCCGCCTGGTGATCATGCCGTAGACAAGCAGCACGATGATCGAGCCGCCGATCGCGAGCAGCCAGGTCTGGAGCGAAAAGAACTCCTGCAGCCCGGTGCCGAAGATCAGTCCGCCGATCCAGCCGCCGAGGAACGCTCCCACAACGCCCAGCAGCAAGGTGATGAAAATGCCGCCACCCTGCCGACCAGGAAGGATCGCCTTAGCGATCGCTCCAGCAATAAGGCCCAGAATCAGAAATGCAAAAAAACCCATTTGTCGTTCCCTCTTCCTTCTAAAGGAGGCACCCGGATCCCGGGTGCGCTTCGTCCTTCCGCCTCAATAGTAATCATGCTTACTTTATTTTTGCCACCCGGCATTCCGGATGCGGCGGTAAGCAGGAGAGGTTTAGTGCCCGGTCACGTCCGAATCGATGCCGGCGTCCGGAGCCTCTTCGAGGATGGCAATTTCCGCTAGATCCTGCGAGTCCAGGGCGAAATCGAAGATGTCCAGGTTCTCCGCCATCCGGTCCGGGTTGCCCGACTTTGGAATGGTCACAATTCCTTGCTGGATATGCCACCGCAGTACCAGTTGACCGGGCGTTTTGCCGTATTTTTCGCCGAGCTGGGCAAGGACGGGAGCGTCCAGCAGGCCGGCGCCCGGGCCGCCGAGAGGGCTGTATGACTCGGTCACGATGCCGTGCCTTGCGTGGAACTCACGTTCTGCTACCCGGGTGATGGCCGGGCTGAGCTGGATCTGGTTTACCGCCGGCACGACTTCACATTCGGCCATCAACCGCTCAAGGTGCGCCGGCTTGAAGTTGGAGACGCCGATGGACTTTGCTTTTCCTTCTTGCTGCAGCCGCTCAAACGTCTTCCAGGTGGAGACATAGTCGTCCCGCTGGGGGAGCGGCCAGTGGATCAGCAACAGATCCACGTAGTCCAGTTTCAGCCGTTTCAGGGAGCCCTCCAGCCCTTCCAGGGCCCTGTCCTGGCCCTGGAACTGGCCGTCCAGTTTGGTAGTGACGAACAGCTCGCCGCGGTCCACGCCGCTGGCGCGGATGCCGTTGCCCACCCCTTCCTCGTTGCCGTACTTCACTGCGGTATCGATGTGCCGGTATCCGGCCTCCACTGCATGGACGACGGCGGTAGCCACCTGATCGTCATCCAGCGGCCAGGTGCCAAGACCCACTTGTGGGATGGTGTGTCCGTCATTGAGTTTGATGAGCGGTGCGAGTGTCATTTGAACAGTGTCTCCCGGATCCGGCGGTCGTGGCCCTTAAAACGCGCTGAATATCAGTCCTCATATCGGTCAGAGAGGCCTGCGTGCCCAGGCCACCAGCCGGTCGCTCAGCTCCATGAACAGCTGGTCCACGACCTGCAGCCCGGGATGGTTGTCATGCCAGTCGACGATCTCCCGGGCACCGTCAGCGAACGGGATGGTGGCCCTGTAATCCGGCACCAGGGACTTGATTTTGGAGTTGTCGAAGACTACTGAATGAGACCTGTCACCCAGCAGGTTCGGCCCCAGTTCGTCACTGTGCGCTGCAATGGTCTCCGAAGCCACATGGACCAGCTCGGGCTCCGGAACTCCGGCTGCCCGCGCGAAGAGTCCGTAGATTTGGTTCCACGGAAGGTACTCGTCGGAGGTGATGGTGTAGCTCTCGCCCACCGCCTGGGGCCGTCCCAGGAGCCCCACGAAGGCCTTGGCAAAATCCCGGCTGTGGGTCAGGGTCCAGAGCGACGTTCCATCGCCGTGCACTATCACCGGCAGCCCGGCGCGCATCCGGTGGATGTCCGTCCAGCCGCCCACCATCGCAATCTTGGTCCGGTCGTACGTGTGCGAGGGCCGCACAACAGTGAGCGGGAAATCTTCCGAGCGGTACGCCCCGAACAGCAACTCCTCGCAGGCGATCTTGTCGCGTGAGTACTGCCAAAACGGGTTCTTCAAGGGAGTGGACTCGACGACGGGCAACCGGGCAGGCGGCTTTTGGTAGGCGGAAGCGGAACTGATGAACACGTACTGTCCGACCCTGCCGCGGAACAGTTCCAAACTGGCCCGGGCATGGTCCGGAGTGAAGGCAATAAAGTCCGCGACGGCGTCGAACTCCCTTGCGCCGAGCACCTCCTGCACGGCTGAAGCGTCGCGCACATCCGCCTGCAGGACTTCGGCCCCCTCCGGCACCGGCCTGCCCGTTGACTTGCCCCTGTTCAGGATAGTCAGCCGGTGCCCCAGCGCGACGGCACGTTCCGCCGCC
Source organism: Arthrobacter pascens (assembly GCF_030816475.1). Lineage (NCBI taxonomy): Bacteria > Bacillati > Actinomycetota > Actinomycetes > Micrococcales > Micrococcaceae > Arthrobacter > Arthrobacter pascens. The sequence goes on along the minus strand of NZ_JAUSXF010000001.1, from coordinate 3,967,833 downwards.
GCCGCGCTGATGACCCCGGTGCCGCCGACGAACAGGATGTTCCTCGGCGCCACCGTATCGGCTTCAGGCAAGAGCGTGGTTACCACGCGTAGTCTTCCGGCGCTGTGCGGTGTCCCGGGAAGATGTCGTCGAGCCGCTTGAGGGCATCGGCGTCGAGCGTGACGTCCAAAGCGCGGATGGCGGCGTCGAGCTGTTCCTGGGTGCGCGGCCCGACGATAGGTGCGGTGACTGCGGGCTGGTGAAGCAGCCAGGCGAGGGCGATGTCGCCGGGTTCGTGGCCCAGGTCGTCGGCAAAGTCCTCGTACTGCCGGATCTGTTCCTGGTGCTTCTTGAGCGTCTCCAGGGCCCGTCCCTCACTGCGCCGGACTCCTTGGCGTTCCTTCTTCAACACTCCGCCCAGCAGCCCGCCCTGGAGCGGCGACCAGGGAATGAGCCCCAGCCCGTACTGCCGGGCGGCCGGAATGACTTCAAGCTCCACCTCGCGGCGGAACAGGTTGTAAATGGACTGCTCGCTAACCAGGCCAGTGTAATTGCGGCGTCGGGCTGCCTCCTGGGCCTGGGCAATGTGCCAGCCGGCAAAGTTGCTGCTGCCGGAATAGAGGATTTTGCCCTGCTGCACAGCGACTTCGATCGCCTGCCAGATTTCGTCCCACGGAGTGTCCCGGTCGATGTGGTGGAACTGGTAAATGTCTATGTAATCCGTTTGCAGACGCTTGAGGCTCGCGTCCAGGGCCCGGCGGATGTTCAGCGCGGAGAGCTTGGACTCATTGGGCCGGTCGCTCATTGTTCCGTACAGCTTGGTGGCCAGAACAGTGCGTTCCCGGCGCTCGCCGCCCTGAGCGAACCAGCGGCCGATGATCTCTTCCGTCCAGCCGCGGTGCCCCGTGCCGCCATAAACATTGGCGGTGTCGAAGAAGTTGATACCCGAGTCCAGCGCTGAGTCCATGATGGAGTGGGCATCAGCTTCCTCCGTCTGCGGGCCAAAGTTCATGGTGCCAAGGCAGAGGCGGGAAACCTTGAGGCCGGAACGGCCAAGATGGGTGTACTGCATGGGATTCAGTCCTTTGGGTCGAGGCGGATTAAAGCTGGCTGAAGGAGGCGACGGCGGGATCCGAACCGATGCGCGCCCCTGACTCCAGCGCGGTGATGGACGCGAGTTCGTCGTCTGTCAGCGTGAGGGATGACGCGGCGAAATTCTCCCGTAGCCGGGATGGATCGGCCGACTTGGGGATGACGATGTTCCCGGCAGCCAGATGCCAGGCGAGAACCACCTGGGCTGTCGTGGCGTTGTGGGCGCGGGCGATGGCAGTGACAGCACTTCCGTTGAGGTCGCCGCCTTGTCCCAGCGGGCTGTAGGCCTCCACCGCGATGTCCAGGGAGCGGCACTTTGCCGTCAATTCAGCCTGCTGGTAGCTCGGGTGCAGTTCGATCTGGTTCACCGCCGGCACGACTTCCGCGGATTCCAGCAGGCTGTCCAGATGCTGGGAGAGGAAGTTCGAAACCCCAATGGCGCGGATCTGATTGTTGGCATACAGGCGTTCCAGCTCCTTCCACGCCTGGACGTACAGGCCCTGCGAAGGGACCGGCCAGTGAATCAGGTACAGGTCCACGAAGTCCGCGCCCAGCGCCTTGCGGCTGTTCTGGAACGCTTCCTGTGCCCGGCCCTGCTCGCCGTTGCGGAGCTTGGTGGTCACGAAGATTTCTGCGCGCGGGATCCCGGAGGCAGCGATGGCAGCCCCGACCCCGGCCTCGTTACGATAGGCCGCGGCCGTGTCGATGTGGCGGTAGCCAGCGGCCAGTGCGTCCTCGACGATCCGCTGGGTGTCTTCCGGCGGGACCTGGAAAACGCCAAAGCCCAGTTGGGGAATGATGACTCCGTTGTTCAGTGTCAGCTCTGACATGGTGTGTGGCTCCTTGCTCGCGGCTGGTAGATGCTGGGGACTTCCTGCACGTGCGTGCACGTGCCCTCCTGCATGAGAAAACGCTGCATGAGAAAGCGCTTTCGGAAAGGCTCTGTCCTGAGCCTATGCACTTTTGCTGCCGGAGTCAGCAGTTGAGCCTGTTCCTGTTTTTCCTAGGATTGCCAGTCCTACCCTCGTGATGGAAAAGGGCCACCAAAGCCGACGGAAACCCGGCAGAATGGGCTGCATGGGTCAGAGCGCCGAGTTCGGAAAATTCCTGAAAGCCATGCGGTCACGGTTGAGTCCCGAGGACGCAGGAGCGGAGGGCACTGCCGGCACCCGCAGGGTTCCGGGGCTGCGGCGTGAGGAAGTTGCCCGGCTGGCCGGCGTGAGCACTGACTACTACATCCGACTGGAACAGGGAAGGAATATCCATCCGTCGCGGGCGGTGCTGGATTCCGTGTCCCGGGCGCTCCGACTGGATGTCAGCGAACACGCTCACATGATGGACCTACTGGAAAACTGCGCCGCCACGACGCGTCCTCCCGGCACTGCCCAGTCCGTGCGCCCCGCCCTCCGCCACCTTCTGGAGGCAGTGGGGGACGTCCCCGCGCTGGTCCTGGGCCGGCGCACGGACGTCCTGGCGGGCAACCGGATGGCTTCCCTTCTGTTCACGGATTTCCTGGCGCTCCCGGCCCCGGAACGCAATCTCACGCGCTGGCTGATCCTGGATCCCCGGGCCCGGGAGCTCTTCAGGGACTGGAAAACTATTGCTGCGGATGCCGCCGGCGCGCTCCGGGTCGACGTGGGACGGCACCCCAATGATGCGCAGGCCAACCAGTTGGTGGGTGAACTCGCCGTACGGAGCGAGCACTTTCGCCAATGGTGGGCAGGACACAGGGTGGCGACGCGGTCCGCTGGCAGCGTCCGGCTCCACCATCCCGCCGTCGGCGACCTGGAACTGAATTTTGAGAACTTTGTCCTCCCCGACGACCCGGACCAGGCCTTCCGGGTCTATTCCGCCAAGCCGGGTTCACCCTCCGCGGATGCCCTGGCGCTGCTGGGCAGCCTTGGAGCAGATGCCCGGCCGGAACAGCAGCTGTTCTCCGCTGAAGCAGTCCCGCCGGCCGCGCCCGACAGCTGAGGATGTGCCCGCCGGCTCAGGTGGTGCCCGCCGGCTGAGGATGTTCAGCCGTTTGGCGTGAATCCCTTGTAGAGCGCGGCCCGGATTATCACGCTGAGGATCAGCAGATCGTAAATGACCCACGCCACGTTGACGAGCGTTCCCGCCGGAGCTCCCAATCCCGTGAACATTCGCACCAGTCCGAGGACTGCGGCCAGCACGAGGGCTGCTATGGCGGCCAGCTGGGCCCGGATCAGGGACCAGGGCGGGCCGCCTTTTTGCCGGGTTTTAGGGGTGACGGCGAACCCCAGGTCGCGGCCGAACAGGACGTTGCCGGCCGCCGTCGTGCACGCCTTGATCCAGACGGGGAAGAGCGCAAGGCTGTACTGCTGGCCGCGCCACGTTTTCCTGCCCCGTGCCGCTACGAAAAACAGGACCTGATTAACGATCAGGAAAGGTATCAGCCGGGCGAAAAAGTCACTACTGAAAGCATCCACGGGCATTACGCCGAAGCACAGGAAAATGATGGGGGCGGCGATATAGACCACCGCAGCGAACCCCGACAGGTAGCTCCACATTGTCGAGAAGTACATCAGGCGCTGCCCGGCACTGAGCCCGCGCTGGAGGAGCGGGTTCTCACGCAGGAAGACCTGCATGGTGCCTTGGGCCCACCTCAGGCGCTGGGTCAGCATCGTCCGGAGGTCCTCCGGAGCCAGGCCCTTGGCGAGTATTTCGTGGTGGTACACGCTCTCCCAGCCCGCAGCGTGCAGGCGCATGCAAGTGGCCATGTCTTCCGTGACTGAGTTTGTGGCCATGGGCATGACCGGCAGGGCCTCCTGCGGCCGATCGACGTCCAGGTCACGGACCAGGCCGCGGAGCGAGCCCATGGCCCCGATGGGTGACCAGTCGCGCCTGGCCAGGCGGTCAATGGCGGCCTCGTCGTTGTACCGGACACCGGTCCCGTTGCCTTGCATCCGCTCGATCTCGTCCAGATCGGCCGTGAGCGAGGCTATATCCGCCATGACGATGCTCCGCGCGGCCAGGTCAACCCTCCGCTGGAAGCCGTACGTGATGTTAGCGACCGACTGGTCCTGTTTCAGTTCCTGGCGCGCGCCGCGCACCGCCGCGCCGATGTCCTCGAGCGCAAGGATCACATGATCTCCGGCCGTCCGGTGCTCTGTGCGGGCCCTGGCGATGACTTTGTCAGCGCCCTTCAAAGCTTGCTTCACAGTGGCCGTGACGCCGTTGACGTAGCCGGTGATGCCGATCTGCATCAGGGCCTCTCGCCGGATCATGGCATTGGAGCCGCAGAAGAACGCCGCGTTCCACCCGTCCTTGCCCTGTTGGATCGGGCCATAGAACAGTGGCGCCTGGCTTCCCAGGATGTCGTCGTCGGCGACATTCGAGAACCATTGGGGCGTTTGAACCAGGGCGACCTTTTCGTTGTTGAAGTGGCCCAGCATGCTATGGACGATTCCCGGTTCCGGGATCTGGTCAGCGTCAAGGATGAGAAGAAACTCGCCCTGCGTCGCCGCGAGGGCATTATTGAGGTTTCCCGCTTTCGCGTGCCGGGGGAGGTTATCCCAGTCGGGGGAGCGGGTGATGTAACCGATGCCGGCTGCTTCCGCGGCCCCCTTCATGGCCGGGCGGGCCCCGTCGTCGAGGATCCAGGTCTTATGCGGGTAGCTGATGCGCCGGGCAGCGATGGCTGTTGTCATGACGAGGTCGACGGGCTCGTTGTACGTGGTGATGAAGACGTCCACGCTCAGTCCTTCGGCCGGAGCCGGAGGGACTTCCCGCACCCGGAGCCGCCACATGGTGACGCCGAAGAGGAAGGCGTCAATCAAACTGTAGGTTTCGACCATTGCCAGCGGAACGCTGATCCACGCCGCAGACCAGTTCACCGAGAACAGCCAGCGCCAGAGAATGTAGTTGATGCCCAGGACGATGGTGAGGGTGGCTAGGACCCGGACGACAAATTGATGATTCATGGTGCGCCCCTTTCCTGGTCCCTTCCTGCTGAAAAGCAGGTGCCCCTGGACCATGGTGGCAAAGGGGAAGGCTGGCGGACAGGGGTCTGTCCCAAACCTCGGCAAACCCTGCGCAACCCTTCAACTTCCTTGGCAAAAACTGCGCGGACGGGAGTGATGACGGAAGAATTCCTACAGGGGCGGCTGTGGGGCGGCCTGCCCGGCTGTCCTACCCGGCACTCATAGGGGCGGCTCGATCGCATGCAGCTGCAGGACTGTGATCTCCGCGTCCTCGATGGAAGGGAAGCCGGCTTCTGAGAGGATTCTTTGGAACTCGGCACTGGGGAACTCGGCACTGGCAAAGCGTGTCCTGAGCAGTTCCTCTGACTCCCACACACCGACCAGATACAACGAGTCATCCCCAACGGCGCAATGGTGGCGCAACCCGCCGGGCGCCCCACCGGCCTCCATGATTGTTTTGCTGTGCAGCTGTGCAAGTGGCCAGCCGTCCGCAACGATTCTGTCCACCAGCCCATTGGGAAGTGCGACGCGCTTTCCTAGGCTGGAGGCACACACTTTTTTCTGCCAAGGATGGTCTCAAAGATGAAACGCATCGCGCTGTTGAAGGAACGCCAGGTCTCTGCCGCCGGCCCTGCAAGTACCACGGGTTCCCATTGCCCTGTCTCAGGGCTGTGGAGTCCCGAATCCGATCCCCAAGTGGTGGAGTCCTTCTTTGAGGGGCAGGTATTCCCCGCGTTCGACGGCGTGCCCGCGGTTTGGCGCCGTCGAACCGCAGGCCTTGTCTCCCTCAACTAAAGACGCCGCACGTACGGAAAAATGATGGCCGTGCCCCCGGAGGGGCGCGGCCATCATTGTCAGATCAGGGCGCGGGGTCAGCGTTCCAGGCGGAAACCAATCTTGATTGTCACCTGCCAGTCGGCGATCTTTCCGTCGGCAAGGTGGCCGCGGACTTCCTTGACCTCGAACCAGTCAAGGTTGCGCAGGGTCTTGGCGGCCTCAGCGATCCCGTTCCGGACTGCCGCGTCGACACCTTCTTCGGACGTTCCGACAATTTCAGAAATGCTGTACGTATGGTTGGACAACTTCGCTCCTCGTGATCGCCTTCGAGTCCCCGGTTGCGGGCCGTTCTTGAAGACTAGTAGGACTTCCGGGACCTGGCCAGACCTCCGGCCCCACGACCTGAAGCGGCGGGTGTGATGAACGCACGGCCTGCTGAGTGCGGGTACCTACCCCTTGTGGGCGCCGAGCACCAGGTTCTTGAGGTCGTCGAGAGTCTGCTGCATATGGGCGTCCATGGCTTCACGGGAACGGGAGGGGTCCCGGGATTCCAGGGCCTCCGCGATGTTCTGGTGATGCCCGATGGCGTGGACCTGGATCTCGGGCACGGCTGACGTCTCGGCGCGGCGCTTCTCCAGGACGCGGTGCAGCGGTTCGAAGAGCACGGCGACAAACACGTTCTCGGAGGCATGCAGGATCAGGTCATGGAATGCAAGGTCGGCCTCCACAAACGCGGGAACGTCGTTAACCTCGTGGGCTGCGCGCATCGCCGCCACGCACTCGAAAAGCGCCTGGACATCCGCCTCGCCGATCCGGCCGGCGGCCAGCTCGCAGGCGCCCGTCTCAAGCATCCGGCGGAGTTCGATGAGCTGCACGGACGCGTCCGCCTCATTCTTGCCCTCGGACGCGGCACGCAGCACAGCCTCCAGTGAGGCCCACCGGTTCAGCGGGTTCACGAATGTCCCCCTGCCGCGCTCCACGCTGAGGATCCGCTGCGCTTCGAGGGTCTTCATGGCCTCCCGTACCGTCATCCGGCTCACCTCATGCTTGGCGCTCAGCTCAAGTTCCCCCGGCACGCTGGCTCCCGGCGGGAATTCCCCCGCAATGATCCGGTCCAAAAGCTCGTCCGCAACTACTCCGACCAGTGATTTCCGTGCCATCTTCCCCCTTCAGCGCGCATGTCGAGATATGTCTGACAAGTCTACTTGCGCCCAATAGTGTGGTGTGCCACACTATTCCTAAATGTTAGATGTCAGACATCTTACAGTTACCTTTTTTACTAGATTCGATACACAACGGAGTGCACAGTGACTCTTGAAGCAGAAATCCTGGCCGCCTTCCCGGCCGAGATACAGATCCCTGCCACTCTCGTGGCCGAGAGCCTCGCCGCAGCCGGTACCGCCTCTCCCCGGATGCTGGTAGTGCTCGACGACGACCCCACGGGTACCCAGTCCGTCTCCGACCTGCCCGTGCTCACCCGGTGGGACGTTGAGGACTTCATCTGGGCGTTTGGCCAGGCCAAGCCGGCCGTCTACGTTCTGACCAACACCCGCAGCCTGGATCCCGCAGAAGCGGCCGCCCGGAACCGGGAAGTGGTCCGCAACGCCTTGGCCGCCGCCGGGACTGCGCAGGATATCGGCTCAGGGAACGGTGCCCTCCGGCTGGGCTTTGTCAGCCGCAGTGACTCCACCCTTCGCGGCCACTACCCGCTGGAGCCGGACGTTATCGCCGCCACCGTGGCCGAGGTCAGCGGAGAACAGACCGACGGCGTTGTCCTCGTCCCGGCCTTCCCGGACGCCGGCCGGGTAACGATCGGCGGCGTGCACTACATGCGCGGCTCCGGTCCGGATGCGGGCAGCCTCAACCCGGTGGCAGATACCGAATTCGCCAAGGACGCCAGCTTCGGCTTCGCCAACTCCGAGATGGCCAAGTATGTGGAGGAGAAGTCGGGGGGACGCTACGGCGCCGATTCCGTGATTGTGCTGGACCTCAACGTCATTCGCGCCTCCACTGATCCACAGATCACTGCCAACGCCGTCGCCGATGCGCTTGACGCCGCCACCAACTCCACGCCGATCGTGGCGGACATCGTCACCGAGAACGATCTGCGCGCGCTGGCACTTGGCCTGGCGGAAGCCGAACGCCGCGGCAAGAAGCTCCTGTACCGCGTAGGACCGCCGTTTGTTCGCGCCCGGATCGGCCAGGAGATCCGTAATGAACTCAGCGGCGCCGAAGCCTACGCCGGTTACACTCCCTCCACCGCCGGCGGCCTGATCGTGGTGGGCTCCCACGTGGGCGTCACTACCCGGCAGCTCAAAGCGCTGACGGAGCAGCATAGTGCGGCCCGTATCGTCGAGATCGACGCCGGGAAACTCCTTGCCGCCGAAACCGGGACAGACAGCGCCGGGGATTACCTCGGCCACATAGTGGATACCGTGGTGGACGCGCTCCACGGCGGCGACGTCATCCTCCATACCAGCCGTCTGCTCATCAAGACCGAAGACCCGGCCGAAAGCCTGCGGATAGCACGCACGGTGTCCGCCGCCGTCGTGGCCGTCGTGAACCGCACGCTGAAAACGTTCCCGCCCCGGTTTGTCATTGCCAAGGGCGGCATCACCTCCTCGGACGTGGCCGCGCACGGCCTGGAAATCCGGCACGCCATTGTCCGCGGCCCCATGCTGCCGGGCATCGTCTCCCTCTGGGAGCCCGTGGACGGTCCAGCCAAGGGGATTCCGTACATCGTGTTCGCGGGCAACGTGGGCGACGACGAATCCCTGGCCCAGGTCACGCGCAAACTCAGCAACACCTTCTAAACCGACCTACCTGCCGCACACATTCAATGGAGAACATCATGACCAGCAACTACACCGTCGCCGTCCTGGGACTAGGCGCCATGGGCCTGCCCATGGCCACCCGCCTGGCCAGCCAGCTCACCGTGAACGGCTACGACATCGCCGAACCGCGCCTGAAGCTCGCCGCGGACGCCGGGATCCACACCTTTGCTTCCGCCCGGGAAGCCTCCAAGGGGGCAGACGCCCTGCTGCTTGCCGTCCGTAACGGCGAACAGCTCAACGATGTCCTCTTCGGCGAGAGCGGCGTTGGCTCCGTGCTTGAGCCGGGCGCCGTCGTGATCCTCGGCAGCACAGTGGGCACCGAAGCCATCCCGGCCACTGTTGAACGGCTGGCGGAATATGGCGTGGAACTCGTTGACGCGCCCCTCTCCGGCGGCCCCAAGCGTGCCGGCGAAGGTGACCTGCTGATCGTTGTGGGCGCATCTCCCGAGGCCCGGGAAAAGGCCGGCCCTGTCCTGGAACTGCTCGCCTCCACACTGACCGTGGTGGGCGACAAGCCCGGCGACGGGCAGGCACTCAAGACCGTCAACCAGCTCCTCTGCGGCATCCACATCGCCGCAGCGGCCGAAGCCATGGCCCTCGCTGACGCGCTGGGCCTGGACCAGGCCAAGACCCTGGCCGCGCTGGAAGCCGGCGCCGCAGGTTCCTTTATGCTCTCGAACCGAGGCCCCCGCATCCTTGAGGCCTACACCGAGGAGGGCGCCGAAGTGCTCAGCCGCCTGGATATCTTCGTCAAGGACATGGGCATCGTCGGAAAGGCCACCCGGGCCGCCGGCCTCGCCGCCCCCGTTGCCGCCGCGGCAGAGCAGCTATACCTCCTGGGCCAGGCCCAGGGTCTCGCCGCCGCAGATGACTCCGCCGTCATTAAGGTGGTTGCGCCCACGAAGCGCACGCCTTAATTCTCCAGCCCGAATTCTCCCGTCTGAATTCTCCCCGCTGAATTCTCCATTCTGATTTCTCCCGTTCGGGAGGTACGACGACGGCGGTCCCCCTCCGGCATCGCCGTACCTCCGCATTCCCCTTCAAAATATCCAGCGCCCGCGTGCCCGTCTTCTGAGAGACTGGCATGTCAAAGGAGACACCTTAATGAACCCCCTGATAAACACGCTGATGGTGGGGGCGGCCGACGCCCCCGTCATCAAACCGGCTGTGGAACTGGGAACTCCGCTGCTGCTCACCATCGCTGCAGCAGGCGTCGCTTTGCTGCTGCTCATGATCATCCGTTTCAAGGTCCAGGCCTTCGTGGCCCTCCTGACCGTGAGCATCCTCGTGGCTGTGGCCGCGCAGATCCCGCTCAAGGACGTCTTCACCGTGGTTTCCACCGGCGTGGGCGGCACCATGGGCAAGGTTGCCCTGCTCATCGCGCTGGGAGCCATCCTTGGCCGGATGATCGAAGTCTCCGGCGGCGTCCAGTCCCTGGCGGCACACTTCACCGAAAAGCTGGGCGCCAAACGGGTCGCCGTGGCCCTCACCGCTGTCGGCTTCCTGGTGGCCATCCCCGTGTTCTTCGAAGTCGGCATCATCGTGCTCGTGCCGATCGTGTACGCCTTCTCCAAGATCGCCAACGTGAACCCGGTCAAGTTCGGCCTGCCCATGGCCGGCATCATGCTCGCCATCCACGTGGCCGTTCCGCCGCACCCCGGCATTGTTGCCGGCGCCGGCGTGCTCGGTGCCGATATCGGACTGATCGCCATGATCTCCCTGATCATCTGTGTCCCTCTGGGTTTCCTCTCCTACTGGGTTGCCAGCATCATGAACCGCAAAGAGTACGATCTCCTGCCCAGCGTCAGGGCCCAGGTGGACGAGTTCGGCTCCGACTCCCTGATCCGCGCCGGTCACGTCGGCCCAGGCCACAACGCCGTAGCGCCGCCCCGTCCGGGCCTGATCATCTTCCTCATCGCCGCCCCGATCGTCCAGATCCTGCTGGGCACCACAGGCACGCTCCTCATTGACAAGAAGGACCCGCTCTACGGCGTTGCCGCCTTCGTCGGGAATCCCTTTCTGGCCCTCCTCGTCGCCGTCGGCCTGTCCTTCTTCCTGCTGGCCGTCCGGCGCAACTGGTCCCTCAAGGACACCGGCGAGATCTTCGAAGGCGCCCTGCCTCCCATCGCCTCCATCCTGATGGTGGTCGCCGCGGGCGGCGTGTTTGGCGGCGTCCTCCAGGTCTCCGGCATCGGTGCGGCCCTTTCCGACACCCTTGACACCTTGGGCGTGCCCCTTCTCCTGCTCGCCTTCATCATTTCCCTCGCCCTCCGCGCAGCCCAGGGTTCCGCCACCGTTGCGATCGTCACCACCACCGGCCTGCTCTCGGCGGCCGTGGCCAACGGCGGATACACTCCGGCCCAGATCGCCGTGATCGTGATCGCCATCGGCTTTGGTTCACTCGGCCTGTCCCACGTGACCGACGCCGGTTTCTGGGTCGTGGTGCGATACTACGGACTCACCGTGTCCGACGGACTCCGGACCTGGACCGTGCTCACTACGATCCTCGGACTTGCCGGGTTCATCCTGACCTACCTGGCCTGGATCCTGGTAGGAGGACTCGGCGTCTGATGCGCACCCGACTGGACCAGCTGGTCACCTCCGCCCTGCAACAAGGCTCCGCAGTTCCTGCGTTCACCTGCTACGACTTCACTACCGCGCTGGCCGTTGTGGCCGCGGCGGAGCAGGCTGGCCGGGGCGTGATCCTGCTGGTGGCTCCGAAAACCGCAGCCACCGTCCACGGACTGCGACTTATCGCCGCGCTCCGTGGACTGGCGGACGGCGCCTCCGTTCCGGTAGCGGTGCAGCTGGACCATGCGTCCGATGTCGGGGTCATGGCCGACGCCGTCGCGGCGGGGGCGGATTCTGTCCTCGCCGATGGCTCGTACCTTCCGTACGAAGACAACATCGCCCTGGTCAGGGAGGCGCGCTCGCTGCTGGAGGCAAAGGGCTACGCCGGGATCGTGATTGAAGCGGAACTGGGCGGACTGGCAGGGGACGAGGACCGCGCCTTCGGGGCGGACCAGGCCGGCGTCCCCGCGGCGGGCCTGACCGACGCATCGCAAGTGGAGGACTTCGTGAGCCGGACAGGCGCTGATCTGCTGGCCGTCGCTGTGGGGAACGTGCACGGCAAGTACCAGGGCGAGCCGCAGCTCCGCTGGGACGTGCTCCAGGATATTGCCGTGCGCACGCATGTGCCCCTTGTCCTCCATGGCGCGTCAGGCATTCCGGCTGACGAATTGGTGAGGGCCGCTGCCATGAACGTCGGCAAGGTCAACTTCAACACGGAGCTACGCACCGGGGTCCTGTCCACACTGCAGGAGCAGCTGCCGGCGCACCGGGCCGACGGCGAGAACCTCCAGGGCCTGCTGGGTCATTGGAGCGGATCGGCCAGGGAGTTCGCCGCCGCCACGCTGGCCACGCTCATGCGCTGACGCGTCCGGCAGCATCGCCGGAAGGGGGGCTAGGATCAAGCCATGATCCTGGCCTCCCTTCTTTTTGCCTTCATCGCTGCTGCCCTCCACGTGTACATCTTCACTATGGAGTCGCTGACGTGGACCAGGCCTGCCACCTGGAAGCGCTTCGGGCTGGATTCCCAAGCCGACGCCGAGACCACCAGGTCCTTGGCTTACAACCAAGGTTTCTACAATCTGTTCCTTGCCATTGGGGCGTTCATCGGCGTCGGCTGCGTGGCGTTGACGTCCGAAGGGTCTGCGGCCTCCATAGCGGGCTGGACATTGATCTTCACTTGCTGCGGGTCCATGCTGCTCGCGGCACTGGTGCTGGCCCTGAGCGGTAAGAAGTACCTCAGGGCTGCCGCCACCCAGGGCGCCACGCCGCTGCTCGCCGTCGTACTGGGGATCCTGGCGGTTGCCCTCTAACACAGCAACGCGGGGTCACTTATGGCCCAATATCCCTCTCGGGATGGGCCGAAAGTGACCCCGCGTTGGTTGAGCGGCTTCGCATCCTGCACCGGCTTTCGCTCCGACGGCGCCTGGCGGGCGGATAACGGGCGGACAATAGGGTTAACAGCAACGTCCGGCGCTTGTAGGGATCCGCACGTGAGTGATGTTGAAGAGCAGGGGCCCGCCCCGGAGCGCGGGCCAGTGGAGCGTGATCTGGTCATCGACCTGGTCCGCTTCTTCTGCCTGGCGCTGGTGGTGGTGGCTCACTGCATGATGGTGAGCCCGGTTTTGCATGAGGACGGCACCGTCAGCACGGAAAATACCCTCGGGGATCAGGACTGGTTTGAGCCTGTGATCTGGATCTTCATGATTATGCCGCTGTTTTTTGTCACCGGCGGCACCACGGGCCTGCAGTCCTGGCGGCGGCTGAAGTCCGGCGGCGGCACCGGCGTTGAGTTCGCCCAGGCCCGGCTCCTGCGGCTGGTCCGCCCGGCCGCGGCGCTGCTGGCCTGCATGTTTTCCGGACTCTGGGCGGCGCTCCTCCTGGGCGTCGACCGCCAGGTGGTGCAGCTCATGGCCACCGGGGCCGGGATGCCGTTGTGGTTCCTGGCGGCCTACCTCGCCGCCCAGCTGAACATTCCGCTGCTGGCGCGGTTCCACGCCCGCGCCCCCTGGCTGACGTTCGCAGCCCTGGCGGCACTGGTGATGACCGTCGATTGCCTGCGCGGTACTGTTCCGCTACTCGCCTATGCGAACCTGGTGTTCCTCTGGTGCACGGTACAGCAGCTGGGCTTCCTTATGGCGGACGGCCATTTTTCCCGGCTTTCCCGCGCTGCCCTCGTGGCGCTGGTAGTCGGGGCGAACCTGCTTTTGGGAGCCGTCGCGGGGCTCGGCCTGTACTCCGGAAACATGCTGGTCAACCTCAACCCGCCCAACCTCTGCCTGCTCCTGCTCGCCGTTTCCCAGGCCGCTGTCCTTCAACTGTTCCGTCCCGGACTCGGCTGGGTTTCCGCGGTGCGCTGGGTCCGAGCCATTGTGGCGGTTGCCGGACGCCGCTCGATGACCGTTTACCTGTGGCATCTTCCCCTGCTGGTGGCAATGTCCGGGCTCCTGCTGCTCACAGACATCGCGAAACCGGCCGCCGGCACTGCCGCCTGGTGGTGGGCGCGTCCCCTGGTCCTGTTGGGCGTGGTTGGCCTGCTGCTTCCCGTCCTCGCCCTGTTCGGACGGCTTGAGGAACGTCCGACGGCGTCCGGACACACCCGCAATCGGCCCGCCATTGTGGTGGTGACGGCCGCCGTCGTCGTCTTCATTCCGGTGGCGGACGCTGCCTTCAACGGCCTTACGCTGGGGCTGCTGGGCGGCGGTGCGGCCTGCTTCATGCTGGCTGTCCTGCTTCTGGGCCGGATACCCGAGCGGATACCGGTTCGGCCGCCGGCACCGATCCAGCGGGCCGGCGGGCAGGCGCGCGGGGCTCCTGGAGGGACAGTGGGAGGCTCCGCGGGCGGGGCATTGCCAGCGGGGCCAACTAGTGCCAGTGTCGAACCATGACTGAGAACATTATTTCCGCAGAAGACAGGTTCAACCCGGACGTCTCACTAGCCAGGAATGATGCCCAGCACTGTTATGAGCTGCGGGTGGGCGGGAAGGTGGCCGTGCGGTCCTACTTCCAGGACAAGCCCGGTCATGTGGATTTCAGCCATACGGAGACCGCTGAGGAATTCAAGGGTCAGGGGCTGGGCAAGGTGCTGGCCCACTTCGCCCTGGATGACGTTGTGGCGTCGGGGAAACGGATCATCCCTCACTGCCCCTTTATTTCCGGCTACCTCCGCCAGCACGAGGGATACGAGCAGTATGTCGACTGGCCCGAGGCGTGATCCTCAAGTTCTTATCGGGTCCTTCGGGTTCAGCCGGTGGGCGTTCCAGGAGGGCGTTCTAGTCGAAATGGGTAACTGGAGGGCCCTCTGACGAGATCGCCGCCACGATCTGCTCCGCCACTACCCGCAGCTTCTGGTTCCGGCCGCTGGAAGCCTTGACCAGAATGGCCAGAGCCTCTTCCTGCGAGCACCTGTTCTGGCCCATGATGATTCCTGCGGCGAGGTCGATGGCAGTCCGGGATTCCATTGCTGCCCTGAGATCCGCGGCCAGCTGCTGGCCGGTGGCCACACGCACCGCCAGGCGGAGTGCGCTCTGGGCGTTCGCCGCAAAGCGTTCAGCGCTCTCAAGGGCGTCCGTATCGAACGCATTCTCAATGGGCGCGAAAATGTTCAAAGCCGCTTTGGCGTCCTCATCGAGTGTGAGGGGAACGGCGAGCACACTGAGCTGCCCCATTTCTGCAATAGCCTCGCTGTATTCCGGCCAGAGGGTGTCCTTCCGCGTGTCCGGCACCAGCACGGTTGTGCCGGTGTGCATGGCGTGGAGGCAGGGCCCGTCGCCAAAGTTCTGTTGGATCTCGTCCATCAGGCGCGCCTGCGGATCGCTCCAGGCAGCGGTGGTCGTTCTGCGGCGCCGGCTCAGCGTGACCGCGCAGACAACAGGAAGCTCCATGGAACCAGAGATAGCGCGGGCAGCGTAGTCGCAGAGTTCGCTCAGGAAGTCGTTGACGTCCTGGCTGTCGACGACAAGGTTCTGCAGCTGGGATGCTACAGCGG